>CAYQEC010000004.1:0-131056 GCA_964416425.1 uncultured Acidimicrobiaceae bacterium | reverse complement strand
GTCGGTCCACGGGGCTGTAGCTCAGTTCGGCAGAGCGCTTGCATGGCATGCAAGAGGTCACGGGTTCAATTCCCGTCAGCTCCACCCGGCACCGTGTCGCGGGATGCGGTGCCTTTTCGTTTGGCCCGCCTGCGGCGGACGGTCGGGGCATTCCTTTCCCCTGTGTGACGGATCGTGATACAACCGTGCCGTGGCTCACGCAGTCTCGAAGCAACCGGTATGGCCCGCTCCGAGGCGATTCGGGCGGCACTGCTTGGAGCCGCATCACGGCTTGACGACAAGCGCGCCCTGGCAGCCGAGGTGGCCGCTCTTGAGGCCGATGAGCACAACCGCGTCTACGAGCCGCACGGGTGCCGCTTCGGGTTGGTCGTGCGATCCGACGCCTTTCGTTGCCGGCGGCGTTGTTACGGTTTGGCTCAGTCCCGGTCGAGGAAGGTGCCGAGCGCCCAGGTGATGATGCCCATGACGATGGCGCCGAAGAAGGCCGGCCAGAAGCCGTTCGAGGTGAGGCCGAGGTCGAGGCGCTCCGGCGCCGCCAGCCAAACGACGACCCAGAAGAGCAGGCCGTTGACGAACAGGGCGCCGATGCCGAGGGTGAGGATGATCACTGGGAGGGCCAGGATCTTGACGACGGGGCGGAGCACTGCATTGATGACGCCGAAGATGAGCGCGATCGCCACCAGTGCCCAGAACGAGCCCTCGAAATCGAGGCCGGGCATCAGGCGGACCGTCGCCGCCAGGGCGAGCGTCAGAACGACGAGCTTCATGAGGACAGAGCGCATGTCACTTCCCTTGTCGCAGGCTGCAAGCTCGGGCAGATTACTCGTCGGCGCCACGCCGTGGCGCTCGGAACCAGTCTTGGGTTGCCGAGGTGCGGTAGGTGACACAAGGCCGACCATCTCTGATGGGTCGCTTCCTATCGCTCGAGCCCTTCCCAGGCGCGGACGATGCGTGTCTCAGCGCGTGGTGGTGAAGTTCGAGACCGCCCGCTGCATCTCGGCGGTGCCGCCCCACTCCCAGTGCCACGCTTCCTCCAGGGGTCGGCCGCAACCGGCCCAGGCCGGATGGACCCATCCGTAGAGGTGAGCGTTCTCCTGCAACCAGCGGAAGGCGGAGCTGCGGCAGGTGAGGAGTCGTCCCCGGTAGGTGGTGATGTCGATCGCCCGTCCCCAGCCGTGGTTGGAGTTCCCGGGCCGCGCCGTCGGGTTGACGCACTCGCTCTTGGGGGCGCTGAGCGATCCGCAGTTGCGGACGTAGGTGCGGCACTGGGCGGCCAGGCTCCGGTAGCACCATCCGGCCTCGATGACGATGCCGTCGTGGGCGGCATGTACCAGCAGGGCCTCCCACGCCTCGGCCGCTTCCTGCTCGACCAGGCACTGCTTCTGGCTGGTCGGCACCTCGACGAGCGCCTCGGCAGGGAGCCGGCCGTTGCTGTAGCCGGCGTCGATCAGATCCTCGGCGTAGGCGGTACTGGTGAGCGGCTCTCCGCGATCCGGCAGATCCAGCCCCGGCGGCGCCAAGAGGATCAGCGCCAGCATTGAGGCGGCGAGAGGTGTCATCGGCGCTTTGCTCCCGTGGTACGGCTATGCGGGTGCGCTGCCCCTTCCGAGCATCCGATCCCGCGGTCTCACCCCCCTTCCATCGGCAGGAAAGGGGCGACCTGAACACAGAAAGTGTCAGAGCCGAACACGAAGAGTGGGGGCAGGGTCGGCGCTGACCGCGCCGAGGTCAGCCGACGACGATGTTGACCAGCTTGGGGGGCCGGGCGATCACCTTGCGGACCTCGCCCTGCTCCAACCACGACTGGATGCGCTCGGCGCCGAGCGCCGCCTCCACGGCAGCGTCTTCGGACACGTCCGCCGCCACCTCGACCCGGTCACGCACCTTGCCGTTCACCTGGATCACCATCGTGACGGTGTCCTCCCGGGCCACGTCCGCATCGGCCTCGGGCCACGACTGCAGGTGCACCGAATCGTCGTGGCCGAGCCCATGCCACAGCTCCTCGGTGACGTGGGGGGCGATCGGAGCCAGCAACCTCAGCAGCACCGAGACGGCCTCGTCCCAAGACGCCGGCTCCACCACACCCGCCCGGAGGGCGTCGAGCATGTCGTTGCGGAGGGTCATGAGGGCGGCCACGGCGGTGTTCCACTTCAAGTCGACCATGTCGGCATCGACCTTCTGGATCGTCTGGTGGACCCTTCGCCGCAGGGCGGCGTCGGCATCCGGATCGATCGCCTTCGCCTCGTAGCCGGCCGTGCCCAGCTTCCAGACGTCCTCGATGAAGCGGCGGGCGCCGATGATGCCGCGGCTGTCCCACGGGCCGCCCTTCTGCCACTCGAAGGCGAACATGAGGTAGGTACGCACCGTGTCCGCCCCGTACTGCCGTACCAGCTCGTCGGGGTTCACCACGTTGCCCCGTGACTTCGACATGCGCTGCACGTCGAGATGGTGGCGGAGCTGGTTGACATCATTGATCCCGACGATGGCGGGGATCTCCACCATCGCGGACTCCGGGACCTCGACCGTCACCCGACCGTCCACGGTCTCGACCTGCAGCACGTTCTCGGTGCGCCGCATCAGCTCGCCCACCACCAGGCCGGCGTCGCCGGCGGCCGCCGTGTCCACCCGCACCGAGGTGGCAACCACATGCCCGTCGTCCCGGCTCCCTTCGACCACGACCCGGTCTCCGGGATGCTCCTCACCGAGGATCTGGCCCTGGTTGCGCAGCATCAGGAACGGCTCCGAGAACAAGGCGTCCGGATCCCGCCCATGGGCCTGCATCGTTTCTTCGGTGGCGGCAAACACCCCCATGTCCCGCATCGCCTTGACGAAGAAGCGGGCGTAGAGCAGGTGCATCACGGCGTGCTCGGCGCCGCCGGTGTAGATGTCGACCGGCAACCAGTAGGCGGCCTCCTCGGGATCGAACGGCGCCTTGTCGTAGCCGGGCGACAGGTAGCGGAACCAGTACCACGACGAGCACATGAACGTGTCCATCGTGTCGGTCTCCCGCCGTGCCGGGTGGCCGGCGGAGTCGACGGTGTTCAGGAACGGCTCGTGGGTGACGAGCGGGCTGCGGCCCTCGAATGCCACGTCCTCCGGCAGCACCACCGGCAGGGCATCGTCCGGCACCGGCTCGATTCGCCCGTCCTCGCAGTGGATCATCGGGATCGGCGCCCCCCAGTAGCGTTGGCGGGAGATCAGCCAGTCCCGCAGCCGGTAGTTGACCGACTCTTTCCCGGCGCCCCGCTGCTCCAGCCAGTCGATGGTGGCGGCGATCGACGGATTGGCCCGTCCCTTGGCGTCGGTGGTCTCGACCCCGTCGATCGGGCCGCTGCTGACCATCACCCCCGGTCCGACGTATGACTCGTCCATCTCCTCCGACACGAGAGGAGGAGTGTCCGGCGGCCGGATCACGGGCACGATCTCCAGCCCGAATTGTCGAGCGAAGGCGAAGTCCCGCTCGTCGTGGGCCGGCACCGCCATGATCGCCCCGGTGCCGTACGACAGCAGCACGTAGTCGGCGATCCACACCGGGATGCGGGCGCCGTTGACCGGGTTGACGGCGTATCCGCCGGTGAACACCCCCGTCTTGTCCCGTTCGGTCTCCATCCGCTCCAACTCGGTGTGGCGGGCCGCCTGCTCCCGGTAGGCGTCGACCGCGGCCCGCTGCTCGGGCGAGGTCAGGGTGTCGACCAGGGGATGCTCGGGCGCCAGCACCATGAAGGTGGCGCCCCACAGCGTGTCGGGACGGGTGGTGAACACGACGATCTCGTCCCCGGTCTCGGTGGGGAAGGTCACCTCGGCGCCTTCGGAGCGGCCGATCCAGTTGGTCTGCATCGTCTTGATCGCCTCCGGCCAGTCGATGCCCTCGAAGTCGAGCAACTCGTCGGCGTAGCGGGTGATGGCGAAGAACCACTGCTCCATCAGCCGCTGCACCACCGGTTGGCCGGTGCGCTCGTCCTTGCCGTCGATCACCTGCTCGTTGGCGAGCACCGTCTGCAGGGTCGGCGACCAGTTCACGATCGCCTTGCCTCGGTAGGCGATCCCGGCCCGGTACAGATGGGAGAAGAACCACTCCGTCCAGTGGTAGTAGGACGGATCGCAGCTCACCGCTTCCCGTTCCCAGTCGAACATGGTGCCCATCGACCGGATCTGGCGCCGCATCTGCTCGATGTTCTGGTACGTCCACTTGGCGGGGTGGATGTTGCGCTGCACCGCGGCGTTCTCGGCGGGGAGGCCGAAGGCATCGAACCCGATCGGGAACAGCACGTTGTAGCCCTTCATCCGCATCACGCGGGCCCGGGTGTCGGCCGGCGTCATCGCATACCAGTGGCCCATATGGAGGTCGCCGGAGGGGTAGGGGAGCATGGTGAGGGCGTAGTGCTTGGGGCGATCCCAGTCGACCCGGGCGCGATAGAGGCCCTGTTGCTCCCAGGCGGCCTGCCACCGCGGCTCGATCTCTCGATGGTCGTACGCGCTTGCCATGTCAGCCCTCACGGATGGCCGGGTCGGTGAGCCCGCCATGGTAGGAGGCGCCGGCGGGGCCGCGGCGTACCGTTGGGAACCGGCCATCGGTAGCCTTCGGATCCCATGACCGACCAGGCACCCGCCCTCGACCTGCTCGTCGCCGCCGGCGCCGACCTCGACGCCGTCGCCGGGCTCATGCCCCACGTCGACCCAGCGGCGGTGAAGGTGAAGGTGGCCGGCCGGTGGTTCCGCAAGCTGTGGTTCAAGGGCATCGGCGCCATGACCCTGCCCAACGCCATCTACGTCCAGCCGGCGGTGATGGACCACTTCCGAGCCGGATCCGAGCCGGACCGGTGGGGCCGCCTCGTCGTGCACGAGCTGATGCATGCCGAGCAGTGGCGCCGCCTCGGGGTCCTGCGCTACACCACCCGCTACCTCGGCGACTACCTGCGGGGGCGGTTCCGGCGCCGGGGGCACTGGGACGCCTATCGTGAGATCCGGCTTGAGGTGGAGGCCCGCGACGCCGCCACCCTGGTCCCCTTCGGCGGCCCGCGATGATCGAGCACCGCGCTGGGACCGATCGTCGCTACCTGCCGGAGGCGTCGTGGTCGGTCACCGATGCCGTCGGTGTCTTCCTCTCCGGCCTGGTGGGCGCCGTGGTCGCCCTCGCCGTGCTCTACCGGGTCGAGGCGGAGCCGGGCGGCGTCACCGAGTTGGTGGTGAGCTCGACGGCCCAGGGGGTGGTGCAGCTCGCCCTGATGGCGTTCCTCTCCCGCAGCCGCGGCACCGGGCGGCTCGCAGCGGACTTCGGCGTGGCGCTCCGGCTGCGGGACGCCTGGGGCCTGCTCGCCGGCGTCGGCCTCCAGTTCCTCGTGGTCTACGCGGTGCTGCTACCGCTGCAACTGGTGCTCGACCTCGACAACCCGCCCGAGCAGCAGGTGACCCAGATCGCCGGCGAGGCCAAGGGGGCGGTCGACGCCATCCTGGTGATCCTCATCGTGGTCGTGCTCGCCCCCGTCGTGGAGGAGATGATCTTCCGCGGCATGCTGCTTTCCCGGCTTCGCCGCAGCCTGGGGCGCACCCCGGCGGTGCTGATCAGCGCGGTGGTGTTCGCCGCGGTCCATCTCGCTGACCCCAACGCCATCTTCGTGGTCCCGGGCCTCATCGTGATCGGCATCGCGCTCGGGTACCAGGCGCTGCGAACCGGCGACCTCAGCCTCCCGATCTTTACCCACGCCGGGGTGAACCTGATCGCCGTCATCGGGTTGCTCTACGGCGATCAGATCATCGAGCGCCTCGACGAGCTGCAGGGCGTGCTCCGATTCTGACGGCACCCTTCTCCCGGCCCTTCCCGGCTGCTAGATGTGGGGGCGGAGCCGGGCGCGGCCCCGATGGGCGGGGGAGGTGGTCCCCATCGACGCCTCGTGGCGTACCTGGCTCGGCATCGGCGCCCTGGTGGCCGCCGTCGCCGCCGGCGGCATCTGGTTCGGGCTGGATCGCCCCGAGCCGGCGCCGCTGCTGACACCGGGCCCGGTCGGGACGACGGCGGGTGGGTCGATCACGGTGCACGTGGCGGGGGCGGTGCGGGTACCCGGGCTGGTCGAGGTCGCGGCGGAAGCCCGGGTCGCCGACGCGGTGGCGGCGGCCGGGGGTGCCTCCCGGACGGCCGACCTCACCGGTCTCAACCTGGCGGCGCCGGTGCACGACGGCGAGCAGATCGTGGTGCCGTCCCGAGACGGCACCGGGGGTGCGGTGGGCGGCGGCGCCGTCGAGGACGGCAAGGTTCGCATCAACCAGGCCACCCCCTCCGAGCTGGAGCAGCTCCCCGGGGTGGGGCCGGTGCTCGCCGGCCGGATTCACGCCTACCGGGAGGAGCACGGCCCCTTCGCCGCCGTCGACGACCTGCTCGACGTGCCCGGCATCGGGGAAGGGAAGCTGGCGGCGCTGCGGGACGCCGTGATCGTCCCCTGAGGTGCGATGGCCTCACGGTCCGGGCCGGCTTCTGACAGGGGTGGCGGCCGCGACCTGGTTCGGCGCCCTCGGTGGGCTGCGGGTCCGATGGCCGGCGGTGGCGGCCGGCGGGGCCGCCCTGCTGGCGGTGGCGCTGCGGCGGCGGGCAGTCCCGATCCTGGCGGCCGGCGCCCTCGTCGCGGGCGCGGCCTCCGGGATGCTGGCCGCCGGCCGGATTGCGGCGACCCTGGAGGCGGACCTCCCCTCCGGGGTGCTCACGGTGGCGGGGCGGGCACGCTCCGACCCGATGCCGTGGGGTGGCAACGCCGAGCGCTTCATCATGGTGCCCACCGCGGTCGTGGAGGACGGAGCCCGCCGGCCATGGGGCGGTCCGGCGCTCGCGGTGGTGACGACCGAGCCGGTGGCGGTGATGGCGGGAGACGAGGTGGTCGTCACCGGGCGGCTCCGGGAGGTGGCGGGATGGGTGCGTGGAGACCCGGTGGCGGGGACCATCCAAGCCAAGACCGTCACCCGGGTCGGGAATGACGGCACGCCGTGGTTCCGGGCGGGGAACGCCCTGCGGGCTCGGGTCCACACCATGGTGCCGGGTGAGCGGGACCCGGCCACCGCCCTCCTCGCCGGGTTCCTCGTCGGCGATGTCTCCCAGCTCCCCGAACCGGACGTGCGGGCGCTGCGGCGGGCCGGCCTCTCCCATTTCGTGGCGGTATCGGGCAGCAACGTCGCCCTCTTCCTCGGCGCCTGGTGGCTGGTGGTGGCGCCGCTCCGGCTCGGGCCCCGGCTGCGGGCGTCGCTCGGCCTCGGCGCTCTCGCCGTCTTCGTCGTCCTCACCCGATGGGAGTCGTCGGTGGTGCGGGCGGCGACGATGGCCGGGTTGGTCCTCGCCGGCCGTGTCGTGGGGATCCCGGTCGACGCCTGGACCGCCCTCGGTGGGGCGGTGACGCTGTTGCTGGTGACGGCGGGTGATCTCGCCGGCGACGTCGGGTTCCAGCTCTCGGTGGCGGCCACCGCCGGGGTGCTGGTGGGGGCGGGTCGCCTCTTTGCCGGACGATCGCCCCGCTGGCTGTGGACCATCCTGGGGGCCACGATCTCGGCCCAGGCGGCGGTGGTGCCGCTGCTGCTCGTCACGTTCGGTTCGGTGCCGCTGCTGGCGCCGGTCGCCAACCTGCTGGCGGCGCCGCTGGTGACGGCGGCGACCTCGCTCGGCGGCATCGGGGTCGCAGCCGGGTGGGACCTGCCGGTGCGGGTGGCCGCCCGCACCGCCGGGGGTGTGCTGGCGGTGGCGCGGGCCGCCGCCGGTTGGCCCCAGCTCGACGTCTTCGGGGTCGCCGCCCTCGCCGTCGGGGTCGCCGCCCTCCGGCACCGGTCGCTGCGACCGGTCGTGCTGATCGTCGCCGCGGTGCTGCTCGTGGCGGCGGCCCGGCCGCCACAGCCGCCGGCGGTACCGACGGTGACGTTCATCGACGTCGGGCAGGGCGACGGGGTGCTGCTGCGCGACCCGAGCGGGGCAGCGGTGCTCATCGACGGCGGGCGGGAGCCGGTGGTGCTGCTCGACGCCCTCGCCCGCTACGGGATCGGGCGCCTCTCCCTGGTGGTGGCGACCCACGGCGACGTTGACCATGTCGGCGGGCTGGAGGGCCTCACCGGGGCCGTTGGGGTGGACCGCATCTGGGCCCCCGATCATCCCGACGGCGGTGACCTGCTCGCCACCCTCACGGCCGAGGCGGTCGCCGGCGGCGTGCCGGTGGAGCGGGTTCGCGACGGTGTCGTCGCCACGGTCGGGGCCTTCACCTTGGAGACGCTCGGGCCGCGCCGCCGCTACGCCGCCGACAACGACGGATCGGTGGTGCTGTGGGTGACGGCGAACGGCCACCGGATCCTGCTCCCGGGCGATGCCGGCGCCGTCGCCCAGGAGGAGCTGCCGGAGCGGCGGGCCGACGTCCTGCTCGTCCCCCACCACGGGTCGGCCACCAGCGACCCCGGCTGGATCGAGCGCACCGTGGGGGAGGTGGCCGTCATCAGCGTGGGGGAGAACACCTACGGGCACCCGGCGCCGGAGATCCTGGAGCTGCTCGCCCGGCTCGGGGTGGAGGTGCATCTCACCCTGGTGGACGGCGACGTCTCGATCCCGCTTCCGTGAGCCCGGCAGGGCGCGGTCGGGGACACACCCGCGGGCTACGCTCGGCGTCGTGAAGCCCATCGTCACCGTCGCCGGGCCCGCCGACGCCGGTCCCGGAGAGCGGGAACTCATGCTGGACAGAGCCCACGCCGCTCTCGAACAGCTCGGGGCCGAGTCGGTGGTGCGGGTCGACGTTCCCGGCAAGGGGTCGGGTGAGGAGGCCTCCGATTCGGGGCTGCGGGCCCCGGTGCAACAGATCGTGCCGGCGCTCCAGAGCGGGTCGCTCTTCGGCGGAGTGAGTGGGCTGCTGGTGGTGGACGCCCAGGCCTTGCTCAAGGCGGAGGCGGAGGTGGTGGCGGAGCTGGTGCAGCTCGCCAGCGGCGGATCAGTGGCGGCGGTCTTCGTGGCGGCCGGCGCCATCCCGGCCCCCCTCGGTGCCACCCTGAAGAAGGTGGGGGAGACCGTCAAGGTGGGGAGGGTGAGCGAGAGGGACGCCGCCCAGTGGCTCATCGGGGCCGCCCGGGAACGTGGTCTCTCCGTCGACGGTGACGCGGTGACGCTGCTCATCCAGCGCTTCGGATCCGACGTGGCGGCGCTGGGCCGCGCCCTCGACCAGCTCGCCATTCAGGGTGACCGGGTCGGGGTCGACATGGTGCGGGACCGTTTCAAGAGCCGGCCCGACGAGCCGATGTGGTACTACGCCGACGCGGTGGCGGCGGGGGACCAGGGCGAGGCGCTGCGCCGGCTCAGCGACTTCCTCGAGTACGGCCATCCGCTGCAGCTTCTCGGCTACCTCCAGAGCGACCTACGGCGGCGCTGTGTGGCGGCGTCGGCACCCGACTACGAGACCTACCTCGATCGGGCCGGTGGGTCGCGAGGATACGCCGCAGAAAAGGTGTGGAAGCAGCGTACCCGGACCCGGGGTTCCGACCTGCGGTTGGCGTTGGGTGCCCTCGCCCGGGCCGACCTCCAGATGAAGATCGCTCCCGAGACGACCCATCGAGTCACCCTGGAACGGCTCACCGTCGCCCTCTGCCGCTGGTACGGGGGGCGGCGCCGCTGACGGAACGACCGGGGACGTGTGGCCCGCTCAGCCCGCGAAGGGGCGGACCGACCGGACCCGCAGGGTGAACATCCCGCCCGGGGCCTGGTAGGAGACCTCGTCGTCGGGCTTGGCGCCGAGCAGCGCCTTGCCGACCGGGCTGTCGGGGGAGGCGAGAAGCAGGCCGGGTACCTTGTTCTCCGACGGTGCGACGAAGTACTCCAACTCGTCACCGTCCTCGTCGACGACGGTGACCAGCGACCCGACCTCGACCGCTCCCGAATCGCGGATCTCACGCACCTCGGCGTTCTCGAGGATGTGCTTGAGCTGGCGGATCCGGGCCTCCATCAAGCCCTGGTCGTTCTTGGCGACGTCGTACTCGGCGTTCTCCCGCAGGTCGCCGTGGGAGCGCGCCTCGGCGATGCGCTCTTCGATAATCCGCCGCCCCTCGTCGGTGAGGTGCTCGTACTCCTCCTGGAGCTTGGCGAGAGCGGCAGGGGTCAGCCAGGTCTTGTCGGAATCGTTCATGGTGGAGTTGCGGAGGCTCAGCCGAGGAGCCCGCGCACCTGTTCGTTGAGGCGGGCCTTGCGGCGCGCCGCGGTGTTCTTGTGGATGATCCCCCTGGTGACAGCTTTGTCGAAGTGCTGCTGGGCAGCAACGAGGGCGGTCAAGGCGGCGTCGGCATCGCCCGCCTGAGCCGCTTCCACGGCGCGTCGTGCCCGGGTCTTCAACTCGGACCGGTATGCCTTGTTGCGGAGATGGCGCGTCTCGTTCTGGCGATTGCGCTTGATCTGAGAGGTGATGTTGGCCATGCGGCAGTGCCCCGTGAGGTCGGTGTGGAACGGCGGCACGATAGCAGCCACCGTCCGGAGGTACAATGCTAGACCCTCCCCAGGCGGCCATGACCGATCACGCGCGCATCCGCAACTTCTCCATCATCGCCCACATCGACCACGGCAAGTCGACCCTGGCGGACCGGCTCCTGGAGCGAACCGGGGCGGTGGCCTCCCGCGACATGCGCGACCAGGTGCTCGACACGATGGACCTGGAACGGGAGCGGGGTATCACCATCAAGGCCAACGCGGTCCGGCTCCACTACCGCGCCATGGATGGCGCCGACTACGTGCTCAACCTGATCGACACCCCGGGCCACGTCGACTTCTCCTACGAGGTGTCACGCTCCCTCGAGGCGTGTGAGGGAGCGCTGCTGCTGGTCGACGCCTCCCAGGGCGTCGAGGCCCAGACCCTCGCCAACGCCTACCTGGCGATCGAAGCAGGGCTGGAGGTGATCCCGGTGCTCAACAAGATCGACCTTCCCGCCTCCGACCCGGAGCGGGTCGTGGCCGAGATGCTCGGGATCCTGGGAGGGAAGCCCGCGGAGGTGATCCGGGTCTCCGCCAAGACCGGCGAGGGAGTCGACGATCTCCTCGAGGCCATCGTCGCCCGCCTCCCGGCTCCCGGAGGGGACGCCGCCGGGCCGACCCGGGCGCTGGTGTTCGACTCGTACTACGACAGCTACCGCGGTGTCGTCTGCCACGTGCGGATCGTCGACGGGGTGCTGCGATCGGGCGAGGGGGTGCGGTTCATGGCAACCGGATTCCAGGCCGAAGCCGACGAGGTGGGGGTGCGCCGCCCGGCGCCTGAGGCGGTGGCGGCTCTCGGGCCCGGCGAGGTCGGGTACCTCATCACCGGGATCAAGGAGATCGACCTGGTGCGGGTCGGCGATACGGTGACGACCACGGCCCGGCCCGCTCCCTGGCCTCTCACCGGGTACCGGGAGCCGAAGCCGATGGTCTACTCGGGGCTGTTCCCCACCGACGGTGACGACTTCGAGCGTCTCCGGGAGGCGCTCGACAAGCTCCGCCTCAACGACGCCTCACTGGTGTACCAGCCGGAGACGTCCCGAGCACTCGGGTTCGGCTTCCGCTGCGGGTTCCTCGGCCTGCTCCACATGGAGATCGTGCGGGAGCGCCTGGAACGGGAGTACGACCTGGACCTGGTGGCCACCGCTCCTTCGGTGGAGTACCGGGCGCATCTCACCGACGGCACCGAGGTGGCGGTGCGCTCCCCGCAGGACCTCCCCGACACGGCGGTCGTGGCCTCCATCTCGGAGCCGGTGGTGAAGGTGATGATCATCACCCCGAGCGAGTACGTCGGCACGGTGATGGAGCTGGTGCGGCAGCGGCGCGGCGAGATGGGCGAGATGACCTACCTGACCCCGGAGCGGGTCGAGCTGCACTACCGCATCCCGCTCGCCGAAGTCGTGTTCGACTTCTTCGACCAGCTCAAGTCCCGCACCCGCGGCTACGCCTCGCTGGACTACGAACCCGGCGACTACCGGCGCTCCGACCTGGTGCGTCTCGACATCCTGCTCAACGGCGTGCCGGTGGACGCCTTCTCCTCGATCGTGCACACCGACCGGGCCTACCGGCGAGGCAAGGCGATGGTGGAGCGGCTGCGGGAGTTGATCCCGCGCCAGCTCTTCGACGTGCCGATCCAGGCTGCCATCGGGGGCCGCGTCATCGCCCGAGAGACGATCAAGGCGAAGCGCAAGGACGTGCTGGCGAAATGCTACGGGGGTGACATCACCCGCAAGCGCAAGCTGCTGGAGCGCCAGAAGGAGGGCAAGAAGCGCATGAAGATGGTGGGGCAGGTCGAGGTGCCGCAGGAGGCCTTCATCTCGGCGCTGCGGATCGACGAGTGAGCCACTCCGGCGTGACGGTCCGCGGCGTGGCGAGCCCCGACGCCCCGGAGCTGGCCGACGCGGCACGGTCCTGGCGGTGCGCCTACGTCCACGTCCCGTTCTGCCACCGGCGTTGCCCCTACTGCGACTTCGCGGTCGTCACCCCGGAGGAGGGCGGGGCCCCGGACCGCTTCGGGCGCTACGTGGACGCGGTGCTTGCCGAGATCGAGATGGCCGGCGAGTGGGGTCCCCTCGATGCGATCGACTTCGGTGGCGGCACCCCTTCGCGGCTTCCCGCAGCGGACCTGGGACGTGTCGTCGCCGCCCTGCGGGACCGTTTCGGGCTGGCGGAGGGGGCCGAGGTGAGCCTCGAGGCCAACCCGGAGGACTGGACCCCGCCCACCGCCACTGCGGTCGCCGCCGCCGGCTTCAACCGGGTCTCCCTCGGCGTCCAGTCGTTCGACCTGGCGGTGCTCGAGGCGCTGGGGCGGCGCCACAGGCCGGCGGATGCCGAGGCGGCGATCGACGCGGCGGAAGCGGCCGGGTTCCGGACGGTGAACGTCGACCTGATCTACGGGACCTCGGGGGAGTCGATGGCGTCGTGGGCGGCCACGGTGCGGCGGGCCCTCGACGCCGGCTTGCCGCATCTCTCGGCCTACGCCCTCACGGTGGAGCGGGGCACGGCCCTGTCACGGGCGGTGGCGGCCGGAGCTCCGGCACCCGATCCCGACGGCCAGGCCGACGCCTACGAGTACCTGCGGGCGGCCGCCTCGGAGGCCGGGCTGGTGCGCTACGAGGTGTCGAACTGGGCGCGGCCCAGGCACGCCTGCCACTACAACCTCGCCACCTGGGCCCAGGGTGAGTACCTCGGGTTCGGGCTGGGGGCCCACAGCCACCGGGCCGGGATGCGGCGGCGCAACGTACGGCGCCTCGACGTGTACCTGGAGCGGGTCGAGCGGGGAGAGCTCCCGGAGGCGGGCCGGGAGCGCCTCACCCCCGCGGCGCGGGAGCAGGAACGGCTGTTCCTCGGGCTGCGGAGGGTGGCGGGTGCGGAGACCGGGACCGCCGGGTCCGCCCTCCTCGACAGCGACGCCGGACGGCGGCTGGTCGCCGCCGAAGTGATCGAGGAGCGCCACGGGCGGCTGCGGGTAGTGCGCCCGCTGCTCACCGACGCGGTGCTGCGGGAGATCCCGGTCGTGCCGTGATCCGGCGCTCCCAGCCCGGTGCGGCACCGGGTCCTTATCACTCTCACCCCGAGAGTGCTAAATTTGGGCCCATGCTGGACGAGCGACGATCCCGGGTCCTGGAAGCTCTCGTCGAGGAGTACATCCGCACCGGCGAGCCGGTGAGTTCGCGCGCCATCCTCGAGCGCAGCGGCTTGGACGTCTCGAGCGCTACGGTTCGCAACGACCTCGCCAAGCTGGAGTCCTACGGGTTCGTGCGCCAGCCTCATACTTCGGCGGGACGGGTACCCACCGATCAGGCCTACCGCTACTACGTGGACCACTGCTCACCGCTGCGGCTGCGCAGCGCCACCCGGGCCCGGATCGAAGCGTTCTTCACCGGGGTGCACCAGGAGCTGGGGCGACTCCTCAAGGACACCACCAGCCTGCTGTCGGAGATCAGTCACTATCCGGCAGTGGTGATCGGACCGGGCATGGGCGCCGAGGCGGTGCGCGGCCTCCATCTGGTGCACCTGGGGGGACCGGTGCTGCTGGCGGTGACGGTGGGCAAGTCGGGTCGCGTCACCCAGGAGGTGGTCCGACTCAACGCCGCCCCGAGCGACGACGATCTGGACGAAGCCGAAGCGATCCTGGTGCGCTGCTACGAGGACCGGACCCTGGCCGAGGGGGAGCAGGCGGTCGCCGCCCTCCCGGGACACGAGATCCCGGAGGGGAGGTTGCGTCTGGTGCGGGCGGTGGCGGTGGCGTTGCAGTCGGCCGAGGTCAGCACCTCGGAGATGTACGTGGGCGGCACCAGCCAGCTGGCGTCCCTCTGGGAGGACCTCACCCACGTGCACAGCATGCTGGAGATCCTGGAGACCGAGGTGGCGGTGCGACGGCTGCTCTCCGACAACACCGGAGGCACCACGGTGCGGATCGGCGCCGAGCTGGCCATGGATGAGAAGGACCTCGCCGTGGTCTCGACGACCTACGAGGCGGGGGGCCACGGCCTCGGGCGGGTCGGTGTGCTCGGACCGATGCGGATGGATTACCGCCGTGCCATCCGCCTCGTCGAAGAAGTCGGCGAAGGCCTCGGCGACAGCCTCGGCAGGTGACGATGGCCGACTACTACGACGTTCTCGGCGTGTCGCGCGACGCCACTCAGGACGAGATCAAGAAGCGGTTCCGGCGGCTGGCCCAGGAGACCCATCCCGACGCCAACCCGGGTGATCCCAACGCCGAGGCCCGCTTCCGTGAGATCGCCCAGGCCTACGAGGTCCTGTCGGACCCACAGCGCCGCGCCGGCTACGACCGGGGCGAGGTGTTCAGCGGCGGCGACCTGTTCAGCAGCGTCGCCGGTCTCGACGAGATCCTGCAGCAGTTCTTCGGGGCGGGTTTCGGGGGATTCGGGTTCGGGACCCGTACCCGGACCGGGCCGCAGCGGGGACCGGACGTCGGGGTGGTGTTGGAGCTGACGCTGGCCGAGGCCGCCACCGGGATGAGCCGTGACATCCGTTTCACTGCCCTGGGACGGTGCCCGGTCTGTGGCGGGAACGGGGCGGCGCCGGGGACGATCCCCCTGCGCTGCTCCCACTGCGGCGGCCGGGGCCAGGTCCAGACGAGCCGCAACACGTTCCTCGGGGCGGTGATGACCGTCACCGACTGCAGCGTGTGCCGGGGGCGGGGGGAGATCATCGAGGAACCCTGTCCCGAGTGCCGGGGCGGCGGCCGGGTCGAAGCCGAGCGGGAGTTGACCGTGGAGATCCCGGCCGGGGTCGACGACGGGACCCGCCTTCGCCTCTCCGGGCGGGGCGGTGCCGGCGACCGCGCCGGCCCTCCGGGGGATCTCTACGTCCAGGTGCACGTCGTGACGGACGACCGGTTCGACCGGGTCGGCGACGATCTGCGCCACCACGTCGTGCTGGGCATGGCCGAGGCGGCACTGGGGACGAAACGGATGATTCCTCTCGTCGACGGTGACGAGACCGAGATCGACATCCCGCGGGGAACCCAGTCGGGGACGGTGTTCCGCCTGCCACGCCAGGGCATGCCGCGGCTGCGCCGGCGGGGACACGGTGACCTGCTCGTCGAGGTCGAGGTGCGTACCCCGGAGGATCTGAGCGACGAGGAGGAGGCGCTGCTGCGGTCGCTGGCGGACCTCCTCGGCGAGGAGCCGGCCGAAGGGCGCCGCCGCCGCAAGCGGCGGAGCGGCTGAGGTGGGACACGTCCCCCACGTCTACGTGCCACGGCCGTGGGCGGACGATGCCCTGGCGGTCGACGAGCGGGAGCGGCGCCATCTGGAACGGGTGCTCCGGCTCGAGCCGGGGGCACCTGTCTCGTACACCGACGGCGACGGCATCGTCGGCGAAGGCAGGTACACCGCCGGCGCCATCCACCGCGGCGAGGAAGAGGAGATCCCACTGCTGTCCCGCGCCCTCACCATGGCGGTGGCGGCTCCCCGCCAGGTGGACCGGGCCCGCTTCGTGGTCGAGAAACTCGGGGAGCTGGGGGTGGAGCGTCTGACGTGGATCGAGTCCGGCCTCGGCGAGGGGAGGCCGCCTCGTCCCGAGAAGTCCCGGGCCTGGGCGGTGGCCGCCCTCCAGCAGTCGCGGGGGCCCCGCCTGCTCCAGATCGACGGTCCGGCGACGATCGCCGGGGTGGTGGAGCAGCTTCCGGGGGCGGTGATCCTGGTGGCGGTGCCGGGGGCCGGGCCACTGGAGGCGGCAGTGGCGACGGCGGCGGAGGACGTCGTGATGTGCATCGGGCCGGAGGGCGGGTTCCGGGCGGACGACCTTCCGCCGGGAGCGATCGAGGTCGGCCTCGGCCCCCGGATCCTGCGGACGGAGACGGCCGCCGTGGTGGCGGCAACGCTGATACTGCAAGCGTTGAGCGGTGCTGACTAGTCTCTCGAACTAGTGCCTGCGCGTCGCGGCAGGATGAGGACGGTTTGCCGTGGAAAATCCGACGAGCGGGCTGATCACGTGACTATGATGTCACTACAGAGAGCGTTCAATGCGCGCTCTCTGTGAGGGCCGGAGAGAGGCAGAAGGTGCCAACGTATAACGAGCAGGTCGGCAAACGATTGCGCTCAATCCGAAGGCAACGTGGATTGTCGCTCCAGGACGTCCAGCGGCTGTCGGGTCAGGAGTTCAAGGCAGCGGTGCTCGGGGCGTACGAGCGGGGTGAGCGCAGCCTGTCATTGCCGCGCCTCCATCGCCTGAGCGACTTCTACAGCGTGCCGATCGGGCAGCTCCTCCCGCAGGAGGACGGGGTCGACCGTCACGCCGGCGCGGTGAGCGAAGGGCTGACGATCGACCTCAACCAGGTCGAGAAGCTGACGGGCAAGGACGCCGACGTGGTCGAGCGGTTCCTGCGCGGCATCCAGATGCTCCGCCAGGACTTCAACGGCCGGGTGCTCACGATCCGCTCCAACGACCTCCGCATGCTGGCGATGCTGCTCGACCACAGCGAGAAGGGCTTCAGCGAGCGCCTCACGGAGCTCGGAGTCGCCGCCGATACCGAGTGATCGCAGCGGGGCCACCGTCCCGCCGCTTATCGGTCCGCGGGGGACCCCGATATACTCCTGTTCCTCCGGTGCGCATTCGATCGTCCCGGAGTTCCCCAACGATGAGCGAGCCGTCGTGACGACCCCTTCCTCCACCCAGATCCCGCTTCGCGTTTCCAGCAGTCATCTCATGCTCGACCTGCTGGGAGAACGTGACGCGCACCTGCGCCAGGTGGAGGAGGCATTCGGCGATGTCAAGATCGTGGCCCGCGGCAACGAGATCGATATCAGTGGGCCGGACGAGGGCACCGAGATGGTGCGAACCGTCTTCGGGGAGCTGCTCATCATGATCCAGGAGGGCCAGCCGCTCGACACCGATCGGGTGCGGCGGGTCATCGAGCTGGTGAAGCAGGACGTGCCGTCACCGTCGGGGATCTTCACCGCCTCGATCAAGGTGGGGCGGGGTCGCCTGGTGCGGCCCAAGACCCTGGGTCAGAAGCGCTACGTGGACGCCATCAGGGACGAGACGATGGTGTTCGCGATCGGTCCCGCCGGGACCGGCAAGACCTACCTGGCGATGGCGTGCGCCGTCGAGGCGCTCCAGTCGGGCTCGGTGCGGCGCATCATCCTCACCCGGCCCGCGGTGGAGGCGGGGGAGCGGCTCGGCTTCCTCCCCGGCGACCTCACCGCCAAGGTCGACCCCTACCTCCGTCCTCTGAATGACGCGCTCTATGAGATGCTGGGGCCGGACGAGACGGCGCGGTTGATGGATCGGGGAACCATCGAGATCGCTCCGCTCGCTTACATGAGGGGCCGGACGTTAAACGACGCGTTCATCGTGCTGGACGAGGCGCAGAACACGTCCCCGGAGCAGATGAAGATGTTCCTCACCAGGATGGGGTTCAACTCGAAGATGGTCGTCACCGGTGACGTCACCCAGGTGGACCTCACCGACGGGCGCCCCTCGGGGCTGCGCGTCGTCGGCGGCGTGCTGGGCGACGTCGACGGCATCGGGTTCGTCGAGTTGCGGGGCGAGGACGTGGTGCGGCACCGCATCGTGGCCGCCATCGTCGAGGCGTACCGCCGTTACGAGGAGCGGCGAGCCAGGGAGGACGTCTCGTGAGCTTCTTCAAGCGCCACTCACTCCCCGTGAACCTGCTGGTGATCTCGATCACGATCGTCTTCGTCGGGGCCGCCCTGGTGGTGGGCCGCGGCGGCGGCGAGCCCCTCATCCAGATCAACGTCGGCGATCCGTCGCCGCAGGACTTCGTCGCCAACCGCACCATCGAGATCCCCGACCAGGCGGCGACCGAGACGCAGCGGCAGCTGGCGCGCAACAACGTGAAGGCGGAATGGACCATCGACCCCGGGGTTACCCGCGAGGTCCGCAACAACATCGCCCTGTTCTTCAGCGACCTGGAGTCGCTCGCCACCCTCACCCCGGACGAGGCCGACGCCCTCGGGCTCACCGAGGAGCCGGCTGACACGACCGTGGCCGAGACCACCGTGCCCGAAACCACCGCGGCGGCCGACGACACCTCGTCGACCGGCGCCGAGGACTCCACGTCGTCGACCACCGAGGCGGAGACGACCACCACCTCGAGCACGCTGCCGCCCCGCGACCCGGAGGACTGGGCTCAGCTCCTCAGGGACGACTACCGCCTCCTGCCGACGGAGGCGATCACCGCTTTCATCACCCTCTACTCGGACGATCGGGCCCGGGTCGCCGAGGGCGAGCCCTCGACCTTCGGCGCCATCGAGGACGCCGCCGACTCCGAGGTCACGCGCCTGATGAACGCCGGCATCAGGGACACCGAGCTGAGCGACATCCAGAACGAGTACGCCGACGCCGAGAACCCCCCGGTCTTCATCCCCGGGCTCAGCGCCGACGAGCGCGAGCTCGCCGAGCCCGCCGTCGGCCAGCTCATCGCCATCATGCTGCGAGGCAACGAGGTCGAGGACGCGGCGGCGACCGAGACGGCCCGGGAGGAGGCGGCGGCCGCGGTGGAGCCCCAGACGCGGACCTACCTGGCGGGGGCGGAGATCGTCGCCGCCGGTGAGACCCTCGATCAGGTCCAGATCGACGCCATCGACCAGCTCGGGCTCATCGAGCGCGACCCGGGCACCTCCCGCAAGGCGATCGTGCTGCTGGGGGCGATCGCGGTGCTGCTCGCCGCCTTCTTCCTGTGGCGAATCGCCCCCGGTGAGTGGTCCGAGCCACGCCACTTCGCCCTGCTCGGGATCCTGCTGGTGCTGGCCGCGTTGGCGTCCCGCATCCCGGAGATCATCGCCCGCGACACCCCCCAGTTCGGGTTCCTGCTCCCCGCCATGATGTTCGGCTACATCGCCGCCATCCTCTACGAGCCGCGCACCGCGGTGCTGTTCTCGGTGCCGGTGGCGGCCTTCACCGCCATCTCCACCGCCGACGTCGGCCTCACCGTGTTCGCCGGCGCCGCCACCGTCGCCCCGGTGGCGTTCGTCTCGTCGGTGTCGAGCCGGCGCGAGCTGCGGATCGCGGTGGCGGCCTCGGCCCTGGTGCTGGCCCCGCTCGCTTTCGCCACCGAGTGGGTCTTCACCGGTTACAGCACTGCCGGCAAGGCCGGCCTCTTCGCCCTCATCGGTGGGGTCGTCGCCGGGTTGGCGGCCCAGGGTCTGCTCTCGTTCCTGGAGAACCTGTTCCGCATGACCACCACCCTCACCCTGCTCGACCTCACCGACCGCAACCACCCGGCGCTGCGCCTCATCGAGGAGAAGGCCCCGGGCACGTTCAACCACTCCATGCTGGTGGGGACCCTGGCGGGAAAGGCGGCCCGGGCGATCGGCGCCGACACCCTGCTGGCACAGGCGACCGCCTTCTACCACGACCTTGGTAAGACCGAGAACCCGCAGTACTACATCGAGAACCAGTTCGGGGTGTCCAACCCGCACGACGAGCTCGACCCGGTGGAGTCGGCCGAGATCATCCGGGCCCACGTCAGCGACGGGCAGCGTCTCGCCCGCCGTTTCCGGCTCCCGCCCGAGGTGATCGACGGGATCCGCATGCACCACGGCACCGGCCTGATGCGCTACTTCTACCACAAGGCCCTCGAGCAGGACCCGGGCACCGACCCCGACCTCTTCCGCCACCACGGGCAGAAGCCGCAACGCAAGGAGACGGCGATCCTGATGATCTCCGACGCGGTGGAGGGCGCCGCCCGAGCCCTCGCCCAGGAGGAGGACCCGACCGCCGAGAGCATCAAGAAGGTGATCGACGCCGTGGTCGGCGAGAAGCTCGACGACGGCCAGCTCGACGAGTCGGCGCTCACCTTCGGCGACCTCACCGCCGTCAAGCACGCCATGGTGGAGGCGCTCGTCGGTTACTACCACACCCGCATCCCGTATCCGGGGTTCCCCGGGCCGCAGGTGGAATCCGGATGACGGTGAGTTTCGCCGACGAACAGGACGACCCTCTCCCGGCCGGGCCGCTCGTCGCCCTCGCCGAGTCGGTCCTCGCAGCCGAGCGGCTGCCCGCCGACGCCGAGGTCTCGCTGCTGCTGGTGTCGACCGAGCGGATCGCCGCCCTCAACGAGGAGCACATGGGGCGCCCCGGGCCCACCGACGTGCTGTCGTTCCCCCTCGAGGACCTCCATCCCGGGCAGGTGCCCGCGATGGAGGAAGGCGGGCCACCGCTGCTGCTCGGCGACGTGATGGTGTGCCCGTCGGTGGTGCGCGCCAACGCCCTCGAGTGGGGCGTACCCTTCGAGGACGAGATGGCTCTGATGGTGGTGCACGGCATGCTGCACCTGCTCGGCTACGACCACCAGGAGGACTCCGAGGCGGAGCGAATGGAGACGAGGGAGCGAGAGATCCTCGCCACGGCGGGGCGGGAGCGGCCGTGACGGGTTTGGCGCTGGTCGGAGCCGTGATCCTTTTCGCCGTCAACGCCCTCATCCGGGCCGCCGGCGCCTCGATGGTGCGCACTCCGCGGGCCGACGCCCTCCACGACGCCGGCGACGGTGACCACCGGGCCCAGGTGATCGCCGACCTGCTCGACGACCGTCCCCGCCTCCAACCGGCGCTGGGGATGGTGAACGCCGGCTTGCTGGTGTTGATCGCCATCGCCGCCGCCTGGGTGGCGACCCGCTCCTACGCCGGATGGTCGCTCGCCTTCGCTTTGGTCGCCCTCGCCGTCGTGCTCGTCTTCGCCGGTGACCTGCTCCCTCGCACGCTGGGTCGCCGCCGCCCCCGGGTCCTCGCCTACCGGTTCGCCTGGCTGCTGCGTTCGGTGGTGGCGCTGGGTGACGCCGCCGCCGACCTCGTCTCCGATCTGGACGTGCTCGAGGAGGACGCCGAGGAGGAGGATCAGGCCGACTCCGAGGAGCGGGCGCTGATCTCCCAGGTACTCGACTTCACCGACACGATCGTGCGCGAGGTCATGGTTCCGCGACCCGACATGATTACCGTGCCCGGCAGCGCCTCCACCGATGTCGCCCTCGACGTGGTGCTCGCCTCCGGCAAGTCCCGCATCCCGGTGGTCGGCGAGCACACCGACGACATCCTGGGGGTGCTCTACGCCCGCGACTTGCTGCAGCTCATGGACGACGATGCCGCGCCCCGCCCCTCGTCGTCGCTGATGCATCCCGCCTACTTCGTCCCGGAGACGAAGCGGGTCCCGGAGCTGCTGCGGGAGATGCAGGCCAAGCAGGTGCACCTGGCGGTGGTAGTCGACGAGTTCGGCGGCACCGCCGGCCTGGTGTCGATCGAGGACCTGCTGGAGGAACTGGTGGGCGAGATCGCCGACGAGTACGACGAGGAGGAGCCGATGGTCAACCGCCTCGACGGCGGCGCCTACGTCATCGACGCCCGCCTCGGGGTCGACGAGTTGGCGGACCTGCTCGGGATCGAGCTCCCCGGGGAAGACTGGGACACCGTCGGTGGGCTCGTGCTCGGCCTGGCGGGCCGGGTGCCGCGCCAGGGCGAGTCGTTCGCGCTCGCCGGCTACACCGTCACCGCAGAGCGGATCCAGGGCCGGCGGGTGGCCCAGGTGAGGGTCGTGCCGCAGTGAGGTCCGGCTTCATCTCGGTCGTGGGACGGCCGAACGTGGGGAAGTCGACGATGGTCAACGCCCTGGTGGGGACGAAGGTCGCCATCACCTCGTCCCGTCCCCAGACCACCCGCAACACCATCCGCGGTGTCCTCACCCGGAACGATCCCGACCAGCAGTACGTGTTCGTGGACACCCCGGGGCTGCACCGGCCCCGCACCGCCCTCGGGGAGCGCCTCAACCGCCTCGTCTACGGATCGCTGGCGGAGGCCGACGTCGTGCTGTTCGTCGTCGACGCCACCGCCGACATCGGTCCCGGGGATCGCCGCACCGCGACCCGGCTCGCCGACAGCGGCTCCCCGGTGGTGGTGGCGGTCAACAAGATCGACCTGGCGGGTCCCGAGGCGGTCGCCCGCCAGCTGGTGGAGGCCGGGGAGTGGGAGTTCGCCGCCTACGTCCCGGTGTCGGCCAAGACCGGCGACGGGCTGCCGATCCTGCTCGACGAGCTCGGCGATCTGCTCGAGGAGGGGCCGGCGTTCTTTCCCCCCGGCGTCCACACCGACCAACCCGACGAGCTGCTCGCCGCCGAGCTGATCCGGGAGAAGTTCCTGGCCCGCCTCCGAGACGAGCTGCCCCACTCCCTGGCGGTCGTCGTCGAGGAGATCGCGGCCCGGGAGACCGGGAGCGTCTTCGTGGCCGCGTTCGCCTACGTGGAGCGGCCGTCGCAGAAGGGGATCGTCATCGGGAAGGGCGGCGTCCTGCTGCGGGACGTGGGGGAGGAGGCCCGTCTCGATCTGGAGCGGCTGTTCGGGTCCAGGGTCTACCTCGACCTTCGGGTGAAGGTGGAGCCCGACTGGCAGCGCCGGGAGGGCTCGCTGGACCGCCTCGGGTTCTGACGGCGGCTACACGAGCTCGTCACAGGCGGCGGCCAGCTCGGTGTCCCTGACGGTGAGGGCTCCGGCGTCGTGGGTGGTGAGGGCCAGGCGCACCCGGTTCCAGCGTACGTCGATGTCGGGATGGTGGTCGGCGACCTCCGCCCTGAGGGCGACCTGGGTGACGAACCCCATGGCGGCTGCGAAGTCGGTGAAGCGGAAGGTGCGCTCGATCGTCTCCCCGTCCAGGGTCCATTCGGGATGCAGAGCGAGGAACGCCTCGCGCTCGGCCGTGGTCAAACCTGCCATCGTGTGCTCCTCCTGCCCGCCACACAGTCTATGGGGCGGATGCACCTCGTGGCGCGGGGAAACCGGTACTCTCGGCGGCGGCGCAACGAGGGGTTCTATGGCCATCCGACACGACCAGGGCATCGTGCTCCGCTCCTTCCCCTTCGGGGAGGCGGACCGGGTCGTGGTACTGCTCAGCCCCAACGCCGGCAAGCTGCGCACCGTCGCCAAGGGGATCCGCAAGACGAAGAGTCGCTTCGGGGGGCGCCTCGAACCCTTCTGCCACGTCGACCTGGTGCTGTACGAGGGACGCAACCTCGACACCATCACCCAGGTGACCATCATCGAGGCGTTCCAGGGCCTGCGGGCCGACCTCGACCGGGTCGTCGCCGCCGGGACCATGGTGGAGGTCGCCGACGCGGTGGCGCAGGAGAGCGAGCCTGCCCGCCGGCTCTTCCTGTTGCTGCAGCGGGGCCTCAAGGCCCTCGACGCCGGCCCCGCCCATCCCGATCTCGTCACCGCGTTCCTGCTGAAGGCCGCCGAGGTGGTGGGGGTGGCGCCGTCGTTCGACCGCTGCGCCGGGTGCGGGCGCACCAACGACCTGCACCGCTTCAGCTTCCCCGCCGGCGGCGCCCTCTGCGAGCGGTGCCGCTCCGCCGGGGCCTACGCGCTGCGGGACGGGCTCACCGGCTACCTGGCAGGGGTGGCGGGCGCCGACCTGGCGGCGCTTCCGCAGGCCGACGCCGCCCTCAGCGGGGAGGCGATGGGGGTGGCGCGCCGTTTCCTGGAGTACCACCTGGAACGGCGCCTCGAGTCGCTGGCGATGCTCGATGGTTGACGAACCGGCCTATGCCCCGCAGGTCGACCGGGAGCGGGTTCCCCGCCACGTCGGCATCATCATGGACGGCAACGGGCGCTGGGCCAACGCCCGCGGCCTGCATCGCACCGCCGGACACGCCCGCGGTGAGCCGGCGCTGTTCGACGTCATCGACGGCGCCCTGGCACTGGGCATCGAGTGGCTCACCGTCTACGCCTTCTCCACCGAGAACTGGAGCCGGGACGAGGACGAGGTGCTCTTCCTCATGCACTTCAACGTCGACCTGCTGCGCCGCCGCCGCAACGAGATGAACGACTTCGGGGTGCGAATCCACTTCATCGGCGAGCGGGACGATCCCCGGGTGCCGGACGAGCTGCGGGAGGAGATCGTCGCCGCCGAGACGCTGACGGCGGAGAACACCCGGATGCACCTCGTGTTCGCCTTCAACTACGGGGGCCGGGTCGAGCTGGCGGTGGCGGCCCGCCGCATCGCCGAGGAGGCCGCCGCCGGGTCCCTGGACCCGGCCGAGGTCGACGTCGACACGGTGGCGGCCCGCCTCTACCTCCCCGAGATGCCCGGTCCCGACCTGGTCATCCGTAGTAGCGGGGAGATGCGGACCTCGAACTTCCTGCTGTGGGAGGCGGCGTACTCCGAGTACGTCTTCACCCCGGTGCTGTGGCCCGATTTCGACCGCGACACGCTGGCGGACTGCATCGCCGAGTTCCAGGGGCGAGAGCGGCGCTTCGGGGGGGCCGAGGACGCCGCTCCCTGACCCTGCGGGTCGAACGGGCCCGGTTGGGGGCACGGCTACCATCCTGTTCTCCCCACAACCAGTGAGGCGGTCTTCCATGCCCATCGATTTCGACACCATCGTCACCCTCTCCAAGAACCGCGGGTTCGTGTTCCCGTCGTCGGAGATCTACGGCGGTCTCCGTTCCGCCTACGACTACGGTCCGCTGGGGACGGCGCTGCTACGCAACGTCAAGGAGCAGTGGTGGCGCTCCATGGTCCAGCTGCGCGACGACATCGTGGGCATCGACAGCGCCGTGATCCAGGCGCCGCAGGTGTGGGAGGCCTCGGGCCACCTCGCCTCCTTCACCGATCCGCTGGTGGAGTGCCGGGAGTGCCACAACCGGTTCCGGGTCGACAAACTCGACGATCCCGGGCAGTGCCCGAGTTGCGGCAGCCGGGACAGCTTCACCGAGGCCCGCAACTTCAACCTCATGTTCCGCACCAACATGGGCCCGGTCGAGTCGGCCGACAACGTGGTGTACTTGCGACCCGAGACGGCCCAGGGCATCTTCATCAACTTCGAGAACGTGCGGCGCACCGCCCGGATGAAGCTGCCGTTCGGCATCGCCCAGATCGGCAAGTCGTTCCGCAACGAGATCACCCCGGGGCAGTTCGTGTTCCGCACCCGGGAGTTCGAGCAGATGGAGATGGAGTTCTTCGTGCATCCCGACGAGGGCGAGAGGTGGTTCCGCTACTGGATCGGGGAGCGGGAACGCTGGTACCAGGACCTCGGCATGAAGCCGGAGAACCTGCGCCTGCGGGAGCACGACGCCGACGAGCTGTCGCACTACTCGACCGGCACCTACGACGTCGAGTACCTGTTCCCGTGGGGATGGGACGAGCTGGAGGGCATCGCCAACCGCACCGATTTCGACCTGAAGGCACACGCCGGGAAGAGCGGCAAGGACCTGCGCTACTACGACGCCGAGAACGACGAGCGCTTCTTCCCGCACGTGATCGAACCGGCCGCCGGCGCCACCCGGACCACCTTCGCCTTCCTACTCGACGGCTACGACGAGGAGGAGGTGCGGGGGGAGACCAGGGTGGTGCTGCGCCTCGACCGCCGGCTGGCGCCGATCAAGGTGGGGGTGCTGCCGCTGTCGAAGAAGCCGGAGCTGATCGAGGTCTCCTCGAAGGTGGCGGCCGAGCTGCGGCCCCGTTGGGACGTCGAGCACGACGTCACCCAGTCGATCGGGCGCCGCTACCGCCGGCAGGACGAGATCGGAACGCCGTACTGCGTCACCGTCGACTTCGACACCCTGGAGGATCAGGCGGTGACGGTGCGGGACCGGGACACCATGGACCAGGATCGGGTGTCGCTCGACAAGCTGGCCGGCTACCTGGCGGAGCGTCTCGCGCCCTGCTGACCGCTCGGCGTGCCGTGAATCCGGGGCCGGCCGTCACGCGATCAGGTGCGCCTCGGCAACGAACAGGTTGCGCATCATCGGATCCACGTTCGCCAGCGTGCCGCTGAAGGTGATCGTGTCGCCGCGGCGCAGGTGCTCGGCGCTGCCGGGAGGGAGTTGCACCACGGCGTCGAGGTCGTTGGTGCCGTAGAGGTCGTGGTGGATGCTGGCGATGGTGACGACGGCCTTGGCGCCGGGGGTGTCGCCGAAGTCGAGGTCGCGGTCGTACTCGCGGGCGCTCTTGACCCGGCCCGACAACTTCACGGGGCTGCCCCGGTAGCGCTCTTCGAAGCGGCGACCGGTGTCGAAGGAGAGCCGGTTGTGCGAGAACAGGTCGTCGAGCATGGGGGTCAGCTCGATCGGGGGCGGGGCGGCCGGTGCCGGCGGAGGCGTGTCGAGCCTGTCCTTCATGCCGAGCACTTCGACGTCGACCGGGAGGGCGGAGGAGAGGCCGGCGACGACGCCGGCAGCGGCCTCGTGCTCGCCGGTGGCGAGCAGGGCCTGGGCCTCGAGCAGCTTGGCGTCGAGGTCCTCGGGGTGGGCCCGCCCGGCGGCCTGGAACTGGTGGGCGGCGGCGGCGAGATCCCCCTGGCGCTGCAGCGTGAGCCCCTCGTCGAGGGTCGGCTCGTTGCCGGCGCCGGCGAGGTGGCGGGCGGTCGCCACCGTACGGCGCATGAAGGTGATGATGCGCTCCGGGTCACGTTCCACCCCGACCACGGTGAGGGTGATGCCGTTGTCCTCGACCTCGACGTCACGGTGGAGGGACATGAGCCGCAGCAGCGAGTTGCGCCGGGTGGGGGTGAGGAAGGCACGTGCCGCCTCGGTCGAGTTGGCCCGCACCGTGAAGGCGTCGTCGAAGTCGGCGTGTCCGGTATCGACGTCGGGTGCGCCCAGTCGGTTGAGGACCCGGGTCACCGACGATTCCCGGGTGAGCCGAAGACCGAGCTTGAGTGGGGAATACCACACCCGGTAGCGGGTGAAGGCGATGCTGTCGGCGCTGTGGTCGCGGCGGAAGACGTCGATCCGGACCGGGAGGCCGTCGATCATGCCTTCGAGGCGCGGCTCGTGGAAGGCGGAGCCGGCCGCCGGGCGGAGACCCAGCTCGTCGGCGGCGATCGTCCACGAGCCGTGGATGGAGCGGGACCGGGTCAGCAGGTAGACGACGGCGCCGGCGCCGATGGCGCCGACGAGAGCGACCGTGGCGACGATTTCCACGGGTGGGATTCTATGGGCCGGGAACCGATTCTCCGGGGATCTCGGTCCGTCCCGGCGGCCGTCGCGAGAAACGGCCACCGGTACACTCCGGTCGTGGCCTATCCCCGTGAAGAGATCGATCGTGTGCGGGAGCGGACGGATCTGGTGGAGCTCGCCTCCGAGGTGACCAAGGTCAAGCGATCCGGCCGCTCGGTGATGGCGGTGTGCCCCTTTCACCAGGAGAAGACGCCGTCGCTGTCGATCGACCCGGCCCGCGGCCTCTATCACTGCTTCGGCTGCGGCAAGAGTGGGGACGTGTTCCGCTGGGTCGAGGATTCGCAGGGGCTCGATTTCCGGGAAGCGGTCGAGCTGCTGGCGCGGCGGGCCGGGATCTCCCTCACCGAGGAGCCCGGCTCCAAGGAACGGCGGGGGCAGCGGGAGGAGCTGATCCGGGCGGTGGAGGCGGCGGTGGCTTTCTACCACGAGCGGCTCAAATCGGGGAGCGACGCCGGGTCGGCCCGCAGCTACCTGCGAGGGCGGGGCTACGACGGCGAGGTGGTCGATCGGTTCGTGCTCGGGTACTCGCCGGCGGCCTGGGACGAGCTGACCCGCCGTCTCGAGAAGGCCGGGTTCGGCGCCAAGATCCTCACCTCGGCCGGCCTGTCGACCCGCAGCAGCCGGGGCCGCCTCATCGACCGGTTCCGGGGCAGGATCATGTTCCCCATCTACGATCTGCGCGGCGACGCGGTCGGTTTCGGGGCCCGCCAGCTCGAGGGGGATCCCCCCAAGTACCTCAACTCGCCGGAGACCCCGGTGTACCACAAGTCGCGCCTGCTCTACGGCCTCAACTGGGCCAAGTCGGAGATCGTGCGCCGCGGCGAGGCGGTGGTGGTGGAGGGGTACACCGACGTGATCGCACTCCACCTCGCCGGAATGCCGGTGGCGGTCGCCACCTGCGGCACCGCCCTCGGAGAGGACCACCTCGACCTGTTACGGCGCTTCACGGAGCGGGTGGTGCTCTCCTTCGACGCCGACGAGGCCGGGGTGGGCGCCGCCCTGCGCGGCTTCGAGCGGTCGGTGCCGGGTGACCTCGACCTGCGGGTGGCGGCGCTCCCCGAGGGGCGGGATCCGGCCGACGTGGTGCGGGCCGGCGACGTGGAGAAGCTGCAGGCGGCGGTGGCTGGGAGCGTGCCGCTGCTGCAGTCCCGCCTCGAGCAGGAACTGGGACGGTACGACCTGGACGAGGCGGAGGCGCGAGGCCGGGCGGTGCGGGCGGCGGCGGCGGTGGTGGCCCGCCACCCCGATCGGTTGGTGCGCCACGAGTACGCCGTGATGCTGTCACGGCGCACCGGGGTGGAGCTGGATCACGTCGAGGCGGCGGTGGCGACGGCGGTGCGGGCCGGCGCCGAGCCGGAGTCTCGGAGAGGACGGCCGGCGACCCGGCGGCTCTCCGGCCAGGAGAAGGCGGAGCAAGGGCTGTTGCGGTGGATGCTGGCCAACGATCCCGAGGTGCGGGGTCTCGATCTCGTCCCCGATCATTTCACCGATCCCGACTTCCGGGAGGCGTTCGAGTTGATCGCTCCCGCCGTCGCCGACTTGGAGCCGGGAGTGGCGCCCGATCTGGGAAGCCTGCTCGGCGGCGACGATTCCCCGGCGGCGGCGCTGCTGGCGGAGCTGGCACTCACCGACAGCGGCGATCTCGCCCCCGCAGGCGAGCTGGTGCGACGCATCGAGATCGGCGCCATCGAGCGCCGCATCGACACGCTTCGTCGGGAGATGGAGGGACTTGGTCCTGAAGGTCAGGCGTCTTCTGACCGATTGTCCCAGTTGGTAGGTTTGGAAGAGCAACGCCGTCGCCTACGGAGCCGGGAATGAACGAGATCGCCCTCACCGTCTTCGAGCGCCTCACCCTGCGCGGGCGGCAGCGCGGCTTCCTGGTGATGACCGAGATCCAGCAGGAGCTGGAGGACGCCAAGGCGACGGCGGACGCCTTCGACGAGGTGTTCGTGGCGCTCCAGGAGCGCAGCATCACGATCCGGGAGGACTCCAACGACGCCCTGGCGGCGACGGCTCTCAGCAGCGACGAGCTGGTGCACGTCTCCGACCCGGTGCGGATGTACCTCCAGGAGATCGGGCGTTACCCCCTGCTCACCCCGCAGCAGGAGGTGGAGCTGGCGATGCAGATGGAGGCCGGGCTGCGGGCCGACGACAAGCTCGACGGCGAGGAGGCCGGGCTCTCGCCCGACGAGCGGGTCTTCCTGGAGCGGGCGGTGCGGGGCGCCGAGCAGGCCCGCAAGCGGCTCGTCGAGGCGAACCTGCGGCTGGTGGTGTCGATCGCCAAGAAGTACGTGGGGCGGGGCTTGTCGTTGCTCGATCTCATCCAGGAGGGGAACCTCGGGCTGATCCGGGCGGTGGAGAAGTTCGACTACCGCAAGGGCTTCAAGTTCTCCACCTACGCCACCTGGTGGATCCGTCAGGCGGTGACCCGGGCCCTCGCCGACCAGGCCCGCACCATCCGGGTGCCGGTGCACATGGTGGAGACGATCAACAAGCTGGCCCGGGCGCAGCGCACCCTGATGCAGGAGCTGGGGCGGGAGCCCACCATCGAGGAGATCTCGATGGAGATGGAGATGGAGCCGGATCGGGTCTCCGAGCTGCGCCGCATCGCCCAGGATCCGGTGTCGCTGGAGACGCCGCTGGGGGAGGAGGACGACTCCACCCTCGGCGATTTCGTGGAGGACACCGACGCCGAGGTGCCGATCGAGGCCGCCTCGTTCCGGCTGCTCCAGGAGTACCTCAACCTGGCGCTGGAGGGCCTCAACGAGCGGGAGCGGCAGGTGCTGATCATGCGGTTCGGGCTTGCCGACGGCAAAGTGCGCACCCTGGAGCAGGTGGGGAGCCACTTCAAGGTGACCCGGGAGCGCATCCGCCAGATCGAGACGAAGGCGTTGGCCAAGCTGCGCCAGCCGGCCCGGGCCAAGCGTCTCGAGGGCTACCTCGAAGGGGCGTGACCGTCAGCCGGTGCCTGGGATGGTGGCCGTTCGGCCCAGCTCGGCACCCGACGCACCGTAGAAGGTGATCGTGGCGGGGCGGGTGGTGTCGACGTTGAAGAGAGCGACACCTCCTCTGGGACGTTGCCAGAGTCGGGCAGCCGGCGATTCCAGCGCCACCACCGCCGTGTCCGAAGGCGCTGTCACTGCGAGAACGTCGTACCGCGTGTGGAACCACACGAACATGGTGGACGTGCCGGCGTCGTCGGAGAAGGTGCGACTGAGCCGGGGTCGACAGGTGAGGACCGAGGCCCAGTCGTCCTGATCGTTCTGGGCGATGAGGAGGCAGACGGTCGGTTCCGTGCCGGCCGATCCCTCGTGATCGGCCTCGACGACTGCGACCGCCGTGCGCACTGGCGCGTTGGCGAACGATGATCCGACCTCTCCGACGAGCACGAGCCTGTCCGAGAGCTGCTGCGTCTCGTGACCGGCGACGATCGCCTGCCACGGCACGGCGTCCGGTCCGTTGTCGACCGGCTCCAACACCTGCTCGATGCCGAGGGCACTGGTGTCGAATCGTGGTTCCGGCCCGAGTGCGCCCTGGAGCAGCGTGGGATCGCCTTCGACGGGGATACTCCGCGCCGCCGCCGCCTGGTACCAGTCTTCCCAGGTCTCGACACTCCCCGGAGCGGTCGGGGAATCGGGAGACGTGGCGCGTAGCAAGGCGGTGGCGCTCCCGATGACGATGACCGCGATCGCCGCCACGACGGCGATGGCGGGCCCGCCGAGGCGGCGGCGGTGGGGCGTGAGGTGGGCCGCGTCCCAGCTTCCCCAGTCGGGGGGAGGGGGCGCCTGGTTCACGGAGACGTCGAGAGCCCGGCGCAGCAAATCGCGTTCGGCGGTGGTGAAGGTCACGAGAGCCGTCCTTTCAGAGAGCGGCGAGTCAGGTGGAGGTAGCGCTTCACGGTGCCTGGGCGCGTTCCCATGTGCTGCGCCACCGCGTCGACGGAGAGGTCCTCCCAGTAGCGCAGGAACACCGCGGCACGTTGCCGGGCCGGGAGCGCCGCCACCGCCGCCACCACCTCCCAGTCAGGCTCGGGGATCGGGTTCCCCGCGGTGACGGGCACCGGCAGGGCCGAGCTTCGCCGGCTGCGCAGCAGCCAGCGCGCCTCGTTGAGGACGGCACGGAACAGGTAGGGGCGGGGCTCGTCGAGGGAGGAAAGGGAGCGGCGCCGGAGGAGGCGCACCATGACACGGGAGACGACGTCGTCGGCCCGATCCGGGCCGACCAGCACCGTGGCGTACCGGATCAGGTCGCCTTTGACCGTGGCGTAGATCGCCGCGTCGTCGTTCACACCCATACCACGCGCCGGCCCGGCGGAACGTTGCACTGATCCGCCCCGAGGGCACCCGATCGGTGGCTCCCGGCGCGGTCGGGCCGCTCAGTCGGCGCGGTCGAGCTGCTCCCGGATCGTCTCGCTGGCCGAGGAGAGCTGCTGGCTGACGACGTCCCGGGCGCGGGCGGTTCCGCTGTCGGCGAGCTGCCGTCCCTGGTCGAGGGCTTTCCGGACCTGCTCGCTGGAGGCAACCCGCCGGTACAGCTTGCGAATCTGCTCGTAGCGGTCCCGTCCCGCCTTGGAGCCCAGCACGTAGCCGGCGGCGAATCCGACGATGACACCGGTGCGAAACTTCATGGGGCCATTCTGGCATCCGCCGGTTTGTGGCGCGCCGCCGAGCAGCGAGTGCGCTTCCGGGGCTGTGATACCATCCGGCGGCTCCATTCGGGGCGGCCTTCCGGGGTAGCTCAATCGGCAGAGCAGCGGACTGTTAATCCGTGTGTTGGGAGTTCGAGTCTCCCCCCCGGAGCGAGGGCTTGAAGGCGCTCCTTCTGCAACGCCCGCCGCCGCAGCAGGATCATGACGCCCGACACGACGTCCTTGGCCTCATCGGATGCGACCGTGACGATCTCGGGCGATCCCGTCAGCGATGTCGATCTGAGTGGCGCCGAGAGTCGTGGATTTGAGCGGTGTGAGAGGGCCGGCCAGCGGATCGCGGTGTGAGACAATGGTCCATGGCCGCCGTCTCGGTGGCCGGCCTGGAGGCAGCGATGGGAACCAAGGACAAGGGCGGCAGGAGCACCAAGAAGGCGGCCGCCAAGGACCTCAAGCAGAAGCGCCTCGACAAGAAGACGAAGAAGGGCACTCCCGAGGCCAAGTCGGGCAAGGTCTTCTGAGGGGCGGTCGGCCACTGATCGCGTGAATCGAGTTCGACATCGCTGCATCGCTGTGGATTGACTCGGGACCCTGGTGAGTGCCGCCACCACGGCTCGCCGTCTCTCGGACCCCCTGCGCGTCGCGGTGCTCGCTCCGATCTCGTGGCGGGTTCCCCCCCGCCACTACGGGCCGTGGGAGCTGTTCGCGTCGTTGCTGACGGAGGGACTCGTCGCTCGCGGGGTCGAGGTCACGCTGTTCGCCACCGCCGACTCGGTCACCTCGGCCCGTCTGGTGGGCGTAGCTCCCACCGGATACTCGGAGGATACGACGCTCGACGCCAAGGCGTGGGAAGCACTGCACATCGCCGCCGCGTTCGAGCGCGCATCCCAGTTCGACCTGATTCACAACAGCTTCGACTTCCTCCCGCTCACGTACACACGACTCGTCGACGTCCCGGTCGTGACCACGATTCACGGATTCGCCTCAGACGCCACCTTGCCGGTCTACCTGGAGTACGCCGATCGAGTCCGGTACGTGGCGATCAGCGATGCCGATCGGCACCCTGCGCTGCAGTATGCGGCGACGATCCACCACGGCATCGACATGGGATCGTTCGACGTCGGTCCGGGCGGGGATTCGTTGGTCTTCTTCGGACGGATCCATCCCGACAAGGGGACGGAGGCCGCCATCGAGGTCGCCGACCGGGCGGGTATGCCCCTCGTGATCGCTGGCATCATCCAGGACCGCGAGTACTTCGAGCGTGTGGTCAAGCCGCGCCTCGGCGGGAACCGCGTGCAGTATCTCGGACCGGTCGGTCCTGAGCGCCGCCAGGATGTACTGGGACGAGCCCGAGCGCTCCTCCACCTCATCGACTTCGACGAGCCGTTCGGATTCAGCGTGGTGGAGGCGATGGCGTGCGGAACCCCGGTGGTCACCCACTCGCGGGGTTCGATGCCTGAGATCGTCCGGCCGGGCGTGAACGGGTACCTGGTCTCCACGGTGCAGGAGGCGGTGGACGCGGTGGGCGATGCAGAGTATCTCGACCGTGGCGGCGTTCGCCGCTCGATCGAGGGGAGGTTCGACGCGGCCCGGATGGTCGACGACTACCTGGTGCTGTATCGCCGGATTCTGGAGGAGTGACCGGAGCGCCGGGGTCAGTGCTTCGTCAACTCGGCGAGCAGCGCATCGACCTCGACGGAGGCGAAGCGGGTCGACGTGTCGGAGGCACCGTAGGCGATCACGAGCCGGCCGTCGTGAATGATTGATCCACACGAGTAGACCACGTTCGGCACATACCCCTCACGCTCGCCCTCGTCCGGTTCGAGAAGCGGTTCCCGGAGGTGTCCGATCACCACCCGCGGATCGTCGATGTCGAGCAGGATGGCGCCGAGGACGTAGCGGCGCATCGGGCCTACCCCGTGGGTCACCACCAGCCATCCCGCCTCCGTCTCGAGTGGGGCACCGGAGTTGCCGATCTGCATCAGCTCCCACGGGTAGGTGGGGAGCTGGATCTGTGCGGTGTCGTGCCAGAAACGCACGTGATCGGAGAGCATGAGGTGGTTGGTCTCGCCGTCGAATCTGCCCAGCGCGGCATACCGTCCACCGACCAGGCGGGGGAAGATGGCGATCCCCTTGTTCCTGGCGGCCGGTCCGTTGAGAGTGGCGATCCGGAAGGTGCGGAAGTCCACGGTCTCGATGAGCTGGGGGAGGACGCTGAAGCCGTCGAAGGCGGTGTAGGTCGCGTAGTAGACGACCGCTCCGTCCGGTCCGACGAACCGGACCAATCTGGCGTCTTCCATGCCCTGGCTCTCGGCCGGACCGCTCGGGAACAGCACCCGCTGCGACAGGTCCGATTCGAGGGGGAAAGCGAGCTCGTAGTTCGACGAGGCCAACCAGTGCATCGCCTGGATGACATGCTGCACGGCATGCGACGAGGCTTCGTGTCGCCCGAGATCGGCGAGTGCCTCGTCGAGTTGCGTCATCGTGAACCAGTCGCCGAGCTGGCCGAGAGCCTGTTGGGCGAATCCGTCGCCTTCGCCGATCTCTTCGAGCTTGGCCATGAACAGGGCCTTGTGGAATACCGGGGACAGGCGATGCCCGGTCGCGGGCGCGCCCGGTGCGGCGAGTTCGACATCTCCGTTCGGCCCGACCAGTCCGGTCCGGAACTCGATCGACGAGATGTGGCCCTCTCCTACTGCCCGGATGCTGACCACGACCCGAAGGGATCCGGCGGGTGCACCAGTCTGGTCCGGCGCCTCCACGATGGAAGGGTTGGTGACGGCCGCCCCTTCGATGGAGTATTCGTGCATGAAGTACGCCCCGATCAGCGTCTGTTCCTCTTCGGAGAGGCCGGCCGCATCGGGTATCAGGTGAGCCACCACGAGGAAGCCTCGGAGGAGCACCTTGTCGAGGTCGGCATGCCGTCCACCGAATTGCCGCCGAAGGCCCTCGAGGGTGTCCCGGGCTTCGTCGGGGGGCATTGCCATCACCCGCTGGATCAGCCTCTCGACGCGCGTCCCTCCCTCGACGGTGTCGCGATCAGAAGGCAGATAGGGCTTGGTGATGCACCGGGAGGAGTCGGGCAGCAGGCGAACGGCTGATCGGGTGACCGGAATGGCCGGCATCAGAGTATGCCCTTCCCGCGGTCATCGACGGCGCACATGGCGGCGATCTGAAGTGCGGCAATCCCGGCGAGCGTCGATTCGGCGCCGAGGTTCTGGTTGATCGAGTGCTGCATCAAACCGTCGCTGGTTCCCCCGGTGGCCGTGTCGTGGAGCACCATTCCGGTGTCGTTCCGTCCCATCAGCCACTGTGCGGCACCGCTGGCGCGGAGTCTCCACACGTCCTCACCGGTGACCGACCATGCGCGGTGGCAGGCCGTCGCCATGGCCCAGGCCTCGATCGGTTGCTGGTCGAAGGCGGGGCGTGACTCTCCGGGTTCCCATCCGGTGGATGGGGTGAAGCTGAAATGGTCTCCATTGGTCTCGACCCGGACCAACCATTCCAGCAGCCTGACGCCCGTCTTGATCAGTCGGCCGCGACCCAGTCTCAGGCCGGCCCCCAGGAGCGCCTCGGGAAGACGTGCGTTGTCGTATGAGAGGCGGGCCTCGGGCCAGGGGATCCTCGAGTGGGAGGCTTCGACGATGACCCTGGAGGTGCGCTCCAGCAGATCGGTTGCGGCCCGGTGGCCAGGATCGACGGCGAGCATCTCGATCGCACCGAGAGCCGCGTAGGCGTTGGACCGCAGATGGGGGGATTCGAAAGCGGCGCAGGCGGCGAAGGCTTCGGCGCTCTCGTCACGGATCGAGGCGGTCGGGCCCATCCGGGCCGCCGTGCCGAGGCCCCACCAGGCTCGGCCCTGGCTGTCGTCGCCTCCGAACTCGTCGAGCCAGACACCGTCGGCGCTGCACCGGTTGTGGAACCGTCCCGAGCCGGTGCGAGCATCCAGGACGAACGCGAGGTAGGTGGCGGCGAGGTCGGCCACTCCGTCCGGGGGCGTCTCCGGTTGTGACACGACCACCAGGGCGCGGGCGTTGTCATCGGTGCAGAACCCGTGCTCGGCGCGGGGGGTCGACATGTGAGCGTGCTCCCAGAGGCCTCTTCGTCCGGTGAGCCTGCGGAGATGCGCGAACGTCGGCGGCGGTAACGGTGTCCGCCAGGAGGAGGCGACGGGGTGACCGGCTACGCCGGCACGTTCATCCGGCGACACGGCTCATCGCCGGTATCGATCGTGTGAATCGGTCGGGTTCGGCGATGCCGGCCATCATGGCGTCGAAACGCCGTCCGATGGTCGGCCAAAACCATCCGTCGGCCAGGCGCCCGGCTGCTTGGGCCATCTGCGACGTGAGGCGGCGATCGGCCAGCAGACGTCGGAGGGCGGCGCTGAGCGCTGCCGGGTCGCCGTGGGGCACGGTGATGCCGGCTCCTCCCGAGAGCAGCTCGACGGCGTGGGGGAACCGCGTGGCGATCACGGGCTTGGCGGCGGCGATCGCCTCCACCAGGACACCCGAGGTCACCTGCTCGACTGACGCATACGGGAGGACGACCAGGTCGGCTTTGCGCACCATGTGGGCGAGCGCCTGCCGGCTGAGGTACCGGTCGTCGAACTCGACCATGTCGTCCAATCCGAGACGATGGACGAGCGAGACGAGTTCCTGCCGATAGGACTCACCCGCGGCCTCACGTATCAGCGGGTGGGTGGCACCGGCGATCAGGTACCGAGGTTGCGGATCCAGGCGGGCCAGATCGGCGAAGGCTTCGATCGCCCATTCCAGGCCCTTACCGGGCCCGATCAGTCCCCAGGTGAGCACGAGAGGGCGGTCGCCGTTCACCAGCGAGGGGCCTGCGAAGAGTGCGTCGGCTCCGTGGGGGATCACCTCGATGCGTGTCGGGTCGATGCCGTGCTGGTCGACCAGCCGGCGTGCCCCCGTCTGGCTCATGACCATCATGCGGGCTGCGTGTGCGGCGAGACGATCGATGATCATCCTCTGATGCCGGGTGGGGCGTTGAAGCAGCGTGTGGAAGGTCACGGCCGTGGGTACGGTGAGCCCGGCAACGAGATCGAGCACCTCGTCGCCGTCTTCTCCGCCAAAGATGCCGAACTCGTGCTGGAGCGAAACGGTGTCGTACGTGTTCAGCACCCGCGTCGCCATCTCGAGTGAAGCGGCGTTGCCCACCCGGTGATGGAACACCACGTCCCGAGAGGCGGATCCTGCGGATCCGGCCTCGAGGCCGACCACCCCGAGCCCAGAACGGGAGCCGCGATCGGAGGCGACGGCGCCGAGGAGCGAGGCCGTGTAGGTTGCCAGGCCGCAGACGGTGGGCGGATACGTACTGACAAAGCCGATAGAAGTGCCGTGCACGTCGAATTGCATTTGATCCTCCGAGGATGGCGGCCCACCTGGGTGGTGGACGGTGGCGATCACTCGTCCAGGCAGGGAGACCGGAATGCCAGGTCGGAGGCTCTGCGTGCAAGGGTGAGTGGCGGTTGCACCGCCGATGCCCCCAGGGTACACCAATATGCCCGTGGATGGGTCGCCGCGTTCCTCCCCGGGCCTTCAGGACTTGCGGGCCGTGTGGGCGGGGCGCCGTGGGAGCAGTGAGACGGTAGGGTGCAAGCCTTGCTCGAAAGAAATCATCGCCGGTCTATCACACAAGCGATCGACGAGATCGCCGCCCAGGCACCCGACGCGGCTCATCCAGGGTGGCTGCTGCGGCGTCGAATCAGTCGTAGCGACCGGTCGCGGGTCCTCCGCGAAGTCGTATTCGACAGCGACCCGAGATGGTTCGCCGTTCGTGATCATGCTCGGCCTGTCCGCCGGCATCGCCACCTTCGGTCTCTCCCAGGACTCGGCGGCAACGGTGATCGGCGCCATGGTGATCGCCCCACTCGCGGAGCCGATCACGGCGCTCGGTGGTGCCATCGCGCTGGCCTGGCCTCGGGAAACGCTGCGGGTGTTCCTCGTCGCCGTCGCCGGGGCCATCCTGGTGATCGGGATCGCCTTCTTGATCGGTGTCCTGCTTCCCAGGGCGACTCCGACCGGGCAGATACTCGCCCGCACCAGCCCCGACCTGCGTGATCTCGGGGTGGCGCTTCTCGCCGGTGCCGCCGGCGCATATGCGAAGACCCGCAACGAGTTGGCCTCGACCCTCACCGGAGTCGCCATCGCGGTCGCCCTCGTCCCACCGTTGGCCGCCGTCGGTCTGATGCTGGAGGAACACCGCCTCACCCTCGCCAAGGGAGCAGTCGTTCTGTTCAGCGCCAATCTGATTGGGATGGTGCTTGCCGCCACCGCGGTTCTGCTGATCACCGGCTACGCGCCGTTTCCCCGTCTGCGCCGCTCCGGATGGAAGCCGATCGCCGGCCTCGCCGCGGCGCTGGCGGCTGCCGTTCTGGTGGCCATACCGCTGACCAACACCTACCTCCGTGTCCTCGACGACACCAGCTTGACGTCCGCCGTCGACCGCCAGGTCATCGCCACCCTCGGCCTTCAGTCGGGTGTCGTTGTCGATCACATCGCCGTCGACGGCAGTCGCGTCACCGTCGACCTTTCGGGCGAAGGCGCCGTCCCCCCGGCTTCCTCCTTCGAGCAGGATCTGATCGACGAGCTGGGACCCGACGTCACAGTCACGATCAACCGCCACTGATCGGCCTTCGTGACCGCCGGGGTCGTTCCGCTACACGTACTCGTGGCGGCGCAGCCACCGGAACGCGAACCACCCGGGCAGTGTCGGCAGCCAGAACGTGAAGAAGCGAAACACCAGCACGGCGGCGACGGCGAGGCTGGTCTCCACTCCTGCGGCGGTGAGTCCGGCGATGTAGGCAGCCTCTGCGGCACCGAGACCTCCTGGTGTGGGGCTCGCCGAGGCGACGGCGGCGCCGCCCAGATACACCAACGTCACCATGCCGGCGCCGGCCGTGACACCTACCGCCTCCAGCGATGCCTCGAGGGCGAGGATGTAGCCGGTGTTCAGCACCACGGCCCCGCCGAGGAGTCGGACGAGTTTGGTGGGACGGCGGGCCACGGTCCGGAAGGCGGCCCAGGCCTCGGTGAGGCTGCGCATGACGATCCGGCGCCACGGCCCGACGACGAGGAGAACGCCGGCGCTCAGCAGTATGGCCAGGGCCACGACGACAACAACGACCTCACTCGGCAGGTGCAGCCGACCGAGCACGGTCCCCCCGAAGAGGAGGCCGGCCACGACGAGCGCCGTCCCGTGGACGACGGCGCTGCCCAGGGCGTTCATGGTCTCGGTGGCGACGGCGACGGATCGGGAAGTGCCGTGGCGTTCAACGTAGCGTACGTCGAGCCCGACACGGCCCAGTCCGGACGGGGCGAGCCGGTTGGTGAACGAGGAGGCAGCTGCGACGCCCAGCGTCCGTAGATACGGCAGGTCCACGGGGCAGGCCGCCACGAGGCTGAGGGCGGCCCCGGCATAGGTGAGAGCGGAGGCGAGGAGCACGATCGCCAGCCAGTCCACGTGTACCTGCTGCAGTGCCGTGACCGTCCGCGGGATCTCGCCGACGAGTGGGAGCAGGATGTGCAGTGCGAATCCCGCGGCGAGAACGAGCAGGATGACGCGGGGCCGGATGCGCAGGAGCGGCTCCTTCGGAGGAGGAACGTCGATTCCGACGGAGCGACTGAGCTGGGCCCCAAGCTCGTCGAGCAGATCGCCGCCGGAACCGAGGGCTCGGCGGGTGGCGGCCGAGAGTGCCGCTCGCTGGAGCAGCGGAAGGCAGAGGCGGAGGATGTCGGGGTCGACGTGGCGGACGGCGGGAGCCAGGCTGCGATCCACGCCTACGACGACGGCGAGCGACACGAGCAGCTCGGTGACGTCGACGGCCAAGCGCCGCTTCGATGCGGACGCCTCGGCGAACCCGAAGTCGACGAGCCACGGCTTGGCCTCGGCATCGATCAACACGTTTGCGGCGCGGAGGTCACGGTGGGCGATGCGGCTGTTCTGGAGCACGGCTACTTCGCGCCACAAGAGATCGAGGACGTCGTCGTCGAGGCGCTCGGGCGTGGTGGCGGCGTCGGTCCCGGTGACCGACTCCATCACGAGAAGGGCGTCGGCCCGATCGAGCGACACGACCTCGATCACCGCCGGGACACGGACGCCGGCCCGGCGTGCCAGCATCGCCACATAGGCTTCGTGCTCGAGTTGTTGTTTGGGTGTGGCGAAGGGCGATTCGTCTTCGAGGTTGCGGAACAGGAGGAACCTCGTCGCCTTGAACAGCCAGTCGGCATCCCGCTGGTCGCTGCTCAGTGCCTTCACGAAGAAGTGGCGACCCGTGGCGTCCTCGACGGCGAACGGAGTCGAACCACGGGCATCGAGCTGAGGCTGCGTGACGAGCGCCGGGGACAGGCCGATCCCCTGGAGAGCACTGATGATCTTCGACCTGGCGACCACCCAGCTCGGCGAGCCGAACGCAACGTGGACCGCGGAGCCGGCGACCCAGCCGAGGAGCCAGCCGCCCGTGACGTCGAGGGGGAGATGGGCGCCGACATACATGCGTCCGACGGCGACGACGAAGACTGTCCCCCACATCGCACGCCGTATGGGTCGCGAAACGTAGGGGCTGAGAGCGGTGGCGAGGGCGGCGGCGACCGCGACGTGGCCGGAGGGGAAGCCGACTCCGGGATGGCTGCCACGCAGCACGACGCCGGCGAGGACGTCCCCGGGTCGTGCCCGTCCGACGAGCAGTTTGAAGCCCTTGGCACCCAGCCACGCAAGCCCGGCGCCCAAGGCCAGGTCCCGCGCCGCCGGACGCCGGCGCGCCAGCAGGGCAACGAGCACGACCACCGCCGCGAACACGATGTTTCCGGCCTGCATGAGGATCGCCAGCGGTGGCTCGATGATGGCGGGGAGGTCGTTGACGAGCCGGAAGAGGTCGCGCTCGAAGACCGACACCGTGTCGCGGGAGACGATGAGTAGCACCACCGCGAATCCGAGCCCGCCGACGAGAACGCGTGCCAGATCCGCAGGATGGCGGCGCGAGGCGTCCCGCTCGAGCACGATCGGGGACTCTCCATGGTGCCGGTGAAGGAGGTTGGTCATCAGCGTGCCGGCAGACGTGCCCGTCGCCACGTCGGACGTGGCGGCGGCTCGGTACGATGCCGCCCTCCGGCACCTGAGGCGGCTCTGTACCACGGGGTGGGACAGGCCGTCACCGCGGACGCCGGACCCGAATCTCCGGAAGCCGGCCCACATCCTGGCGCGTCACGCTGAGGAGCACGTTGTCGTTGCGGGTCCGCGCCACGAGGCCGATCGGGATCGCGACGTCCCTCTTTCCCCACAAGTGCCCATGCTGGAGCACGACATGTGTGACGTGGTCTTCGTCGTCGAGGACGAAGCCGTCGACGTCACCGAGATGGTGTCCGTCCGAGGAGGTCACGTTGCTGGACCGCCGGATCTCGACCTCGTCTTTTGGGATACGGTCGAAGGCGATGACGGCGCCGTCGTTGGCACCCGTCGAGTCGCATTCCGCCGACATGTAGGGGAGTGCCAGAACATGCTCGATGCCGACGTCCCAACCCTCCTCGAGGTCGATCGGCTCGCTGAGCCGTACGAATGCCTGCTCTTCCACGAAGGGGTACCGCCGAAGCTCGGCTACCGAGCACCGCAATGTCAGGCGATGCCAGTCGGGGTCCGGGTCGATGTCGTCGATAGGTACGAGCCGGGCGAGGGAATGGCGGTGGTGTGGCGCGACGACGAGGTGCGTCACGGTTCTCGTGCGAGGGTCGATGACCACATCGGCGACATCGCCGCCCTCGCCGTCCCTGCAGTCGACGGGGGCACCGAGTTCGATTCGCATCGCTGCCCTCCACGGTTCGATGCCGGGGTATGGCGTCGTCCGGCCTGTGCCGTGCTGACGCGACGGGAGAGTCTAGGCGTCCGGTGATGCCGCCGGCGGGGCCGTCAGGGCGGCAACGCGGCTGACGAAGACCGCGATTCAACGGTATGGCCGGCTCCGTTCTTCCCGCTCCTTCGTCGCCGTGCGGCGGGCATGGTGGAGGGGACCGCTCCTAGCCGGTCGGCGTCGGCACCACCCGGGCGTGGATCTCGGAGGTCAGGCGCTCGACCTGCTCCGTGAGCCGGGTATTCAGCTCGATGAGCTCACCAAGGCGATCGGTCTGCTGTCCGGCGATCTCCTGACGCTGAATGGCGGCCGCCGCCAGTGCCTCGCGATGGGCGGCGTCCGCTTCGGAGAGGGCCTTGTCCCGGTCGGCCTGGCGGGTCTGCGCCAGCAGGATGAGCGGCGCGGCATAGGCTGCCTGTAGCGAGAACATGAGGTTGAGCAGGATGAACGGATAGGGATCCCAGCGCAGCGACACGGCGGCGGCGTTGAGGGCGATCCAGACGGCAACGAGCATGGTCTGGCCGACGAGGAATTTGGGGGTTCCGAAGAACCGGGCGAAGCCCTCGGCCCTGCGGCCGAAGCCGTCGGCTCCGAACGCTCCGTGCAGATGGGCGGCCGCACTGTGGAAGTGGGTGGTTTCCCTGCTCATCTCAGTCCTTTCCTTCGGATACCCGACGAACCGCCGCGACTCGCCGGAAGACTACGTCTCAAGCGGAGACCATCGCGGTCTCCCGCACCGCCGACAACTGGTTTGGGTGTTTCGCCGAGGGGTTGCGGTCACGATCCGTCGGGTTCGGTCCCGCTCACTGCTGATGCCGTGTTTGGCGGATACGCCGTCTGGTTCGGACCTCCGTGCCGGCGCGGGGGATGATGCTCACGGTGCCGTCCACCTCCAACACGGCGGCGTCCGTCACCTCGGCTCGCGGGTCGACTCAGGTTGTGTCAAGCCGGGTTCGTCATGCCCGGCGGCTGCGCCTCGCACGGACCGGCAACATGTCGACTTCGAATCACGATCGTGCCTGACGGCGTTTCCTGCTCCGACCACATATGAATTGACGCGGCGGGGTACGCTTACGGGGCCCCAATCTCGACCCGGCCCGACGTCGTCGCCGTCCTGCCGCGATGGGCAGGTTTCGGCGACGCCGGGAATCAGGTAGACACGGTGGGAAGGGAGGGAGTCGAGACATGGCATCCACCGAGGCGAACGAACAACAGGCGGGCTGGTCCCGGCAGGCGAGCAAGGTGATTCTGGCGCTCGCCCGCTACCGGGTCAGCCTGCGCCGGGCGGCCCGCCGAGCCGGCGACCCGAAACTGGGCGCGCGGCTGCGGAAGCTGGCGGTGCGGCGCCGGGCCGACGTCGCCGAGCTGACCCGGCATGCACCCTTTCCCGAGCCGGATGAGGTGCCGCCCGAGCCCGACACGCTCAAGAGCCTGCGCCGCGACGACCGGATGGCGAACGAGATCGCCTCGCTGGCGGCGTGCTTGCGCAGCAATCGTCGGCTCCGCATTGCCCTCGAGCGCACCCTCCTGTCCCAACCCCCGGTCCGGGTCGCAGCGCGGCTCGATCATCTCCGGGGCGACGTAGAACGGGAATACGGTCTGCTCAACGGCCGGCTGCGGGACATCGCCCTCGCTGGTGTGTCCGCTCCGTCGATCGTGGCGGAATGAGGGATCCGTCCCGGGACCGCTAGTCGGATCGGCGCCGCAGCGCCATCAACGCGATGTCGTCGCTGTGGCGGGCGTCCGGCACCTCTTCGAGGATGGAACCGGCGAGATCGTTGAGGTCGTCGAAGTGGCGGGATGCGGCCTGCACGAGCCGTTCCAGCCCGACGTTGAACGGCTCGCCACGCCGCTCGAAGATGCCGTCGGTGTAGAGCAGCAGGGTGTCACCGGGAGCGAGCATCGTGGCCGCGTCGTGGCGTGGCGCCCCCGTGATGCCCAGTGGAACTCCCCGCCCGGCCGTCAGCGTGGTGGTGGCCCCGGCGCCGGTGACGAGCAGGGCGGGGGGATGGCCGGCGGAGCTGAACGTGAGCCGGCCGGTCGAGGGCTCCAGCAAGCCGTAGAAGAGGGTGGCGACGAGCTGGTCGCCGTCGTGGGTGAGGAACTCGTCGAGCCGGTCCAGCAGCGGTCCCGGCTTGGCGATGGCGTGGCACAGCCCGGCGAGGGCGTGGTGGATCGTGGTCATCGTGAGAGCGGCGTCGAGGCCGTGCCCGACGACGTCGCCGATCACGAGGCCGTAACGGTCGGGGCCGAGCTCGATGAGGTCGTACCAGTCGCCGCCGATGCGGAGCCCTCCGGTCCCGGCCACATACCGGGTTGCGAGTTCGTAGCCGTCCGGCACCGGGAGATGGGAAGGGAGCATGCCCTGCTGCAGCCGGTTGGCCACCTCCCGTTCCCGGTCGTAGAGACGTTCCAGCTCCTCGCGGGTGCGGCGGCGTTCCGTGATGTCCTCGACGATGGCCGCAACCCCGATGACGTTCCCATCCCGGTCGGGCACCGGGATGAACGCCGATTCCCAGATGGCAGGCTCGTCGGGATCTCCGGGGGCCGCTCCATGGATCTCGAGCTTGTCCGTGGGCCGGCCGGTGGCGACGACGTGTCGCATGATCGACTCGACGGTGCTGGCGAGATCGGGGGCGATCTCCCGGATCGTGCGGCCGAGGTGGTCCTCGATCGGCTTCCGGCTCATGGCGGCGAGGCGCTCGTTGAGGTGCACGAACCGCAGCTCGGTGTCGAAGTACGCGATCCCGATCGGCGCCTCGCGGATGAGGGCCTCCATGACGGTGGCGAGCTCCTCGGCCCGCCTCGTCGCCCGCGCCCTGAGCAGGGCCGCGCCGCAGAGCGCCAGCACGTCGCCGGCATCGTCGTCGGCGGCGATGGTCACCGACGATGTCGGCCAGCCCAGTACGACCGCCACGCCGGGATGGTCGGACGCAGCCGGCATCGGATGGATGGTGATGCGGGCCGGGGCCACGGCATCGGCACCACCGAAGGGGGCCGCCGGTACCGCCGCCAGCACATCGGGGTCGTCGATCACGACCGAGATGCCGGTATCCACGGCGGTGGTGATGGCGGGAGTCAATTTGGGGGAAAGCGGCGTGGCGCCCTCCGGCCGGCCCGGGAGATGGGCCGGGTGTGGTGCTTTCCGGCCCGACTCGACGTATGCCACCAGGGAGAAACATGCCCCGACCGCCGGGGCGGTGAGATCGGCGATGGCGGCGCTCACCTCGTCGACGGTGGCCGCGGCGGCGAGCCCGGCAGCCAGCCGGCGCAGTCCGGTGTGGCGTGACGACCTTCCGCCGGCACCGGGATCTCCGAGCGGGTGGGCCTGGGCGACGACGGTCCCCGCCTCGCCACCCGCGCCGGAGGCGATGCGGCTGAAGGTCACGTCGACTGCCGGCCCGCCGTCCCCGGGCGTTTCTTCGACCCGGAAGCGGGCGTCACCATCGGCGACGGCCGCCTCGAATCCCTCCCGCACCAGGTTCATGTCCACGGCGCGGCCCGGCCACCACGGCACGTCCCAGAAGGGGTGGCCCAGCACCCGGGAACGTTCCAGGTCACCGCCGAGGCGCGCCGCCTCGTTCAAGTCGAGAACCGACCCGTCGGTGCCGAGGAGCCACGTGGGGTGCGCGATGGAGTCGAGGGAGACCTGCGCTCGAGTCCGATCGCCGAACCCATTGGAGAGATCGCCGATCATCGCTGCCATCCTATCGGGCGGCAGGTCACTCAGGACGGGCGGCGGCTCAGCCGATCTGGCGGGGATGCCCGGCGGAGAGATCGGAGACTGCGGTGGAGTCGAGCTGCCGGTAGGGTCCTTCAACCTGGACTGCGGTCGGCTCCAGCACGTACCCCTCGTGATCGCCCAGGGAGCGCCGCTGCACGATCCGCCCCACCCAGCGGTGCCGCACCTCGTCGAGCAGAACCGAGCCGTCCGGCCCGCGGTGCCAGCGGCACCGGCTGAACTTGGCGCCCGCCGTGACGAATCAGAGTGGACACCGCGGCCTCGCTCGGAACGCTGCTCCGGGACCACGGCGACGAGGACCTCGCCCGGCTCGAGATGCAGCCGCGACCGCCGGAAGAAGGTCCTGTTCGGACCGATCCGGCTGAGGCGGCCGACGTTTCCGTCGACCCGTTCCCACCCGCGGGAACCAACCGCCCCACCGTCGGGAGAAAGCCCCGGACCAGTACACTCGCGTCCTGATCGGCGTATCGTTCCGATCGGCCCTGAAGGAGGACCTGTCGCAGTGGGGGACCAACCAGCCATCGAGATGGTGCTCGCCCGGCATGGCGACTGGAACGTCGCCCAGGTGCGCGGCGACCTCGACATGGCGACGGCGCCGCAGCTCGAAGCCGCCTTCGAGCATCCGAATGGCCAAGTGGCGCTCGACCTCGGCAAGGTGCGGTTCATCGACTCGACCGGGCTGCGGGCGCTGGTGCGCCTGCGGGAGACTCAGCAGCGGGTCGTGCTCGTCGCCCCGAGCCCGGTGGTGCGCCGCCTGCTGTCGCTCACCCGCATGACGGAAGTGTTCTCCATCGCCGATACGGTCGAGGCGCTGGACTCGATGGAATGAGCGCAGCGGACTCCCAGGTGTTGCACCTGGAGCTGCCCAACGATCCGACGGCGCCGGCCACGGCCCGCCGTGCCGTTGCCGACCTCGCCTCCCACCTGCGTAGCGTCGATCGTGCCGACCTCATGGTGCTCGTCAGCGAGTTGATCGCAGCCGCGGTGGGGGAGCGGCGCCGCCCCCTCGCCTTCGCCATCTGGCGCACCGGCTCCGGGTTCCGGCTCGAGGTGCGCAGCGGCGGCGGTGTCGAGCCGCCCGACGATCTCGCCCGCGTGCTGTTCGACCGCATCAGCGCCGAGTGGTCGGTGAGCGAGAGCGCCATCGAAGTCGTGTTCGAGGCGACCCGTCCCTTCGAGGGCACCGAGACCGAGGAGGACCTGTTCCTTCGGGTCGCCGCCGGGGACACTCGCGCCAAGGGGGAGCTGGCGCAGCGCTACCAGGGATTCGCCCGGGCGATCTCACGCCGCTTCGGGAGATCGGGAGTACGACGAGACGACCTCGACCAGGTGGCACAGGTGGGCCTGGTGAATGCGCTGGCCCGCTACGACCCCGACCGGGGCGTAAAGTTCACGACGTTCGCGGCCCGCACCATCGACGGTGAGCTGAAGCGGTACCTGCGCGATTCGGGATGGTCGCTGCGGGTCCCTCGCGGTCTCCAAGAGCTCGGCCTGGAAGCGAAGCGGATGGCCGCCGACCTCACCCAGCAGGAAGGTCGGGAACCGAGCCTGGAGGAGTTGGCCGCCTCGCTCGACGCCGACCTGAGCGAGGTCGGTCAGGCGCTGCTCGCCCGACGCTCGTTCGATTCGGCGTCGCTCGACGCCCCCGTCGCCGGGAGGGAAGGGCTGCGGCTCAAGGACGCCCTCCCGTCTCACGACGAGCGCCTCATGACCGCTCCCGAGTGGTCGGACCTCTCCCTGGTGCTGGACGAGCTCCCGGAGCGGGAGCGCCGCATCATCTACCTGAGATTCTTCGAGGACTTGAGCCAATCGGAGATCGCAGCCCGGGTCGGGGTGTCGCAGATGCATGTGTCACGGTTGCTGGCGCAGTCGATCGGCCTGCTGCGCCGGATGATCGATCCCGACTTGGCGCCAGAAGGCTGATCCGGGCGGGACCGGGGCTTGGTGTGTTTCAGACCGGTCCCAGGTCCATCTCGAACCACACGACGGTCTCCGGGCTGGGGGTCACGCCCCAACGATCCGCCAGTGCCTCGACGAGCCGCAGGCCCATCCCGTCTCCGACGGGCTCACTGTCGGGAGGTGGGGGCTGGAAACCCTCTCCGCCGTCCTCGACCTCGACTCGGATCCGCTCGGGGGAGACATTGACGCGTACTCCGACCATGCCGTCGGGGTGCTCGCCGTGCTTGACCGAGTTCGTCACCAGCTCGCTGACGAGCAGGAGCAGATCGGGGCGCCGTTCCGGCGGCAACAGCACGGCATCGAGGGAGCGGCGAGCCGCGGCCGGGGCCTGCGGGTCCGCCTGGAGGCTGAGGGCGAGGGACGTCATGGCGGGGCCTTCGCGCATGGACCGCATGATGCCAGGGTCTGCGCCGCCACGGGGACGATCGTGCCGGCGGAGCCGGAGGCGGCGCAGAGGATCACCGTCGTGATCCTCCCCCCAGCGGTTCGGTGAGTCCAAGCTCACGAGATCGCTGCAGCCAGCGCACCAGGTCCCGGGCGGTGATGATGCCGGCGATGTGATCGCCGTCCATGACCACGACACGATGGGAGCCATTTCCGCTGGCCTCGTCGAGATCCATCTTCTCGAGGACCTCGTCCATCGGCGTCGAGCGGCTCACGGTGCAGGACTCAGAGAGCGGAACGACCGCGTCGCGGACTCGTCGGGTGGGCCAATCGGCTCGCGGGATGCGCCGCACCGCCACCAGCGGAAGGATGCCGATGACCTCGCCGCCGTCCCGGACCGGGAACGCCCCGTGGTCGTGCTGCATGAAGTAGCGGTCGACCGCATCCTGGAGGGTGAGGTCGGCGGGGATCTCGATGAGCTCCTGGTTTCCGATGAATCTCCAGGCCGGCACGTGCTCCAGCATGCGTCGGACGCGGAGGTGGAGGAACGCCGCCTCGGCCGATTGGGCGAGGAACCACCCGATCGCCGCCAGCCAGAGGCCGCCGATGAGGGCGCCGAGGGCGAAGAGCTCGAGGAGGCCGAGGCCGATGAGGAGGTAACCGACGGTCTGTCCGGCCCGGGCCGCGATGCGGGTCGCGGAGACGATGTCGCCGCGGGCTCGCCAGATCGCGGCCCGCAGGATGCGGCCGCCGTCGAGCGGGAACCCCGGCACCAGATTGAAGATCCCGAGGGCGAGGTTGAGCCATCCCAGCCGCCCTGCGGCGTAGGCGGTGAGGCCGCCGGTGGCGACGGCGACTCCCCACAGCACCGCAGCGATGGCGATGCTGGTGAGGGGCCCGACCGCGGCGATCACGAGTTCGTCGGAGGCGTTCTCGGTATCGAGGTCGGCCTGGGTGACGCCGCCGAAGAGGAAGAGCGTGATGCCGCGCACCTCGATGCCTTTGGCCCGGGCCATCCAGGAGTGGGCGAGTTCGTGGAGGAGGACGCTGGCGAAGAGGACGATCGCCATGACGGCGGCGGCGGCGACCAGTCCTCCGGTGGGGTCGTTGGGATACTCGGTGGTGAGGAGGGCATAGAACGTCACGCCGACGAGGAGCGCGATGATGCTCCACGACGGGTCGATCTTGACGTCGATGCCCCCGATCCGGCCGATTCTCCAGGCACGTGTTCCGAGCATGATCTGCACACCATCCCGTGCGTGGCTATGTTGCCGGTTCGCTACCCATTCGCTCGCGAAATCAAACCGGGTTTTCACCGTCGGCCGGATGGGTAGAAGCCGGATGCTCTCCGTCAGACCGAAGGGACCCGATCTCATGTCCGGAATGGTCACGATCACCGCCAATCCCTCTCTTGACACCACCGCTGTTGCCGACCGGGTGGAACCCGACCGCAAGATTCGCTGCCGCGATGCCGACCGTGATCCGGGAGGCGGTGGCCTCAACGTGGCTCGGGCCGTGCAGATCCTGGGCGGGGCCGCCACCGCGGTCTGGGCCCGCGGCCGGGTCTTCGGCGCCATCGTGGGTGACGCTCTCGATGCCGCCGGTCTCGACCATGTCCCGGTCGATGTGGCGGGGGAGACCAGGCAGTGCTTCGCCGTCATCGAACGTGACTCCGACCGCCATTTCCGCTTCAGCATGCCGGGCCCGGCGCTGCGGCGTGACGAGCTCGAGGCGCTCGCCGCCGCCGTGGTGGAGCGGTCGCCGGACCTGGTCGTGATCAGTGGAGGGCTCCCGCCGGACGTCCCGCCCGGCTTCTATGCCGATCTGGCCCGGGCCGCGGCCGGCGAGGGCGCCCGGGTGGTGGTCGACACCCACGGGGAGCCGCTGCAGCAGGTGCTGGCGACCGGATGCGTGTTCCTGGTGAAGCCGAACTACCGGGAGCTGTACGCCGCCATCGGTGTGGTCACCGACGGCTCCGAACCCGAGGTCGGGGAGGCAGCCCGCCGACTCGTGGGCGACGCCGACCTGACCGCGGTGCTGGTGTCACTGGGGGCCGGAGGCGCAGTGCTCGTCACCCGGGACGGCGAGGAGCGCATCACCGCTCCCACCGTCCCCATCCGGAGCCGCATCGGCGCCGGCGATTCGATGGTGGGCGGCCTCTCCTGGAGGTTGACATGCGGGGACGAGCTGAGCCGGGCCGCCCGCTACGGCGTCGCCGCCGGGGCGGCGGCGACGATGACGCCCGGCACCGAGTTGTGCCGGGCGGACGACGTGACCCGCCTCTTCGCCGTCATGGAGCAGGCGGTTGCTCCTTGACGGGGGCCGGCGGGACCCCGCTCACATCATCGGCGGGGCGACCTCCGGTTCCGGTTCCGGTACCTCCCGTTCTCGCTGCCACGGCACGCCGAGGCGGGGAAGCAGCCAGCGGTCGAGCCCGAGCCAGCCGGCGTTGCGCCAGGCGAGCACAAGGAGGATGGAGAGCAGGATCATGGCCGGGTTGAGGCCGGCGGAGCCTGCCAGTAGGTAGGAGAAGTTGAGGACGGCGCCGAGGAAGGCGGCGATCCCGACGAAGGCGCCCACGATCAGCGCCAAGCCGATCACGAATTCGGCGAAGGCCACCACCGGCCCGATGACGGGGTAGGCGGTGTTCTGGACCCACTTCAGGAAGTCGACGTACCAGGAGAAGGCGACGGGCGGATGAGGTCCCTGGGCGCTGGCGATGGCGCCTGATGCGAACCCGGAGACGGCGTCACCGACCCCGCGCACCGTCTCGGTGCCGTCGGCGGCGACCACGGTGCCAGATCGGATCCAGCCGATGTTCCCAGATCCGGTCAGCGAGTAGGCGGCGTTGCCCCAGTCCCACACCTTCCAGGTGATGTTCCCTCCGAGCACCTTGCCCCAACCCGCTGAGAACCATTCCCAGCCGACCCAGAGGCGTACGACGAGCCACAGCCAGGCGAGCCTGGACGAGGCGAAGAGGGTCTTGGCTATCGGAGGTTCTTCGAAAGTGACCGTCTCGGCCATCGTTCTTCCTCTCTCGATTCGGGAACCCGGGAGCCGGGAACGATCCGTCGCCGCCGGAGATCGGCGATGTTGGGGAACGAACCGGCCGACCGGGCCTCTTTCAGATGCTACCCCCGGTCATGTGCGGTAGGCGGGGAGACGTTCCACGGTCCCGGCGTCCACGCCGAGACGCCCGCCGCCGGCGGCGAAGACGGGGTCGCGTTTCCTAATACGCATAGTCGTGTTCTCCTCGTTTGATCGCGGCCTGTCAGATTCCCGATTCCGCCCCGCTTCAAACCTGATTCAGTAGGAAATCCGGCTTGGCGGGCCGGCGCCGGCCGTCGACGGCGATGCTGCTTCGGCCGGCGGTGACGGCGCTGTGCTTCCGCCCGTGGCGGACGTCAGGTCATTCCCCCCTGTGGTGCGTTACGCATCCTCGGGAACCGCGGCGCCTGGTGCAGGAAGCAATGATCAGACCGGTTGTAGCGGGAGAGGCGGGTCGCGCAGGTGGCGGCAGCGCACACCCGGTCGCCGGTGTTCACCTTGGGGCGCCTTCCCCGGGGCGGGGTGAGGTTCCCGATGAGCGAACTCAGATCGCTCTCCATGTCGATTCCTCCTGTTCTCTCCCGGGTGCACCCTGCCCGTGTGAGTTCATGGTTGGCGCTTCGTTGCTACCCCGACCGATCCGACTCCAAACGGGCTCGCTGTAGGACCACCCCGAGGTACCGATGCTGACGGCGCCCACGGTCATTCACCTCCCGGCCGTGCGCCGTCCCGGCCGGAGGCAGGAGCGATTGGGGGAGCCGGATGGCGGCGGCGTAGGCTGGATGCACCTGAGAGACGGAGGAACGACGTGAAGAACCTGGTGATGCTCGCCTTGCTGGTGGCCCTGGCCATGCTGGTGGTGAAGGCGATGGAGATGATGAAGGAGTGGGAGGGCCTCCCGGAGGCCGAGGTGCGCGCCCGGCTGGAGCGGAAGCTGGCGCCGTACGTTCCACCCGAGCAGCTCACCGAGATCCTGGACGGAGTCGTGACCAAGATGCGGCAGCGGGGGAAGCTGGGCGACGCCGGACCGGCCGAAGCCTGAGGCAAGCCCGAGACTGCGCCGGGTCGACGCCACCTCACCTGCCATGTTCCACGTGGTGCTCCACGAGCCGGAGATCGCCCCCAACACGGGCAATCTCATGCGGCTCACCGTCAACACCGGGTGCACGCTGCATCTGATCCACCCGCTGGGCTTCGAGATCGACGAGGCGCGGGTGCGCCGGGCCGGTCTCGACTACCGGGAGCACGCCACCGTGGTGCACCACGACGATTTCGCCGCGCTGCTGGCGGCGCTCCCGGGTCGCCGGATCTTCGCCTACACCCAGCGGGGGGAGCGCCTCTACACCGAGGCTCCGATCGAGCCCGGCGATGTGCTGCTGTTCGGGAAGGAGTCGGTGGGTCTCCCGGCCGACATCCTCGGGCATCCGGCGGTGAGCGAGCGGGTCCGGATCCCGATCGCTCCCGGAGGGCGCAGCCTCAACCTGGCCAACGCGGTGGCGATCGCGGTGTACGACGCCTGGCGCCGCCACGGGTTCGCCGGGGTGTAGGTTGGCGCCGATGGTGTCCCGGGTCCCGGTCAAGGTGCGATTCTTCGAGCTCGACCCCTACGGCCACGTCAACCATGCGGTGTACGTGCAGTACTTCGAGGTGGGGAGGGTCGAGCTGCTCGACGTCGCCGGCTTCGGGATGATCGGGCTCCGCGACGAGGGGATCCGGATCGTGGTCACCGAGCTGGAGAGCCGGTTCCTGCGCCCGGCGTTCGCCGGGGACGAGCTGCTCATCGAGACCGAAGTGGCGGAGGTGCGCCGGGCGTCGCTGCGGTTCTCCCAGCGCATCCTGCGTAGTGACGAGGTTGTGGCGACGCAGCAGACGATGGCGGCGACGATCGACCGTCAGGGCCGCCCGGTGCGGATCCCCCCGGCCCTGGTGACGGCGCTGGAGACGGCCGGGACCGATGCCTGAACCGAACGTCGCCCTGGTGCGTGAGATCGAGCGGGTCGCCTTCCGCGCCTGGCCTCCCTTCGAAACGGTGGAGTATGACGGGTGGCTGCTCCGCTACGCCGGCGGCTTCTCCCGACGCAGCAACTCGGTGTACCCGGCGCAGGCGTCGACGTTGCCTTTCGTCGGCAAGCTGCGGCACTGCCGCGACTGGTTCGCGGCGCGGGGACTCGACTTGGTGGTGCGGTTGACGCCGGCGACCGAGGCCGGTGTCGACGAGCGGTTGGTGGAGCTGGGCTTCACGCTGGAGTGCCCGACTGACGTCATGGTGGCCCCGCTGGGCGGGCCCGCGGGAGTGGGGAGCGCCACAGTTGCCGACAGCTTCGACGCCGAGTGGCTCGCTGCGGCGGAGGGTCTCTTCGACGTGACACCGCGGCTCCGTCCCGCCTGGGAACGCATCCTGTCGGGGGTGGAGGCGACAGCCGGCTTCGCCACCGTCCGTGACGGTGACGCCATCGTCGCCGTCGGGCTCGGGGTCTGCGACGGTCCCTGGCTGGGGCTGTTCGAGATCGCGGTCGATCCGAGCCACCGCCGCCGGGGCCTGGGTCGCCGGCTCACCGAGTCGTTGCTGGGGTGGGGACGCGAGCGAGGCGCCGTCCGCAGCTACCTCCAGGTAGTGACGGACAACGCCCCGGCTCTCGCACTCTATGAAGAACTCGGCTTCACCCGGGCCTACACCTACTGGTATCGCCGGGCCCCATCGGGGTTCTAGGCGTCGCCGCCGCCGGAGGGGGACTTGAAGCTGTCGGTGTTCGGCATCGCCAAGCCGGCGTCCTTCATGGCCCCGAAGGCGCCGTAGGCAACACCCACGGCCGCGATGAGCCCGATGAAGAGGCCGAACTTGAGGAAGTCGGTCTCGGTGACGAGGCGAAGCAGGATGGAGATCACGCTGAGGGCGCCGAGAAGCAACCCGATCTGCTCCGCCGCCAGGTTGCCGATCTTGAGGTCGTAGACCTCGAGTGCCTTGAGCACCACGACCACGGCCGCGGCGATGGCCAGCAGGATCCCGAACCACGCCCAGAAACCGCTGCCGAATCCGTTCTCGCTGACGCTGCCGAAACCGAAGTCGATCCCGTACCAGGGTAGGAACCCCGCGATGAGCGCCAGGATCCCGGCACCCCCTGCGATCTTGTGGTTCGTGCTGAGCTTGCTCAAATCCATGTGACTCCCCTCACCTGTCTCGCGGCTGATCGTTTTGTCTGCCACTGGTCGAGAGAGTAGTGCTTCGAAACGGCCCCTGGCGAGATTCGAGGCAGCGCTGGGGCACTTCGCGTCGATCGGCGCCGTTGCCCGGCCGGCCGGTTGAGGCCCGGCCGCCGCCGGCGTCAGGCCGTAGACTCCCGTCGGGGCCCGTAGCTCAGTTGGTCAGAGCAGCGGACTCATAATCCGTCGGTCGCAGGTTCGAGTCCTGCCGGGCCCACCAGACACGACACGTTTGAACCGTGACCGACGAATAGAAGGTCACGGTTCTTGTTTTCCCACCGCAGAGCTCCGTGGGGTCGCTGTGTCTTGTCGATCGGGAGTCCTCGGCGGTAGGTCGAGAGCGTCGGATCGGTGAGTGCGGCTGCTTCATGTTCGAGCCGTTCGATGAGGTCGTGAGCGAGCAGGTGGGCGAACGGGAGCTTGAGGTCGGCACCTTCGACGCCCTCTTCGCCGACCCAGATCTTCTCGAAGAACGCCTGGTTGAAGGCTCGTCGGATCTCGTCGGTGGCTCGGGCATAGGCCTCCAGGCAGCTGGCAGCGAGAGTGAGCGCCTGGTCGAGGTTGCGTTCGATCTCGTCGAATCGCAGCGTGCAGGAGTCGAGGATCCTTTGAGCCTGTGCTTCCTCCGCGGTGATACGACCCTGCTCTTCTCGGAGGAGATCGACGGTGATGGCGTCGGCGTAGTGGGCGTTGAGCAGCTTTCGGCGTTCGTCGCGCAGCTTGTCCAGGCGGCGCTGCTGACGGACTACTTCTTTGGTGTTGAGGCTCCGAGTGATCTCGATGTGATCGGTCACGTCTCGACGGATCTCATCGACACGACTCGGATCGAGAGTGATGATCCGGTAGTAGTCGGCGACCTTGTCCTCGACCTGGTCGACCGGGAGGTATCGCTGGGTGCAGCCGTTGCGGCGTTGCCGCCCGAGGCAGAAGGCGTATTGATAGGTGCCACCGTTGCCGGTGGCGTTGGCGATGCTGAGGCGTGATCCGCAGGTGGCGCAGAAGATGGTGCCTTTGAGGTAGTGCCAGTGCTTGGAGGTCTTCTCGCCGCTGATGTTGCGTTCGGTGAGGAGTCGCTGGACGGTCTCGAAGGTGTCGAGGTCGATGAGGGGTTCGTGTCGGCCTTCGTAGTCGACGCCATCCCAGGTGACGATGCCGATGTAGTAGCGGTTGTGCAGCATGTCGGCCACGTTGGAGGGGTTGAGCGGCTTGCCCTTCGCCTTGCGGGTGGGGTGTCCGCGGAATCCTCGTTCGCCGAGTTCGGCGCAGATTCCACGGATGGTCCATTCTCCGCTGGCGTAGGCGTCGAACGCCCACCGCACGTGGGGCGCGCGTTCGGGGTCGATCTCGACGGAGCGGATCTCGCGACCTTCGGTCCTGGCCCGGGTGTTGAGGTAACCGAGGGGTGCCCGATATGGGGTACCGCCGCTGATGGCTTTCTGGCGCATTCCCTTGCGGGCCTCGGAGGCGAGGTTGGCTGAGTAGAACTCGGCGATCGTGGCCATGATCCCGTGGAGCAGCTTGCCGGAGGGTGTCTCATCGATGTTCTCGGTGGCCGAGACGAGCGTCGCTCCGGCCTTGCGGATGAGCAGGCCAATCTCGACGTCGTCGTGGAGGCTGCGAGCAAGGCGGTCGACCTTGTGCACGATGACGTAGTCGATGTCGTTGAGCGCCTTGATGCGTGCCAGCATTTCTTGGAGTGCTTGGCGATCGACCGACTTGGCGGACTCCCCGCGGTCGACGTACTCGTCGACGACGGCGGCGTTGAGGGCTGCAGCTTTGCGGGTGCAGGCTTCTCGTTGGGCGGGGATCGAGTACCCCTCCTTCTCGTTGTCCCGGCCGGCTTGGGCCGAGGTGGAGACGCGGAGGTAGATGGCTGCCCTCTTCATGGTGTCCTCTTTCATGCGGCTGCTGTCCTGTTGGGAAGGGGTATCACATCCCGCGTGTAACCGTGGCAACGCTCCGGCCTGTCGATCAGCCCGATCTGTTGGAGCCGGATGCGGATGGAGTCGAGGGAGACGTTGAACATCTTGGCGAGCATGACCTCGTTCTGGGTGTCAGTGGTCCAGGCCCGCTTAACCCAGATCCGGGGCATCAAGAGGCAGGCGGCGAAGTAGTCACAGACTCTCTCGGTCAGCCAGGTGGGCTCTGACGAGCCGCCTTCGGTTTGGCGGAGGTGACTGACGGCCTGGTCATCGAGGATGTGCTTGATCTCGTGGGCGATGGTAAAGCGGCGTCGTACGGCGGCTTCGTCGGCGTTGGCGAGGATGATCCACAGGTCACCGACCTGACGGGTTGCGCCCGACACGCCGAGTTTGCCCACTTCCTCGATCAGCACGCCGGGGAGGGATCGCAATTGCTGGTCGGTGATGGCTGGGGTGGTGACGGCGAGGTGGACGCGCAGACGCTGTGCCTGTTTCTCGGCGATGGCGAGTGCTTCGTATTGGCGCAGGTGTCGTCGTGGGACGAGTTGCTGCAGGGTGGTGATGATCATGGGGTCCTCCTTTCGCGGTCGTGCCCGCGTGGCGAGGGTTGACCGGGGGTTACTTGGTCTTGTTGCGTCGGTACTTCTCGGCGATGAGGTTGAAGTGTCCGACAAGCTGTTCGATGGCCTCATCCGGGAGGTCACTGTGCTTGGCGCGCAGGTATGGCTCGAATCCGGGGAGGTCTTTGAGTTGGGCGTATCCGGCGAGTGAGAGCAGGTCGTCGAGGTTGAGGTCGAGGACTTGCGCGAGTCGCTGCAACGTCTCGGGTCGAGGTCGGGTGATCTCGCCTGATTCGATGCGTTGGATGGTCGCTCGGTGTACGACGCCGGTGCGGTGCGCGACCTCATATGCGGTGAGGTCCTTGGCGTGCCGAGCGGCCTGGATGGTGCGCCCCAATGCGGTCGCAGGGTCGCTCATATGCGTGGTCTCCGTTTAACGCATCCAGAGTCTCATGGTGCGCGTCGGCGCGCAATGGTGGAATCGACAACATTCAGGCGGCCTCCCTGTCGGCACGTGTGGGTGCGATGAAGTGCTCGCGGGTGAGGTCGATGCCGATCGAATCGCGGCCCAATCGCCGTGCGACCCGGGCGGTGGTGCCGGTACCCATGAACGGGTCGAGTACCAGTCCCGGCTGCCGCGGAGCCTGACAGTCGCAGTCGGGTTTGCCGCAGTTGGTGCAGGTGGTCGGTGGGCATCCGGCGAGGATCGGCGTCACCTGGGTGGTCTCCGGTTCCGACTTGGCCCGGGCGGACGAGCCCGAATCCTGGCTGAGCACGGCTCGTGAGGCGGGGCCACTCGTCGTGAACAGGGATGTCACCGAGCCCGGCTGAGCCCGGCCTCACAGAATCTCGCGCCGCCCCACGAACGCGGCCTCGCCCGGATACCGGTGCCGGAAGGGGGAGGTGCACCGGTATCCGGGCGAGTGTCACCCGTTCAGACGCCGAGACCTGTTGGCTCGGTTGCTGGATCGTCGGCGTTTCCGGTGTCGAACGGGCGCATGCCGCGTTCACCCAGGCGACCGTGGCCTGGATCGAGCAGGGGGGTTTCTCCGTTGACGAACGCTTCGACATGGTCGGCGAGGTTGGCCTTCAGCTCGTCGGCCTGATCGGAGGTGATGCGGCCGTTCTCGACCGCAGTGTCGATGTGTTCGTTGGCGTCGGCGACGAGGGCGTTCACCACGTCCTCGACGGCGACTCCGTGGTCGGCGGCCACCTCGGCGACGGTCTGACCGTCACGGAGAGCCGTCAGGAGGTCGGCCGGGTCGACGCCGATGGCGTCGGCCGCCACCTCGAGATTGGCGCCGGGATGGTGTCGGTGGGCCAACGGCCGGTCACCGAAGCGTTCATGGAAGGCGTCGGCGACGGCTTGGGCCTGGTCCTCGGTGATGACACCGTCGGTCACCAGATCGGCGAGGACGTCCTCGATGGAGCCTGCGGGTGCTGCGGTCGCCACGTCGTCGGCGGTCTCGGCTGCGGCAACATCGGGAGATCCGAGTGTCGAGCCTGCCGCGAATCCGGCGACGAGGAGGAGGGCCGTCGCCGCGGCGGCGAGCGTCTTTCGCATGCGGAGTCCTTTCTCGCTGGGATGCTTCGCACAGCATCGGCGAAGCCCATGAGGCTCCCCTGAAAGGAAGGTGAGAATCAGCGAAGAATCGGAGCAAGGCACAGGCAGGTTGTCGCTCGCTAGGGTGACCCGATGGCTGCGGCACCAGCAGCGTTCGACCGGTACGACGACTACGACGCGGTCGGCCTCGCCGGCCTCGTCGACCGTGGCGACGTGCATCCCTCCGAGTTGGTGGAGGCGGCGATCGCGCGGATCGAGGCGGTGAATCCCACCCTCAACGCGGTGGTGCGCCGCGACGACGACCGGGCCCGCCGGCTCGCCGCCAGCGGGCCCCCGTCCGGCCCTTTCCGCGGTGTTCCAATCCTCGTCAAGGACCTGATGTTGGAGGAGGGGGAGCGAACCTGCTTCGGATCGGTGTTCCTGCGCGACTTCGTCTCCGAGATCACCGAGGAATATGTGGCGCGGGTGAAGCGAGCCGGATTCGTGCCGGTCGGGCGCACCGCCACCTCCGAGTTCGGTCTGCTGCCGACCACCGAGTCGAGGCTGTACGGACCCACCCGCAACCCCTGGAACATCGGGCACTCCGCCGGGGGATCGAGCGGCGGGTCGGCGGCGGCCGTCGCCGCCAGGATCATGCCGCTGGCGCTGGGAGGCGACGGGGGAGGATCGATCCGGATCCCCGCCTCGATCTGTGGCATCTTCGGACTCAAACCGTCGCGGGGCCGGAACCCCCGCTACCCGGCGACGACATCCGACTACCTCGCGGTCGACCTCGGCCTGAGTCGCACCGTGCGCGACACCGCAGCCCTGCTCGACGTCGTCCACGGCGCCGAGCCCGGGTCGCAGTACTGGGCTCCGCCCCCCACCGCCGGGTTCCGGACCGCCGCCGAACAGGACCCCGAGCCGCTACGGATCGCCTTCACCGTCGAGGACCTGCGAGGCAACCGGGTCCATCCGGACTGCGAGGCGGCGGTGCAGCAGACCGCCGAGCTGCTCGAGAGCCTCGGGCACCGAGTGGTCGAGGACGGACCCAAGATCAACGGTGAGCAGGTCGCCCTTGCGTTCATCGAGGTGTGGGCGGGGATGGCGGCCGGGGTGTTCCACCTCGTCCTCGAGACAGGGGAGGACCTGAAGCGAGGTGTCAAGACCATGCGCCGCCTCCTCGGCGACTGGCGCACCATGAAACTGATCGCCTGGCTCGACACCCGGCGCAGCAAGCTCCCCGCCTTCGAGCCGTTCACCTGGGGCCTCGCCGATCACTCCCGCCACCACACCCCCGCCCAGCTCGACGCCGCCCACACCACCCTGCAAACCGCTTCGCACCGCTACGGCGAGTTCCTCGAGGAATACGACATGCTGCTCACCCCGGTGCTGGGCAGCCCGCCGCTTCCCCTCGGGGCCATCGACCAGGATGCACCGTGGGAGAAACTGATCGAGCAGCTCTTCGGCTACGTCGCCTTCACCCCGATCGCCAACTTCTCAGGGCTCCCGGCGATGTCGGTGCCGCTCCACTGGAACCAGGCCGGGCTCCCGGTGGGCTCCCACTTCATCGGCCGGTTCGGCGACGAGGCCGGTTTGCTGGCCCTCGCCGGCCAGTTGGAACGGGCCCGGCCCTGGGCGGGGCGGCGCCCGACGGTGACGGCCGCCGGGACCTGAACGGTGCGGCGCGGCGCCGCGCCGTGCGGACCGGAATGGATCGGCCGGCGGCGGGCGTTCAGTGGGATATCGACACATTTCCGGAGGTCCCCATGACAGCCGCGTTCCCGCCGTTCCCCGAACTCCCCGAGGACTGGGAGCCGACCCGGGCGACGCTGCACGCCTATTCCCTGGGTATCGGCGCCATCGCCCGGGCCCACGGCATCGCCCACCCCCGCTGGTGGCACGTGTCGTTGACGGTGCGGCCCGACGGGCTCGTCACCGACCCGGTGCCGCTCCCGTCCGGCGGGGCGTTCCACCTCCGGCTCGACCTGCGGACCCACGTCGCGGTGCTGGAGACCAGCGACGGGGAGGTGGAGCGGATCGGGTTGGGCGACGGTCTCACCGCCACCGACTTCACCGGCCGCCTCACCGACCGTCTCGCCGGCTTCGGCCTGGAGGGGCCCTACGACACCGCCCGGTTCGAGGACGACGATCCCCGCCCCTACGTTCCGGAACATGCCGGGGCGTTCTTCGGCGCGTTGGTGGAGGTGGCGGCGGTCTTCGAGACGCACCGTGCCTCGCTTCCCGGTGAGGTGGGGCCGGTCCAGCTCTGGCCCCACAACTTCGACCTCGCCTTCGAGTGGTTCGCCCCGGGTGGGCAACGGCACGGGGGAGGCCGGGCCGGAGCGGCGCCCCAGATCAACCTCGGCTTCTATCCGGCGACACCGGCCTACGTCTACTCGAACCCGTGGCCGTTCGTCGCCGAGCGGCTCGACCCGGTGCCGCTGCCCGCCGGTGGGGAGTGGCACCACGGCGACTGGGAAGGTGCGATCCTGCGCTACGACCGACTCCAGGGCGATCCCGAAGGGCCCGGGAAGCTCCTGGTGTTCGCCCGGGCCGTGTACGAGGCAGCGGCGCCCACCCTGACGACCTGAGGCCGCGGGCCCGCCGTCAGCCCTCCCGTTCGCGGCGGAGCTGGCGCCCCATCAGCTCCAGCACGACCTGGCGAGCGTCCTTGTCCTCGTAGAGGATGCGGTGGATCTGCTCGGTGATCGGCATCTCGACGTCGATCTCGGCGGCGAGTTGCACCGCGGCCCGGGTGGTCTTGACGCCCTCGGCCACCATGTTCATCGAGCCGACGATCTCGTCGAGGGTCCTGCCCCGCCCGATCTCGATGCCGACGGCCCGGTTGCGGGACAGGTCGCCGGTGCAGGTGAGCACCAGGTCGCCGAGGCCGGAGAGCCCGGCGAAGGTGAGCGGGTGGCCGCCCCGGGCGACTCCGAGCCGGGTGATCTCGGCGAGGCCGCGGGTGATGAGAGCGGCCACCGTGTTGTGGCCGAACTCGAGCCCCTCGGCGATCCCGGCGGCGATGGCGATGATGTTCTTGAGGGCGCCCCCGTACTCGACGCTGATGACGTCGTCGGAGGTGTAGACCCGGAAGCCGGTGTTGGAGAACAGCGCCTGCACGACGCGGGCGTTCCCCGGTGAGTGGCTGGCACCGACCACCGCCGTCGGATGGCCGGCCGCCACCTCCCGGGCGAACGAGGGTCCGGAGAGGCAGACGACGCCGTCGGCGAGGGGGCCCGGGGCGAGCTCGGCGAAGATCTCACTCGGGGTGAGCAGGGTGTCGATCTCGATCCCCTTCGACACCGAGACGAGGATCGTTCCCGCCGGGAGGTTGGGTGCGACCGTGCCGAACACGCCGCGCACGAACGGGGTGGGGACGGCGCTGACGATCACTCCGGCGCCGTCGACCGCCTCCTCCAGGTCGCCGGTGGCCCGCAGCGAGGGAACGAGCGGGAACCCGGGGAGGAAGGCGCGGTTCTCGCCACGCTCGGCGATGTCCGCCACGACCTCAGGTTCGCGGGCCCAGATCGTGGTGGTGATCCCCTGGTCGGAGAGGAGCTTGGCGAGCGCGGTGCCCCACGACCCGGCTCCAACCACACCCACTCTGGTTTCCATGCCTGCCTCCTCCTCCGGGTGACCCCATTGTGGCGGATCGCCGCCCCCGGCGGCGGGGTGCGGTGGGCACATATACTGCGAGGAGAAGGAGGTTCGTCCAATGCTGCGGCAGGGGATGAAGGTGAAGCGCCTCACCAAGAAGGTGGGTCAAACCTCACCCATCGGCACCATCACCGAACTCCGTGACGGGTCCGTCGAAGTCCGCTGGGACGACGGGCATCACAGCGTCGTCTCCCGCCAGGCCCTCGTGCCCGCCCAGAAGGGCTAGGGATTCCGGAGCGGCGCCCAGCGAGCCCGTGCCTGCCACGGGTCGGGTTGTCGTGCGTTCCCAACCAGTCGACCGCCCCGACGGCCGGCCGCCTCAGCCGGTCGCCCAGTCGAGCAGGACCTTGCCGCACATCCCCGACTCCAGCACCTCGAAGGCCTGCTCGTAGTCCTCGGCCGGGAACTCGTGGGTGATCACGGGGCCGACGTCGAGCCCGGTCTGCAGCATCGTCGTCATCTTGTGCCACGTCTCGAACAGGCGGCGCCCGTAGATGCCTTTGAGGGTGAGCCCTTTGAAGATGATGAGGTTCCAGTCGATCGGAGCCTCGTCGGGCGGGATGCCGAGCAGACCGATCTGGCCCCCGTTGTTCATCACCGCCAACATGTCGTGAAGGGCGGCGTGATTGCCCGACATCTCGAACCCGACGTCGAAGCCCTCCGTCATGCCGAGCTCCTCCAGCACCGGGTCCACCCGCTCCCGGGTGACGTTGAGGGCACGGTTCGCCCCCATCGTCGCCGCGATGCCGAGCCGGTAGTCGCTGATGTCGGTGACGACGACGTAGCGGGCCCCGACGTGGCGGGCGATGGCGACCGCCATCATCCCGATCGGCCCCGCCCCGGTGACGAGCACGTCCTCGCCCACCAGGTCGAACGAGAGGGCGGTGTGGGTGGCGTTCCCGAGGGGATCGAGGATGCAGGCGACGTCGTCGGGGATCTCATCCGGCACCGGGTACACGTTCGAGGCGGGGATGACCAGGAAATCGGCGAAGCAGCCGGGGCGGTTGATGCCGACGCCGACCGTGTTGCGGCAGAAGTGGCGCCGCCCCGCCCGGCAGTTGCGGCAGTGCCCGCAGGTGATGTGCCCCTCGCCGGAGACCCGCTGCCCCGGTTCCAGGCCCCGCACCAGGCTGCCGACCTCGGCTACCCGCCCCACGAACTCGTGGCCGATCTGCATCGGCACCGGGATCGTCGTCGCCGCCCAGTGGTCCCAGTGGTAGATGTGGAGGTCGGAGCCGCAGATCGAGGTCTTGACGATCTCGATCAGCACGTCGTTCGGGCCTACCTCCGGCCGCGGCAGCTCCTGCATCCAGATCCCCGGCTGAGACTTCGCCTTGACGAGGGCGCGCATCAGGCAACCACCCCGAGGTCGCGCCCCACCGTGACGAAGGCGTCGACCGCCCGGTCGAGGTGGGCGGTGGTGTGGGCCGCCGACATCTGAACCCGGATCCGGGCCGTCCCCTGCGGCACCACCGGGAACGAGAAGGCGACGACGTAGATGCCGGCGTCGAGGAGACGACCGGCCATCTCGGCGGCGAGGTGGGCGTCCCCGAGCATCACCGGGATGATGGGATGGTCGGCCCCGGCGAGGGTGAAGCCGGCTTCCTCCATCCGTGACCGGAAGGAGTGCGCGTTGTCTCGGAGCCGGGCCCGCAGCTCGCCGCCGGCGGCGAGCATCTCGAGGGCACGCAGCGAAGTGGCGGCGATGACCGGCGCCAGGGTGTTGGAGAAGAGGTAGGGGCGGGACCGCTGCCGCAGCCAAGTGACGATCTCGGCCCGGCCCGAGGTGTAGCCGCCGGAGGCGCCGCCGAGGGCCTTGCCGAGCGTGCCGGTGAGGATGTCGACCCGGTCGCCGACCCCGCACAGCTCCGGGGTGCCGCGCCCTGTCTCGCCGACGAACCCGATCGCGTGGGAGTCGTCGACCATCACGAGGGCGTCGTGACGGTCGGCCAGCTCACAGATCGCGGCGAGGTTGGCGACGATGCCGTCCATCGAGAACACCCCATCGGTGGCGATGACCCGGAACCGGGCGTCGGCCGCCGCTTCGAGCTGGCGTTCCAGGTCCCCCATGTCGTTGTTGGCGTAGCGGAAGCGGCGGGCCTTGCAGAGCCGGATGCCGTCGATGATGGAGGCGTGGTTGAGGGCGTCGGAGATCACCGCGTCCTCCTCGCCGAGCAGCGCTTCGAAGAGTCCGCCGTTGGCGTCGAAGCACGACGAGTAGAGGATCGTGTCCTCGGTGCCCAGGAAGTCGCTGAGGGCGGTCTCGAGGGCGCGGTGCACGGTCTGGGTGCCGCAGATGAACCGCACCGACGACATCCCGTACCCGAACCGCTCCACCGCGGCCGCGGCGGCGGCGACGAGGTCGGGGTGGTTGCAGAGGCCCAGGTAGTTGTTGGCGCAGAGGTTGACGACCTCGCGCCCGTCGTCGAGGCGGATCACCGCGTCCTGGGGGGAGTCGATGATGCGTTCCTGTTTGAACAGGCCCGCGGCGCGGACCTCGGCGGTTCGGCCGGCGAGATGTTCCAGGAACCGAGGGTGCATGCGACCTCCCTCCCGCCGAGTCTATCCGGCGCCGCGGCCGCGACGGGGAGGCGGGCCGGCTACCGGGACGGCGGCGTTCCGGCGCCGGGTTCGCCCGGGGTGTCGCGCCGACCGGGCGCGAACGCTCGCTTCAGCGCCCGCAGATGGGAGGAACGCGACGCGGCGGCGTCTTCCGGGAACGGGTCGGCCATGTCGGGCCCATCCCGGGGGACCCACCCTTGGGCGGCGCCGGGGCTGCCTCCATCGCCGGGCCGGTCGCGGCGGGGTCGGTCGCCAGCGGCAAGCGAAGCAGGAAGCTGGTCCAGCCGAGGGTGCGGTCGCAGCTGAGGTCGCCACCCATGCCGACCGCCAGCGACCGGGCCACCGCCAGGCCGAGCTCGGTGGTGCCGGTGAGCAGGATCTGGCGCCCGTTGTGGACGACCCGGTCGAACATGAGTATCTCGACGTCGGGGGGCAGGCCGGGGCCGTCGTCGGCGAAGGTGCAGAGCACGTTGCCGTCCTGGACCGCCACCGCGATCTCGATGCGGGGACCCCCGTGGTTGACGGCGTTGGAGAGAACGTTACGGGCGATCTGGCGGAGTCGAATCGGGTCCGCCCACACCTGGACCTTGCGGCCGCGGACGTTGACGGTGCGCCCGGTACGCCGGATCTGGGCCGCCACCGTCTCGAGTTCCGCCATCAGGTCGACCGCAGCCGGCTCGTACTCGACGGCGCCCTCGTCGAGCCGGGAGGCGACCAGCAGGTCCTCGACCATGCGGGCCAGCTCGGCCGAGTCGTGGTTGATGAGCCCGACCAGCTCCATCGCCTCGGAGGGATCGACGATCCCGTGCTCGATCAGGAGTTCGCTGAAGCCGTAGATCGAGGTGAGCGGGGACCGCAGCTCCCCCGAGATGTCGGCGATGAGGGTGTCCTTGGCCCGGTTCAGCTGCCGCTCCGCCTCCAGCTTGGCCTCGAGAGAGCGATGGGCATGCCGGTTCTGGTTCCGCACGACGAGGCGATAGCCGCTGATGGCGGCGACCGGGATGAGGAAGGTGACGAGGAGGCGGGAGACGATCTCGATGCGTCCCGACAGATCGCCGGTCGCAATCCAGGCCCGCGCCGCCGCTGCCACCACCAGGACGGTGGCGAGCACAACCACGATCGTGGCCGCCACGGGTGCGATCAAGCGTATACGGCGGGCCGGCCCTGCCGCGTTCCGGCCTTCCATCTCCATGGGTGGGGGTATCGGCATTTCGGCCCGTGTTCCCACAGCACCGTTGTCGGGACTTCCGATCTGACTAGCTTCGGTAGGTCAGACGATGCGCCGGTCGCTGGCCCAGCGCGCCAGCTCGTGCCGGCTCGAGAGCTGCAGCTTGCGCAGCACGGAGGACACGTGGGTCTCGACCGTCTTGACCGAGATGGAGAGGCGCCGCGCCACCTGCTTGTAGGCGTAGCCGCGGGCGATCTGGCGCAGCACCTCCCGCTCTCGCGGGGTGAGCTGGTCGAGCTCGGGATCGGAGGCCACGGGGATGCTCTGCCCGAAGGCGTCGAGCACGAAGCCGGCGAGGCGCGGGGAGAACACGGCGTCGCCTTCGGCGATCCGCTCCACTGCGGCGACGAGCTCGGCGGGGGAGATCGTCTTGGTCACGTAGCCGCGGGCGCCGGCCCGGATCATCCCGATCACGTCCTCGGGGTCGTCCGAGACCGAGAGGGCGAGGAACCGGACGCCGGGATGCGTCTCCAGCACGTTGCAGATGACCGAGACCCCGCCGCCTCCCGGCATGTGGACGTCGATGAGCACCACGTCGGGGACGAGGCGCCGGATGGCGGCCACCGCCTCGTCGACCTCACCCGACCAGCCGCAGACGTCGTAGTGCTCCTCCAACTCGGTCCGGACACCGGTGAGGAACAGCTCGTGGTCGTCGACGAGGAAGACGCTGACCTGGCTCACGGCACCTCCCGGGGAAGGGTGAGCCGGACCTCGGTGCCTTCGCCGGGCTGGCTCACGATCTCGGCGCTGCCCCCGTGGCGCCGCATGCGGCCGATGATCGAATGCTCGATGCCGCGGCGGTCCTCGGGGATGGCGGTGACGTCGAAGCCGCGTCCCTGGTCGGTGACGTACACCTCGACCGACCGCGGCTCGACCTCGATGAACACCGACACCCGCTCGGCGCCGGAGTGGCGGGCGGCGTTGGCGATGGCTTCGCCGGCGGCGGCGGCGAGCGCCCGGGTGTGGTCGTCGAGCGGGGCGTCGCCCACCCGCACCACCTCGACCGGGACGCGGTGGTCCTGCTCGATCCGGGCGGCGAGCTGCTCGATCACCGATCCCACCCGCTCGGTGTCCTCGTCGGGGTGGCGCCGGTAGAGCCACGACCGCAATTCCCGTTCCTGTCCTCGGGCCAGGGTCACCATCCGGCGGGGATCGTCGGTGCGCTGGATGAGCGCCAGGGTCTGCAGCACCGAGTCGTGGAGGTGGGCAGCCATCTCGGCCCGCTCCTCGGACCGGATGCGGTCCTGCCGCTCCTTCCCGAGGTCCCGGACCAGCCCGAGCACCCAGGGCCCGAACACGAGCATGAATCCGGCTGCGGTGAGGGCGGCGGCGACGATGGCGGGCCCGATGTCGGACATGGTTTCGAGGTTGCCGATGAGAGCCGCCAGGCCGGCGACCATGATCAGGGCGCCCACCGCGATGCGGAGCCGCCCCGGGTTGGAATCCGTGATCACGGCTCCGAGCCCACCCTGCCCGCCGGCCCCCGGCCGTTCCCACATGGCGGCGGTGCCGAATGCCACCAGGCCGACCGCCCACATCAGGCTGTCGCCGAACCAGATACCCGTGGTGCGGAGGAAGACGAGCACGCCGAGGAAGACGAGGCCGAGGCCGGCGAGCTGGCGCCGGCTGGTCGGGTTCCGCGGATTGACCTGCTCCAGCCGGTCCACCGTGAGTGCCCATCCGGCCAGGTACACCGCCACCCCGACACCGCCGGCGAAGGCGAGCACGATGAAGGCGGCGCGCACGTAGGGGGTGCGGATGCCGAGCCGGTGGGCGATACCGCCCGCCAGGCCGCTGATGACGCGGTCGTTGGCGTTGCGGTAGAGCAGGGCGTCGATGCGGCGTATCGCCGAGATCGCTCCCGTCTCGAGGCTGGTGCCGGTGGCGATGGCTGGCTCCCATCGTGGCGTCGGGTGTAGCACGATGATGTTGTCACACGACGCCGAGTGCGACAACCGGGGGTTACCCCGAGGGGGAGGGCCCGATCTCAGGGTCGCCATCGGGGCATCCCCGATACCCGGCAGCGCCGCCGGCGTCCATGCTGGGATCATGATGAACGACATGACCACACAAGAGCGTCCCCCGGAGGTGGCCGGCTACCGGCGCCTCGAACGTCCCCGCAACGACCGGGTCGTGGCCGGCGTCGCCGCCGGGATCGCCAACCACTACAACGTCGGCGTCGGCTGGGTGCGGCTCGGCTTCGTCGTGTCCTCCCTGTTCGGCGGGTTCGGCGTGTTGATGTACCTGCTGGGATGGGTCGGCCTGCCGGAGGAGGGGGAAGCGGACTCGTTGGCGTCCTCCAAGGTGCGCGACGTCGAAGGCGCCCGTAGCTGGCTCGGCCTCGCCTTCATCGTCCTCGCGGTGGTGATCATCCTCAGCGAATCCAGGCTGGTGAGCCCGGGCCTGCTGTGGGCGAGCGCCCTCGTGCTGGCGGGGGTGCTGCTCTACCGGGGTGACCTACCCGAGACGATCGGGAGGTCCCGGGCCGGCGGTGACCACCGGCCGCCCCCCGATGACGATGAACCTTCCCGGGGAGGCACCCCCCTGGATGACGGGCCGCCGACCGACGAGCTGCCTCCCGCCCTTCCCGACGCCGGAGACGACGGCGAGGCCGGCGACGGCGCCGACGGCACCACTCCCACCGGCGTGGCGGCGGCGACTGCCGGCATCGGCGACACCGTCGACCTGGTACCACCGCCACCGCCTTCCGGGGGCGACGAGATCCCCCCACCGTCACCGCCGCCGCCCCCCGTGCCGGCCCCACGTCGGGAGGCCGAGCCCTCCCGCCCCCGGCGCCGCCGGTCACTGCTGGGTCGGTTCACCATGGCGACGATGCTGATCGTGCTCGGCGTGATGGGGCTGTTCCACGCCGCCGACGTGATCGAACCCACCGCGCGCCAGTACGTCGCGGCGGCGGTGGTCACGGTCGGATTGGGCCTCGTCGTGGGGACCTGGTGGGGCAGGGCGCACACCCTCATCTTCTTCGGGATCCTCCTGCTGCCGCTGCTGGCGGGAGCGACCCTGGTGCGGGTTCCCCTCGACGGAGGGTTCGGCGACCCGGTGTACCGGCCAGCCACCGCGGCCGACGTGGCGGACGAGTACCGGCTCATCGGCGGGGAACTCACCCTCGACCTGGGCGACATCGATCTGGACGCCGGCCCCGTCGCCGTCGAACTGACCAACGCCTTCGGGTCGCTCGAGGTCATCGTGCCCCGCGACGCCGGCGTGACCATCACCGCCCGCGTCGGGGCAGGCGATCTCTCCCTTCCGGGCCTCGACGCCAACGGCGTCGACGTGGAGCGCTCCCTGGTGCTCGAAGGGGAGGGGGACCTGACGCTCGACATCGAGGTGGGCTTCGGCGAGATCCGGGTCCTCCGGACAGAACGATAAGGAGGTCTCATGAAACGACACAGATTTGACATGGTCTCATTCCTCGCCGGGGTGATCCTGCTTGCCTTGAGCGTTCCGTTCCTGTTCTCCGACGTCGCCTTCAGGCCGGCGCAGGGCCGATGGATCGTGCCCGGGATCCTGGTGATCGCCGGGGTGGTGATGCTCAGCGCCGGTCGGGACCGTGACGGAGCCGAGGTCCCGGCTCGGGTCGATCCCGACCCGGCGGCGTTCGACGACCACGTCGGAGACGGCGGCACCGCACCCTGATCAACCGGCGGCGCCGATGCGCCGCACCACCAGCAGGCCGTCCTCCGGGGCGGCCTGCAACGCGAAGTCGAAACGGTCGATCGCCAGGCACAGCTCCAGGTCGTCCCGGTGCGCCCAGGGGGCGGCATGGAGCCGGGCGGCGCCGGGGGAGCCGGCCGCCCGCCTCCACACCGCGGCGACGTCGAGGGTTCCGGCGAGGGCGGCCTCCAGATAGTCGGCGGTGGCTTCGTCCTCCTCGGCGGGCTCGACGCCGGCGCGACCGGATGCGACGATCGTGACCGCCTCGTGGTGGCGGACCGCCCGGGCGGTGGCGCCGGCGACGGCGAGGCTCGCCGGGTAGAGGGGACCGGCGCCCGCTTCCCAGGCGACCCGGGCGCAGCGGGTTCCCGCCATGGTGCGCTGCACCAGGGTGCGTCCCACCAGGTGCGGGGTGTCCCGGATCTCGCCGGGGGAATTGCCGCCGTCGAAGCCGTCGGGCCTGGCTCCACCCTCCTCGCCGATCAACCAGGCCCCCTCGACGGCGGCGGCGACGGTCCGAGCCTCCTCGAGTTCGGCGGTGAGGATCACCCGCTCCGCCCCGGCAGCCAAGGCGTAGGCGACGGTGGTGAACGCCCGGAAGGTGTCGATGACGATGGTGGGGCCGGTAGCCCGGGAGGCGCCGGCGAGGCCCAGGCGGCGGGTGATGCGCATGGGCGTCAACCTAGGCAGGTCGGCTGGCCAGGGGGCGAAAGGTCCTGCTACGGCGTACCGTTTCCGGTACCCTGGGGCCAGGAAGGCACCATGGTACGACCGCGCAAACCCATCAATCCGGGTCCGCTCGGGGAGCCGGAGCGTCTCGGTCCCTCGTCCCGCTCGTTCGTGAAGGGACGCTATGCGACCACGGGGCACCGAGCCCCGGCCGCGCCGACCGGCGAGGACGACGGCTTAGAGTCGGACGGCGCGCCACCGGGTTCGAAGTACGCCGGCAGGGCGACTGCGGCGTCGCCTCCCGGCGGACACGTCGAGTCGCCGTCACGGCGCCGGGAGCAGGAGCCGGCACCGGTTGCGGCGGAGCCGGAGGATCCCTCGATCTCGTTCACGATCGATCTCGATGCAGTGGAAGACGAGGAGCCGTCCAAGGCCACCTACTACCAGCGTCACCGGGCCGAGCTTCCCCGGCTCGGGATCGAGCCGGCCGACCGGGAAGAGGAACCCGCCGGGCCGCCGCTGCGATGGGCGCTGCTGGAACGCCACCGCAAACGCCGCTAGCCGTCGGCAACGGGGCGGGCCCGGCGCACGCCGTCACTGTTCGTCCGGGGTGCAGGCGTCTCCCAGCGGCTCGATGCCGAGGGCGGCGATCGCCTCCTCCGGGGTGGAGTCGAGTACGAGCTGGACGTGCTCCCGGATCAGATCCACGTTCGGGACCTGGCGGCCGTCGGCGGTGACCTCGGCGAGGTAGGTGGGCGGGATGAACCGGACCGAGACGATCGAGTCGAGATCGACGACCGGCAGCAGGTCGATGAGGTCGGGGATGCGGCGCAGCGGGATGTCGGTCTGCAGTGTGTCCTCCAACACCCCGGCGATGCGTGGGTAGGCGAGCAGCATCTCGGCCGGGTCGGACTGCGCCAGCACGGCGTCGAGCACGCAACGCTGCCGTCCCATCCGGGCGTAGTCGTCGGCGTGGCGCCGGGCCCGGACATAGGCGAGGGCGAGGTGCCCGTCGAGATGCTGCGGGCCCGGCAGGATGTCGATGTACTCGGTGCTCACGCCGTCTTCGTTGGGGTACGTCTCGTCGACGATACGGAACGGGACGTCGATGTCGACCCCGCCGAGGGCGTCGACGATGCCGATGAAGCCGTCGAGGGTCACCAGGGCGTAGTAGTGGATCGGGATCCCGAGCAGCTCGCCGATCCCGGCCTTGATGGCGTTCTCCTCCGGGGTGCCGGGCCCGGGGAAGGCATCGGGGTACTCCGATCCGGCGATGTAGAGATCGTTGAGGAGCCGGGGGAAGCAGTGGCAGTCCCACACCCCCATGCCGTCGGGGAGCGGCACCTGCGCCCAGTTGCGGGGGATGCCGAACATGGCGACGTTGCCCGAGGTCGGGTCGATGCTGACCACGATCATGGTGTCGGTGCGGATCCCGGTGCGGCCCGGTCCGGCGTCTCCGCCGAGCAGCAGGATGTTGAGCCGGTCGAGGCCGTCCCACAGGGCGGGCGCCGGCGGCTCGGTGGTGGTGGTCGTGGTCCCGAGGCCGGCGTCGACGGCGGCAGCCGCGGTGGTGGAGGTGGACGTCGTCGTCTCCTCGTCGGCGAACACGGTGGTGATGAGGCGGTACTGCACCAGGTCGTAGTAGGCGATGGCGGCGTGCGGGATCAGCAGCAGCAGCACCAGGAGGCCGGCGGGGACGGCGCCGACTCGCCTCGTCCCGCGGCGGTCACCGGTGGCGCCGGGGTCGGCGCACCGGTAGGCGTCGTCGGCCGCCCAGATCCGGTACCCGAGCAGGACGATGTTGCCGAGCATGAGGGCGGCGAGGAACCGCGGCTTGAAGGCCGCCTTGACGACACCGAGCCGATCGAGGGTGAAGATCACGGCGAGGGTCACCAGCACCGCGTCGACGCCGAGGAGGGTGAGGCCGCGGCGGACCCTGCCGGCGTACGCTTGCCCGGCGCCGGGAACGACGGCCGACATACCGGCGGCGAACAGCGGCCGGGCCCGTCGCGACGGCGGTGAGGCGCTCGGCGGAGGTCCCATCCGGCCCATGCTAGAAGTCGAGGTGGGGCGCCCGGCTTGTAGGGTGTTGGCCGCGCCGGCACACCGCGCCGGCCATCGACACGGGACGACCTGACATGATCGACGAACCCGGATCCGGGGCGCCCTCCAAGCCGCCAGTTCACAGATCCGATCCGGCCCGTACCCGCTTCGCCCACCTCTCCGAGGACGGCACCGGCTACATCCTGGCCGGGAGCCTGGTGGCGGGTCTCGCCGCCTACGCCTATCAGATCCTGGGGGGCCGCACCCTCGGGGCGGAGGCGTTCGCTCCGGTGTCGGTGCTGCTCACGATCCACTTCCTCACGTTCATCGTGATCCTGCTCCCGATCGAGCAGCTGATCATCCGGCGTCTCACCCTGGACCGCGCTGCGGTCGGGGTCCCACCCCGGGCCCTGGTCCTCGCGTCGGCCACCGTGGTCGGGGCGACGCTGTATGCCGGGCTGCGGGTCGACGAACTCCTCAACGGCGACCGCCGCTTCATCGTCTTCACCGGGTTCACCGTGGTGGTCCACACCCTCTTCGCCGTTGCCCGCGGCCATCTCGCCGGGTTCCGGCGCTTCCGGGAGTACGGCCTCGCCAGCGGCGGGGCGTCCCTCTTCCGGCTGCTGGTGGCGATGGCGGTGTTGGCGGTGCGCCCCTCGGCGTCGGGGGTGGCCATTGGGCTCATCGCCGGTCCCCTCATCGTCATGGTGTGGCGGCCGTTCCGGCGGGTGGAGGTGAATCGCCCGGCGCTGGCCGACCACGAGCTGGCCAACGTGCCCGATCGTGGCTTGCTGTCGGGACTGGTGCTGTCGTCGGCGGCGTCGCAGATGCTGCTGCTGGCCGGCCCGCTGGTCGCCGCCGCCCTCGGCGCGGTCGACGTGGTGGTGAGCACGATCTTCGCCACGTTCACGCTGTTCCGGGCGCCGCTCACTTTCGGCTACAACCTCATCGCCCGCATCCTGCCGCCGTTCACCGAGATGGCGGCGCGGCGGGAACGCCGCGAGCTGCGGGCCTGGGCGCGCGGGATGGCCTACGCCTCCTCGGTGCTGGCACTGCTCGGAGGCGTGGCGGGATACCTGTTGGGGCCCCAGCTCGTCGCGCTGGCGTTCGGGGCGGATTTCCGGCCGGGCCGGACCGCGGCCGCTCTCGTCGCCGGCGGGGTGCTGCTCGCCGGGGCCGGCCTGTTCGTGGCGCAGATCCTGGTGGCGCGGGGCCGCCCCTTGGTCCTCGCCGTGGCGTGGATCGGGGCGGTGGTCGCCGCCGGGGCGGTTCTGGCCGCCACCGGAGGTGACATCGAGGTGCGGGTGTCGCTGGCGTTCCTCGTCGGCGAGATCGTGGCGCTGGCGGCGCTGGTGCTGGGAGCAGTGGCCCGGGCATCGGACGAGGCGACCGTCGGCGCCGGGTACCTGCTGGCAAAGCGCACGATGGACATCGCGGTGGCGACCTTGGCGTTCGTGCTCTCGGCGCCGCTGCTGCTGGTGGCGGTGGTGGCCGTGAAGCTCGACTCGCGGGGGCCTGCCTTCTTCCGGCAGGAACGGGTGGGCCGCGGCGGCCGGACGTTCGCCATGCTCAAACTCCGCACGATGCGGACCGACGGGGGGGAGGAGGTGTTCATCGAGCACCTGGCCCGGCTCGAAGCGGCCCGCCACGACGCCGCCGGCCACGCCATCCGGATCGAGGACGATCCCCGGGTGACCCGGGTCGGGGCGTGGCTGCGCCACTCGTCGCTCGACGAGCTCCCCAACCTGTGGAACGTGCTGAAGGGCACCATGTCGCTGGTCGGGCCGCGGCCGCTGGTCCCGGAGGAAGCCGCCCTCGTCGGCCTCGACAACCGGCGGTTCTCGGTGAAGCCGGGCGTGACGGGGCTGGCGCAGATCACCGGTCGGGACACCATCGACCTCGACGAGCGCACCCGGCTCGACCTGGCCTACGTCGAGCGACGGAGCGGGCGCCTCGACGCCGCCATCCTGGGCCGCACCGTTCTGGCCGTGTTCCGCCAGCCGGGCGCGTGAGGGATGAAAACGCCAGCCGGCGGCGTACCGCCGGGCTTTCGCCGGCCCGCGGGTGGGATGAAATCGCCCGCCGGCGGCGTTGACCGAAGCACCATGGACGACATTGGCGCCCTCCTGCAACGACCCGACACCACCGTGGCGGTGGTGGGAGCGACCGACGACCCCGACAAGTACGGATCGGTCATCTACCGCGACCTCAAGGAGAAGGGGTTCACGGTCTACCCGGTGAACCCCAATCGGGACGAGGTCGACGGAGACCCTGCCTACCCGTCGCTGGCGGCGTTGCCGGAGCGGCCCACCATCGTCAACTTCGTGGTGCCCCCTCCGATCGCCCTCGGCGTGCTCCAGACCTGTCTCGATCTCGGGCTCACCAACGTCTGGCTCCAGCCCGGCGCCGAGAGCCCGGCGGTGATCGCCTTCGTTCAGCAGCACGGATTCAACTACATGGCGAACGCCTGCATCATGGTGCAGAGCCGCCTGCGAGGTCGGGCTCCGGCCTGACGGGCTTCCCGATCGGGAGGCGGCCGCGGCGCCTCGCCGGAGGGTCGTCGCTTCCTGGCACTGCTTCGACCAGAATGCGCCGCGATGAGGATCGCGGATCTGCAGACCGGCGGGGGTAGCGTCGCGGCGTCCCGGGAGGGGCCGTCGCTGGCCGAGCTGCGCTACGACTTCACCACCGTCGCCGGGGTCGCCTCGGTCGACCTCGACCTGCGCCCCACCGGACTGCCCGTGTTGCGGGCCCAGCTCGACGGGACCCGGGCCGCGGCCGAGGTTGCCTCCGAACTGCAGCGGATCCTGGCCGGCGCCGTGGCGCCACCGCCCGCTCCGGCTCCGGCTCCGGTCGCCGAGCCGAGGCCGGTGGTGTGGCAGCCTGCGGTGGCGCCACCGCAGCCGGAGGGCACCTCCCCGGCGCTGATCTCGATGAACACCGATCCACGCCCGGCGATAGCATCGGTCACCTCTCTCCCGTTGGTGACCGGCTCCCGGCTGGAGCTGCTGACTGTGGAGGAGACTCCGGCCGGGGTGGCGGTCCGCGCCGCCGATTCCACCGGGCGCATGGTGGTGGCACCGGTCGACGACCCCGCCACGCTCAATGCCGTCATCGTCGCCGTGATCGCCCGCCTCGCCGACGAGTCACCGGCCCCGGCGCTGCTCGGCGCCGAGCTGAAGGATCTGGGCGGGATCAGGGTGCTGACCGTGGTGCTCGGCCTGGCCGGCGGGGGCCGCGGCGTCGGGGCGGCCCCCTTCGACGGCGGCATGCCCTTCACGCTGGGCCGCGCCGTCTGGGAGGCGCTCACCGCCTACCGGTGATCTCCCTCAGGGACGTGAGATGAGCTGATCGACCGGGGCGAAGTCGTCTCGCAGCACCCGGGCGCCGGCAACGAAACCGTCGATCTCGGCGCCGGACAGCACCACCTCCGCGCCACCCCGGCTCCGGATCCTCTCGGTGACCGCGGCGTCGTCGAGAGCACCGTCGGTGCCGACCAGCACGAAGTTGCCGCCGGCCTCCCCGGCGAGGAAGTCGGGGGGTGCGATCACCAGCACCGTGTCGAACACCGCGGCGAAGGTGGCGGTCTCGGCTCGGGCGAATCCGAGCGGCGGGTAGTCGATGAGGTTGAGCACCACGAGCCCGCCCTCGTCGAGACGGTCCTCCACCTCGGTGAGGAACTCCTTCGTGGTGAGGTGCCACGGCACCGCCGGTCCGCTGAAGGCGTCGCCGATGACGAGGTCGAAGGAGCCCGGCGCGGTGGTGCGGAGGGTGAGGCGGGCGTCGCCGGTGACGGTGACCATGTCCTCGCCGGTGACGAGGCCGAGCTCGCGTTCCGCCACCTCCACCACGCCCGGGTCGAGCTCGAGGACGACGTTGCGAGTCCCGGGACGGACCGCGGCGAGGTAGCGGGGGAGGGTGAACCCGCCGCCGCCGATCGAGAGCACCTCGAGGGGACCGGCGGGGGCGGCCGCCGCGATGACGTCGGCCATGATGCGGGCGTAGCGGAACTCCAGGTAGGTGGGGTCGGCCAGGTCCACGTAGGAGTTGCGCAGCGTGTCGAGCCATAGGGTGCGGCCGCTGGGGCGGGCCGGGTCGAGCTGGACCCGGACGCAGGAGTAGGCGGTCTCGACGTCGCAGGGACCGGTGGCGAAGCCGGTGAGGAGCCCGGCGGCGACCACCAGGGCGACGACGGTCGCCATGGTGCCACCGTGGACCGGGCGCAGGTAGCGCAACGTGAAGGCGATCCCGGTGGCGACGAGCACGGCGCCGAGCCCGATCACGACCCAGCGGCTTGGGGTGGTGGCGACGAGCAGGAACCCGGTGAGGAAGGTGCCGAAGATCGCCCCGGCGGTCCCCACCGCCGACAGCGTGCCCACCACCGAGCCGGTGGTGTCGAGGGAGTGGAGCCGGATCTTGACCACGGTGGGGTTGACGGCGCTGAGCACCGCGGCCGGAGCGAAGAACCCGAGGGCGGCGAGCACCACGATCTCGAGGGGCCCGGCGGTGGTGAACTCGGGCCCGAGGGCGGTGACGACGGGTGGCGCCAGGAGGGCGAGCAGCCCGCCGGCGATCAGCAGCGGTCCCAGCAGCAGGGTGGGGCGGTAGCGGTCGGCAGCCCGGCCACCCAGCCAGCTCCCGAGGGAGATGCCGGCGAGCACGGTGCCGACGATGCCGGTGAAGGTCTCGAGCCGTACTCCGAGGTAGGGGGCGAGCAGCCGGCCGGCCAGGATCTCCAGCACCAGCACCGCCGCCGAGGTGAAGAACACGAGCAGCCGGGCGGTGAGGGCGGACATGCCCGGGGAGTATCGCAGGGGCCGGTTGCTGCGGGGGAGGGGAGGTGGCGCCACTACCATGCACGCCTGATCCTGGGGCGTTTAGCTCAGCTGGCTAGAGCGCTTCCCTTACAAGGAAGAGGTCGGCGGTTCGAGTCCGTCAACGCCCACCGCGAGAATCCCCTGGTCGGTGCCGAATCTGTCGCTCCAAGGAGGGCGGATCGGGCGCCGGCCGCCCCAAGAACTCGTTGGCAGTCGCGCCGCCGCGGCTCCGGTCCCGCACCTCGGTGACCGGGCCACCACTCGCCTCTAGCGTAACTTACGTTTTGGTGGTATCGTAAGTTACGTTATGGGAAGAGTGTTCCGCCGTGGAGAACTCAAAGAGACGATCGTCGCGGTGCTGGCGGGCGTCGGCGAGCTGCACGGGTACGGGATCATGACCGAGTTGAAGGAGCGGGTCGGGGGCGGTTGGAAACCGAGCCCCGGTGCGATCTACCCGGCCCTGCTCGGCCTCGAAGATGCCGGGCTCGTGCAGGCCGTCGAAGAGGACGGGACGCGGATCTACCGCCTCACCGATGCCGGCCGCCGCGCCGCGGCGCGCTCCGGTGCCTCCAACCGGTGGGCGTCGCTCACCGAGCGTGCCGAGCGGGGGGAGGAGCGGCTCGCCGTCGGCCCTTTGCTCGACCGCTTCGCCGCCGAGTCGCCGCACCGGCGGCGGCTCGTCGGGCCCGACGCCCACGAGGGGATCGACCACGTCCTGCACCGGGCGTCCGGCGAGATCGAGCGGCTGTTGACTGAAGGAGAGGACGATGGATGACTTCGGCGAGATGGCATTGCGGGAGCGGGAGGCGAGGCGGATCGCCCGGCGTCAGTGGTTCTGGCTCCACTTCGCCGTGTACGCCACGACGCAGGTGTTCCTGATCATCGTGTGGGCGCTCAGCTCGGCGACCTACCCGTGGTACATCTTCCCGCTGTTCGGATGGGGGATCGTGGTGGCGGCGCACGCCGTGTTCGCCTTCGTCGTCCGCCATCCCGACGAGATCCTGATCGAACGGGCTCGACGAGAGCACGAATCGTGATGCACTGGCTTTTGGAGCCGTACGCCGACCCGGGGTTCTACCGGGTAGGCGCCTACCTCCTGCTCGGGCTGCCCCTCGGGGTCTTCGAGTTCACGATCGTCGTCACCGGGTTGTCGCTCGGCGCCGGCCTGGCGGTGACGCTCCTCGGGCTGCCGGTGCTGCTGGCGACGTTCCTGCTCTGCTCCCAGCTCGCCTCCTTCGAGCGAGACCTGGCGGCGACGATGTTGGAGGCGCCGATGCCGCGGCAGTTCACCCGCCGTGACGCGACCGGCTTCGGCTGGCGGCGGCTGCGGGCCCGGGCCGGGGACCGGCGCAGCTGGACCGAGGTGGCGTACCTGCTCGGGGCCCGCCTCCCGCTGGGGGTCGCCGGGTTCGTGGTGGCGGTGACGCTGCTGTCCCTGGCGCTGGCGTTTGCCGTCTACCCGATCGTGTACGCCGCCGGCGTCCCGGTGGAGCTCGGCACTTGGCAGGTGGACACGTTTCCGAAGACTCTGGCGGTGGCGCCGATCAGCGTCCTTTTCCTCCTCGCCGGCCCACGCATCATGCTCGCCTGGGCGGGCCTGACGAGCCGGATCACGTCCCGGATGCTCGGGTGGCTCGACGCGGCGGACGTGAAGCAGGCGGTCGTCGATGTGCTCGGTCGAGCCGGCGGTGCCGACGCCTTCACCATCCTCGACCAGGTTGGCCTCCGGCTCGGGCGCGGTCCGTTCCTCACGCCCACCCGGCTGGAGGCGACCTTGCTGACCCTCGAGTCGACGGGGACGGTCCTCGCCACCCGCGGCGGTGACCGCACTCGCTACTCCCTGGCGACGCTTGAACCGTGACCTGAGCCGACAGCGAGTGAAGAGCGTGACCTGCGAACGCGGCGCAGAGTGTTGCCGAATGCGTTGGCTCGGCGGGAGGCGCCGGCTGCAGGACCTCGGCGTCTCCGGTGCCACCGACCTCGAAGGTGGCTTCGCCGCCTGGAAGCGGTTCGTGACCACGACGCGCTTCACCCCGCCCGCGTCATAGCTCCGGCGCGCGGAGCGGCGGCACACCTTCCCGCTAGCCGGCAGCCTTGGACAGGGGGTACTCCACCGAGCCGTCGAGTAGCCCGTTCAGGAAGAGGGGAGAGAACCCCCGGCGGCGCAATTCCTCGCGGACCTCGATGATCAACTCGGCCTCCTCCACGTCCCAGATGGCATCCTCGTGCGCGAGGCGCAGGGAGGAGAGGGTGGCGACGAGTTGCCTGTGGCTCATGTCGCAGAGATCGCTCTCGTACATGCGTCCATCCTCGGTCGTCCATCATCGTGACGACCCGGCGGTCCCCGGCGAGTCCACGGCAGCCGATGCGCCGGGTCCCGCGGGTGGATCGCGGTGCGGCTCACGGCCGGGGTTCCTTCCTCCGAAAGCCCCTTCACCGGGAGCCGCTCCTCTCATGCTACGCGCCCTTAGGAGACTATGGGACGACAAGTTTCCCGGTCTCTCGGTTCCGCTTCCCGGGCCACCTGCGCTGAACCCCCCGACGGGAGCGGTACGGCACCTGCGACCGCTAGCCTCATTCGTAGAGGGCAGATGCCGGAGCAAGGCGGGACCGATTCATGGACGGCGAGCAGTCGAGGGCCGACAAGGCGGACGAAGAGCGTCTTTCCGAGCACGACCGGAACGAGGCCGAGCGCCTCGCCGAGCACGACCTCTACGAAGCCGAGCGCAAGGCCGCCCACGAGCGGGAGCGGGAGGAGCGGCAAGCCTCACGGGACAAGGCCGATGCCGAGCGGCACGCGGCGCGGGAGCGGTCCGACCGGGAATGGCTCGAGAAGCGTGACCAGAGGGACCGCGAGCGGGGTCGCTGAGCTTCACGACCGCGAGCAAGGGCTTGTGCTGTGAGTGGGCTTCTTCTCGCTTTCTGATGCCCTGAGCGATGCCGGGCCGTTCGGCTGGCGCCGGCACCGGCCGAGCACCGCGGCCGGGATTCTGCTGGGGAGGCGATCCGAGGAATGATGCCTCGAGGTCGTGTCCAGAGGGGTCTCCCCAGCGCAGACCAACCGCATGTCTCGATCCGTCTGGCAGGCGTGGAGTCCTGCTCGGCTGCCGCGGCTCCGGTGTCGGCCGGTTCTGCAAGGAACTGCTCACGTCCCGTTGCGTCCGCTTCGTGAATCAGGCATAATGTTATACCAATAGCGGGTCTCGCCAAGGGAAGGAACCCCATATGCGGCTCTCGAGACGACTTATTCCGTGGGTAGCGATCCTGGCCGTGCTGACGGTTGGCCTGGCTGCCTGCGGCGATGACGAAGGCAGCACAACGACAACCACGGGCGCAGCGGCAACGACAACCACGACCGAGGCGTCCGCCCCGACCACCACGGCAGCGGAGACGACGACGACGGAGGGAGTCGACGCCGGCGTGGCCGAGGCCCAAGCGATCGTTGACGATCTCACCGGTCCGTCGGTGTTCAATTTCACCGGTCCTGCAATCGACGCCGGTAGCGCGCTGGAAGGTAAACGGATCTACGCCATCGGCAACGGGCTGGAGTACTTCTTCGTGCAGAACTGGCTCGCCGGCGTCGAGGAGGCGGCGGCGGAACTCGGTATGGAGGTGACCGCAGTCGACGGTGCGGTCAACGACCCGGCCGGGCTGATTGATCAGGCCGTCGCCCAAGACTACGACGTCATCCTCATCCAGAGCATCGATTCGGGTACGGTGGCGGCTCCTTTGGCGGATGCCAAGGCCGCCGGGATCCCGACGATCGAGCTCACCACGTCCGATCCTCACGCCCCCACGGCAGACGAAGTCGATCGCGGTGTATCCGGGTACGTGACCTTCTGCTACTCGTGCGGCGGCGAGCAGATGGCCGACTTCATCGTGGCCGACAGCGAGGGAACCGGTACCGGCGTCATCTACACAGTGCCCGGACTGGTCGTGAGCGAAGCGATGGTGGCGGCATTCGAGGCCGAGATGAATCGGCTCTGCCCGACCTGTGGCACGGGTGTCATCGAGGCTCCGTTCGCCCAATGGGGTGATCTCCAGGGCCTCACCGGGACGGCAATCGAAACCTACCTGGGCGACGGGCCTCTCTACCTGGTGCCGGTGTTCGACTCCATGGTCCCGATCGGAGTGACGGCCGCCATCGCCGAGAAGGAGGTCGCCGATCAGGTGAAGGTCGTGACGTACAACGGCACGGATGCCGGATTGCCCGGCGTGGCCGACGGCACCGTTGCCGCCGACATCGGCGGACCGCAGTACTGGCTCGGTTGGGCGACCGTCGACCAGGCTGCCAGAGTTCTGCTCGGACTCGAACCGGTGGCGGATGAAATGCTCCCACATCGGATCTTCTCGGCAGACAACATCGGCGATGTCGATCTCGATGCAGCGGAATCCGAATGGTACGGAGGTACGGACTTCAGGGCTGCCTATCGCGCGCTCTGGGGCCTGTCGTAGAGACCGCGACCCCCGAGTAGCGTCGTCCAAATGGATGGGAGCGTAGTGACGGACAGCCTGCCGCCGATCGTCGAAGCGAGCGGATTCAGCAAGACGTTCGGCGGCAGGACCGTCCTCCGTGATGCCGCCATCACAATCCGGCCCGGCGAGATTCGAGGCCTGGTCGGACAGAACGGTTCGGGCAAATCCACCTTCATCAAGATCCTCTCCGGCTACCACGCCCCCGATCGCGGGGCCACCCTCGAGGTGCGAGGGAGATCCGTCGACCTTCCCCTCGATCCCGGCGAGCCGGAGCGCCTGGGATTGAGCTTCGTCCATCAGGACCTGGGCCTGTTCCAGGCCGGATCGGTTCTGGAGAACTTGTTGGTGGGCCGCTACGCGACCCGGCGCGGCTGGCGGATCTCATGGCGCCACGAGACCCGGCGAGCCCGCCGGCTGCTGGAGACCTTCGGGCTCGACTTCGATCCGGCGACGCCGCTGAGCGAGCTCAGCGAGGTCGAGCGGGCGATCGTCGCGATCGCCCGTGCGATGTCCGGGCTCGAAGCCCACGGTGGGCTCCTCGTGCTCGACGAACCCAGCGCCCGGCTCCCGCGGGACACGGTGTCCACGTTCTTTGGTGCGGTGCGTGACGTCGCCGCTCGAGGCATGGGAGTGCTGTTCGTCAGCCATCGGCTCGAGGAGGTCCTCGATCTGACTGACACCATCACCGTGCTGCGCGACGGAGTCGTGGTGGCCGACCGTCGCACCGCCGAGATGGATGAAAAAGACCTCGTCGACAGCATTCTCGGGTTCTCCCTCGAGCAGCTCTATCCCGAGCCGCACCATCCCGGCCGGGAAGTGGCGATGACCGTCACTGATCTGTCCGGCTCCGTAGTCGCGGATTTTTCCACGACGGTGCACCGGGGTGAGATCCTCGGGCTGACCGGCCTGCTGGGAATGGGTCACGATCTCGTACCACACCTCCTGTTCGGCTCGATACCGGCCACGGGCGGCACCATCGAGATTGGGGATTTCGCCCATGAAGCCGCACGGATGACTCCCAGGCGCGCCATTGCAGCCGGGCTCGCGCTGCTTCCGGCCAACCGTCTGCGAGAAGGTGGCGTCGGCATGGCGTCCGTCGCCGAGAACGTGACGCTCGCCATTCTCGATCGATTCCGCATCGGTGGGGTGCTGCGACACCGGCGGGAGGAGCAGACCGTGAAGCGGCTCATGGCCGACTTCGGCATCGAGCCGGCTGCTCCCCGCCTGCCCCTGGGCACTCTGAGCGGAGGCAACCAGCAGAAGGGACTGGTCGCCAAGTGGTTCGCCACCGAACCCCGGCTGATGCTGCTCGATGAACCGACTCACGGTGTCGACGTGGGCGCCAAGAAGCAGATCTTCAAGCATCTGCGAGATGCCGCCGAGGCGGGCACCGGCATTCTCGTTGCATCGGTCGAGGCCGAGGATCTGGCACAGGTTTGCGATCGTGTTCTCGTCTTCCGGCACGGCCAGGTCGTCGGTGAGCTCAGTGGACCCGAGCTCACCTCGGTGCGGATCCGCGAGCAGACGCTGATCGGGCGCCACAGTGGGGACGAGGCCGCATCGCAAGAGTCCGAACAACGCAAGAAGAGGTGAACGATGACTATCCCCAAGGACGCGCAGCTCCGTGGCTCGGGTCTTCGGATCCTCCTGAACCGCTACGGGCTTCTGATCGCCTGGGCGCTCGTCATCGTCTTCTTCGGCATTGTCCAGACCGAGCTGTTCCTACGACCCCGCAACTTCCAGACCATCCTCAGCGAGCGCTCGATCCTGCTGATCCTCACTCTCGGGATGCTGCCCGGGCTCGCCGCCGGCGAGTACGACCTGTCGGCCGCCTCCACCATGGGCCTGTCCTTCGTGATCGTCGGCTGGCTCAATATCGTCTGCGGATGGCCCATCCTCCCCGCCATCCTGGTCGCCCTTACCGCGGCTCTCTTGGTGGGCATCTGCAACGCCTTCCTGATCGTGATCCTGGACGTGCCCTCCATCGTCGCCACTCTCGGCATGTCCACGTTGTTAGCCGGGGCTGCCCTCGGGATCAACAACCTCATCGTCGCGGGCATTTCTCAGAGCCTGGTGGATGCTGCCCGCACCAAGGTATTCGGCCTCCAGATGGTGTTCTTCTACGCTCTGGCCCTCACCGTCATCCTCTGGTACGTGTTCGAGTACACACCGCTCGGTCGCTACATCTACTTCGTCGGTGCTGGCCGTGAGGTCGCGCGCCTCACCGGGATCAGGGTCAACGCGATCCGCGCTGGTTCCCTCATCGCGGGCTCGGTGATCGCCGGCATCGCAGGTGTGCTGCTGGCCGGGCGGAACGGATCGGTCGACCCGAACTTCGCTCCCGGACTGCTGCTTCCCGCTTTCGCCGGTGCCTTCCTCGGCTCCACGTCCATCAAACCGGGCCGGTTCAACGCCTGGGGCACCTTCATCGCCGTCTACTTCCTCGTCACCGGCATCAATGGTCTCCAGCTGCTGAAGATCACCGGCTGGGTCGAGCAGGTCTTCTTCGGTGCGGCACTCATCGTCGGCGTGGTCTTCTCCCAGCTGGCGGGACGGCGCACGATGAATACCGGATGATCGGCGTCGCCGGGTCCGCACAGATCGGAAGGCGTGTCGGGCCGTCCGCACCTTCCGATCTCATCGGAGAGCTCGAGGAGATCCTCGGACGCGAAAACGTGCGGCACGACCCCCTTCAACGGCGCCTCTTCGTCAAGGACGCCGGCATGCGATCGGGGTCCGCCCCCGAGGTAGTGACCTTTCCCGCAACCCGCGAGGAGGCCGTCGCCGTGGTCGCCGCTGCACATCGGCGGGGACTGCCCTTGATCACGAGAGGTACCGGCACCGGCCTTGCCGGTGGCGCCGTCCCCGACGGTGGCGTGATCGTGGTCACGACCCGCCTCAACCGCATCGGGGAGATCGATCCCGATGCCGGCACCGTCTGGGTCGAGCCCGGCGTCCTGAACCTCGATCTCTCTCGCCGGACATCCCGCTGGGGTCTGCACTTCGCTCCCGATCCCGCATCGCAGGCGGCTTGCACCATCGGCGGCAACGTGGCGGTGAATGCGGGAGGCCCGCATGGCCTCGCGGAGGGGAGCACCGCCGACCACGTACTGGCTGTGGAAATGATCGACAGAGGCGGGACGGTGACTCTCCTGGGTGGAGCAGCCCCCGATCCTGCGGGGCTGGATCTTCGGGCCGTGATCGTGGGTTCCGAAGGCACTCTCGGGCTCATCACCCGGATCCTGGTTCGCCTCACCAGAGACCCGCCGACGGTGCGCACCCTGCTGATGGGATTCGCCGGGGTCGATGCTGCTGCTGCCGCCGTCTCGGAGATGATCGCCTCGGGGTTGATCCCGGCCGCGCTCGAACTGATGGACCGCAGACTCGTCGAGATAGTGGAGCGATTTGCCGGAGCGGGGTATCCGACGGACGCAGGAGCCGTGCTCCTGGCGGAGGTCACCGGGCACCGTGCCACCGTTGAGGCGCAGGCGGCGATGGTCGCCGATGTCGCCCGCGGCCACGGGGCCTCTCCGGTGCGGATCGCCGCCGACGAGAAGGAGCGGGATCTGTTATGGAAGGGGCGTCGCTCCGCCCTCGCGGCTCTCGTCCAGATCGCCCCCAACTACTACATCCACGACATCGTCGTGCCTCGGAACCGGCTTCCCGGTGTCGTGTCCGAGCTCTACCAGATCGCCGACCGGCACCGACTGGAGATGGTCGTCTTCGGGCACGCCGGTGATGGCAATCTGCATCCCACCTTCGCCTTCGATTCCTCCGATCCTGCCCAAGTCCGGCGTGTCGAGGCGGCGGGAGCCGAGATCGTGGGTGTCTCGGTGGACAACAGCGGAGTGCTCTCCGGCGAGCACGGCATCGGGATCGAGAAACGCCGGTTCATGCCCCTCTTCTTCGACCCGGTCGACCTCGACGCCCAGCAGCGTGTGCGAGATGCTTTCGACCCCGATCACCTGTTCAACCCCGACAAGGTCCTTCCCGCCGAGAGCGGGTACGTCTCCCCGGAGCCGATCTCGCTCGTTCCCGAGGTGCGGAGCCTGCTTGCGCCCTTCACCACCGATCCGCCCGAGGGGGCTCCCGCTGGCGAGTTCGTCGTCGCTCCCCGGAGCCTGGAGGACGTCGCCACCATCTTGAGAGCGGCAACGGCGGCGGGTCTCGTGGTGCTGCCGTGGGGCGGTGGGAGCCATCAAGGCTACGGCGGTGGTGTCGCTCCCGACATCGTGGTGGTCACCCGCCTTCTTGATCGGGTCGTGGAGTGGCGGCCCGAAGATCTCGTCGTCGTTGTCGAAGCCGGTGTCCGGATCGTGGACCTCGAGGACCGGCTTCTGGGCGAACGGGGTCAGACCGCCGTGCTCCCGGAACGACCCGGCGTGGCCACTGTCGGGGGCTGCGTAGCCGCCGGCGCTTCCGGGTGGCGGAGGCTGCGGTTCGGGCCCACGAGGAACCGGGTGATCGAAGCGACCCTGTGTACGGGCGACGGCCGGGTGGTGAGGAATGGCGCCCGGGTGGTCAAGAACGCCACCGGTTACGACCTCGCCCGTCTGGCAGCAGGATCCCTGGGATCGCTGGGAGTCATCGGCAGGGTTGCGTTGCGGCTCTGGCCTCGACCGGAGGCCGCGGCCACCGTTGTCGTGGCCGATCCCGAGGCAGCGCTGCAGACCGTGCACCGTCCCTGGGCGGTCGTCGAGAGCGACGGCGAGGCTCGGGTCTTCCTGGGCGGTACCCGGGCGGAGGTCGAAGCGCAGGCGGAGGCACTCGGCGGCGATACCTCGGAGGGGCATCGGTGGCCTGAGGCGGTCACCAACCGGGTTCGGTTCCTCTTGCGAGTCCCTCCAGCCGACACCCGCCGTGCGGTCGAGAGAGTGCCCGCGTCCGCCACGTATCGGGCGGCTTTCGGGGTCGGCGAGATCGCGATCGGATTCGACGCGGTCGAGGGAATCGATCTCGACGGGTTACGGGCCTGGGCAGAGGGCCGGGACGGCGAGCTGGTGGTCACGGCGGGAGCGGACGCGCTCGGTCGACATTTCGATCCATGGGGAGCACCGCCCCCGTCGCTGGGACTGCAGCGACGAGTCAAGGCGGCCTTCGATCCAGCCGGAGTCATGGTTCCCGGTCGGCTGCCCGGAGGCTTGTGATGAACTGGGCGACCCCCTGGGCACCGACATCCGTGGAGCTGAGCCGTTGCGTCGAATGTGGCCTCTGCCTGCCGCACTGCCCGACCTTCCGGCTCACCGGAGACGAAACCGCCTCGCCGCGCGGACGCCTCAACGCCATGAAGGCTGCCGCAGACGGGCTGTTTCCCGTCGATGGCGTGTTCGCCGAGATCATGTCCATGTGTCTGCAATGCCGTGCCTGTGAAGCCGCCTGCCCTTCCATGGTTCCCTTCGGGAGGGTTATGGAGGGCGCTCGTGCGGAAATCGTCGCTGCCGACCCGAAGGGACGATTCCGTCGCCTCGTTGCCGGCCGCTGGCTGGCATGGCGGCCGCTGGTGCGGGCGGGCACGCTTGGAGCGGCGCTGCTTCAGCGCGTCGGGGCGCAGCACTGGTTGCCGGGGCGGCTGCGCCGCGGAATGGCAGGGATCCGCCGCCTGCCCTGGCGTCGGGCTTCGACGATCGGGCGCACGTACGAGCCCACCGGCGACGAGATCGGCGTTGCCGGTCTGCTGGCCGGCTGTGTGATGGATCCGTGGTTTGCCGCGGTCCACGAGGCTTCGATCGACCTGCTGCGCCGCTGCGGGTATCGCGTGGTCGTCCCTGGCAATCAGACCTGTTGTGGTGCCCTCGCCGCCCACGAAGGCGCCGCCGATGATGCCAGGCGTCTCGCTGCCCGCAACGTCGACGCCTTCGCCGACTTCGATGTAGTCGTGGCCGATGCCGCAGGATGCTCGGCACATCTCAAGGGCTATGCCCATTGGGCGGGGGAGGATGGTGCCCGTCTCGCGGCGCGAAGCCGGGACATCACCGAGATCGTCGCTGCGGCCATCGACGACGGACACCTGCCCCGTCTCGATCCCACGGGTGTGCCGGTGGCGGTCCAGGACCCGTGTCACCTCCGTCATGTGCAGCGGCTCCATCACCCACCCCGACTCATCCTCGAGGCCGCCGGCTACCGACCGGTAGAGATCGATCCCGACGGTCTCTGCTGCGGTGCCGCCGGTCTCTATTCCCTTCTCCATCCCGAGACGGCACACGAGCTCGGCATCAGGAAGGCCCACCAAGTCGGTGAATCGGGAGCCCTGATCGTTGCGTCGGCCAACCCGGGGTGTGAGATGCAGCTCCGCGCCCACCTCGGTCCGGAATTTCGAATCGCCCATCCCGTCGAGTTGTATGCCGAAGCCCTCGCCGCCATGCCATCATCGCCGAAGGAGGATGTCTGATGCGCAGGATCAGCGAACTCGACGCCGAACGGGTCCTGGCGGGGGTGATGTGCGGCACCTCTGGAGACGGGATCAGCGTCGCCATCGCTGCCACCAGCGGCCTAGGCCGTCAGCGCCAGGTACGGCTGCTGCATCACGAAGTGATTCCCTACCCCGCAGAGGGCCGGGAGCAGCTGTTCAGGCTGTTCCCGCCACAACGCTTCTCCGCCGACGAACTCGCCGCGGCACACCGCGCCTTCGGCAGACTGATCGGCGAGGCCGTCGTCACCGCCACCCGCCGGGCCGGGCTCGAGCCCGGCGACCTCGACGCGGTGGTTACCCAGGCACCGACCATCTTCCACGGTCCCCCCACCCGACACCAAGACGGCGTGCACCTGGAAGTCGGCGAGCCCGCCGTCGTCGCCGAGATCGTCGGGGTCCCGGTGGTCGCCGACCTTCGCCCCTCCGATGTCGCCGCCGGCGGCCACGGTGCCCCGCTCAGTGCCTACGCCGACTGGGTGCTGTTCACCGACCCCGATCGCAGCCGGGGGGTGCAGAACATCGGCGGCATCGCCAACGTCACCTTCCTGCCACCCGGTGCCGATCTCGAGGACGTGGTGGCCTTCGACACCGGCCCCGGGAACATGGTCATCGACGCCGTGGTGCATGCTCTCAGCGGTGGGGTCCTCGCCTACGACGCCGGAGGTGCCCAGGCGGCGCGAGGCACGGTGGACCACCGGCTGCTGGAGTGGCTGATGCGGCACCCATACCTGGCCTTGCCCCTGCCGAAAACGAGCGGCCGGGAGGATTTCGGGCAGCCGTTCGCCGACGAGGCCCTCGAGATGGCGGCATCGATGGGCGTAACCGGCGATGACCTGATTGCCACGGTAACCGCCTTCACCGCCGAGTGCATCGCCTTCCACTACGTGCGGGATCTGGGACCACGTGGTGGCGTCGACGAGATGGTGCTCTACGGCGGGGGGGCGCACAACACCACCCTCGTTGACATGTTGTGCCGCCGCCTTCCCTCGACCCGGATCAGGTTCCATGATGAGTTCGGTATCCCGGGCGATGCCCGGGAGGCCGTCACCTGGGTGATCCTCGGCGACGAGACCCTCGCCGGCCGGGCTGCGAACGTGCCGGCAGCCAGCGGCGCACGCCATCCGGTAGTGCTCGGCAAGATCGTCCGGCACCATGCCGAGGAGACCGCATGAACCTGCTCATCGTCGGAGCCCACGCCATGGACGCCGAGATCATGGCCGGGGCCTTCGCCGCCCGAGCCGCCGAGGAAGGCCACGGGGTCATCCTGTTCCACCTCACCCGGGGGGAGCGTGGTCACCCGACCACGCCTCCCGAACGATTCGGTCCCCAGCTCGAGCAGGAGATGAGCGCCGCAGCCGCCGCCCTGGGGGTCGACGCCCGCTGGAGTGGGCAGCAGGCCCCTCTGCCGCCGCCGGGGGAGGTCGTTCCGCTCCTTACCGGGCTGATCGACGAGTTCCGTCCCGATCTGGTGGTCACCCACTGGAAGGGATCGTGGCATCCCAGCCACCGGCGGGCACACGCGGCGACCGTTGCCGCCATCGAGCAGAGGGGCGGCGGCATTCCGGTGCTCTACGCCGAGAACTGCGAGGACCTCGAAGGGTTCCGGGTCGACTGCTACCTCCCGATCGCCGAGGCATACGATCGGTGGCTGGAGGCCGTCGGCTGCTACGAGCTGTTCCGCCGATCGATGCCCGGATCAGCCGAGCGGAGCAGCATCCCCTACTGGGCCTACTACACGGCGGCGGCCCGAGTGCGCGGACTGCAGGCCGACCTCGAACTGGCGGCGGCATTCATGCTCGACCCGGGTGACGTGCTCCCCCCGGGGTTCGGCCTCCGCTGCCGGTAGCCCGGGGATCCGGGTTAGCCGTGGCGGAGGATCAGGCTGCCCACCCGATCGGGCTCGGCGGTCCATCCCGGTGTGATCACCGTTGTGGAATCGAGCTGTTCGATGATCGCCGGCCCCTGGATCCTGTCTCCGTGGCCCAGGTCGCCGCGGTGGTAGATCGGGGTGGAGACCCATCCGTCGGCGCCACCGAAGAACACCTCCCGGTGCGCATGTGGAGCGGCTCTCCCGCCCTCGGGAATCTCGGGTAGCTCGGGCCGATCCAGCTTGCCGATGCCGGCGACTCGCAGATTGACGAAGTCCAAGGGCTCGCCGAGCTCCGGGGCGTGCCCGAACTCGGCCTGGTGGAGTTCGCCGAACAGCCGCGGGATGCACTCATGCATCTCGTCGTCGTACGGTCCGGGAAGATTCAACCTGAGCTCGTGGGTCTGACCCACATAGCGCATGTCCATGGCGTACTCCATCTGCACCCGGTCGGCATCCACCCCCTCCGCCACGAGGTGAGCCCGGGCCTGTTCGGCCAAGAGGTCATAAGCCGCGCCGACCTCGGCAGGCTCCACCTCAGCCCTGAGCTTGAGGAACGTGGTCACGAAGTCGTGGCGGATATCGGTGAGCAGCAACCCGAGCGCGGAGGTCACCCCCGGGTTCGGTGGGATCAGCACCGTCGTGATGCCCATCTCGTCGGCGACCTCGGTGGCGTGAAGGGGCCCGGCGCCGCCGTAGCCGACGATCACGAACTCCCTCGGGTCCAGACCGCGTTCGACCGTCCGCTGCCGGATGGCGAACACGATGCTGGAGACGGCCAGACGGCGGATCCCGTCGGCCATCGTCACGACGTCGAGGCCCAGCGGATCCCCGACCGCCGCCACCGCTCTGCGGGCGGCGTCCTCGGAGAGCGGGATGGCGCCGTCGAGCAGAAACGCGGGGTTGAGGCGATGGAGCACGACGTTGGCGTCCGTCAGTGTCGGCTCGGTGCCACCCCGCTGCATGCATGCCGGTCCCGGGTCGGCCCCGGCGCTTTGGGGGCCCATGTGCAGCATGGCGCCCGCGTCGAGCCAGGCGATCGTGCCTCCGCCGGCGCCGATGGAGTTGATCTCGATCACCGGGTACGACACCGGGGTCCCGAACTCGAGCTCGAAATCGCTGCGAAGGTACGGGCTCCCGTCGTGAACCAGCGAGATGTCGGTACTCGTCCCGCCGATGTCCATCCCGATGATGTTGGTCATCGACGCCTTCCTGCTACCGGGAGCGGGGATCGGTTCGGCGTCCGAGGCGAGACCCAACGCCAACTGGGCGAGGACCCCGGCAGCCGGGCCGGAACCGATTGTGTAAGCGGGGCGCTCGTTGGCGGCTGCCGCCGTTGCGAGGCCGCCGTTCGCGAGCATGATCAGCAGGTCGTAGCCGTATCCCTGCGCCCGAAGCGCGGACTCGAGGCGATGCAGATACTCGGTGAGTACCGGACCCACGTACGCGCTGACCACCGTGGTCGAGGTGCGCTCGAACTCACGCCACTCCGGGAGGATGTCGGACGAGACGTAGATCGGCAGATCGGGCATGATCTCGGCGAGCGCAGCCCGCACCACATGCTCGTTCTCGCCGTTGAGATACGAGTTGATGAAACAGATCGCCAGCGAGCTCACGCCCTCGCCGACGAGGGCGCGAGCCTCGGCGATGGCCGCCCCCAGGTCCGGGGGGCGGGTCACCTCTCCCGAGGCATCGATCCGCTCGGGGACCTCCCGGCGCCAGCGCCGTTGCACCAATTCCTGTGGTGGATCCCACTGGAAGTCGTAGAGGGCACCCCGAGTGGTCCGTCGGATCTGGAGCACGTCCCGGAACCCCTTGGTCGTCAGGAGCCCCGTGGGGGCGCCACCTCGCTGGATGACTGCATTGACCGTGACCGTGGTCCCGTGCGCGAATTGGCGCACGTCGCTCATCGGCACACCCGTCTGCGCGACCGCCGCCAGTACGGCCTGCGAAGGATCAGACGGTGTCGACAGCACCTTGTGGACCGTTAGCCGTCCCTTGGCGAGCAGCACGAGGTCGGTGAACGTACCGCCTACGTCGACGCCGATTCTCATTGGGTCTTCCCCTTTCGCAACGAGGCTCTGAGACGTTCGGTCTCCCCGGCGGCGATCTCACCCGACTCGTCGACGGCCACGCCGTAGCGCTCGGCGGCGTGGCCGACGGTGACGTAGCCCTGGATGACGTCTTCGGCCACGAGTGCAGGATCCCGATCCAGGGGATCGCCGTACCCTCCTCCTCCGCCGGCGAGGATGGTGACCGTGTCTCCGTCCTGGAGTGGGTATCCGACCACCTTGAGGGTCAGGTTTTCCTCGGCCGCAGTGCCGAGGTTCCGGATCAATCCGTGTTTGGCGCCGGGCTCGCCGCCGAGCACACCCGCCGGCGGGTAGTACTCCCGGTCGCCGAGGCACGACAGCCGAACCGAGGTGTCGACGATCCGGAACGTCTTGCGTGATCCCACGCCACCCCGGTAGCGGCCGGCGCCGCCGGAATCGGGCCACAACGCCCATTCCTCGAAGGCAATGGGGTAGCGGCGCTCCATCACCTCCACAGGGGTGATCTTGGCGCCGCCTCCGTAGAGGGAGACCAATCCGGGCGGGCCGTCCTTGGTGGCCCGCCCTCCGAATCCGCCTTCGGAGAACAGGTAGGCCACGAAGTCGGAGTCCCGGTACCGGCCTCCGATGGTCAGATTGATCAGGTTGTAGGGCGTTCCCACTGCCTGTTCGGGGATGGCCTCGGACAAAGCCATCAGGGCGGCCCCGATGACCTTCTCGTACACGGTCGCCGCCATGCTGCTGATCGCTCTCGGGGGGAGGGCGTTGACGATGGTGTGCTCGGGGGCGGTGATGCGGATCGGCTCGAAGACGCCGTGATTCATCGGGATCTCGGGGAACAGCGACTTGACGGTCACGTAGACAGCCGACGCGGTGGACGAGTAGGTGGAGTTTGACGCCGAGAGCGACTCCGGGTCCGAACCCGTGAAGTCGAAGTGCATTGAGTCTCCGTCGATGGTGAGCTCGAGGGCGACCTTCTTGGGAATGGGCCGGTCGAGCGATTCCATGTCGACATGATCCTCGCCCTTGAAGCGGCCGTCGGGAATCTTGGTTATCTCGCTGCGCAGCAAGCGCTCGGCGTGGGCGATCGCTTCGTCCATCGCTCCGGTGACCTGGTCCCATCCGTACTTGCCTGCCAACTCCACCAGCCGCTGCTCGCCGACCCGGGTCGAGCCCACCTGGGCGCGCACGTCACCGAGGCGCTCGGAGGAGATGCGCATGTTGGCTTCGATTATGTCGAAGACCGCCAGATTGGGCTCGCCGGCGATGTACAGCTTCATCGGCGGGATGCGGAGGCCCTCCTGGAAGTGCTCCCGGGCGTTGGCCACGAAGCTGCCGGGCTCTTGGCCGCCGACGTCCGCCCAGTGGCCGCACACCGCCACAAAGGCCGTCAACTCGTCGCCGTCGAACACCGGCCGCACCACCCCGACGTCGTTGAAGTGCGTGCCGCCAACGAAGGGATCGTTCATGATGAACACGTCACCGGGCGCGATGTCACCGTCGAACCGCGCCAGCACACCTTTGAGGGAGAACTCGAGTAGCGCCACGAATACCGCCAGGTCCCAGTCGCCCTGGGCGACGAGGCGCCCATGCCGGTCGATGACCGCTCCGCCGATGTCGCGTCCCTCGGTAATGACGGGGGAGTAGGCGGATCGGAACAGGGCCAGGTTCATCTCGTTGACGATGCTCTTGAAGCCGTTGGAGATCACAGAGAGGGTTATCGGATCCACGCGGCACGGTTCCTTTCCATCCGATCTCGGAATGTGTATTGTGAGTATAACAATATATCCGATTAGCGCTCGGTGGTGTATGACACGACGAGATGAGCAGATGCGTGGGCCGAGACCGACCAGCCGGAAGAACCCGATCCCGCTCTACCTGCAGGTAGAGCAGGATCTGCGGCGACTGATCGACAGCCACGAATGGGATTCCGGGTATCGGATCCCGAGCGAGAAGGAGCTCGAGGACCTCTACGGGGCGAGCCGGATCACCATCCGGCGAGCGCTTCAGGATCTGGCCGCCGACGGGCTGCTGATTCGGGAGCCGGGCCGGGGGACCTTCGTTCGCGAGCCCACCCTCACGGCCGAGCCTCGAGGTGTCACCTCCTTCTCCGAGGAGATGATCCGTCTCGGCTTGAGGGCGGGTGCTCGCACGATCGACTGCGGTCTGGAGCGGGTCGACGCAATCGTCGCCGACCGGTTGCGCCTCGCAGAGGGTGACCCTGTGGTTGTCATCCAGCGGCTCAGAGTCGCCGAAGACAGGCCTCTCGGCATCCAGCGTGCTCGCCTGCCTGCCCAGAGGTTCCCGGGCCTCGAGGCTGCCGACCTGTCCGGTCGGTCGCTCTACGAGTACCTCCGTGTCACTTACGGAGTGATCCCGACCGAGGCGGACGAGATGTTCCGTGTCGGACGGATCGAGGGAGACGACGCCGGCCTGTTGGAGGTCGAACCCGGAGTGTGTGCCTTCCTGGTCGAACGGCTCACCTTCGACGAATACGGGCCGTTCGAATTCGTGGAGTCGGTCATGCGGGGCGACCGTTATCGGGTTCACCTCGGTTTGCGCAGCATCACCTAGCGAGGAGAAGCAATGATGAACTCGTTCTTGGAGGCCCTCGGCGGTCTGGTCAACACGTTGAAGGACACCCAGGAGACCGCCTTCGATCGGGCCGCGAGCCTGGCGGCAGACGCGATTGCCCGGGATGGGCTGGTGCACTTCTTCGGGAGTGGTCACTCGGTCATCCCCGTTCACGAGGCCTTCCCGCGCTACGGCAGTTTCGTGGGCTTCTATCCCCTCACCGATCCTCGGCTGATGTGGTTCAACGTGCTCGGCCCCGGCGGTGTCCCCGAGCTGTTGTGGCTGGAGCGCACCGAAGGCTACGTCGACAAGTTCCTCGACCACGAGCCTCTCGCCGCCGGTGACGTCCTGGTTGTGTTCTCGCACAGCGGTCGGAACAGTGCTCCCGTCGAGACCGCCATGTACGCCAAGAACCACGGTCTCTCGGTCGTGGCGGTCACCGCCACCGCCAATCTCAGCCGGCCCGCGGAGCACTCCTCGGGCAAGTTCACCGCCGATCTCGCCGACGTCGTCATCGACACCGGCGCTCCCGTCGAAGACGCCGTTGTCGAACTCGATGGCTGGGGAGCCCCACTCGGCGGCGTGTCCACCATTCTGGCGTGTGCCGTCACCGTCGAGCTCCTTACCCGCACTGCCGCCAAGCTGCTCGAGCGAGGAATCACTCTTCCCACCTTCGTATCGCCCACGGTTCCGGGGGCGTCGGTTGAAGGCAACGCCGCCGTCTTCGACGCCTTCCGGACCCGGCTCGAGCGTGCCAGACAACGCGTGACGAGCTAATCCGTGTCGGCATGACCGGGATCACGCTCCACAACTGCCGAATCGTGTCCGACGGTCAGGTCGTTGAAGGGGACCTGCTGATCAGGGATGGGAGGATTGCTGGCGTGGGCCGGGTTTCCCCGCCGCCGGGGATTCCTGCAAAGGACGTGGGGGGAGCCACGGTGCTTCCCGGACTGATCGATCTCCAGGTGAACGGTCTCGGCGGACTCGAAGTCCATCGCGCCAACGGTTCTACCCTCGCCGAGATCGCCAGGACGGCTGTTCGTCTCGGGTGCACCTCGCTGCTTCCCACCCAGATCTCCGCCGGTCCGGAGGCCTATGTGCAGCTGGCGGCAGCCCTCGCCTCGGTGCCGAGTGGGGGAGCGCGGATCCTCGGCGTCCACATAGAGGGGCCATTCCTCGACGCCGGTCACCCCGGAGCTCACCCGCAAGATGCGCTGCGCCCACCGAGCGTCGACGAGACGCGGCGCCTCCTGGAGTACTTCGAGGGCCGCGTGCGCGTCTGGACCCTCGCGCCCGAGCTTCCCGGTGCCGGGGAGGTCATCGGCTTGCTCGTGGAATCCGGGGTGGTGGTGTCGGCCGGTCACAGTGGCGTCGGATTCGACGAAGCCCGTTCGTGGTTCCGGCACGGAGTGGCTCTCGTCACTCATCTGTTCAACGCCATGTCCGGCCTCGATCACCGCGAGCCAGGGCTGGCCGCTGCTGCCCTACTTGACCCGCAGGTCCGCTTCAGCGTGATCGCCGATGGCCACCATTCCCATCCCGACATGGTGCGCCTGGCGTACCGGATCGGCGGGGAGCGACTCATCCTGATCACTGACGCGGTTGCCCCAGCCGGGGCTCCCGACGGCGCCTACACCGTCGCCGGGCAGTCCGTCGAGTCCAGGGGCGGCATCGTCCGGCTGCCGAACGGAAGGCTGGCGGGGAGCGCCCTGCGGGCCGTCGATGCAGTGAAGAATCTTGCCCGGTACGCCGGGGTGAGTATTGCCGAGGCGTCGATCGCCATGACGTCGCGACCTGCCGACGTCCTCGGTCTTCCCGATCTCGGCCGTCTTTCGGAAGGGTGTGTCGCGGATCTACTCATGCTCGACGAGGACGACGACCTCGTCGAGACCTGGGTCGGGGGGCAGCCGGTCTACCAGCGGAGCGACAATGGGGCAAGTTCTTGACGCGCTTCGATGTCGAGATTCGTTCCCAGCCCGAGGCGGTGGCGCGGTTCCTCGACCGCCAAGCCGATGTCGCGGAGGCCGTGGGATCGGAACTACGGGGCGCGGCGATCGACTGGGTGATGATCGCGGCCAGGGGGAGCTCCGACAACGCCGCACGGTACGGCCAGTACGTGCTGGGCATCCGCAATCGTCTGCCGGTCGCGTTGGCCACGCCTTCCCTCTTCACCGTCTACCAGAGTCCGCCCCGTTTGGCCGGCGCCCTGGTGATCGGGATCTCGCAATCAGGTGCCTCCCCCGACGTGGTCGCCGTGATCGAAGAAGCCTGCCGGCAGGGTTGTCGCACCCTGGCCATCACCGCCGATACCACTTCTCCGCTCGCACGCTGTGCCGACTACACCCTCGACCTCGGCGTCACCGAGAAGGCCATAGCCGCCACTATGACCTACACGACGTCGTTGGCGGCAATGGCTCTGCTCTCCACGAGCCTGGGAGAGCATGGCGACGGTCTTGGTCAAATCGGAGCCGTGCCCAAGGCGATGCAGCGCGTTGTCGAACAGGCCGAATCGGATACGGGACCGGATTCGCTCCACGCCGCCGGCGACTGGACGGTGGTAGCACGCGGCTACAACTACGGAACCGCGTTCGAGACGGCGCTCAAGCTCACCGAGGTCGCGAGAATCGCAGTCGAACCCTATTCGACGGCCGATTTCCGGCACGGCCCCATCGCCGGGATCGACGAGGAGTCCACGGTGGTGCTGATCGCTCCGAAGGGCCCGGTCATGGCAGGTACGGCCGACTTGATTCCCGAGCTTGCCCAGCGTCACGCGTCACTGGTCGCCATCTCCGATGACAACGACATCCTGCATGCGGCGCGATGGGCAAGCCCGCTTCCGGGAGGGGTGCCGGAATGGTTGAGCCCTCTCGTCGCCGTCATCCCCGGACAGATCCTGGCCCTTCGTCTCGCCGAAGCACAGGGACTCGATCCCGATCATCCTCGGGGATTACGGAAGGTCACCGAGACCTATTGAGGCCGAGCCTGGCGGACTCAGCCGGGCGGAACGGGGATGGATCCGGTCGCGACATCCAGCTTCGCGGGCTCAGCTTCGCCGCAGCAGCTTCGAGAGGCTGGACAGCGACGCCAACGTCCAGGCGATGATTGCCCCGAGACCCGCCAGGCGAGCGAGTTGGGACCAGTCCGCCTGCCAGATCCACAGCCCGACCGTGATCGGCAGGAAGAGGGCCCAGACCACGAGCTCGACGCCGAGGGGGAGGTCCCGCACCCACTGCCACAGGTCGTCGAGCTTGCTCTCGTCCCAGGCGAGCACGATGGCGAAGCCGACCCAGAGAATCACGAATACCAGCGCCGCCCACCGCGTGAGCCCCGCCTCGGCCCGGCTGACCCGGCGCCCGGTGGCCGGCATCGGTGAAGACGTCATCTCCTCACCCCCGCATCTTCCGCTCTGCCTCGGCGGAACCCTACCCGCGCCAGGCGGTGCGCGAGGTGGCGGAGGGAGAGGCGATCCGGGGGTTTCGAGCTGCGACCCGGCGCGATCGTCACGGCCCGGCTTCGAGTGCCCCCGGCGGCGGGGAGGACCGCCCCGGGTCGAAGGCGAAACAGCACAGCAGGGTCCAGGACGCCGCCACCGCGGCCGCGGCGATGGTGTCGGAGGGGAACTCGACGAGCAGTACCACCCGGGAGGCGGCCGCCACCACCACAAGGAGGAGGGCGCCGCCAAAGCGGAGCACGGTGGCGCGCCAATCACTCCGCCACCACGGCCAGGCGAGCAGGCAGGCAACGGCGGCCACCAGCGCCACCTGCTCGGAGGGAAAGCCGGCGTCGAGACGCGACGCCAGCGGCGCCACCCCCGGCGGGGTTCGCCGCACCAGCACGTCGATCAGCTCGAGGATGAGCCACTGGCCGGCGAGCGCCACCACGATCGCCCCTACCGGCCGGAGCCGTCGCCGCGCCAGCAGCACCACGACGGTGATCCCTACCGCCACACCGAACACCGGGGGAGCGGTGACCGTGTTGACCACCCTGGCGGTGTCGATGAGTGCGGGAACCCGGTTGGCGTCGAGGTAGCGGATGGCAGAGAGATCGAAGAAGAAGAACTCGGTATTGCCGATCACGTCGACGATGAGGAGCCCGAACACCCCGAGCAGGGCGGTGATCGCACCTGCGGTCAGGATCAGGGTGAGGGCCGGTCGCCCGGTGCGCCGGATCCCCGCCACCAGCGGTCGTAGCGGCCAGACCGTGGCGATCCGCTCCATCCACCGGTCCACCGTGGCCCGGTGGCGTGCCGCCCAACGTGTTGCCCACACCACCCCGCCCACCAGCACGGCGACGGCAACCACGGCCAGCCCCCCGGCCCGCACCCACCGTTCCACCCGTGCGTAGTTGGCGCCGGCGAGATACCCCAGCAGGGTGAAGCTCGATCCCCACAGGACGCCTCCGACCGCGTTGCCGAGGAGGAAACGCCGGTAGCGCATCCGGGCCATGCCGGCTGCGAAAGGGACGACGGCCCGCAGCACCGCGGCGAAGCGCGCCACCACCAGCGCCCACCACCCCCGGTCCGAGAGCATCTCCCCGGCTGCGTCGAGCCGTTGCGAGATGCGGGCCATGCGGGGATGGGCGAGCAGCGACGGCCCGAGCCGGTGGCCGAGGCTGTAGCCGATCGAGTCGCCGACGATGGCGCCGACCACCGCGGCGGGGATCATGAGCCACAGGGAGACCCCGCCGGCGCCGGCCGCCACCCCGCCCAGCACCACCGCCAGCTCCCCGGGCACCACCACGCCGACGAAGGCGGCGCTCTCGGCGGCGGCGAGCAGCAGCACGACGAGTGGTGCGAATGGTCCCACGGCGTGGAAGAGGCGGATCATCGGTCGCGGCGGCGATTCGTCGCCTGAGGTGGCGGCACGGGGGGATGGCGCCTGCGGGACACGGTGCCGGCAGTCTACGGATGTCCCTGGCGGGACCGTGCTCCCGAGGTGGTGGCATACTGCCGCGATGGCACCTCCCGGACCAGAGCACGGTGCGCCGACCCTGGTGCCGACGGGGCGGGCGGTGAGGCGGGCCCTGCTCATAGTGACGTTGCTGGTGCTCCTCGCCGCCGGGTGGGATTCAGAACGTGGCCGCTGAGACGGGCAGGCTGCCACGGCGCACGTTGGGGCGGTGCTGCTCGTCGTGGTACTCGGCTTCGCCGTTCACCTGCTGTTGCCGCAAGTTGCCGAGTTGCACCAGGGATTGCAGGCGCTTCGGTCTGGCCGGTGGCCGTTCCTCATCGTGACTGTGGCCGGCGGGGCTCTGGTCTTCGTTGCATCGGCGTGGATGGTGCGCGCATCGGTGTCCTCGCCACCATCATGGGGTCGAACCATCGTTATCCAAGTGGCGGCAGGCTTCGCTTCGACTGTGACACCGGCCGGGTTCGGGTGGTTCGGCGTTACCCAATCGTCGCTGCAGCACGCGGGCACCGAGGCGGACGAGGCACAGGCCGCCACCGGTCTCAACCTGGTGTTGACGGTGGTGTCTCACGTCGGCCTGCTTGTTGTCCTGCTGCCGTTCCTCCCCGCGCTTCATCTGCCGCGTATCACCCCTCCGGCACGGCGCATCGCCGTAGACGTCACCGTGGTGGTGGCGGTCGTGGCCGGTCTTCTGGTGTGGATCCCGCGCACCCGGCGACGCCTGCTCGCCTCGTTGGTTCCGGTGCTTCGCCAGGTGCCGACGGTGCTGCGCGACCCGCGCCGTTCCGTCACCATGATCGCCGGCGCGGTCGCCCAGAATCTGGCCTACACCCTGGCGCTGATGGCGAGCCTCGCCGCGTTCGGTGCCTCGGCTCCTGTCCTGGGAGTCCTCGTCGTGTACATGATCGCCGCAACCGTGGCCGCCATCAGTCCGACTCCCGGCGGCCTGGGAGCCATGGAAGCCGCCCTCATCGCCGGGTTCACCCGGCTCGGCGTCCCGGGCGGAGAGGCGGTTGCGGCGGTGCTCGCCTTCCGGATCGCCACCTTCTGGCTGCCCTTGCCGCTCGGCGCCTGGCTGCTCCGAAGGGCACGCCGGCGCGTATGGGTGTGAACGTGAGGGGAGCAATGGCATCGCCTCGGGGGAGACTGCCAGAGGTTGTCGAGCTTCCCCTGATCCCAGGCGGGCAGGGCTGGCGGCATCCCTGGTCCTGATCGGCGCCCTGGAGCTTGCGATGTGGTCGTGGCTGCGCCGGTACTGGATGTGGCGGGCGGTGCTCCCGACCGCGGCTCCGTTCTGGCTCGATCGGCTGGTGACCGCGGCGGTGCTCGGAGGCGCGGCAGCGGTGACCGTTGCGCTGGTGAGGGTCCTGGCGGCGCCGCCGTCGACGCGCTGAAGGCACATCCGGTGAGGCGGGGCGATCGGGGAGGTGACGGGGTGGGTGCAGCCGATCCGGTCGCATGCAAGAGGTAGCGTCCGGACCGGGCACCCACTTCGTCCCCACCCTGTCTTTGTCCATGGCGCCGAATCCGGTTCCCATCGCGCCGCTCGGGCATCGGCGGCGCTCGGCCAGGGGCGGCTTGCGGGGGTGGCGCCAGAGCGCGTGATCGATCCCACGGCGACCCGCGGCGCATCGGTGCCTGCGGCCCTTCCCGATGGCCCTCCCGCGCCACCGTGTGCGTGTACGTCACCAGTGCCAGAGTGGGCGTTTGTGTTGTTTTCGCGACCCTGGACTTGTGATTCGATATGTTTCCTTACCATATTCCTTGTGGTTTGTTGCGTTTGAGTTGGGAACCTGCCTCGGAATCCCGTATGCTTGCCGCCGAACGAGGGGATCGAACACGGCACGCGACGACGCTCGCAGCGGCCTACGCCGCACCGATCGGCGCCGTCATCCGCACGGGGTGGCGGGCGGCCGACCCGGGGTGTCCACCCGCCGCCGTGTCACCGCAGTCCTCTCCTCGTCGAGGAGCAGTGATGGCTGAGCAAGAGGGCGGCTCCCGGTTCCGTATCGACGCCCCTGCCGATCGGGGCACGGTCGATCCGGCCGACCCGGCCGAGGGCTACGCCCTACGCATGGCCGGCATCGAGAAGTACTTCGGACTGGTGTGTGCCCTCAGGAGTATCGATTTCGAGGTGGGGCGCAACGAGATCGTCGGGCTCATCGGCGACAACGGGGCCGGTAAGTCGACGATGGTGAAGATCCTCACCGGCGTGTTCCCTCCGACCCGCGGCACCCTCACCGTCGCCGGGCGCGACGTCGACTTCCGCAGCTACAACGTCAAGCGGGCTCACGCCCACGGCATCGAGACCGTCTACCAGGACAAGTCGCTCGGGGAGAAGCAGGTGCTGTGGCGCAACTTCTTCATCGGCCGCGAGATCACCGGCCGGTTCGGCTTCATCAACGTGAAGAAGGAGAAGGAGATCGCCCAGCAGATCATGGTGGAGACGATCGGGTTCCGCGGTCAGGGGATCACGGTCGACTCCCGAGTGAGCCAGCTCTCCGGCGGGGAGCGGCAGGGTGTCGCCATCGGGCGGGCGATGCACTTCGACGCCGAGCTGATCATCCTCGACGAGCCGACGGTGGCGCTCTCCCTCAAGGAGGTGCGCAAGGTCCTCAACTTCGTCCACAAGGTCAAGGAGTCGGGCCGGGCCTCGGTCTACATCTCACACGGAATCCAGGACGTCTACGAGATCTCCGACCGCTTCGTGATCATGGACCGCGGCGAGATCGTCGCCAGCATCGCCAAGGCGGACATCACCCTGCGTGAGCTCAACGAGTTCATGCTCGAGTACGCCCACGGTCTGCGGGACGAGGGGCGCTGATGGCCAAGCGACCGGTCCTCACCCGACTCGCCAAGCGACCGGTCCTCACCCGACTTGCCAAGCTGGAGAGCCTCCCGATCGCGGCGGTGCTCCTCACCCTGTATCTCGTCTTCATGATCACCGCGCCCAACGTCTTCACCGGTCACCGCATCTACATGTCGTTCCTGCAGACGATCCCCCCGATGCTGGTGCTCGCCCTCGGCCTCACGTTCGTCATCACCGCCGGCGAGATCGATCTCAGCTTCTCGGCCGTGGTCGCCTTCGCCGGGTTCGTGTTCACCTGGTGGTACCGCACCGTCGGCGAGCCGTGGTCCGCCCTGCTGCTGGCGATCCTCGCCGGGGCCCTGGTCGGCTACATCAACGGCGTGCTCGTCGCCAAGATCGGGGTGCCGTCGATCATGGCCACCCTGGCGGCGCAGTTCTTCTGGGCCGGCCTCACCGTGCTGCTCGCCGGCGGCGCCTCGTGGAACATCAAGGGGATCCAGGACGAGGCGCTCCACGGCATCTTCGTGGGCCGCCTCTTCGGCTCGATCCCGGCCCAGTCGTTGTGGGCGCTCGCCCTCACCGTGTTCTGCTGGTTCCTACTCAACCGGCACCGGTTCGGCGAGGAGATCATGTTCGTGGGTGACAACCCCAACGTCGCCCGGGTCATGGGCATCAACGTGGAGCGGACCAAGATCAAGCTCTTCACGATGAACGGGGCGATGGCCGGGTTCGCCGCGGTGCTGCTCACCACCGAGATGAACACGTTCTGGACCACCCAGGGCGAGGGCTACCTGCTCCCGGTGATGGCGGCCGTGTTCATCGGGGGCAGCTCGATCGCCGGCGGCGAGGGGTTCGTCGTCGGAACCTTCTTCGGGGCCTACATCATCGGCTCGCTCGAGGCCGGGGTCGTCGCCACCGGGATCGGCGGCTACTGGACCCAGCTGGTGAGCGGGTTGGTCATGGGGGCCTCCGTCGTCCTCAACATCGTCATCGGAGACGGGCGTCTGGCGGCGGTCTCGAATCGGGTCCGGAGCTGGGTGACCCCGTCGCGGGACGACGGGGGGTAGCGACACGGCAGAACCACAGCAGAGACGAAGCGAGGGAGGTCGGCACCGTCCACCGAGGCGTAACTGGAAGACAACACGCGAGCAGTTAGGGGAGAGGATGAAGCGTTCTACGCGTCTGATCACCATTCTTGCGGTGATCGCCCTCATCGTGGCGGCCTGCGGATCCGACGAGTCGGATTCGGACAATGCCGCCGCCGACATGGGGGACGAAATCACCGTCTACATGCAGATGGGCGGCAACCAGGGTGACCCGTCGACGCTGGCCCGTACCAACGGGGCCAAGGCGGCGGCGGCGGCCCTCAACGTCAAGCTCATCGAGCAGTACTCGGGTTGGGACCCGCAGGTGATGATCGAGCAATTCAAGGAAGCAGCGGCGGCGGATCCCGACGGCATCGTCATCATGGGCCATCCCGGTGAAGACGCCTTCGCGTCGTTGGTCGCCGATGCCGAGAGCCGGGGGATCGTCATCACCAGCGGCAACAACCCGCTGCCGACTCTCGAGGCCGAGTACCAGGCCGCCGGGTTCGGGTATGCCGGAGCCGACCTCTACGCGGGCGGCTACCTGACCGGCCAGGCGATGGTTGCCGCCGGGCTGCAAGCCGGTGACAAGGCCGTCGTCTACGACATCTGGCACAACGAGTCCCGCAGCGTGAGCTCGCAGGGCGTCTTCGATGCGCTCGAGGCCGCAGGACTCACGGTCGAGAAGCTGGACGTCTCCGACGAGGTCGACCAAGAGGCCTCGCTGGCCATCCCGATCCTGACCGCCTACCTGGCGGACAATCCCGATACCAAGGCGATCGGCACCCAGCACGGCAACGTGACGGCCAACCTGATGAAGGTGCTCGAGGCGGCCGGCAAGGCGCCCGGTGACGTGATCGTCGGCGGCATCGACCTGTCTCCGGCCACCATCGAGGGGATCGAAGCGGGCTACGTCAGTGTCAGCTTCGACCAGGTGCTCTACCTGCAGGGCTTCCTGCCCGTCTTGCAGGTCGCGCTCAACGCGCGGTACCTGATCCCGGGTCTGAACATCAACACCGGGGTCGGCACGGTCACCCCGGCCAACATCGGCGAGATTGCTCCTCTCATCGAAGAGGGAATCCGCTAGCGACGATCAGCGCCTCCGCCTCCGGGCGGAGGCGCTGCCGCGTCCGCCGCGACCCGGTAGCCTGGAGCCGAACGCCCCCAGAGAGGTGCCGCGCATGAGGCGATCGGTCGTGCTGCTCGTGACCGCCACGATGCTCGCCCTCGTGGCGTGCAGTGGCGGCGGGAGTGACGTCGCCGCCGCCCCCGGTGTCGTCACGGTGTCCCCAGCGGAGGCGGCAGACGTCATCGCGGACCACGGCGACGACCCCGCCTTCACGATCGTCGACGTGAGGACACCGGAGGAGTTCGTCGCCGGCCAACTCGAAGGCGCCGTCAACATCGACTTCTACGACGCCGGCTTCGCCGACGCCATCGCCGCCCTCGACCCCGACGGCGTTTACGTGCTGTACTGCCGGTCGGGGAACCGCAGTGCCGCGGCAGCCGACCTGATGCGCCAACTCTCCTTCAGCGCGGTCTACGAGATCGACGGCGGGATCGTGCAATGGCAGGCGGACGGCTTCCCGGTGGTCACCTGACCGCGGGTCAGGTGACCACGCCCACCGGGCACGACGCCCCGGTGCCGGCGATTCCGCAGTAGCCGTTGGGATGCTTGGAGAGGTACTGCTGGTGGTAGTCCTCGGCGTAGAAGAAGGGCCCCGCGGGGGCGATCTCGGTCGTGATCGGGCCGCGGCCCACCGCCGTCAGATTGGGCTGGAAGCGATCCCGGCTCGCCTCGGCCGCAACCCGCTGGCCTTCGCCCGACCAGTAGATCGCCGACCGGTACTGGGTTCCCACGTCGTTGCCCGACCGCATGCCCTGGGTCGGGTCGTGGCCCTCCCAGAACACCTTGAGCAGCTCCTCGTAGCTCACCTTGGCCGGATCGAAGACGACCAGCACCACTTCGGTGTGGCCGGTCATCCCGGTGCATACCTCTTCATAGGTGGCGTTCTCGGTGAATCCGCCGGCGTAGCCGACCGCGGTGGAGAACACCCCGGGCACCTGCCAGAACACCCGCTCGGCGCCCCAGAAGCAACCCATGCCGAACACGGCGGTCACCATCCCTTCCGGGAAGGGTGGGACGGTCGGGTTGCCGTTGACGTGGTGGACGCCGCGCACCGGGATCCGCTCGGCATGGCCGGGGAGGGCGGTCACGGCGGTGGGCATCGTCCTGGCTTGGCGTGTCAGCCACATGGCGTTCTCCCTCGTTGTGGGGACGGTCTTCGCAACCCCGCGCCGGGGGCATCTGTTCCCGCCCCGAACCGAGGCCGTGGCATGATCGGTGACCCGTGAGCCTCCGGATCCGCCCACTCGGCGACGCCGACCGCCCGTGGCTGCGGCGCCGGCCGGTGCTCCCTGACGGCTTCCCCCCGACGTCCTGGCGCGACTGCTGATCAGGCGACGGCGCGGTTGTGGCCGAAGCGGGCCAGCAGGTTCCGGCCGGCGAGCGTGACGAAGAAGAGAGCGACCGCCAGGCCCGACATGGTGGCGCCCGCGGCCGTGTCGAAATGGAAGCTGAGCAGAAGGCCGGCGACGACGGACACGGTGCCGACGGCGACGGCGACGAGCATCATGATCGGCACCCGCCGGGCGATGAGCGACGCCGTCGCCGGCGGGGCGATGAGGAGCCCGACAACCAGGAGCGAGCCCACCGTCTGGAAGGAGCTGACCACGGCGAGCGTGATGAGGGCGAGCATCACGAAGTGGGCGCTGCGAGGAGCGAGGCCCAGCACCTCGGCCTTCTCCTCGTTGAAGGCGAGCGCCAGCAGCGGCCGGTAGAAGAGGATGGCGCCGCCGACCGAGATCAACGACGTGACGGCCATCACCGCCACGTCGTTGGCGGTGATGGCAAGCACGTCACCGAACAGCACCGCCACCAGGTCGACGGCGAACGAGCCCGAGCGCGAGATGATCACCACCCCCAAGGCGAGCATGCCGACGAACAGGAGCCCGATGGCGGTGTCCTCCGATAGCCTGGTGGTGCGGTGGATGAGCGAGATGGCGCCGATCATCACGATCGCCGCCGCCGCCGCTCCCAGCGTGAGGTTGACGTCCAGCAGGAGTGCCACCGCCACCCCCGGGACGACACCGTGGGCGAGGGCGTCCCCCATGAAGGCGAGTCCTCGCAGCACGACCCAGGTGCCGACCACCGAGGTCGTCACGACCGCCAGGATCCCGGCGGCCAGGGCCCGTTGCATGAAGGTATAGGTGAAAGGTTCGGTCAGCCAGTCCATTCGACTCGTCTCGGTCCGGCTCAGTCTGCCAGGGCGGCGACGATCCGGTCGGCATTGACCGTCACCATCGCGAGGTAGTCCTCGGCGCCGGAGCCGGCCGGTCCGAGGGACCCGGTGTAGAGCTCCACCACCTCGACGTCCCGTCCCACCTCGGCGGCGACGGCGTCGGCGAGCGCCGTGGGCTGGGTGGTCTCGGCGAAGATGGCGTCGAGTCCCAGGCTTTCGAGCGCCGAGACCAGGTCGGCCAGATCAGCGGGGCTGGGCGAGGCGAGGGTCGTTCCCGAGGGGATGACCGTGCCGACGATCTCGAATCCGTAGCGAGCGGCGAAGTAGCGCAATGCGTTGTGGTTGGTCACCAGGCGGCGCCGCGCCGGGGGCACGCGCGCCAGCGTGGTGACGATCCGGTCGTTGGTGGCGCGCACCTCGGCGGCATAGGTGGCGGCCCGCTCCGACCAGAGGCCGGCGTCGGCAGGGTCGGCCTCGGCCAGTGCCTCACCGATGATCCCCGCGGCCTCGGCCATGCGAACCGGATCCAGCCACCAGTGCGGGTCGAACGTGGCGTCCTCGTGGTCTCCCACCCAGGGGAGAGGGTCGAGCTGCTCACCGAGGGAGAGAACGGAAACGCCGGCGGAGGCGGCGGACTCGATCACGGCTCCGAGGCCCTCCTCCAGCAGCAGCCCGCTGGCGACGATGAGGTCGGCGTCCTGCATCGTTGCGGCTTGGGCGGCGGACGCCTGGAACGAGTGGGGATCCTGGCCGGGCTGCATCAGCACCGTCACCGCGGCGTCGTTGCCGGCGATCTGCCCGACCACGTCACCCAGGATCGAGGTCGTGACGACGACCTGCAGGCGCTCGTCGTCGGCGGCCGTGTCGCCGCCGCAGGAGGATGCCAGCAGTGCGGTCACCCCGATCACGGCGACGAGCGAGCGGAGGCGGGGCGAACGTGGGGATGGTCGATTCCGGATCATCGGCGTGTCCTTGTTCGTAATGAGAATCAATCTCACTCTAGTGATATTGGAATGAGAATCAAAACCATCATGGTGTGTACACTGGAGGGCCGTGGAATACGTAGCAGACATCGAGCAGCGCATCGGTGACAGGCTCGGCGAGAGCCGGGTGCGATTCACCAACACCCGACGAGTGATCGTGCGCACGCTCGCCCGCGCCGGGGGTCCCCGGACCGCCGCCGAGCTGCACAAAGCGCTGGGGGACAGGGTGCCGCTGTCGTCCCTCTACCGGACGCTCACCGTGCTCGACGAGGCGGGCGTGCTGGAACGATCCCACGACGCTCAGGGCGTAGCGCGCTACGAGCCGGCCGAGTGGCTGCTCGGGCACCACCACCACCTGGTGTGCGTGGAGTGCGGCGCCGTGGAGGACATCCAGATCGCCCCCCAGGTCGAGGTCGAGGTGGGCAACCTCGTCGAGCGCATCGCCGGGGATTCGGGGTACTCGGTGAGGGGGCACAAGATCGACATCGAGGGAGTGTGCCGCTCGTGTTCCCGGTAGGCGGCCTGGCGGCATGGGGGAAGGGGATCGTGCTCGCCTACAACCACCGGGTGGCGGTGGCCGAGTCGACCTTCTCCATCCCGGCCGGGTTGCTGACGGCGGTCATCGGCCCGAACGGCTCCGGCAAGTCGACCCTGCTGCATGCGCTCACCGGTCTCGTGCGCGTCACCGCCGGCACGGTCGAGGTGCTCGGGGAACCGCCGACCGCGGTCCGGGACAGGGTGGCATACGTGCTGCAGTCGACCAAGGTCAACGAGGTGATGCCGGTCACCGTGCGTGAGGTGGTCGCCATGGGCCGCTATGCGAGTCTGGGGCGGTTCCGTCCCTTCCGCCGCGACGACGCCGCCGCCGTCGAACGCGCCATGGAGCGGCTCCAGATCCTCGATCTCGCCGGGAGCCATCTCACCGAGCTGTCCGGCGGCCAGCGCCAGCGTGTCTTCGTCGCCCAGGGACTGGTCCAGGAAGCGGACCTGCTCCTGCTCGACGAGCCGGTCACCGGGCTCGACATCGTCTCTCGCGACCTGATCGTCACCGCCATGGGCGAGGAGCTGGAACACGGGAGGACCGTGGTCTTCACGACCCACGACCTGGCCGAGGCGGGAGATGCCGATCACGTGATCCTCATGTCACGGCGGGTGGTCGTCGATGGCACCCCGTCCGAGGTACTCACCCCCGACCGGCTGTCGGCCGCCTACGGGATCGGGATCGTGCATCTCGAGGACGGCTCGATCGCCCTCGACGACGCGGTCCACGCCACCCGGCAACGCCATGTGCACTTCGAGCGGGGTGGCCGGGACTGAGGCCGCGCCGGCATTCCCTCCCGAGTATGGTGAAAACACAGGGAGGTGCCATGGAGAGCAGCTCACACGGCATGGACGCCGATTCCGCCGAGGTCGAGGACCAGGCCCCCGCGCCCGGCGGTGACGCCGGCTCCATTCCGGAGCAGGACACACCTGGCGGCGGGGAAGGGCCTTCGATCCTCACCACCGCCCTCACCGAGTCACCCCCGGAGCACACGCCCCGTCCCCGGCTGAAGAAGAAGCACTACGAGGCCGAGCTGAAGCGCCTCCAGATGGAGCTGGTGAAGCTACAGCGCTGGATCCGGACCCAAGGGCTCAAGGTCGTCGTGATCTTCGAAGGCCGGGACGCTGCCGGGAAGGGTGGCGTGATCAAGCGCATCACCGAGCGGCTCAACCCGCGGGTGTGTCGGGTGGAGGCACTGGGGACCCCCACCGAGCGGGAACGCACCCAGTGGTGGTTCCAGCGCTACGTTCCGTACCTGCCGGCGGCGGGCGAGGTGGTCCTGTTCGACCGGTCCTGGTACAACCGGGCCCTGGTGGAGCCCGTCATGGGGTTCTGCACCGAGGACCAGTACCAGGAGTTCCTTCGCACCTGCCCCGAGTTCGAACGGATGGTGGTGCGCTCCGGCGTCATCCTCCTCAAGTACTGGTTCTCGGTGAGCGACGACGAGCAGGAGCGCCGCTTCCTGGAGCGGAAGGAGAACCCCACCAAACGGTGGAAGCTGAGCCCGATGGACCTGCAGTCGCGGGCCCACTGGGTGGACTACTCGCGGGCGAAGGACATCATGTTCGCCCACACCGACATCAAGCAGGCCCCCTGGTACGTGGTGAACGCCGATGACAAGCGGCGGGCCCGGCTCAACTGCATCCACCACCTGCTCAGCGTCATCTCGCACGAGGAGGTCGAGCCGCCGGAGATCGTGCTCCCGCCCCGCCAGTCGAACCAGGGGTACGTGCGCCCGCCGATGACCGACCAGACCTTCGTCGAAGAGGTCTACTGACCCGAAGAGCGCTTGCTAGAGCGAGCAGTTCGCTTACAATTGCGAGGCAAGGAGGGTCAATGCTGCTCGAGGGTCACGCCTCGCCTCAGGCGGTTCCCGCTCACTACCCCCACGAGTTCGAACGCTCCGTCGGTCTCCGCGACGGCCGGACCGTGTGGATCCGGCCCGTGGTGCCATCCGACGCCCCGGCGCTTCGTCACGCCATCGACACCGCCGACTCCGAGACCCTCTACCACCGGTTCTTCAACTCGTCGATCACCATCGACGAGACCCAGATCCAGCGGTTGACCGAGATCGACTACCGCACCCGGTTCGCTCTGGTGGCGTTCGCCCCGGACGGGACCGGTATCGCCATCGCCCGCTACGAGCCGTTCGACGAAGGGGTGGTGGAGGTGGCGGTGGCGGTCACCCCCGGCTGGCGCCGGGTCGGCCTCGCCTCGACCCTCTTCGCCATGCTGGAGGAGGCGGCGCGGGGGCAGGGGATGGTCAGGCTCCACGCGTTCTACCTCGCCGAGAACCGGGGCGCCGAGCGCCTCATGGCGGACCGGGGATTCACGGCGCCCCGCATCCAGGACGGGGTGGCCGAGGTTTCCAAGGACCTCACCTGACCGCAGCCGGGGAGGGCGGCGGCCGGCGAAGGAGGGTCGGACCTTCGACGGTAGGCTCTGCCGATGGCGATCACCGTGGCCGAGATCCTCGCCCAGATCGGCAGCCGGTTCCCGCTGTCCAAGGCGGCGGCCTGGGACGAGCCGATCGGGCTCCAGTTCGGTGATCCGACTTCCGAGGTGACCCGGCTCGCGGTGTGCCACGAGGTCACCGAGGCGGTCACCGCGCTCCTGGAGCGTGATCCCGTCGATCTGCTGATCGCCTATCACCCCCTGCTCTTCGGTTCCACCGACCGCCTCGTCGCCGGCCCGACCGCCACCGGCCGCGCCTTCCGCCTCATCCGGAACGGGGTGGCGCTGGCGGTGGTCCACACCGCCTTCGACGTGGCACCGGGCGGTGCCGCCGACGCCCTCGCCGCCGAGCTCGGCCTGGAGGGCACCCGCGGGTTCGGCCCGCTGTGGGGGCCGGCCGGGACCAAGGTGACCGTGTTCGTGCCGGCGGCCTCCGCCGACGAGGTCGCCACCGCCATGGCCGGCGCCGGAGCCGGCGAGATCGGCAACTACGGTGCCTGCTCGTTCCGCACCACCGGGACCGGGACCTTCCTGCCGCGGCTGGGAGCCCATCCGGTGGCGGGGACGGTCGACGGCCTGAGCCGGGAGCCCGAGGTGAGGATCGAGATGGTGGCGGCCACCCACCGGATCGACGACGTGGTGGCGGCCCTGCTGGCGGCGCACCCCTACGAGGAGCCCGCCTACGACGTGTGGGACGCCCGAGGAAACGCCGGCCTGGTCGGCAGGATCGGGACGTTGCCGGCGCCCTCGACCGTGCAGAAGCTGGGGATTCTGGTGCGAGAACGGCTCGGCGGGGTGGTGCGGATCGCCGGGACCGGCCCGGTGCACACCGTGGGCGTCATCCCCGGCTCCGGCGGTTCGTTCCTGGCAGCCGCAGCCGGCGCCGACGTGGTCGTCACCGGCGACGTGGTACATCACGCCGCCCAGCGGTCGCTGGGGCGGGGCGTCGCCCTCGTCGATCCCGGGCACATCGCCACCGAACGGCCCGGTGTCGCCGCGCTGTACGCTGAGGCCTCTACGATCGTCCCCGCCGAGGACCTGACCGGCCTCGATCCCGATCCTTGGAAGGAGCCGTAGATGGAGGAGCTGCACAGCCTGGCCGATCTCCTCGATCTCCAGGACGTCGACCTCCAGATCGATCGCCTCATCCACGAGCGGCAGACTCATCCCGCCCTCGAGCATTTCCGCCAGGCCCACGAGGAGGCCGCCGCCATCGAGCAGGAGCTGGACACGGCGCGCGGTGAGCTGCGGGAGACGAGCCTCACCCTCGATCGCACCAACGGCGAGCTGGAGATCTCCGAGTCGAAGCTGGCCGCCGAGCAGAACCGTCTCTTCGCCGGGGGCATGAGCGCCCGTGACGCCGACTACCTGCGGCGGGAGGTCGAGATGCTCGAGCGCAAGCAGAAGCAGCAGGAAGAGGCGATCCTCGAGCTCATGGAGCGCCGGGAACGCCAGGAGGGTCGGGTCGCCGAGCTGACCGAGTCCCTGGCGGCGGCCCGGACCGTCAAGGCGGGACACGAGACCGTCATCGAGGAAGCGTGGCGGGAGATCGACGCCCGGCTCGCCCGCAAGGAGGCCCGCAAGGCCGAGATCGTCCCGCTCATCGATCCCGAGCTGCTGGTCCTGTACGACGAGCTGCGTGCCAGTAAGGACGGCGTCGCCGTCGGCCGCCTCGCCGAAGGCACCTGTGGCGGCTGCCACCTCCGCCTCACCGCCGCCGAACAGCTCGACGCTCGCCGCAGTGACCCGCCACGATGCATCCACTGCCGCCGGATCCTGGTGCTGTGATCCGCCCCGCCGCGGGCTGATCCGATGCTGTTCTGGCACCTCGGCGCCACCACCGCCATCACCCGCTACACGTTCCGAGACGAGCGGATGGACCTGCGCTTCCTCATGCTGGGGGCGATCCTTCCCGACCTGGTCGACACCCCGATCGGGCTGCTGTGGTATCGCCACCTCCACACCGTCCGGCTCGTCACCCACAGCCTGCCGTTCGCCGCCGTGGTGATGGCCGGGGTGCTGTTGGCGACCCGGCGGGGCCGGCCCCGCAAGCGGTGGATGCCGCTGGCGATCGGGCTGCTTCTCCACCTCTTCCTCGATGCGATGTGGGCCGACCCGGCGACGCTGTGGTGGCCGTTGCTGGGTTGGTCGTTCACCGCGGAGGCGGCCTCCACCGTCGGCGGGTACCTGCGGGACCTGTTCACCAATCCGCTGATGTGGGCGGGGGAGGCCGTGGGAGTGCTCTACCTCGCCTACCTGTGGCGGGCAGGGCGGATGGCGGATCCGGCCCGCCGGGCCGCCTTCGTCGCCACCGGGAGGATCGACGTGCCGATCGGGCCCTGACTCAGCCCGAAGTGCCGGTCCGGCGGCTCCGAAGCAGCATCCGGGCCGCCATGACCAGCAACAGCGCGGCGAAGAGGCGGCGCAGCAGGCGCCCGTCGAGGGCAAGGGCGAGCGCCGAGCCGGCGACCGCCCCGGCGATGCCCCCGACCGCGATCCACGACGCCAGCCTCCACTGCACCCGGCGGGCTCCGGCGTGGACCGCGGCGCCGACGATGGCGGTGGGGACGATCACCGCCAGTGAGGTGCCCTGGGCGGTGTGCTGGGTGTACTCGAAGATCACGACGAGGGCGGGCACGAAGATCACCCCGCCGCCGACCCCGAGGGCCGCGGCGAAAGCGCCGGTGACCAGTCCGAGCGCGATGAGACCTGCCACCGTCATCGCAGCATCAACCTCACCGAGGCGACGAGCATGACCGTGGCGAAGAGCCGGGTGAGCCACCGTTCCGGGATCCACCCCATCGCCCGGGCGCCGACGGCGGCCCCGACGCTGGCGCCGACGACGATGAGGGCGGCGGCATGCCAGTCGACGGCGCCCTCCACCCCGAACATCAGCACCGCCGCCGTCGCCGTCACGACCATGGCGGCCACCGAGGTGGCGGACGCCCGATGGATGCTGAGGCCGAGCCACAAGGTGAGGCCGGGGACCACGATCACCCCGCCGCCGACGCCGAACAGCCCACTGACGAAACCCGCGGCGAGGCCGAGCGCAGCGGGGCGAAGCACCGAGGAGGACACCCGGCGAGTGTAGGCCGGGGACACCCCTCGGCGGACCGGTGCGGTCCGCGCTCTACCCTGGCCCGATGCGGCGCATCGTCACCTTCGTCCTGCTCGCCGCGATGGTCGCCGCCTGCTCCGGTGAGGGAGAGGCCGACACGACCGTTGCGGCCACCGCCACGGACCCGGTGGCGGCGGTTCAGCTGTGGGTCGACGCCCTCGCCGCGGCACGCTTCGCCGAGGTCGCTGCCCTCGTCGAGCCGGCAGGCTTCGCGGTGGTGGTCGCCGCCGAGAACGGCCTTGGCGCGGATCAGCTCGCCACGCTGCTCGACGGCGGCGTTCCCGCCGATCTCGCCGCCTCCTACTGGTCGTCGTTCGTCGACTCCTTCGCGGCGTTTCGTGGTCTCCCGCTCTCCTCGGTGGCGGTGGTCGAGGCGACAGGGGTCGCCATCGACGGCGCCAACTTCGCCGCGGTGACGATCGAATCGGGGGAGGGCAGTGGCGAGGTGATCGCCCGCGGCCGGGAGGACGGCACCTGGCGGGTGGACCTGGCCGCCACCGTGGGTCCCGGGCTGGCCTCCAGCATCGCCGACGACCTGCCGGCCGCCCTCGAGAGCAGCGGAGCGGACACGATCGCGTCCGCCTACGAAGCGGCGGTCGTGCCCGGCCTCAGCGCCGCCCTCGCCCGCGACCCCTCCAACCGGGAGCTGGTCTTCGACATCGAGTACATCGTCCAGATCCTCGCCCAGCGCCCCCTGTCCTGACCGGGTGCGGCTAGCCGGCGGCGCGGAGTCGCGGCAAGACCTCGGCGCCGAGCAGGGCGATGGTTGCCTCCTGGTCGGTGGAGGTCGTCTGGATGGTCACAACGTCGGCGCCGGCCTCGGTGACGACCGGCAGGTAGGCCTCGACGTAGTCGTCGGCCGAGCCGACCAGCGTGTACTGGGAGAGGATCTCCTCCCGCGGCATCGCATCCGCCCGTGCCCGCAACACGGCGGGATCCACCGCCTCGAGCCGGCCCGGAGCCCGCAGGCCCCGCCACGCCGACAGCGCCTGCCATGCGTCGTCCTCGGACGTCGCATGCACGGTCCAGCGGGTGGCGAGAATCCGGGGCATCGCCCGCTCCGCCTTCGCGGCGGCGACCCGGGCCGGTTCGACGACCCGCTCCCGGGTGTCGGCCGGCACCTTGACGCTGGTGATGATGCCCTCGGCGAGGCGCGCCGCCAGCGCGGCCGACTTGGGGCCACCGGCGGCGAGCCAGATCGGGACCGGCCCGATCGGCGGGCTGTAGAGATGGGCCCTCTTGGTGCGGTAGTACTCGCCCTCGAAGTCGAGCGTGTCGCCGTCGAGGAGGCGGCGCATGATCACGAGCGCCTCTTCCATTCGGGCCGCCCGCTCGGCGTAGGCGGGGAAGGGATAGCCGAGGGGACCCTCGTTGATGTTCTCCCCGGTGCCGACCCCGAGGTGGAACCGTCCCCCGGAGAGACGATCGAGGGTGGCGGCCGCCTGAGCCACCACCGCCGGGTGGTAGCGGAACAGGGGAGTGATCACCCCGGTGACGATCTCGACCTGATCCGTGGCGTGCGCCATCGCCCCGATCGTGGCGAAGGCGTATCCCGAGGCCGAGGTGTCGTCGACCCAGGGATGGAAATGTTCGGAGACCACCAGGGCGTCGAAGCCGGCCTGTTCGGCGAGCACGGCATGGCGGACGAGCACCTCAGGCTGCCATTGCTCGTGGCCGCAGAAGTAGGCGAACCGGGTCATGGGGCCTCCAATCCGGGGCCGTTCAGCATAGGGCGAGCCTGCCGCGCTACGGTCAACGTCGCAAGCAACACCACGACTGGTACCAAGATCGCGCCGGGTGGAGTCGAGAGAAGGAGAGAGCACGATGAAGGACAATGTTCGGGCGCTGCTCGCCGAGTTTCTTGGCGTGTTCATCCTGTTGTTCATCGGTGGCATGACCATCTTGGGGAACAGCGGCGTGGTCGCCGTCGCCTTCGGCTTCGGCCTGGCGATCCTCGCCGGTCTCTACGCCTTCGGCGAGATCTCCGGCGGGCATTTCAACCCCGCGGTGAGCCTTGGGGCCCTGCTCGACCGTCGTATCGACCCCTGGACCTTCATCCAATACGTGGTGGCACAGATCGCCGGAGGGGTGCTCGCCGGCCTCGCCATCTTGTGGGCGGCGAACCAGGACGCCGTCGCCGCCACCGCCACCGTGCCCGGCCCCGGGGTCGGGGCCGGCACCGCCTTCCTGGTGGAGACGGCGCTCACCGCCGTCTTCGTAGCGGTGATCCTCAAAGTCACCCGGAGCGCCCAGTACCAGGGCTCGGTGTTCGTCGCCATCGGGCTCACCCTCACCGCCATCCACCTCGCCGCGCTGCCGGTGAGCGGGTCGTCGGTCAACCCGGCCCGCACCCTCGGCTCGGCCATCGTCGGGAACCGCTACGACGACGTGTGGGTGTACATGGTGGGCCCGCTGCTGGGAGCCATTCTCGGCTGGGCGCTGTACCGGCTGGCGACCGAAGGGAAGGTCGAGAACCCCTTCGAGCCGGCGGAGTAGCCTCCCGCCGTCGCCGGCAGGGTGACCAAACGGCGCGAGTCGGCGCTCGCGGCAAGGTTCTCTCAAGCGGGTCAGCCGTCGAGCCGAAAGCATCGGGAGCGCGGCGCAGGACGGCGTGGAGGCCGACATGACCCTGAACGATCCGGTGGCGGGTTCGGCGAGTAGCCTCCCCGATCTGCTGTTGGTGGAGGACAATGCCCTCCACGCCCGGCTCGTGAGCACCATGCTCGACGACATCTGGCCGCATGGGGTGCCGTTGCGCCACGTCAAACGGCTCGAGGGGGCGCTCGAGGCGGTGCAGACGTCACCGCCGGATTGTGTTCTCCTGGACCTGGTGCTCCCCGACGCCAGCAATCTCGAGGCGGTGGAGGCGCTGGTGGCAGCCGCCCCCGGCCTTCCCATCGTGGTGCTCAGCTCCCACCACGACGAGGAGATGGCGGTGAAGGCGATCCGGGCCGGTGCCCAGGACTTCCTCGTCAAGGGGACGGCGACGGCCGACAGCCTGGGGAGAGCCATCAGGTTTGCGGTGCAGCGCGGCGGGGCCGAGGCGCGGGCGCCGCGCCGGGATGACGAAGTCACCTTGCAGCCCGGCCATGCCGTGCTCGACGCCGAGGGGCGGATGCTGTACGCCGGACCGGAGGTCGCCGACCTGTTGGGGCGCTCCCTGGAGAACGTCATCGGCGTCCCGCTCCACGACGTCGCCCATCCCGCCGACCACGCCGTGTGGGCCCGCGCCCTCGAAGCGGCCCGGTCGGGGGACGAGGACGAGGCGGGGAGCGAGCTGCTGGTGCGCTACCTGCACCCGTCGGGTGCCGACATCCGGGTGCGGATCGAGTTGATCATGCTGCAGGACGCCGGCGGCGAGCCGGCGGCCTTCCTCGCCAGCCTCTACCCGACCTCGGAGGAGGGGACGGCTTCCTCCGGCGCCTATGCCGTCGTCAGCGAGTGGAGCGGCGGCTGAGCGGCCGCCGGACGGGGCGCCGCCGCCCCGTCCACTCCGCGGCGATGAGGCGAGTTCGGGGATAAGCCGGATTCTGTCGTGGACGGTCATCTCTCTGGGCCCGGCATTGCTGCACGGGCTCGTGCGGCCTACCTGGGACGTCGCGGGCGGGCCACCCTGTCCCTGTTTGGCCTTGCTCCGGGTGGGGTTTGCCGATCCGCCCCGGTCACCCGGGACGCTGGTGGTCTCTTACACCACCGTTTCACCCTTGCCTGTGCCGTTGCCGGCCATCGGCGGTCTGCTCTCTGTTGCACTTTCCGTCGGGTCGCCCCGCCTGGGTGTTACCCAGCACCGTGCCCTGTGGAGTCCGGACTTTCCTCGACCGGGGATACCGGCCGCGACCGTCTCCCGAACTCGCCGCCGAGAACGGTAGCGGGCCGGGACGCCGGGCGACAACGGGCCGGACCTCAGGGCTGCAGCGCGTCCCGGACCAGCTCGCGGCGGCGCCGTACCTCGGCCGCCAGCTCCGGGATGTCCTCGTGATCGACGAGGGTGAGCACCGCCTCCGGGTCCATGAAGCCGACGTAGACGCCCGCTTCGTCCTGCCGGACGAACATGTTGCAGGGGAGCACGGCTCCGGCGTCGGGCTCGGCTTCGAGCGCGCGATGCGCCAGCGGGGGATTGCACGCTCCGAGGATCACGTAGGGAGGCCGCGCCACGCCAAGCTCCCGGCCAGGGTGGCCTGGACGTCGATGGTGGTCAGGACCCCGAAGCCCTGTTCGGCGAGGGCGGCGGTGACGTGCTCGACGGCGGCCGGGAACGGCTCGTCGACGGTGATCCCGAAGCTGTAGCGCGTCATGATCCTTCTCTGCGAACGGGGGCAGGCATGCGCCCACCCCCGTCACGGTAGGTCATCTGAGGTGCCGATGCTCAGACGAAGATCACCTGGGCACCCTCAGACAGCTCGATGAAGTCGGCGACGTTGATGATGTCCTCCACCTCGTCGATGAGGTCATCCCGCTTCAGGTCCATCATGTCGACCGACATCCGGCACGCCCATAGCTGGGCCCCCATGTCGTGGAGCATGGTGAGGAACTCGGGGATCTCGGGCACGTCGACCCCGGAGATCTGCTTGCGCATCATCCTCGTCGCCATCGCCGTCATGCCCGGGATCCCACCCAGGCCCTGCGGCATGTGGGTCGCCGGGTTGCCGAGGATGGTGAACTTCAGCTTGTCCTGGGTCTTCTTGTTGATCATGTCCATGCCCCAGAACGTGAAGAAGAGGTGGGTCTCCACCCCTTCTCCGAGGGCTCCGTTGGCCATGATCAAGGCCGGGTAGGCCATGTCCAGCGTTCCCTTGGAGCAGATGAAACAGATCTTGCGGTCGGTGTCGGCGTCGCCGAAGTCGGGCACCATCACCGTGGCGTCTTCCTTGGTGGTCATGGGATCGGGGACCTCCTTGTGGACTCGTTCCGGCGGACCTACACGCAGCCCTGCGGCTTGGGGAGCCCGGCGATGTACGCCATCTTCTTGGCCGGCTTCTTCGGGAAGAGCTGGAAGAGCTGCTTGGTGGGGATCCCACCGACGGTGGAGACCCGCCGGATGGTGGCGGTCTCGCCCTGGCCGGCGAAGTCCTCCCGCAGGAACTTGACGGCCCGCCAATGATCCTCGGTCATCTCGATCCCGATCTGCGCCGCCAGGGCGGCACCGATCTCCTCGTTCCACTCGTCGTAGGCCGTCATGAAGCCTTCGTCGTCGACGGCGACTTCGCTTCCGGCAATGGTCATCTGCGGCATCAGTGCCTCCTCATGGGTTTGGTTCTGGGTTGATCGGATCGGCGTCCGCCGGGGAGATCGACCGCATGACCCGCATCAGGCGGGCCAGACCCCGCTTCACCTCGGGGTCTCGCAGCTGTTTGAAGAGCTGGCGCAGCGTCGGTGCCTCGCCGACCTCTTCTTCCATGGCGCGGGCGGTGCGCTGCAACATCCGCATCACCTCGGGCTGGGTCATGTCCTTGACGGTGTTGAGGATGAGCACGACGTTGTCGCCGAGCTGGTCGACGTCCTCGGTGGTGAACGAGGTGACGACGCGGTCGAGCACGCCGAGGCCGCTGGCGGCAAAACCGAAGTAGCCGCGGTGTTCCAGGGCCTCGAGGGCGTTCAGCAGCTTGAGGAACGCCTCCTCGGTGAGGGAGCCGGCGTCGTCGACGAAATCCATCGTGCTTTCGAATCGCCCCCACATGTCCTCGAGGCGGTGGGTGTTGCGCAGCGTGGCCCGCAGCAGGCGCAGCAGGTCGTCGGGGTGGACGAAGTCCTGGACCTCTTCGAGTTCCCGGTTGACGAGGGCGAGCGCCTCGCCGGCGATCGGCGCCAGGTCGGCACGTAGCTCGTCCCACGACTGGCGCCGCAGCCGTTGCTCCCGCAGCTCCTCGGTGAGGAACGCCACCTGTTCGGCGAGGGCGTCGAGCTTGCGCTCCAGGTCGGCCGGCATCTCGGGTGCCACGGTGGTCATCGTGCGTCCTCCTGGATCTTGCCCGCCATCAGCATCTCGTGGGGGAGCGGCATGGCCTTCCCCTTGAGGAGCAGGTTCCAGTAGACCCACTTGAAGAGCATCTTGCCCCAGTGGTTGGCCTCGGTCTCCCGCAGCAGCGAGAAGGGGCCGATGCCGGGCAACGGGTACTTGCCGGGGAGGGGCTCGGTGTCGTAGTTGAAGTCGATCAGCATGCCCTTGCCGTGGCCGGATTCGATGAAGCAGTTGGCATGGCCGTCGAACTTCTCGAACATCTGGAGCCCTTCGATGTGGCGGAGGAAGTTCTCGGTGAACACCTCCACCGCGAAGTGGGCGACCGAACCGGCCTTCGAGGTCGGAAGGGCGGCGGCGTCACCGACGGCGAACACGTTGTCGTAGTCGGGCGAGAGGAAGGTGTGCTTGTCGACCGGGATGTGGTTGAGCTCGTCCCCCAGCCCGGAGCGGGCGACGTAGTCCGACCCCATGTTGAGCGGGATGGTGACGAGCAGGTCGAAGGGGATCTCCCGCTCGTCGTAGGACATCAGCACCTTTCGCTCCGGATCGACGGCCTCCAGGTAGAAGTCGGGCTCGAGGGTGACCTTCTTCTCCTCGAGCAGGCCACCCAGGTAGCGGGACGCCACCGGTTTGGTGAACGCCCCGGGGAGTGGTGTCACGTACACCAGCTCGACCCGGTCCCGCAGCCCGTGCTCGTGGAAGAACGAGTCGGCCAGGAAGGTGAATTCGAGCGGGGCGACCGGGCATTTGATCGGCATCTCGACGATGTTGAGGACGAGACGGCCGCCGTCCCAGGTACGGAGGGTCTCGGCGAGAGCCTCCGCACCCTCGATCGTGTAGAAGTCGTGGATCGAGCGATGCCACTCGCCGTCCGTCAGGCCGGGGGTCTGGCCGGGCCGGGGATGGGTGCCGGTGGCGATGACGAGGTAGTCGTATTCGAGTTCGGTGCCGTCGACGAGGCGCACCAGGTTGTTGGCCGGCTCCACCAGGTCGATCTCGCCGTGGACGAGGTCGACGCCGGGCGGCACGAAGTTGCGCTTCGGCTTCTCGACGTCCTTGCGGCTGTAGATCCCGAAGGGGATGAACAGGAATCCGGGCTGGTAGTAGTGGACCTCGTCCTGGTCGACGACGGTGATCTTCCACTCCACCGGGTCGAGCCGGGGCCGGAGCTTGTTGACCACCATCGTGCCGGCGGTCCCTGCTCCCAGAACGAGGAGTTTCTTCACGGCGTGCTCCTTGGTTCGTGGATGCCGGAGCCGGCGAGGGAGGCGATGGCGTCGAGGCGCGACACCAGCTGGCTGCGGGCGTCGGCGAGGCGCGAGATCAGGTCGCTCACCCGGGGGAGGATGCGAAGGATCCAGTGGCGGTGGCTCGGGTCGATCCAGTAGATCTCGTCGATGTGGGCGCGGATCGTGTCCTCGCCGATGTCGAGGGCGGCGGCGATACCGGCGATCTCGGCATCGCCCGGGGGCCAGGCGTCGGGGGTGATGCCGCCGACGATGACCATGCCGACCAGCTCCGATCCGACCCGTATGAAGGTGCGGGCGCACAGGAAGCCGAGATGGCTCGGCACGAAGCGCGGCTCCATGTCGATCTGCTCGGCGAGTTGGCGCCACCCGTCGACGCAGGCGTCGATGGACTGCGGGTAGGACTGGATGGCGGCGAAGTAGCCGCAGGGGTTGGCGACCTCGGTGAGGGGGTTGCCCTCGATGTCGGTGATCACCGCCATCACGCCGAAGAGGTCCCCGACCAGATCGGCGATCACCTGGGCCGGCTCTCCGTCGAGGAGCACCCCGAGGGAGGCGGCGGCGTGGCGAGGTCGGGTGGCGGTCGCGGTGGCGACGGCCGTTCCCTCCCCGGAGACCATTTCGGCGACCTTGTCCGCCGGGAAGCGCCATTGGCGTCCCACCTTGATGGCGGGGAGGCGCCCATCCTCCGCCATGCGGTAGATCGTCGATTTGTCGACGTTGATGAGCTCTTGCACGTCCTTGGTGGTGAGCAGAGTGGTCATGCCATTGGTCCTGATCCTCGCTTCTGCAGCGGTTTCTGCCTCTCGTGCAGAATATGCCCACTCCTGCCTCTGCATTAGGGCCGAAAGTCCCTACATGTGAACGTGTGCACAATCACGAAGAGGGGCGCAGAACGCCGTCGGGACGCCTGACCCGGGTCAGGCGCCGCGCCGTGGCGGGCGGGAAGCGAGGGCACCCCCGGCCGAGCCGAGCACCGCCGCCACGATGGCGAGGGCGACAATGCTGGCCCCGCCGACGTCGCTGGCCGCCACCGACAGCGTGCCGGTCACGAGTGAGAGCAGCAAGGCCGAGAGGCTGCCGTGGATGACGGCAGGGGGGCCGCCGAAGCGCCCTCCGACGTAGCCGGCGATCACGAGGGCCGCCAGCTCGACGAGGATGAGGAGGGTGGCGCCATGATCGACGCCGACGGCGCCGGTGATGCCGAGCACGAGGAACACCAGGAGCGCCGTGGCGAGGCCAACCATCGAACCGAAGGCGACTGCGCCCCAGGCCACGCCGGATCTGGTCACGGCGGGGTCACGCCCCGTTCTGGAGATGCTCCTCCAGCCCGGCGATCCATCCGGCGGGGAGACGCCAATGGCGGGATCCGTCGAGCATGATGCCCAGGTAGTCCGGGGACGGTTCGTGGTGTCCGTTCTCGGCGCCTTCGTGCAGGTGGATCGAGACCTGGTGACGCTTGCCGCTCCGATCCATCGCCTCGACCGTGGTTACGGTGCGCTGCTCTTCGCACTCGATCTTGTCGAGGCGCTCGAACTCGTCGTCGGGCACCGAGAACACCGCGCCCCACACGGTGCTGCCGGTCTCGGGCGTGACGGTGGGCAATCCCCCGTTCCAGGTGCGGTCTTCGATGGGAAAGTGGAGCCCCCACTCCGGCAAATGAGCGATGAACCGGAACTCGGCGCCGGGCGCCGCATCGCGCATCTGATCTGGGGCGATCCTCGCGGTGTAGGCGAAGTACAGCAGGGTGTGCCTCCTTGCCACGTAGTGCCTCCGGTCATGGACCGGACCGGGAATTGTAGTGCCTTCGCGTGGCTGCATTCTCAGCGCCGGTGGCGGGATCGGGCAATCGCGCCGCAGGTGCGGGAACCATTCGCCCCAGATATCCGTCTTATGGGGGAGCGAGCCGCCGTGCTCGCCACGAGTTCTGGTATCCGGGCCCGTCAGGCCCGCTGCGACACCTCGTGGAGGTGGCTGTGATGTTGTCCGAGATTCTCGATGGTGTGGCCTTCCTCGAAGTGCCGGTCACCGAGGAGCGTCCCTGGATGGTGTTCTCCGTCTGCCGCGACGCCGATCCCGATCTCTTCTTCCCGGCGACTGCCGACGACGGCGACCACGCCCTCGCCCTCTGCGCCATCTGCCCGGTGCGGGTTGACTGTCTCGAGTACGCCCTGGATGCGAGGGAGCGCTTCGGGATCTGGGGCGGCCTCACCGAGAAGCAGCGCCTCGCGGTGCAGCGCCGCTCCGCCTGAACCGGCGGTCGGCGGGAGCGGGCGCCGGGGTGCTAGCGTCGAACCGCGATGACCGAACCGACCTGGCCCGACCTGCTCACGGCACTCATTGCCGGGGACGACATCGGGCGCGAGGACGCCCGGTGGGCGATGTCCTCGGTGATGGCGGGTGAGGCGACCCCGGCCCAGATCGCCGGCCTCGTGGTGGCTCTGCGGTCCAAGGGTGAGACCGCCGACGAGATGACCGGGTTTGTCGAGGCCATGCTCGACGCCGCCGTGGTGGTGGACGTCGGGGAGCCCGTCGTCGACATCGTCGGGACCGGCGGCGATCGTAGCGGGACCTTCAACGTCTCGACCACCGCCGCCTTCATCGCGGCCGGGGCCGGCGCCAAGGTCGCCAAGCACGGCAACCGGGCGGCGTCGTCCCAAACCGGATCGGCCGATCTGCTGGAGGCCCTCGGCCTCGACCTCGAGATGGCGCCGGAGCGCACCGTGGCGATGATTCGTGAGGTCGGCTTCGGGTTCATGTTCGCCCCCCGCTACCACCCGGCGATGCGCCATGCCGGCCCGGTACGGCGCGAGCTCGGGGTGCGGACGGTGTTCAACTTCCTCGGCCCGCTCTGCAATCCGGCCCGATCGCGCCGCTTCGCCATGGGCGTGTCGGATCCGCGGATGGCCGAGCTGATGGTGCAAGTCCTGGCCAACCTCGGCGCCGAGTACGCCTTCGTGTTCCGCGGCGAGGACGGCCTCGACGAGCTGACCACCACCGGTCCCTCGTTCATCTACCGCCTCAAGGACGGGGAGATCACCCACGCCGAGTTCACCCCCGAGGACTTCGGGGTCCCCCGGGCAACCATCGAGGACCTGCGCGGCGGTGACGCCGCCCGCAACGTCGCCATCACCCGCAGCGTGCTCGCCGGCGAGCCCAGCCCCTACCGCGACATCTCGCTGGTGAACGCAGCGCCGGCCATCGTCGTCGCCGGCCTCGCCGACGGGTTCACCGGTGCCATGACGCTGGCGGCCCAGGCGGTGGACTCCGGGGACGCCCAGGCGGTCCTCGACCGGGTGATCGCGTTCTCCGCCGACGCCTGACGGGCGTCTCCCCCCGCAACTCCGGCCCGGTGAACGATCGGTGAACAATCGGGGCGGAGGGCTCTCATCCTCGACCGGGCCCGGTAGGGTCTCGGCACGATGTCCCGCAGGCCCCCGCTCCGTCGGCTCCCCCTGCTGGTCGTGTTGCTCGCCCTGGTGGCGGCCGCCTGCGGCGGCACGTCCGCCGCGGAGACGACCACCACGACCATCGGGGGCGCCGCCGACGCTCCCACCTCGACCTCGACCTCCACCACCGCAGCCTCGGCCGGGCCCGTCGCCCCCGATTTCAGCCTCGAACTCGGCGACGGGTCGACCTTCACGCTCACCGGCGAGCAGAAGCCGGTGTACATGGTCTTCTGGGCGGAGTGGTGACCGGTATGTGGACGGGAGTTGCCCGTCATCGATGAGATTGCAGCCGACTACCTCGACGAGGTGACCTTCCTCGCCGTCGCCGGCAAGTCCGATCCCGACCGGGCCGAGGAGCGGGCCGGTCAGCTCTTCAGCGACAACCTCGCCTGGGGTCTCGACGATTCGATCTGGGACCTCTACGGGATCCTCGGCCAGCCTGCCACCGTGATCATCTCGGGAGACGACGTCATCCTCGATCGCTGGTTCGGGGAGCTGGCGGAGAGCACTATCAGGGAGCGGCTCGACGCCGCCCTGGCGGTCTCCGGCTGATCCGTCCAGCTACGAAGCGACGCGCCCCGGGTCGCTCACGAAGCCGGCACGCTCCCGGTGGCGGTGAACATCGCCGTCAGGCTCGGGCCGTAGAGGCGGGTATCGCCTCCACCGGTTGAGGAGCGTCCGCACAGGGTCACGGTGTGGGTTCCGGCATCGACCACCGCGGCGCCGGTGATCGCCACCGACTGGCGGTAGTCCTCGGGGACGTAGCCGTAGCTGTACCCGACCGATTGGATCTGATCCGGCACGTTGGAGCACGCCGGCACGTCCACCTGGATCCAGAAGAGCGCCGATCCCGCGCTGGTCGAGTCGTAGAGCGACGTGGTGGCGTTGATCAGGAGGAAGCCGGCGGCGGTAGTCTCGACCGTGAGCTGGACCCACTCCTGGTTGCTGCCGTCGAAAGGATCGGCAAGGAGGCCCCCGACGTCGTTGGCCCAGACCGCGTTCTCGAAGTGATCGGCCGTCTCACCGCCGAGGGCTCCGGCGTCGACCACCTGGTTGGCGGAGAGGCGCCGCATGAAAGCGGCCATCTGACCTCGAGTCACCGGGTCATCCGGGCAGAAGTGGTCGTTGGCCGGCGGGTTACATCCGGCGGTGACGCCGGCCCCCTGCAGCCACTCGATGTCGGCTTCGAAGATCGACGTGTCGTCGTCGGTGAACGAGCCGCCGGCCGCCAGCACCGCAACCGGCGCGATCATGGCGGCAACGACGATGAGCATCACCCCGATCCGGAGCCCGCGGCGCGAGATGTGTCGGGACAGGTGCAGGTCCATGGTTCCTCCCCATTAGATCTGTCGGCACTCCGACACCGATCCTACGCGACGGGACCCCCGCCATCGGGTACTTCGCCCGCCCGAGCCCGATCGGGGATGGCCGGGCGACCGGAGCGGGTCCATGTCCCGTGCCGGAACTGAGGGTGACGGCCGCTCCGCTAGGGTTTTCCCGAGACATGCCGGGAACCTCCAGGGTGCGGTGAACGTCTGAGACAAGTGGGGATCGCCACACGCTTGACGATCGGTACGGCCGCGATCGCGGTCTTGCTGACGTTCGCTCCGGCGGTCGCCGCCCAGACCGGCGACGACGCCGAGCCGGCGCCCGGAGTCACCCTGGAGGTGGCGGCCGGCATCGACAGCTTCATCGATCCGTCGCGGCCGGTCCGGTTCGCACTCTCCCTCACGTCTGAAGAGCTGCTGGTGGGGCGCCTCGACGTGTCGATCGGGGGCGGCGTCACCGCCAGCACCGCGGTCGAGGTCCCGGCCGGGGGGGTGAAGCGGTACGAGGTCGAGGTCCCCGCCCCGTTCGATCGCCGGCGCGCCGCGGTCTCCCTCGTGAAGACCACCGACGGGGAGGACGAGGAGCTGGTCGCGCAGACACTCCAGCTCCGCGTGCCCAACGGCGAGGTACTGGTCGGCGTGCTCGACGCCGCCGACGCCGTGACCGCCCTGCGCAGCGCCATCCCCACTCCCGTCGGGGGCGACATCGTGACGATCACGGTCGACGAGGCCGCCATCGAGCGGGGACTGGCGCCGGCCGCCTATCTGGTGGCGGGGACCGGTGCGGTGCGCGGTCTCGGCGAACCGGCCCGCGAGGCGCTGGAACGATGGGTGAACGACGGAGGTCGCCTCGTCGGCGCCGCCGACGACCTGGTCCTGATCGGGGAACCCGCCACCGGGTCGCTCTTCCCGGGCACGGCGGCCCTCGTCGCCCGGGAGGGCGACGGCGAGATCGTCGCGGTGGCGGACGTCGCCGCCGTGACCGTCGAGGAATGGTCCCGGCTCATCCGCGACCCGATTCCGGTGGGCCTCATCCGCGATCAACAGTCCTACGGGGCGGAGCTGGGGCTGGTGTCGGCCGCTTCCACCGGGCGCAACGTCGGGGTCCCGGCTCTGTCGTGGCTGCTGCTCGGCATCCTGCTCTTCGTGGTCATGGTGGGTCCGGTCAACTTCGTGCTGCTGCGAGGCTTCGACAAGCCCGAACTGGCCTGGCTCACGGTCCCCTTCCTCAGCGTCGTGTTCGTCGCCGGCTTCTGGTTCGTGGGTCGCAGCAGCGTGGCGGACTTCACCCTCTCCCACGCCGCCCTCCTGGTCGACTCCGGTCGGGGAACCGACGGCGAGGCCGGCATCGTGGTTCAGGTGGAATCCGGCGGCTCCCGCCGCCTCACCCTGCCCCAGGGGTGGAGCGCCGTCCCGATCCAGAGCTTCGGCGGCTCCGACCCGGGCGCAGTGGAACCCGCCGATCCCGGTTCCGTCGATTACGACCTGGAGGATCTCGGAGCTGGCACCGCCCAGGCGCAGTGGCATACCGAGCCGTTGGCGGTGAACGCCGACTACCACATGACCGGGGGCGATCTCGCGGTCACCGTGCGCAACGACACCCCGTGGACCTGGTGGTCCTGGGGGGTGGTGGTGAACGGCGCCGGGTATCCCTCCCGGGAGATCCTGGCACCCGGCGCCACCGGGACCGTGACGGCGCGGGTCACCGTCCGCAACATCAACTACGAGCCGGTCATCGCCTCGGCGGTGGATCGCTCCGGGCTCCGCTACACCGACGCCGAGGCCACCCGCCGCTACGAGGCGTCGTACGCCATGGCCGAGTACGCCGAGACGCGCATCGGGGATCTCCGCGGCTCCGACCTGTTCGTGTTCGGGCTCACCGAGGGATTTGAACCCAGCCCGAGGCTCGACGGCAGCGAGCGGCCAGCTTCCGGCACGACGCTGCTCGTCAAGCAGTTCGAGCTGCCAGCGGAGACGACGATGCAATTCGGGTCGGCTCGCCCCGAGCTGCTCGCCGTGAGCGGATCGGCCACGGTGGAGGCCTACTACCAGGACATCTACGTCTACGGCGCCAACGAGATCTTCCTCCGTTACCTGGTCCCGGAGGGGGTCACGGGGCGGGTCCGGGTGGCGCCGGGCGGAACCTCCATGACGAAGGTGGCGGCGTGGAACTGGGCCGACGGTGAGTTCTCCGACATCTCGTGGGGAGACGAGTTCCTGCTGGCCGACTACCTCTCGCCCGGCGGGGAGTTGGTGATCAGGGGGACGGTGGGCCCCGACGATGTCCTGGAGGAGGCGTTGCAGCTTCCCCGCTTCGCCCTGGTCTGGAGCACGTCGTGATCGTCGAGTTCCACGCGGTCGACAAGCGTTACGGGAAGGTCCGGGCGTTGCAGGGCGCCGACCTCACCGTGCCCCGCGGCGCCACGGTCGGGCTGATCGGTCCCAACGGAGCCGGGAAGACCACCTCGATGCTCATCATGACGTCACTGCTCGCCCGCGACGGCGGCATGGTGCGCGTCGGCGGCATCGACCCCGAACGCGATCCGCGGGCGGTGCGGCGCCACGTCGGCTACATGCCCGACTTCTTCGGTGTCTACGAGGGGTTGCGCACCCGCGAGTATCTCGAGTTCTTCGCCGCCACCCAGAACATCCGGCCCATTGCCCGTCCCGCGGTCGTGGCCGACCTGCTGGCCCTCGTCGATCTCGAAGACAAGGCGGACGCCGACGTCAACACCCTGTCCCGCGGGATGAAGCAGCGCCTCTCCCTGGCGCGTGCCCTGCTGCACGATCCGGAGCTGTTGGTGCTCGACGAACCGGCCTCGGGTCTCGACCCCCGGGCCCGGGTCCAGCTGCGGCAGCTCATCGCCGAGCTGAACCGGATGGGGCGCACCATCGTCATCTCGTCCCACATCCTCAGCGAACTGGAGGGCATCTGCTCCCACCTGGCCGTGGTGGACCACGGCCGCGTGCTCGCCGAGGGCAGCGTCGAGGAGATCCGGGCCCGGCTCTCCACCGGCGGCCGCGTCACCCTGCGAGTCGGAGAGGCGAGCACCGAACTCGCCGAGGAAGTACTCCGCAGCCAGGCGGAGGTGAGTGCGGTGACGGTCGAGCGCAACCTGCTCCGCATCGAGTTCGCCGGCGACGACCTCACCTCGGCCAGCTTGCTCGCCGCCGTGGTTGGAGCCGGGGTGCTGGTGTTCGACTGGCGGGTCGAAGCCGCCGGTCTCGAGGAGCTGTTCCTCCACATCACCGGCAACGGGGACGGGGCGCCACCTCCGGCGGGGGTGGGGGCATGAACCCGGTGGCCCGCCGCGAGTTGCAGGAGCGGTTCCGCACGCTGCGGTCGCCGCTGCTGCTCGGCACCTGGGTGGTGGCGGCGAGCGCCCTCACCTTCCTCGCCTACGTCTACGCCCGGAGCAGTGCCGAGAGCAGCCTGTCGTCGCTGGGCTACTTCAACCTCGGCACGTTGTTCGCCTCCACCTCGATGGGGCGCTTCATCCTGCACTCCGTCCTGCTCGGCCTGCTCACCGCGGTGCTCTTCGTCGTCCCCGGGCAGGCTGCGGTGACGATCGTCGGGGAGCGGGAGCGGCAGACGCTTCCGTTGCTGCAGGCGAGCCAGCTCAGCGCGTGGCGCATCATCGTCGGCAAGTTGATATCGGCGCTCGCCTTCGTCCTGCTGCTGCTGGTGGCGACGGTGCCGCTGCTCGTGATCCCGGTGCTGCTCGGCGGGGTGACCATCGGCAACGCCGTCGCCGGGGTCGGCATGGTCGTCGCCACCGCGGTGATGGTGGGCGCGGTCTCGATGTGGATCTCGTCCCGGGCCAAGAGCGTGCAGGGGGCGGTGCTCGGCTCGTACGTGGTGGCGGTCGGCCTCGTGGTCGGTTCCCTCGCCCTGGTGCTCGCCGAGGTGTACCTGGTCGGCCCGGCACCGGAGGATCTGGGGCCGATGCGGATCGTGGCCGGGGTTCCCCGTGACTCGGGGCGGGAGCTGTACACCGCCTGGCTCAGCCCCTACGTGGGGCTGGTGGACGCCTCCTCCAACGTGCTCGACTTCCGCCCCGACGTGGTCGACTCGCCGTACACCCCGTTCTGGCAGGTGCTGCTGAAACGCCAGGGATTTGCAGCCCACAGCGTCGACGACCTCTACAGCGTGTACGGAGGGTTGAGCGGCTTCACGATGGGGGACGGCATCTTCGTCGAGGACCTCCCCGTCGGAGGGCCGGCAGTCACCCGGCCCTCCGCCACCACGGTAGGGCCGATCCGGGGGGCGGTGTGGTTGCGGACCCTACTGTTCGAAGCCATCGTCACGCTGCTGGCCCTGGCCGCGGCGGCCCGCGCCATCAAGGTGCCCCGGCGGCGGCTGCGCCTGTTCCGGAGAAAGGAAGTGCCGATTGCCTCCTGAGTCGATTCGCCGGCTGATCGTGGCGGCCCGCCGCCGCATCGTGATCGCCCGGGCGCTGCAGTGGAGCGTGGCCGCCATCGGGATGGTCGCCGCCGCCGGTGCGTTCCTGCTCGGCCTCGCCCGCTCTCAGGTGCTGCCGTGGGCGGAGGGGACGGTGGTGGTGCTCGCCGTCGTCGGCACGGTGGGCGCGGTGCTCGCCAGCGTGCTCACCCGCCCCAGCGACGGGGCTGCGGCGCTCGCCGTCGACCAACGGCTCCACGGGCGCGACCAACTCAGCACCACACTCGAGTTGATTCGCCGTCCGGCACGCAGCGACCTCGACGAGCGCCAGATCGGCCGCTCCACCGCGTGGGCGGAAGGTCGCAACCTCCAGGGATTCGGATCGATCCTGCCGGGGAAGAAGCTGGTCGGGCTCACCCTGCTGGCGGTGGTGGCCTCGCTGCTGCTCGCCATCCCACCCTCCCCGGCCGACGCCAAGCAGGAGGAACGAGACGAGATCGCGGCCATCGTGGACGCAGCCGCCGACGAGCTGGAAGCGGTGGCGGAGGAGGCGGAGACGGAGGACATGGCCGAGGCGCTGCGGCGGGCGGCCGAGGAACTGCGCCGATCGGAGAGCCTCGACGAGGCGATCCAGCGACTCGGCGACACCCGCCAGGAGCTCGCCGAGCTCGACGATCCCCAGGCCTTGGCGCTGAAGACCGCCCTCGAGGGCCTCGACGAGCGCCTTCGCCAGGAACCGGTCGCCGCCGGTGACGACGCCCTTTCCCAGCTGAGTCAACTCCGTGACGCCGCGTCGACGCTGTCGGCCGAGCAGCGCGACGCCGCCGCGGCCACCTTGGAGGAGCTGGCAGGGCAGCTGGACGCCGCCGCCCCCGACGTGGCGGGTGCCCTCGCCGGGGCGGCCGAGGCGCTCTCCAGCCAAGGCGATCCGACGGCGGCATTGGATCGTGCCATCGACGAGCTGCAGGCGGCCGGGGAGCGGGTCGCCTCGGCCGAAGACCTCGCCGACGCCCGATCCGCCGTTCGCTCCGCCCAGCAGGGACTGGGGGAAGCACGTGACCGCCAGGAGGCGAGCGACGGCGAGGGGCAGGGTCAGCAGCCGGGTGAGGGTCAGGGTCAGGGGCAAGGGCAGGGGCAGGGCCAGCAGCCGGGTGAGGGGCAAGGACAGGGCCAGGG
>CAYQEC010000003.1:0-153464 GCA_964416425.1 uncultured Acidimicrobiaceae bacterium | reverse complement strand
GTCCTCGAGCGCTACATCGAGGCGGTTCCGGCCGTGGGGAACGGGACCGGCTAGCGGTCCTCGATGGGGAGGAACTCGCGGGGCTGGGGTCCGGTGTAGATCTGGCGGGGCCGGGCGATCCGGGTCAGCGGATCCTCGATCATCTCTTTCCAGTTGGCGATCCAACCGGGGAGGCGGCCGATGGCGAACAGCACCGTGAACATCCGGGTCGGGAACCCGAGCGCCCGGAAGATGAGGCCCGAGTAGAAGTCGACGTTCGGGTAGAGGTGGCGGCTCTGGAAGTACTCGTCGTGCAGCGCGGTCTCCTCCAGCTCGCGGGCGATGTCGAGGAGGGGATCGTCGACGCCGACCCGATCGAGCACGTCGGTGGCGAAGCTCTTGAGGATCGTGGCCCGGGGGTCGTAGTTCTTGTAGACCCGGTGCCCGAACCCCATGAGGCGGAACGGATCATCCTTGTCCTTGGCCCGGGCCAGCACGCTCTCGGGGGTGGCGTCGGGCTCGTCGTGAATCTCGCGCAGCATCTCGATCACGCCCTGGTTGGCGCCGCCGTGCAGCGGTCCCCACAGGGCGCTCATGCCGGCGGCCACCGAGGCGAACAGGTTGGCGCGGCTCGAACCGACGAAGCGCACCGTCGCCGTCGAGCAGTTCTGGCCGTGGTCGGCGTGGAGGATGAGCAGCACGTTGAGAGCCCGGGTGACGATCGGGTCCACCAACAGATCCTCGGCGGGGGTGGCGAACATCATGTGGAGGAAGTTCTCGATGTAGGTGAGGTCGTTGCGGGGGTAGATGTAGGCCTGGCCGGTGGACTTCTTGAAAGCCCAGGCGGCGATGGTCGGCATCTTGGCGATGAGGCGGTTGGCGCTCTCCCCGAAGCTCTCGGGGTCGGCCGGGTTGAGGTAGTCCTCGTAGTAGGTGGAGACGGCGTTGGTGGCCGACGAGAGGATCGCCATCGGGTGGGCGCTGCGGGGGAAGGCGTCGAAGAAGCGCTTCATCTCCTCGTTGAGGAGGGTGTGGCGCCGGATCGATTCGGTCCAGGCCTCGAGTTGGGGGCGACTCGGCAACGCTCCGAACAGCAGGAGGTAGGCGACCTCGAGGAACGAACAGTGCTCGGCCAGGTCCTCGATCCGGTAGCCGTGGTGGATCAGCTCCCCGGCGGCGCCGTCGATGTGGGTGATGGCGCTGCGGGTGGAGGCCGTGTTGGCGAATCCGGGATCGAAGGTGACGACCCCCGTCTCGGCCCGCAGCCGGCTGATGTCGAGGCCGTGATTCCCGAGATGGCTCTCCACCAGGGGGAGCTCCACCGGAGACTCGATGCCGGTCGGATTGGTGATGTGAAGCTTCGCTCCGACGTCGCCGTCCAAGCGTTGCCCTCCTTCTGGGTCACGTCACAGGCGGATGTCGCACGACAACAGGAATGGCTCAGAGTGTAGCCAGGGAGAATGCGTTCGGTCCCCGTGGTACCTTTGCGGATCGGAAGGAGACCCGAGTGCTCGACCTCAGAGGGCGCAGCCGAATCGCCCCGATACTGGACCCCATCGCAGGTGCCCTCTCCAAGGCGCGCCTCACTCCCACCGCGGTCACCCTGATCGGGCTGGTAGTGACGATCTGCGGTGCGATCCTGCTCGCCAACAACGAGTACTTGGTGGGTGCCTTCGTCGCCGGGGTCGGGGCCCTCTTCGATGCCCTCGACGGTCCACTGGCGCGCCTGCAAGGCACCGCATCGATCCGGGGGGCCTTCGTCGACACCATGTCGGACCGCTTCGGGGAGATCGCTATCCTCGCCGGCCTCGCCTTCAGCCTCCGCCACGATGAGACGGCCCTCATGCTGTGCATGTTCGGCTTGGCCTTCTCCCTCCTCATCCCCTACGTGCGGGCCAAGGCCGAGAGCTGGGGAGCGGAGGGTCGGGGTGGCTGGATGGGACGGGCGGAGCGCATGATCCTCGTGCTGACCGGGGTCGGCATCGACGGGCTCGGCCTCACCATCATCTTCCCGGTCCTGTGGATCTACGTGGTGCTGTCGGGGCTCACCGTGGGCCAGAGGATCCGGCGGACTTGGCAACAGCTGACGCCGTGAGGGAGGCGGCCGGCTACCTCGCCTACCGGGCGTTCGACGCCGTGTTCGGGCTGCTCCCCGAGCCGGTCATGCGCCGCACCGGCGAGGCGCTCGGAACCCTCGCCTTCTATCTGGCGCGTCGCCGTCGCCGGCTCGTGCAACGCCATCTCCGTCGGGTGCTCGGCGACGATGCGGCTCTGAAGTCCACGACACGCCGCATGTTCGCCAGCTACGGCCGCTACTGGGCCGAGGTCTTCTGGGTGCGGGCCCGGCACAAGCAGCAGTTCCTCGACCACGGTGACCTGATCGGCATGGAGCGCATCGAAGCGGCCGTCGCCGCTGGTCGCGGCATCGTGCTCGCCCTTCCGCATCTCGGCAACTGGGACGCGGCCGGGGCCAAGGCGGAGCAGATCGGGATCCCGGTCTTGGCGGTCGCCGAGCGGCTCCCCAACCGGCGCATCGTCGAGTGGTTCGTGAAGGTGCGGAATCAGATGGGGATCGAGGTGGTGCTCACCGGCAAGGGGAGTCGGATCACCCGTGAGCTGGTTGCTCGGCTCGAGGCCGGGGGCACGGTGGCGCTGGTGGCCGATCGCGACCTTTCGGGTCGGGGGGTCGAGGTCGAGTACTTCGGGGAGAAGACGACGATCCCGGCGGGGCCGGTCGCTCTGGCGGAACGCACCGGTGCCGCCCTCTTTCCGGTCGGCGCCTACTTCAAGAAGGGGCGGGGCCACCGCTTCGTGGTGCACGCGCCGCTGCAGATCCCCGACGCGCCCACCCGCGAGGAGCGGGTGGCGCTGGGGGCGCAACTCTGCGCGGCCGTGTTCGAGGACATCATCCGGGTCGCTCCCGACCAGTGGCACCTCTTCGTGCCCAACTGGCCGTCGGACCGAGAGGAAGCGGCGACATGAAGGTGGCAATCGTGAGCCCCTACGACCTGGCGGCGCCCGGCGGGGTACAGGATCAGGTGTTCCGGCTCGCCGAATGGCTCGACGCCGCCGGGCACGAAGCCTGGGTGGTGGGCCCCGGGGAGGCGCCGGAGGGAGCGATCTCGGTGGGGAAGGCCTACGCGATTCCCGCCAACGGCTCCCGTGCCCCCATCGCCCTCGACCCCCGGGTGGGACGGGCGGTGCGGCGTGCGGTCGCCGGCGCCGACGTCGTTCACGTCCACGAGCCGGCCATGCCGTTCGTGTCCCTCGCCGCGGCCCGCCTCGACGACGTGGCCACCGTGGGGACGTTCCACGCCGACCCGTCCCGGCTGCTGCGAACGCTGTACCGGCGGACCGGTCGACTGCTGCGCAGGGTGATCCACGGGCTCGACGTCGTCACCGCGGTGAGCCCGGTTGCCGGCGGCGCCATCTCCCGTCTCGGGCCCTACCGAGTGGTTCCCAACGGTCTCGACACCGCGTCCTTCGCCACCGGCCCGCACGTGCCGCGCCGGGTGATGTTCCTGGGCCGGGACGAGCCGCGCAAGGGTTACGACGTGCTGGTGGCCGCCTGGCCCCGGGTGCGGGCGGCGGTGCCGGACGCCGAGCTGGTGGCCACCGTGGCGGCGGCTCCCTCGCCGGGGATCCGCCCGGTCGGGCGAGTCTCCGACGACGAGAAACGGCGCCTCCTGGCCGAGGCGGACGTGTTCTGCGCCCCGGCCCGGGGCGGGGAGAGCTTCGGGATCGTGCTCGCCGAGGCGATGGCCTCGGGATGCGCCGTCGTCGCCTCGGCATTGCCGGCGTTCACCCACGTCGTCGGCGACGCCGGCGTGCTGTGCGCCCCCGGCGACCCTGACGGGCTGGCCCAGGTTCTGATCTCGTTGCTGGGCGACGACGCCCGCCGCGACCGGCTGCGGGAACGGGCCGCGGAGCGGGTGCGCCGCTTCGACCGCAGCGCCGTGCTCGCCGGGTACGTGGCCGCCTACGAGGACGCCCGGCGGCGCTGACCACCGGTGCGCTCCGGCGTTGGAGCCTCCCGGTAGACTGAAGGGTCCCCCCTCCGTGAGGAGCACCACATGTCGACTCCATCGGTCGAGCACGGCACGGACCGTGTCAAGCGCGGTTTGGCCGAGATGTTGAAGGGCGGCGTCATCATGGACGTCGTCAACGCCGAGCAGGCCAAGATCGCCGAGGAAGCCGGCGCGGTCGCGGTGATGGCGCTGGAGCGGGTTCCCGCCGACATCCGCGCCCACGGCGGCGTGGCCCGGATGGCCGATCCGGGCAAGGTCGACGAGATCATCCACGCCGTCTCGATCCCGGTGATGGCGAAGGCTCGCATCGGTCATTTTGTCGAGGCTCAGGTGCTGCAGTCGCTCGGTGTCGACTACATCGACGAGAGCGAGGTCCTCACCCCGGTCGACGACCTTCACGTCGACAAGTGGGCGTTCACCGTGCCGTTCGTGTGCGGCGCCCGCAATCTGGGCGAGGCGCTGCGCCGCATCGGAGAGGGCGCCGCCATGATCCGTACCAAAGGCGAGCCGGGCACCGGCAACGTGGTGGAGGCCGTCAAGCACATGAGGATGATGAACGCCCAGATCCGGCGCCTCACCACCCTCGGCTCCGACGAGCTGATGTCCGCCGCCAAGGACCTCCAGGCCCCGTACGATCTGGTCAAGGAGGTCGCCTCCACGGGACGGCTCCCCGTCGTCAACTTCGCCGCCGGCGGGATTGCCACCCCGTCCGACGCGGCGTTGATGATGCAGCTCGGGTGTGACGGGATCTTCGTCGGATCGGGCGTCTTCAAGTCCGGTAACCCGGCGCAGCGGGCCCGGGCGATCGTGGAGGCCACGACCTTCTACCGCGACCCGGACAAGATCGCCAAGGTGTCCCGCAACCTCGGCGAAGCGATGGTCGGCCTCAACATCGACACCATCCCCCCCGCCGAGCGGATGCAAGACCGGGGGCTGTGAGCCGTGCGGGTCGGGGTCCTTGCGCTCCAGGGTGACTTCCGGGAGCACCTCTCGCTGCTGGCCGGCATGGAGGTGGAAACCGTGGAGGTACGACTTTCGGACGACCTCGAGGGCCTCGATGCTCTCGTGATCCCCGGCGGCGAGTCGACCGCCATCGGCCGCCTCGCCCAGATCTACGGTCTGATCGACCCGTTGCGGGACGTCGTCGTCGCCGGGCTCCCCGTGCTCGGGACGTGCGCCGGCATGATCTTCCTGGCGGCGGCGACCACCGGACCTGTCCAGCCCCAGCTCGGGGTGCTCGACGTCATCGTGGAGCGCAACGCCTTCGGGCGGCAGGTGGACTCGTTCGAAGAGGATCTCCCGATCGCGGGGGAGGAGGAACCGGTGCACGCGGTGTTCATCCGGGCGCCGTGGATCGACAAGCTGGGCACCGGCGTCGAGGTGCTCACCTCGGTCGCCGACCCGGACTCGGGGGAACTGCGGCCCGTGTTCGTGCGCCAGGGCCGTATCCTGGCGACGGCGTTCCACCCCGAGCTGACGGGCGACACCCGCATCCACCAGATGCTGCTGGACCTGGCCCGAAAGGAGCGGTGATGTCGGGACATTCGAAGTGGGCGAACATCAAACACCGCAAGGGCCGGCAGGACGCCCGGCGCGGCAAGCTGTTCGCCAAGCTGATCCGGGCGATCGAGGCGGCGGCCCGCCAGGGAGGCGCCGACCTGACCGGCAACGCGGCGCTGGCGACGGCGGTGCAGAAGGCCAAGGACGCCTCGGTGCCCAAGGACAACATCGAGCGGGCGGTCGCCCGCGGCGCCGGCGACCAGGACGGCGTCCAGTACGAGGAGATCTGGTACGAGGGCTACGCACCGGGGGGAGTGGCGCTCTACGTGCTCGTCCTCACCGACAACCGCAACCGGGCAGCCGCCGACGTCCGGGCCGCCTTCACCCGCCACGGGGGGAGCCTCGGCGAGCCTGGGTCGGTCGCCTACCTCTTCGAGCAGAAGGGCTACGTGCTGGTCGAGGGGGACGAGGACGTCGTGATGCTGGCCGCTCTGGAGAGCGGGGCCGAGGACGTCCGCCCCTCCGAGCAGCAGTGGGAGGTCATCTCGGCGCCCGGCGACCTGCCGGCGGTACGGGCCGCCCTCGAAGCCGCCGAGGTGACGGTGGAATCCGCCGAGGTGACCCAGCTTCCCACCACCACGGTCCCCGTCGACGCCACCAACGCCCCCAAGGTGCTACGCCTCGTCGACGCCCTCGAGGACCTCGACGACGTGCAGTCGGTGTACGCCAACTTCGACATCCCCGACGAGGTGCTCTCCGAGGTGAGCTGACCACCGCGGGGTCGCCGCCGCCGGCGGCGCATCCTTGGAGTTGGGCCCGGCTCCCTCTAATCTCAGGGAACATATGTTCGTACTCGGCATCGATCCAGGTTTGTCGACCACCGGCTACGGAATGGTCGAGATCGCCGGCGCCTCGATCCGGGCCACCGTCGCCGGGGTGATCCGGACCAGTCCCGACCTCCCGATCGCCGAGCGGCTCGCCGAGCTGCACCGCGACGTCACCGAGCTGCTCGCCGACCACCGTCCCGACGAGGTCGCCATCGAGCAGGTCTTCGTCAACCGGAACCTGCAGACCGCCACCTCGGTGGGGCGCGCCTCGGGCGTGCTGCTGCTCGCCGCCGCCCAGGCCGGGATCGTGATCCACGAGTACACGCCGTCGGCGGTGAAGATGGCGCTCACCGGTTTTGGCGGCGCCCCCAAGGCCCAGGTCGGGGAGGTGGTCGCGATGCGGCTCCGGCTCCCGACGGTTCCCACCCCCGCCGACGCGGCCGATGCCCTGGCGGTGGCGCTGTGCCACGCCCAGGCGATGCCGCTGCGGCGGGCGTTGCGGCAGGTGTCCCCGTGATCGGGCGGCTGCGCGGCCTGCTGGCGTCCAAGAGCGCCGACCGGGTGGTGCTCGACGTCGCCGGGGTCGGGTACGAGGTGGCGGTGACCCCCACCGGGCTCGCCGAGCTGCCCGCGGTGGGGGAGGAGGCGGTGCTCCACACCCATCTCCACGTCCGTGAGGACGTGCTGCAGCTCTACGGCTTCGCCTCCGAGGACGAACGGGGGCTCTTCCGGCTGCTGGTGGCGGTGTCGGGCGTCGGTCCCAAACTGGCGTTGGCGATCCTGGCGACGTTGCGCCCCGACGAGCTGCGCCGGGCCGTGCTCGCCGACGACGCCGCCTCGCTCACCGCCGTCCCCGGGATCGGCACCCGCAGCGCCCAGAAGCTGATGCTCGAGCTGCGCCCCAAGCTGGAGCTGCCCGACGCCGAGCTGCCGTCGAGCGGGTCCGTCACCGCCGAGGTGCGGCAGGCGCTCGAGGGCCTCGGCTACCAGACCGCCGAGATCCATCGGGCGATGCGGGAGCTCCCCGCCGACCTGTCGCTGGAGGAGACCCTCCGGATGTCCCTGCAAGAGCTCGGCAAGCAGCGCCGCGCCTGACGAGAAGAGGAAGTTGACCATGCGCGAGGAAGGCCTGCTGGCTACCGAGGGCCTGCCGGAGGACGTGGCGCTCGACGTCGGCCTCCGGCCCCGCCGGATGGAGGACTTCGTGGGTCAGGCCTCCCTCAAGGAACGGCTCGCCATCCTCATCGAGGCCGCTCGGAGCCGGGCCGAGGCGGTCGATCACGTGCTCTTCTCCGGCCCGCCGGGACTCGGGAAGACGTCCTTGGCCGGGATCCTCGCCGCCGAGATGGGGGCCCAGTTCCATCCCACCTCGGGCCCGGCGCTGGAACGCCCGGGCGACCTGGCCGCCGTCATCACCAACCTCGACGCCGGGGACGTGCTCTTCATCGACGAGATCCACCGGCTGCCCCGCCAGGTCGAGGAGGTGCTCTACCCGGCGATGGAGGATTTCCAGCTCGACATCGTGGTCGGCAAGGGCCCCGCCGCCCGCTCCATCCGGCTCGATCTGGCGCCCTTCACCCTGGTGGGAGCGACGACCCGGGTCGGCCGGGTGGCGCCGCCGCTGCGGGACCGTTTCGGGTACGTGGCCCGTCTCGACTACTACCAGGCCGAGGAGCTGGGAGCGATCGTGGGCCGCTCGGCCGGCATCCTCGAGGTCGAAGTCACCGCCGACGGCGCCGAAGCGATCGCCCGCCGCAGCCGCGGAACGCCCCGCATCGCCAACCGCCTGCTGCGACGGGTCCGGGACTTCGCCACGGTCCGTTCCGACGGCCGGGTGGACGCCGCCACCGCCGACGCCGCCCTCGAAGTCTTCGAGGTTGATGCGATCGGCCTCGACAAGGTCGACCGGGCGGTGCTCGAAGCCGTGATCGTCAAGTTCGGGGGCGGGCCGGTCGGCCTCTCCACCCTGGCGATCGCCGTCGGCGAGGAACCGGAGACCGTCGAGGACGCCTACGAGCCATTCCTCTTGCAGGAGGGTTTCCTCAAGCGGACCCCGCGGGGCCGGGTGGCGACGGCCCGCGCCTACCGGCACCTCGGGATCGACCCGCCCGAAGCGGGACAGGAACAGACTCGCCTGATGTGACCCGTCAGCGGCGGGGTGGCAGCACCGCGGTGCGCCAATAGGCGCGGATCCGCGCCACGAACGCCGGCGGCGCCTCGGCATAGGCCCGCAGCCCGATCCCGAAAGCACGGCGCTGCTGGGCCATGCGCTGCCGGGCGACGGCGGTGAGGAAGCTATAGCGCTCGGTGTCGACCGGGAGCAGCTGCCGGTCCGAGGTCACCATCACCCCCAGCACGGCGAGGTCGTGCTCGTCGCCGAGCACGTCGGCCAGCTCGCCGAGCGAGGCTTCCAAGGTGCCCAGCATGTTGGGCCACAGCAGGTTGAGGGCCTCCACCTGGTAGCGGAGGTACTTCACCCGCTTCCGCCACTCGTGGAACGTGAGCTCGGCCGGGGTCCGGTAGGCGGCACGCATGGCGCGGCGGCCCCGGCGATAGACCCGCTCGATGCCACGGTCCATGGCGCTGAAGGCGTCCGGAATGCGGTGCCGGACCGGGGCCTCCCCGGTCTCGACCACGGCGTCGGCGACCGGCCACGACGCGAATCGGGCCCGGGCGGTACGCAGTGTCGTTCCGACGTCGAGCATGCGTTGCCGGTCGGCGAGGGTCTCGTCGGTGACCTGGAGGTGACGCAGCATGAGCCGATCGTGGAGGGCGGTGTAGGTCCCGGCCGGTAGGGCCACCGGGGCGGCCTCCTCGAGGTGGCGAACCGTGGTCGCCATCACCCACGAGTCACGGACCGGGGCGAGTTGCCGTCCCACGTCGCGCAGGACCACGTTCTCGTTGCGGTACACCTCGTAGCCGATCTCGTCGCGGACGAGCCGCAACATGCCACGGAGCCGCTTCAACGCCTTGCGGGCCTCGTGCACCACGGTGTCACGATCGTCACCGAGGTCGGCGAGACCGTCGATGGCCACGGCGAACTGATCGAGGGCGACGCGGCGGAGGGCGAAGGAGAGCGGCTCGTCGGCGCGAAGGCAGAGCGAATGGCGTTTCGGTTCGGGAGCGGTGAACGTCGGGGAGCCGGGGGGGATCGCCGGGACCGGCGGGCGGTGTGGCAGGAGCGGCTCGTGATCGCCGCGGACCTCCTCGAGGGCGTCGTCGGCGGCGTAGACGGGCGGTGCGGCGGAGACGGGATCCGCCGGCTCGGGATCGGGCCGACCGGGCCGGTCGGTGCGGTCGTAGAGGGTGGGCGTTCCGGCCTCAGGCATGGCGGTGCTCCTTTGCGAGGTCCCGAGCGTACTGCGCGCCGCCGGCGACGGCGAGAGGGCTCCTTGCCGGCCACCGGGCCCGGCGGGCCTCCTAGCCTGGAACGGGTGACCTCCCGTGCCACCGCCGACTACCACTACGACCTGCCGCCGGACGCCATCGCCCAGGCGGCGATCGAACCGCGGGACGCCGCCCGCCTCCTCGTCACCGCCACCCTGGAGGACCGGCGGTTCTCTGACCTCCCCGACTTGCTCCACCCCGGGGACCTGCTGGTGGTGAACCGGACCCGGGTCCGGGCCGCCCGGCTGCACGGGGTCAAGGTCGACAGCGGCGGAGCGGTCGAGGTGCTGCTGATCCGGCGCCGCGACTCGGAACTGTGGGAAGCCCTGATCAAGCCGGCCCGGCGGATCCGCCCCGGGACGGCGCTCGACCTCGGCGCGCTGCGGGCTGAGGTGCGGACGGCACCGGAACGCGGCATGGTCGTAATCGCCCTCCAGGGCGACGGCGACATCGAGGAGGCGGTGGCACGGATCGGGACGGTTCCGCTGCCGCCCTACTTCCACGGCGAGCTCCCCGACCCGGAGCGGTACCAGACCGTGTTCGCCACGACCGTCGGGTCGGCGGCGGCGCCCACCGCCGGCCTGCATTTCACGCCGGAGCTGCTGGCCCGCCTCGAGGCGCACGGCATCCGGCGCACCGCGGTCGAGCTCGAAGTGGGACTCGACACGTTTCGCCCGATCGCGGTGCCGACCATCGACGACCACGTCATGCACCGCGAGCGCTACCGCGTTCCCGCTGCCGCGGTGGACGCGGTGGCGGCCGCCCGTCACCGCGGGAGCCGCGTCATCGCGGTGGGAACCACGGTGGTGCGAACCCTGGAGACGGCAGCCGCCGGGGGAGGCGTGGTGCGCCCCGGGGCGGGCGAGAGCGATCTCTTCGTCACCCCGGGCTACCGGTTCGAGGTGGTCGACGGGGTTCTCACCAACTTTCATGCCCCCGCGACCACCCTGGTCGTCATGGTGGCGGCCATGCTCGGGGAGCGGTGGCGCGCCGTCTACCGGCATGCGCTCGATGCCGGGTACCGTTTCCTCTCCTTCGGGGACGCCATGTACATCGAGGACACCGGGAGGCGGTGATGGGTGAACCGGTCTGGTGGGAGCCTGGGGCCGTCGACGGGGCGGCCCGCTCCGGGACACTCCACACCCCCCACGGTCCGGTGGCCACTCCGGCGTTCATGCCGGTGGGGACCCGCGGCACGGTGAAGGGGGTGGGCGCCGCCGACCTGGAGCAGGCCGGAGCGCAGATGGTGCTGGCGAACACCTACCACCTCATGCTCCGGCCCGGGGCCGAGACCGTCGCCGCCCTCGGCGAACTGCACCGGTTCATGGGATGGGAGGGCCCGATCCTCACCGACAGCGGCGGCTACCAGGTCTTCTCGCTCGAGCCGCGCATCACCGAGGACGGGGTCGTCTTCGCCTCCACCTACGACGGCTCACGGGTCGAGCTGACCCCGGAACGGGCCGTCGCGGTCCAGGAGTCCCTGGGCTCGGACGTCGCCATGGTGCTCGATGTCCTGATCCCGCTCCCGGCAGCGCAGGCCACCGCCGCCGCCGCCATGGAACGGACGCTGCGCTGGGCGGAGCGGGCCCGCCGGGCCCACACCCGCGACGACCGGTCGCTGTGGGGGATCGTGCAGGGTGGCGTCGACTCCGAGCTGCGGCGGCGCTCGGCGGCGGAGACCGCCGCCCTCGGCTTTCCCGGGTTCGGGATCGGGGGACTGTCGGTGGGGGAGACCGTCGCCGAGCGCAACGCCGCTCTCGAGGCGTGCCTCCCGGAGCTGCCGCCCTCCCATCCCCGCTACGTGATGGGCCTCGGGGACACCGAGGGGGTGCTCGACGCCGTCGCCCGCGGCGTCGACCTGTTCGACTGTGTGCTCCCGACCCGGCTCGCCCGCCACGGGAAGGTGCTGAGCCGCTCCGGTGACTTCTCGATCAAGCGGGCGGAGTGGGCTCGGGACACCCGGCCCCTCGATCCGGACTGCCCATGCCCGGCCTGCGCCCGCTACGAGCGAGGCTACTTGCGCCATCTGCTCACCACCGGCGAGCAGCTCGGCGCCCGCCTCCTCACCCTGCACAACCTGACCTACACCTTCCGGCTGTTGGCGGGGATCCGGGAAGCCATCGAGCAGGGTCGATTCGACGAGCACCGGGCTCGGATCGCCGCCGACCGGGTCCGGGAGCGGTGAACGGCCGGGGCCGTTTTCATGCAGTCCGCGGCCGGCACTAACCTGTGGCGGCTCGTCGCCACGAGCAATCGGGTTCATGTCGCATTGGAGGACCCTGTGCCATACCTCGCAGCTCAGGCCGGCTTCGTGCTGGCTCAGGACACGCAGACCGATTCGACCGGGTCGCTGCTCGGTTTGCTGCTGCCGCTCATCATCCTCGGCGGTCTCTTCTACTTCATCCTGATTCGACCCCAGCGGCGCCGGATGCGCCAGATGGAGGACCTGCGAGAGGCCGTCGGCGTCGGTGACGAGATCCGTACTATCGGCGGCATCTACGCCATCGTGCAGAGCATCGAGGGGAGCGACATGGTCGTCGACATCGGTGGTGGTACCTCGATGCGCATCACCCGCCGTGCCGTGGCGGAGCGGATCGGGAGCGACGCCGAGTGAATCGCCGCTCGCTGTGGATCACCCTGCTGCTCACTGTGACGATCGCCTGGGGGTCGGTCGCCGGCGTGCTCTCGGCCGGATGGAAGCCGAAGCTCGGCCTCGACCTGCAGGGAGGGTTCTCGCTCGTGTTGACGGCACCCGAGGGCGCCGACAGCGAGGTGCTGGCCAAGGCGGTCGAGATCATGCGGCAACGCATCGAGGGCCTGGGGAGCGTCCAGGAGCCCGAGATCTCGGTGCAGGGGAGCCGCAGCATCCAGGTCCAGCTCCCCGGCGTCCAGGATCGGGAGCGGGCCCTGCAGGCCGTGGGAACGACCGGTGAGCTCTCCTTCCGGCCGGTCCTCGACATCCAGGCGGGAATCAGCCCGGCGTTCCTCGACGGCACCCTCCCGTTGCCGGAGGATCTGCAGCCCAGCGAGACGACGACCACCACCACGGTGCCGCCGGTAGGGGGGGAGACGACGACCACCTCGTCGACCACCACCACGACGACCACGACGACCACGACCGTGCCGCCGGTCATCCCCGACAACATCGACCCCGACACCGGCCTCACCATCGTCGACAACCCCGACGACACCAGCTACCTGCTGGACGACGCCGGGCTCTACTACAAGGTCGGCCCCGCGTTCCTCACCGGCGCTGACGTCACCGGGGCCCGGGCCGGCTACAGCGGGGTTCAGATCGGCGGCGGCGGCGGCGGGTGGACGGTCGATCCCGAGTTCACCAGCGATGGGAACCGCCTCTTCGAGGACGCCACCGCCCAGCTCTCCCAGTTCCCGGTCGGCGATCCGCAACGGGCCATGGCGATCGTGGTCGACGGCAAGGTCATCTCGGCGCCCACCATCGCCAGCGACGTCCCCAGCGGCCAGGGGATCTCGGGCGACACCGTCGTGATCACCATGGGCTCCAGCGACAACGGGGAAGCGGAGGCGCAGGATCTCGCCACCATCCTCCGCTACGGCGCCCTCCCCACCACGTTCGAGCGGGAACGGGTGGAGTCGGTGTCGGCCAGCCTCGGGAGCGACTCGCTGCGGGCCGGACTCCTCGCCGGCCTCGGCGGCCTGGCCCTGGTGGCGATCGCTCTCGTCCTCTACTACCGGGCGCTCGGCGTCGCCGCCATCGTCGGCCTCAGCGTCTTCGGGTCCGTGCTCATCGTGCTCATCATCCTGCTGGGGCGGTTCCAGGGCACCACCCTCACCCTGGCCGGCGTGACCGGGATCATCGTGTCGGTCGGGATCACCGCCGATTCCTACATCGTGTTCTTCGAACGCATCAAGGAGGAACACCGAAAGGGGAGGCGGTTGCGCCCGTCGGTGGACACCGGCTTCAAGCGGGCGTTCCACACCATCGTCACGGCGGACACGGTCACCTTCGCCGGGTCGATCCTGCTGTGGCTGCTGGCGATCGGGCCGGTGAAGGGCTTCGCCATCACCCTCGGCATCGCTACCCTGGTCGACGTCCTGGTGGCCTACTTCTTCACACGGCCTGCAGTGACGCTGCTGGTGCGGGGCCGGTTCGGCGAGGGTGGCGCCTTCAGCGTCCGGGGCGCCATGGGACGTGAATCCCACGAAGCGGCGGGAGCGGCGACATGAGCGTGCTGCAGGACCTCTACCGGGGCGAGACCGAGTTCGACTTCATCGGGCGGCGGCGCCGGTTCTTCCTGATCTCGGGCGTCATCCTCAGCATCTGCCTGCTCTCCCTGCTCGTCCGGGGCCTGGACGGGAGCGTCGACTTCACCGGGGGCACCATCGTCGAGGCCCAGAACCACAGCGGAGTCGACGTCGCCGGCGTCCGCAGCGCCCTCACCGGCATCGGCGAGGAGGCAGCGCGGGTGCAGCTCCGAGTCGACACGCTCACCAACGAGGAGTCGATCATCGTCCAGACCCAGGCGCTGGACGCCGCCCACCAGGACCAACTCAACGCCACCGTCGCCGAGGTGGCGGGGATCACCCCCAACGAGACGAACGTCGAGGCGGTGGGTCCGAGCTTCGGGGCGGAGATCACCAACCACATGATCCGGGCCCTCATCATCTTCCTGCTGGTGGTGGCCGGCTTCATCACCTGGCGTTTTGAATGGAAGATGGCGGCGGCGGCGCTGGCGGCGCTGTTCCACGACCTGATCGTGACCGCCGGCGTCTACTCCATCGTCGGCTTCGAGGTGACGCCGGCGACGGTGATCGCGGTGCTCACCATCCTCGGATACAGCCTCTACGACACGGTCGTCGTCTTCGACAAGATCACCGAGAACGTGCACGACCTGGGCAATCGCCACACGTTCACCGAGATCGCCAACCTCTCGATGAACCAGGTTCTGATGCGGTCGATCAACACGTCGGCCACCTCGCTGCTCCCGGTCGGCTCGCTGCTGTTCGTCGGGTCCTACCTGCTGGGGGCGGCGACCCTCCGCCAGTTCGCACTCGCCCTCTTCATCGGGATCGCCGCCGGCACCTACAGCTCGATCATCGTCGCCACTCCGCTACTCGCCGAGTGGAAGGAGCGGGAGCCGAACTGGCAACGCATGCAGCGCCGTTCCACCCGCCGGGTCGGTGAGCCGGCCCCCGCCAAAGCCGCCGCCAAGGCGGCGCCGGCGGCCGAGGTCGCCACCGAGATCCGGGAGACCGGGGCGGCGCCGCGGCCTCCCAAGCAGCGAAGGAAGCGCCGGTAGACTGCGCCGGTGAGCGCAACCGACGTACCCGACGGTCCCGAGCGCCGCTTCCGGCAGTGGCCGCGACGGGCCGCAGCCGAGCATCTCCCGGGGGTGAGCCATGGCGCTGCCTGAGGTGCGATCGACCGGCGACGCCGAGACGGAGCTGTCGTCCCTGCTCGACACGTTCCGGGCCCGCCACCCCGCCGGCGACGTTGACCTCATCGTGCGCGCCTACCAGGTGGCCGAAGCCGCCCACCGCGGCCAGACCCGCCTCACCGGGGAACCGTACATCTCGCACCCCCTCGTCGTCACCGAGATCCTCGCCGGTTACGGGATGGACGCCGCCACCCTGGCGGCGTCCCTGCTCCACGACACGGTCGAGGACACCGACCTGACCCTGGAGGACGTCACCGCCGGGTTCGGCGAGGAGGTGGCCGCCCTCATCGACGGGGTCACCAAGCTGGACCGGATCCGGTTCTCGAGCCGGGAAGAGCAGCAGGCGGCCACCATCCGCAAGATGGTGATCGCCATGGCCAAGGACATCCGGGTGCTGCTCATCAAGCTGGCCGACCGGCTCCACAACATCCGCACCCTCGATCCGCTGCCGGAGGAGAAGCGGCACCGTATCGCCACAGAGACGCTGGAGGTGTACGCCCCGCTGGCGCACCGGCTCGGGGTCCAGGAGGTCAAGCACGAGCTGGAGGAGCGTTGCTTCGCCGAGCTACACCCGGGACGCAAGGGCGAGCTGGAGGAGAAGGTCCGGCGCCGCGCCCCGGAGCGGGAGGACTACCTGGAGAAGGTGATGGCCGAGGTGAGCGGGTCGCTCGCCGGGGTCGGGATCGAAGCGGGGGTCACCGGCCGCCCCAAGCACCTCTACTCGATCTACCGCAAGATGGTGACCAGCGGGCTGGCGTTCGACGAGATCTTCGACCTGATCGGGATCCGGATCATCGTGCCCTCGCTGCGGGACTGCTACGGCGCCCTCGGCCTGGTCCACACCCTGTGGCGTCCCATCCAGGGGCGCTTCAAGGACTACATCGCGATGCCCAAGTTCAACCTGTACCAGAGTCTCCACACCACCGTGGTGGGTCCTGACGGCAAGGCGCTCGAGGTTCAGATCCGCACCGAGGAGATGCACCAGCGGGCCGAGCACGGCATCGCCGCCCACTGGCGCTACAAGGAGGGGGCCGCCACCGCCGACGACGCGCTGGTCGACGACCTCCGCTTCCTCCAGGAGGAGTCGACCGACCCGAGCGACTTCCTCCGCAACCTGAAACTCGACCTCTACCAGGACGAGGTGTTCGCCCTCACCCCGAAGGGTGACGTCGTCACCCTCCCGGCCGGAGCGACCCCGGTCGACTTCGCCTACCGCATCCACACCGACGTCGGCCACCGCTGCGTCGGCGCCAAGGTGAACGGCCGGCTGGTGCCGCTCTCGTCCCGCCTCGAGTCGGGGGACATGGTGTCGATCATCACCTCCAACTCGCCCGATGCGCGGCCGAGCCGGGACTGGCTCGAGTTCGTCAAGTCGACCCGGGCCGCCGCCAAGATCCGGCATTGGTACACCCGGGCGCGACGGGAGACCGCACTCGGCGACGGCCGCGATCTCATCGCCAAGGCCATCCGGCGGGAGGCGCTCGGCGTCTCGGCGCCGGGACGGGACAAGATCCTGGCCAACATCGCCTCCGAGCTCGGCTACGACGGGCTCGACGCCATGTTCGTCGCGGTCGGCGACGGGCAACTCAGCGCCCAGACCGTCTCGCAGCGCCTGGTACGGATGTTCCGGCCGGAGCAGGACGAGGAGGATCTGCTGGCGCCGCCTCCGCTGGCGCGGCAGCGTCGCCCCACCCGCGGGATCATCGTCGAGGGCATGGCCGACCTGCTGGTGCGGGTGGCCCGCTGCTGCGCCCCGGTCCCGGGGGACGACATCATCGGGTTCGTCACGGTGGGGCGTGGCGTCTCGGTACACCGGGCCGACTGCACCAACATCGGGGCCCTGGAGGACCGGGCGGAGCGCATGATCGACGTGTCGTGGGCGCCGATGCAGAGCGGCTCGTTCTTCGTCTGGATCCAGGTCGAGGCCCTCGACCGGCCCAAGCTGCTGCGGGACGTCACCACGGTGCTGTCGGAGCTCGGCGCCAACATCCATGCCTCCTCTTCCGGCACCGGGCGGGACCGGGTGGCGGTGCTGCGCTACGAGGTCGAGTTCTCCGATCCCCGGGTCCTCGACCGCGCCATCAAAGAGTTGCGCAACGTCGACGACGTCTTCGACGCCTACCGGCTCGTTCCCCACGGCGACGAGGACTAGCCCGTATTGGCCCAGGGTGGGCCAATCAAACCCTCCTCACTCCCTCAAGGAAGGCAAGCGGGAGTCCGATGATCCGAGGATGGGAATGCTGCGTCGCATGCGTTCCTCCTCGGTGTTGTCCGGGGAGGGTGGCTTCACCGTGATCGAGACGATCGTGGCGGCCGGGATCATGCTGATCGCCATCGTGATCAGCATCGTCCCGATCACCTTCGCCCTCCGCACCATCCTGCGGGCCCAGCACGTCACCGTGGCCGAGAACCTGGCACAGGCCCGGATCGAGGAGGTGCGCAGCCTCGACTACGGCGACGTCGGCCATCCCGGATCTGCCCCCTCCGGGATCCTGGAGCGCACCGTGGACCGGGTGGTCGAGAACCGCACCTACACCGTGGACACCAGCGTCGAGTACGTCGGCTCCAGCACCGGCCTCGACGTCATCCCGCAGGGGGGTGACGGGGTGGAGGGCACCTACGACGTCGGAGTCAACTACAAGTACGTGGTGGTGACGGTGTCCTCGCCGGACGCCGCGGTGCAGCCGGTACGGATGGAGACCATCATCGCCCCGCCCTCGGTGGGAGCCCTGGAGACGGTGGCGATCGTGACCGTCAACGTCGACCGCCACGAGCCCTACGACCCCTACGACCCCGTGTTCTACCCGACGCCGGCGGTACAACTCGTCGGGCCCGCCACCTACACCTCGCCGCAGGGATCCGACGCCCAGGTGTTCGCCGACGTCGACCCGGGCAGCTACGAGATCCGGCTCTTCGGGGCCGGCGGCTGGCTGCTGCACCCCGAGACGGTGGCTTCGGGCGCCGATCACGTGGACGCCACCGACGGCTGGGCCTCCGACCGCACCATCCGGATCTACCGGCCGGCCTCGCTCACCGTCGAGGTCACCGACCTCGCCACCGGAGCACCGATCACCGACGCCACCCTCACCGCCGAGGCCCTCACCACCGGCGAGGAAATCACCAACCTGCCCGGGGACTACTCCTTCGACGGCCTCGTCCCCGACCGCTACCTGGTCAGCGCCTCCGCCGGCGGCTACGCCCCCGGCACCGTCGAGGTCGACGTCCCTGGCTACGGAGGGGGAGACGAGGCGACGGCGTCGATCCAGCTCGAGGAGCAGTCGTGGATCCCGGTGTCGTGGACCTTCAACGTCGACTTCAGCAACGAGAACCACTACGACACGGCCGGGGCCGACGTCGTCGTCACCCATCCCGTGCTCGGGACCTTCACCGGGGTCACCGACGAGCAGGGGGATGTGGTGATCGACCTGCCCGCCAACGAGTCGGGGTTCACCGTCACCGCCTCGACAGCGTGGGGCCACGAGCCCGATGTGGAGAGCTTCAACACGTGGGGCTGGGGCACGTCGACCAGCCTCCACCTCGAGTGGTCGCCCGGGTGGCCGAATGGTGACCACGTGTTCCGGCTCCGCAACGGCCCCGACGGACCGGACGGGTTCTACGAGTACAAGATCGCGGACGGTGGCTGGGTGCGGATGCCGGCCAACGATTGGGGGCGGGCCACCTTCGTCACCAACGACAGCTACGGGACGGTGGTGCAGATGCGGGCCTTCTGCGAGCTGTCCGACTACCCCTCCCATCCCTTCGACACCGACTCGGCGACGATTCCCTGGTGGGACTACCAATGGAACGTGCCCGGGAACTGCCCATGAGCGACGAACGGGGCATGACCCTCATCGAGGTGACGGTGGCCGGCGCCCTGTCCACCATCATCGCCGCCGCCATGATCACCATGTTCATCAGCCTCAACGGCAACGTCGCCCAGCAGGAGAGCCGGGCCAACGCCACCACCGAGGCCGGCACCGCGGTGGGGGAGCTGGTCGTGGAGCTGCGGCAGGCGCTCGACCTCGACGGCGACGGCTTCGTGGTCACCGCCCTCGACTCCGACTGGGACGCCGTCGACCTCCAGTTCGCCGCCGACCGCTACGCCGGGGACCCGGGGCCCGAGTGGTACCAGTACCGGCTCGCCAACTGCGACGGCGGGCTCTGCGACCTGGTACGGGACCGCACCGTCGCCGACGCCGGGAGCGGCCCCAACTGGACCTTCAGCGCCGATCCGGTCAGTACGGTGGTCGCCCCCAACGTCGTCGCCGACAGCCCCGACCCGCTCTTCGAGGGGGTGTCGTGGGCCTCCGGCAGCGAGCACGTCGTCGACTCGTGTGGCGACGCCTTCCACGAATGCGATTTCCTCATGGTGCGCATCCGGCTCCGGGTCGAGCCCGACCGCCTCGACGCCGGGATCGAGCCGGTGCAGGTGCAGGAGGACGTGAGGTTGCGCAATGGGTAGACCCCGACGCCGGCTCGCAGGTGAGGGAGGGTTCGCCCTCGGCACGGTGATCATCGGCGTGTTCACCATCGTGATCCTCACCGTGCTCGTCTCCCGCCTGGCGTTGAACCAGACGAGCAAGGCCGACTTCGGGAAGCGGGAGGACACCGTACTCGCCGGGACCGAGGCGATGCTGGAGCGCTACGCCGCCAAGATGACCATCGATCCCTCCTACTACATGAGCTACGTCGACGAGGCGGAGGCGCCCCGGGTGTGCAGCGACTCCACCTCCTCCGGCTACCTCAACGTGGTGCAGCCAGGCAACCCCTGGATCGAGAGCTGCGAGACGTGGGACTACCAGGAGACCACCGACTACTACCACCACCCGCTGCTGGAGGCGGGGACCGGGGCGACGAGCGACGACATCGGGGTGCTGCTCCACGTCACCCCGCCGGCCCAGGCGGGGGCGCTCGAGGTCACCGTGGTGGGCCGCCAGGGGGGCCGCCCCTCGACCCGGGCAGTCACGGTCGAGATCCGGGCCGAATCGCTCTCCGAGTTCGCCTGGCTGCTGGAGAAGGACCTCCGTTTCGGCGACGGCGCCAACTCGATCGGCAAGGTGTACTCCGGCGGCAACATCGGCTACCTCCCCGGCGCCAAGGCCTACGGCAACGTCTACGCCGAGGGCCTGATCGGGTACCGCGACGACTACACCTGGTACTGGTACTACCCGCCCACCTGGATGGACGGGGCGGAGGGCTGGGACAGCACCGGCAACCACAACGCGGCGGGGGAGTACATCACCGACGTCTACCCGGACCCGATCGACTTCGATCGGTTCTGGGACGACCTCGACCTGCTGGAGCACGCCGCCTGTGAAGGGGGCGGGATCTGCCTCGACCCGGCCGAGAACCACTCGATCCCGTCCGGGGCGAACGCCTACCTCATCCAGACCGTCCAGGTGGGAGGCGAGACCCGGCTCCGCGTCTCCTACTCCACCACGGCGCCCAGTGGGTCCGGCTGCCTCACCTCCGAGGAGCGGTGGTGGGTCAACTCCCAGAACGCCAACTGGCACTACCTCGACACCTTTGCCCTTCCGCCCAACGGGGCGCTGTGGGCCAACGAGCACGTCGTGCTCGGGCAGAATTCCTCCGACACCTTCGAACTGGCCGGCCAGCTCACCATCTACGCCGGGAACTCCTCGGCGCGGCGCAACGTCATCATCGCCAGCGACATCCGCTACCACGACGACCTCGACGGCGGCGACGTGCTCGGCCTGGTCGCCTCCGACGAGATCCGGGTCAACCCGAACGCGGTCGGCTCCGACCGCGACCTCTTCGTCTACGCCGCCATGCTCGCCCAGAACGGCAGCGTCGCCACCGCCCGGTCGTGCGGCGACGACGGCAGCCCGCTGACGCCGTCCCATTCCGAGTTCGCCTCCTTCGGATCCTTCGCCTCGGTGGAGACCGGGGACATGGCGCAGTCCTTCGAAACCAGGAACTACGACTTCGACGTCCGCCTCGACCGAATCCGTCCCCCGTTCTTCCCGCTACTGCGCGAGGAATGGACCTACACCAACTGGCGGGAGATCACGAACCCGTGTTGGGCGACCACGGCGGGTTGCTCCTAGCCGGACGGTAGGCTCCCGCGACGCATGATCATCGAGACCCGTTCGCTGTGGCTGGCGGAGACCAACTGCTACGTGGTCGCCCCCGAGGCCGGTGGGCCGGGGCTGATCATCGACGCCCCGCCCGACATCGAGGGGATCGCCGAGTTGGTGGCCCGCCATCAGGTGGTGCCGGTCGGGCTGCTGCTGACCCACGCCCACCTCGACCACGAGGGAGGCGCCCGTGACGCCGCTCTCCGTTGGTCGATGCAGGCCTACCTCCACCCCGACGACGAGTGGCTCGCCCGCGACCCGCGGATCCAGATCGCGGCGCTCTTCGGGAGCGGCGCCCCCGCCGGGGTGGAGGACCAGTTCGCCCCGCCGGAGCGGTTCGAGACGCTGTCCGACGGCATGGTGCTCGACGTCGCAGGCGTCACCCTGGAGGTGTTGCACACCCCCGGGCACACCCCGGGCCACTGCTGTTTCCTGCAGCGGGACGAGGGGGTGCTGTTCGGCGGGGACCATCTCTTCGCCGGATCGATCGGGAGGACCGACCTTCCCGGCGGCGACTTCGCCACCCTGCTGCGTTCGATGGAGACGAAGGTGCTGCCACTGCCCGACGAGACGCGGGTGCTGCCCGGTCACGGTCCGGCGACTACCCTGGCCCGGGAGCGCCGCACCAACCCCTTCCTGCAGGAGCTGTGAGCTGCCGCGTCACGGCTCGATGCAAGCGAGGAGACCGCTGGGATGGATAACGAACCGCTGAGGACCGCCCGGGCCGGTGAGCTGCGGGCCGCCGACATCGGCCGCCGCGTCAGCCTGGCGGGGTGGGTGGCGCACCGGCGCGACCACGGCGGGGTGATCTTCGTCGACCTGCGGGACGCCTCCGGGCGGGCCCAGGTCGTGCTCAACCCCGAGAACGCCCCGGCCCCGACCGATGTGCTCCACGGGTTGCGCACGGAGTACTGCATCGCTGTCGTCGGCGAGGTGCGGGCCCGCCCCGAAGGCACCGTCAACCCGGATCTCCCTAGTGGTGAGGTCGACGTGGTCGCCAGTGGCCTGGAGGTGCTCAGCCCGGCCGATCCGTTGCCGTTCCAGCTCGACGACCGGGTCGACGTGGCCGAGGAGCGGCGGCTCGAGTACCGCTACCTCGACCTGCGCACCGGGCGCATGGCCGCCAACCTGCGGGCCCGCTCCACCACGATCCGGGCGATGCGCCGAGTGCTCGACGAGCGGGGGTTCCTCGAGGTGGAGACCCCGACCCTGATCGCCTCCACCCCAGAAGGGGCCCGCGACATGCTGGTGCCGAGCCGGCTCCGTCCCGGAAACTTCTACGCCCTGCCCCAATCGCCCCAGCTCTTCAAGCAACTCCTCATGATCGGCGGGGTGGAGCGCTACTACCAGGTTGCCCGCTGCTACCGGGACGAGGACCTCCGAGCCGACCGCCAGCTCGAGTTCACCCAGCTCGACCTGGAGGGGTCCTTCTGGGGGCAGGAGGACGTGCTGGAGACGCTGGAGGCGATCGTGGTCCAGGTGGCCCGGGACGTGCGCGGCGTCGAGCTGGAGCGGCCCTTCCCCCACCTCGGATACGCCGAGGCGATGGCCCGCTACGGCACCGACAAACCCGACATCCGGTTCGGGATGGAGATCACCGATCTCGGCGAGGTGTTCGCCGCCACCGAGTTCCAGGCGTTCGCCGGGGTGCTGGCCGACGGCGGCGTGGTGCGCGGCGCCAACGCCGGCGGCCTCGGCCTCTCCCGGGCCGGTCTCGACCGGTTGGTGGCACGGGCCCAGGAGCTGGGCGCCAAGGGCCTGGTGTGGATGGTCGTCGAGGACGACGGCTCGCTCCGTTCCCCGGTGGCCAAGTTCCTCGCTCCCGCCGAGCAGCAGGACCTCGCCGCGGCCCTCGGTGCGGCAGCGGGGGACGTGCTGTTGCTCGCCGCCGACACGGCCCGGGTGGTGGGGGCGGTGCTGGGGCAGCTCCGCCTCGAACTGGGGAGGCCCGAAGACCACGACGAGCTGCGGTTCCTCTTCGTGGTCGACTTCCCGGTGTTCGAGATCGACGGGGAAGGGAACCTGGCTCCGGCGCACCATCCGTTCACCTCCCCGGTGTCGGTGGAGGAGATGCGTGAATCGCCGGCGACGGCGGTGTCGAAGGCCTACGACCTGGTGCTCAACGGCAGCGAGCTGGGGTCGGGAAGCGTCCGGATCCACGACCCGGCGGTGCAGGCGCAGGTGTTCAACGTGCTCGGCATCTCACCGGAGGACGCGGAGCGCAGGTTCGGCTGGTTCCTGGAGGCGCTGCGTTACGGGACACCGCCCCACGCCGGGTTCGCCATCGGCGTCGACCGCCTCGTCTCGATCCTGCAGAACGAGCCGAACATCCGTGAGGTGATCCCGTTCCCCAAGACCCAGACCGGGGGCGATCCCCTCACCGGATCGCCGAGCAGGGTTGACGATGCCCAACTCGCCGAGCTCGGCATCGACGTGCGCCCCGCGGTGCGGCGCGCCTGGGACGCCACCGAGGGCGAGACGTGAGCGTGTCCGGCGACCAGGACGACCTGTTCGCCGATGACCGTGCCGCCCAGCGGCGGGCGGTGGCCCCGCTGGCGGCCCGGATGCGGCCCCGTTCCCTCGAGGAGATCGCCGGTCAGGCGAACCTCGTCGCTCCCGGCGCCGCCTTCCGAGCCCTGGTCGAATCGGGGGAGCCGTCGTCGATGATCCTGTGGGGTCCCCCCGGGACCGGGAAGACGACGCTGGCGCGCCTCGTCGCCAGCTACTCGGAGGCCCGCTTCGCCCAGCTCTCCGCCACCTCGGCCGGGGTCAAGGACGTGCGGGAGGTGCTCGCCTCCGCCGCCCGGCGGATCGAGGAGGGGCGAGGCCGCACCGTGCTCTTCCTCGACGAGATCCACCGCTTCACCAAGGCTCAGCAGGATGCCCTGCTCCCCGGCGTCGAGGACGGGATCGTGATCCTGATCGGAGCCACCACCGAGAACCCGTTCTTCGAGGTCAACTCCCCGCTGATCTCCCGCTGCACCGTGTTTCGCACCGAGACGCTGAGCCCGGAGGAGATCGACCGCGTGGTGCGGAGCGCCCTGGAGGACCCGATGCGGGGCCTGGGGAACCGGGTCGAGCTGCAGGACGACGCGGCGGAGGCACTGGCGGAGCGGGTGGGAGGGGACGCCCGGCTCGCCCTCAACACCCTCGAGGTCGCCGCCGCCATCGCCCGGGGCCGGGGCGGCGCGGTGGTCGGCCTCGCCGACATCTCCGAGGCGCTGCAGCGGCGGGTCATCCGCTACGACAAGGCCGGGGACCGCCACTACGACGTGATCTCGGCGTTCATCAAGAGTGTGCGGGGCTCCGACCCCGACGCCGCCCTCTACTGGCTTCACACGATGCTGGAGGCGGGCGAGGATCCCAAGTTCATCGCCCGGCGGCTCGTGATCCTCGCCTCCGAAGACATCGGCCTTGCCGACAACCGCGGGCTCGGGGTGGCGATCGACGCCTTCCGCGCCGTCGAGGTGATCGGCGTCCCGGAAGGGGCCTACGCCCTGTCCCACGCCACCGTGTTCCTGGCACTCGCCCCCAAGTCGAACTCGATCAAGGAGGCGATGGACCGTACCCGGGAGCTGGTCGAGGGCACCCCGGCGGCGGCGGTGCCGCCCCACCTGCGCTCGGCCGCATTCGAGGGACAACGGGCCCTCGGGGACGGGGTCGGCTACGTCTACCCCCACGACGAGGAGGAGGCCCTCACCCCGCAGCAATACCTGCCCGACGAGGCCACCGCCGCGGTGCTCTACGTCCCCAAGGACCTGGGGGAGGAGCACGAGCTACGGCTCCGCCTCGCCGAGATCGACGCCCGGCTCGGGAAACGCCCCCGGCGCCGCTGACGACTCGCCCCATCCGCCGCGACCGCGTAGCCTGACGCCATGTTGCTCCGGATCCGTTGGTTCCTGCTCGGCGCCGTTGCCACCGTCGCCGCCGCCGTCTCCCTCGCGGTCCGCTCCCCGTACCTGCGACGCCGGCTGACCGGGCGCGCCGTGCGGGACGCCGGCTTGCGTGGAGCGGCGGACCTGCTCGACGCCGCCTCGGCCCGGGTCGGCGCCGCCGGTCGCCACTAGGGCGCCGGCGGGACCGACTACCTTGGGGCCGACCCGACGGAGCACCATGAGCCAGCCACCCATCCAACCACGCACCCTCAAGGGCTTCCGGGACTTCCTCCCCGGACCGATGCTGCGCCGTGAGCACCTCGTCGACACCGCCAAGCGGGTATTCCGCTCCTACGGCTACAGCCCGATCGACACCCCGGCCCTGGAGTACACCGAGATCCTGCTCGGCAAGGGCGGCGACGAGACCGACAACCAGCTCTACCGCTTCGACGACGCCGGAGGTCGTGACGTGGCGCTGCGGTTCGACCTCACCGTGCCGCTGGCCCGCTTCATGGCCGAGCACGCCGGGACCCTCGGTACGCCGTTCAAGCGGTACCACGTCGGGCCGGTGTGGCGGGGAGAGAACACCCAGCGGGGCCGCTACCGGGAGTTCCTCCAGAGCGACTTCGACACCATCGGCACCGAGAGCATCGTGGCCGACATCGAGACCGGGCTCGTCATCCACGATCTCTTCACCGCTCTCGGGTTCGACGCCTTCACCATCCATCTCAACAACCGCAAGGTGCTCACCGGGTTCCTCGAGCACCTCGACCTGACCGACCGGGCGACGGCGGTGCTGCGGGGGCTCGACAAGCTGCCCAAGATCGGGAGGGACGCGGTGATCGTCGAGCTGGAGCAGGAGGCGGCGGTCTCCCCGGCCCAGGCCGGCGAGATCCTCGACCTGGCCGCTCTCCACGGCGGCAACGACGCAGTGCTGGCGGCTCTCGAGCCGCTCACCGCCTCCTCCGACACGGCCCGGGCCGGGGTCGCCGAGCTGCGCCAGGTGGTGGAGGGGATGGCGGCGGCCGGCGTCGCGCCGGACCGGGTCGCCATCGACGTCAGCATCGCCCGCGGCCTCGACTACTACACCGGGACCGTGTTCGAGACGTTCCTCGACGCCCTCCCCGACATCGGGAGCTGCTGCTCGGGCGGCCGCTACGACGACCTGGCGTCGCTCTACACCACACAACGGTTGCCCGGCGTCGGCGCCTCGCTGGGGGTGGACCGGCTGCTGGCGGCGATGGACGAGCTGGGTTTGGGCGCCCGGCGCGACACCGCCGCCTCGATCCTCGTTGTCTACTTCGAGGAGGATCGTCGCGACGGCTACCTGACGCTCGCCACCGAGCTGCGGCGGGGCGGGCTCGACGTCGAGCTCTATCCCGAACCGCGCAAGGTGGGGGCCCAGCTGAAGTACGCCGACCGGCGGGGCCACCGCATCGCGGTCATCGTGGGCGCGCAGGAGTGGGAAGCCGGAACCGTGCAGATCAAGGACCTCGGTTCCGGGGAGAGCGTCGAGGTTCCCACCGGGGAGGCGACCGCGGCCTGCCGGCGCCTCCTGGCACCGTGACCCGGAAAGGCCATCGGGATTGTCGGACCCGGTGCCACTAACCTTCCCGACCTGATGGACAGCAACCGGATCCGCCGCACCTTCCTCGAGTTCTTCGAGGCGCGCCGCCACACCATCGTGCCCAGCGCCTCGCTGATCCCGGTCGACCCGACCCTGCTGCTCACCAACGCCGGCATGGTGCCCTTCAAGCCGTACATGCTGGGCGAGACCACCCCGCCCTACCGGCGGGCCGCCAGCGTCCAGAAGTGCGCCCGCACCGGCGACATCGACATCGTGGGCACCACCGCCCGCCACCTCACCTTCTTCGAGATGTTGGGCAACTTCAGCTTTGGCGACTACTTCAAGGAGAAGGCGATTCCCTGGTCCTACGACCTGGCGACCGAAGGCTTCGGTCTCGATCCCGGCCGCCTCTGGTTCACGGTCCACGAGACCGACAAGGAAGCCGAGGAGATCTGGATCGAGACGGTCGGGGTGCGGCCGGAACGGGTGCAGCGCCGCGACCGGGACAACTTCTGGCAGATGGGGGTGCCGGGGCCATGCGGCCCGTCGTCGGAGATCTTCTACGACAAGGGCCCCGCCTACGGGCCCGACGGCGGGCCGGTGGTAGACGAGGAACGCTTCGTGGAGTTCTGGAACCTGGTGTTCATGCAGAACGTCCAGGACGAGCCCTACCACGTGGTCGGCGACCTCCCCGCCCGCAACATCGACACCGGGGCCGGCCTGGAGCGGGTGGCGGTGGTGTTGCAGGGCAAGGAGACCGTGTTCGACACCGACCTCATTCGCCCGGTGGTGGCGGCCGCCGAAGGCGTCACCGGGGTCCGGCTCGGGGAGCGCGACGGCACCGACATCAGCCTGCGGATCATGGCGGACCACGGCCGGGCCGTCACGTTCCTCATCGCCGACCGGGTGGTGCCGTCCAACGAGGGACGTGGCTACGTGCTGCGGCGGCTGCTGCGGCGGGCGGTGCGCCACGGGTTCCTGCTCGGCGCCGACGACCTCGTGCTGCCCCGCCTCATCTCGGCGTCCGTCGACGTGATGGCGGAGGGCTACCCGGAGCTGGTCGACCGGCGCGATGCCATCATCGAGATGGCGGAGCGGGAAGAGGTGCGCTTCCGGCGGACCTTGGAATCCGGTCATCAGCTCCTCGACCAAGAGCTGGAGGAGATGGAGCCGGGGGACGTCTTCTCGGGGGCCACGGCCTTCAAGCTGCACGACACCTACGGGTTCCCGCGGGAGCTCACCGAGGAGATCCTCTCGGAGCGGGGCATCCAGCTCGACATCGGGGAGTTCCACCGCATGATGGAGGAGCAGCGGGAGCGGGCCCGCCGCCACTTCCGGGGTGGAGACGTGGCAGCCCGGGCCGACGCCTACCGCACCCTGCTGCGCGGGATCGAAGGGACCGAGTTCGTCGGCTACCAGCAGGAGGGGAGCCGGGGTCGGGTCCTGGCGATCGTGCGCGAAGGCGAGCTGGTGGAGCGGGCCGAGGCCGGCCAGGACGTCGAGGTCTTTCTCGATCGCACCCCCTTCTACGCCGAATCCGGCGGCCAGGTCGGTGACCGGGGCGCAGTTGTGACCGCCACCGGCCGGGTCATGATCGACGACACCCAGTACGCCGTGCCCGGCGTCCACGGCCACCGCGGCACCGTGACCGCCGGCCAGGTAGCGGTCGGGCAGGACGTCACCGCCGAGGTCGATCACGACCGGCGGGAACGCATCCGCAAGAACCACACCGGAACCCACCTGCTGCACTGGGCGTTGCGCGAGGTCGTTGGTGGCCACGTTCACCAGGCCGGATCGCTGGTGGCGCCCGACCGCCTCCGCTTCGACTTCTCCCACTACCACGCCCTCGGGCCGGAGGAGCTGCTCGAGGTGGAGCACGAGGTGAACGCCCGGGTGGTGGAGAACGCCGACGTGACCACCCTCGAGACCAGTAAGGACGAAGCCGAGGCGATGGGGGCCCTCGCCTTCTTCGGAGACAAGTACGGCGACCGGGTCCGGGTGGTCAAGGCGGGGGATTACTCGACCGAGTTCTGCGGCGGCACCCACGTACATTCCACCGGTCAGATCGGCCCGGTGATCCTGCTCGGCGAGGGCTCGGTGGCCGCCAACACCCGCCGGGTCGAGGCCCTCACCGGGCTCGCCGCCTACGAGCACCTCTCCGGCCTGCGCCGCCAGCTCGAGCAGATCGCCGGCCGGGTCCGGGCCCAACCCGGCCAGGTCGTCTCCGGAGTCGACGCCCTGCTGACCCGACTCGACGAGCAGGAAGCACGGATCGAACGCTTCGAGGCCCAGGCGCGGTCGTCGGTCGTCGGCGACCTGGTCGACGCCGCCGAGACCCACGGGGACCACCGCCTGCTCGTCGCCCCGCAGCAGGACATGTCGCCAGCCGAGCTCAGGGCGCTCGCCTTCCAGCTGCGCGACCGCCTCGGCTCCGGGATCGGCGTGCTCGGGGCCGTCCACGACGGCAAGGCAGGGCTCCTCGTCTTCGTGTCGCCGGATCTCGTCGCCGACGGGGTCTCGGCCGGCACCATCGTGCGGGCCGGCGCCGCCGTTGTCGGCGGCGGGGGCAGCCCCGATCCGGAGCTGGCCCAGGCCGGCGGCCCCCACGGCGATCGGGTCCCGGATGCGGTCGAGGAGGCGGGGCGGGCCGCCCGGGAGGCGCTACGGGGACGATGAGCGCCGGGCGGGTGTTGGGGCTCGATCCGGGGGAGCGCCGCATCGGAGTGGCCTTATCCGACACCATGGGTATGATCGCTCAGCCGTACATGGTGATCGATCGCCGCCGCCGCGACCTGGCGGCGACCCTGCGGAGCCTCTACGAGGAGCAGGAGGTCGGCACCGTCGTCGTCGGTCTGCCGGTGTCACTCTCCGGCGAGGAGGGGGAGGCCGCCCGGCGGGCCCGGGCCTTCGGGGCGACGGTGGAGGAGATCCTCGGGTGCGAGGTGGTGTACTACGACGAGCGGTTCACCACGGTGCAGGCGGAGGACGCCCTCCTGGAGGCGGGAATGCGACGAGCCGAGAGGCGCGAGAGGAGAGACAAGGTGGCGGCAGCCCTCATGCTGCAGGGATTCCTCGACGCCCGCAGGGGGAGAGGCGCCTCGTGAACGGCCCCGCCGAGCCACTCCCCGCACCTCGCTCCGGCCCCCCCTGGTGGGTGTGGCGCATCATCCAGGTGATCGCGATCCTGCTGCTCAGCGCCGCCGTCTTCGCCGGGCTCAGAGCCGCGGCGGAGCGTTTCGCCGACGCGGTCGGCACCACCCCCGAGACGACCAGCACCGTCGCCGCCGGCAACGCGGTGACGGTGGAGATCCCGGCCGGGTCCTCGGCCCGGTTCATCGCGGCCCTGCTGGAGGACGAGGGGGTGATCGCCCGTGGCGCGGACTTCGAGGACGCCGTGAGCGCCCGAGGGGTCGCCTCCCGCCTCAAGGCCGGGGAGTACGCCCTGGTGTCCGGAACCGGAGTGGACGACATCATCGACATCCTGGTTGCCGGACCGGAGCCGGTGAAGACGATACGGATCACCGTCATCGAGGGCCTCACCATCGAGGAGATGCTGGCGTCGCTCGCCGACCAGACGGACTTCACCGTCGACCAGCTGGCCGCGCCGCTGCTCGACGGCACCGTCACCTCGCCCTACCTGCCGGACGAGGCTCCCGAGGGCTCCGAGGAGCTGGCCCGCTGGGAGGGCCTGCTGGCGCCGGACACCTACGAGTTCCGGGCGGACGCCACTGCGGAGACAATCGTGGGCAAGCTGGCTCAGACCCTGACCGACCGGGTGAACGCGATCGACTGGACCGAACTCGAGGCGCTGGAGCTGACGCCCTATGACGGCCTGATCATCGCTTCGCTGATCGAAGGCGAAGCCAAGCTCGACGAAGAGCGACCGCTCATCGCCAGCGTGTTCACCAATCGGCTGGAGCTCGGGATCGCACTCCAGAGCTGCGCCACGATCATCTACGCACTGGGTGGGGATCACAATGAGGTCCTCCTCGAGGACCTCGAGATCGATTCGCCCTACAACACCTACCTGTACCCCGGCCTGCCCCCGACTCCGATTGCCGGGGTTCGGATGGCATCGCTGGAGGCGGCGGCGGCGCCGGCCGACACGGAGTACCTGTACTTCGTGCTCATCAACAACGACGGCACCCACGGCTTCTCCGCGACGCTCGAGGAGCACAACCGTCTCAAGGAACAGGCCAAGGCGGACGGGGTGCTGACGCCGTGAGGCTCGCCGTCCTCGGCGACCCGGTGGCCCACTCGCTCTCGCCGCTGCTCCATCGCGCCGCCCTGGAGGCGACCGGGATCCCGGGCGAGTACGAAGCCCGCCGGGTCGACGCCGCCGGTATGGCCGAGGCGGTCGATGCCATCCGCCGCGGCGACCTCGACGGCGCCAACGTCACCATGCCCCACAAGGCCCTCGCCCTCGAGCTCGCCGACGAGGCGGACGATACGGCGCGGCGTGCCGGCGCCGTCAACACCCTGGTGCGGGTCACCGGCCGCGTCGTGGGACACAACACCGACGTCGTCGGGGTGCGGACCGCCTGGCGCTGGGGTGGGCTGCCCACCACCGGGCCCGTGATCGTGCTCGGCGCCGGGGGGGCGGCGGCTGCCGCGGTGCTCGCCCTGGCCCACCGGGACATCATCGTCGCCGCCCGGCGTCCGGAGGAAGCGCAGGCGCTGCTGGACCGCCTCGGTGTGGACGGTACGGTGCGGGGTCTCGACGTCACGGGGCGGGGAGCCGTGGTCGTCAACGCCACCCCGCTCGGCATGCGAGGTGAGGAGCTACCGGGGCCGATCCTGGAAGAGGCGGTCGGCCTCTTCGACATGGCGTACGGTGCGGTGCCGACCCCGGCGGTGCGACGGGCCGCATCGGCCGGGATCCCGGTGGTGGCAGGGCCGGTGATGCTGCTCGGTCAGGCGATGGCCTCGTTCCGACTCTGGACCGGGCGCCGTGCCCCGGAAGCGGCGATGCGGCAGGCTCTCGCCGCAGCCCTGGAGGGGCGTCCCCGCTTCGCGTGAACCTCTCAAGCCCCCTCCACGGGGGGCCGACACGTTCGAGTAGCGAGCTTTCGCGCTCTCTGCGAGAGCGGTATGAGGAGGTCCCTTGACCGGCGATGCCCGCCATTTGGGCACCATGCTCCTTGAAGAGGGGATGATCTCCAGCAAAGACCTCGAAGTCGCGGTTGCTAAGCAACGCACTTCGGGACTTCCGCTGGGCAAGATCCTCGTGGAGGAAGGCCTGGTCAAGGAGGCCGACCTGGTGCGCACCCTGGCGCGCCAGATCGGGATCGAGTACGTCGACCTGGCCGAGATCTCGATCGACCCGGCCGCGGTCGCCCTGGTCCCCGAATACCTGCTCACCCGTTACCTGGTCCTTCCCATCGGGTTCGAGGACGACCGGCTCGTGGTGGCGATGGCCGATCCCGCCAACGTGCTCGCCATCGACGACCTGCGGGCCGTGTCGGGAATGGGAATCTCACCGCGGGTCGCCACCCGCACCGAGCTGGAGGAAGCGATCAGGCGCCAGCAGGGGCTGGACGACTCCGTCAGCGACCTCGCCGAACTGGCCGCCGAGGATTCCCGCGAGGAAACCGACGTCAGTGGCCTCGAGGTTGCCGCCGAGGAAGCGCCGGTCGTCAAACTGATGAACACCATCATCGGGCGGGCCATCAACGAACGCGCCTCGGACATCCACATCGAGCCGGGGGAGCGTGAGCTCCGCGTCCGCTTCCGCATCGACGGGGTGCTCCACGAGGTGATGTCCACCCCCCGCAGCATCTCGAACGCGGTAGTGAGCCGCATCAAGATCATGGCGGACCTCGACATCTCGGAACGCCGGATTCCGCAGGACGGCCGGGTCGGTCTCCGGGTCGGGGGCCGGCCGGTCGACATCCGGGTCGCCACCCTGCCGTCGATCCACGGGGAGAAGGTCGTGCTGCGGATCCTCGACAAGGGCGCCAGCGTGGCCTCGCTGGAGGACCTCGGGTTCAGGGAGTACAACTTCAAGCGGTACGAGGCCGCCTACAGCAGGCCCTACGGGGCGATCCTGGTCACCGGCCCCACCGGCTCGGGAAAGACGACGACGCTTTACTCCACCCTGGCGGTGCTCAACCGCGAGGAGGTCAACATCATCACGGTGGAGGACCCGGTCGAGTATCGGCTCGCCGGCCTCACCCAGATCCAGGTCAATCGCAAGGCCGGACTGCTGTTCGCCACGGCGCTGAAGTCGATCCTCCGCGCCGATCCCGACATCGTGCTGATCGGCGAGATCCGGGACGGAGAGACGGCGGCGATCGCCACCGAGGCGGCGCTCACCGGCCACCTCGTGCTCTCGACCTTGCATACCAACGACGCTCCCTCGGCGGTGGGCCGCCTCATCGACATGGGGGTAGAGCCCTTCCTCGTGAGCTCGTCGCTCGACGCTGTCGTCGCTCAGCGGCTTGCCCGCATGCTGTGCGACCGATGCAAGGTGGCGTACACGCCCGAGCGCCGGGTTCTCGAGGACATCGGCTGGGAGTTCCACGGCTCCGACGACGTTCCCGAGCTGTACCGGGCAGAGGGATGCCGGCACTGTGCCAACACCGGCTACCGCGGCCGGGTCAGCATCAACGAGGTCATGCTGCTCAACGAGGAGATCCAGCACATGACGGTGGAGCGCCATTCGGCTCGCGACATCATGAAGGCCGCCGTCGCCGAGGGTATGCGCACCCTCCGACAGGACGGGCTGGAGAAGGCGGGGCTCGGCCTCACCTCCCTCGAGGAGGTCCTCAGGGTCGTTGTGTGACCTGCCGATAGTGAGGCGATGGTCACCAGCAACGTCGATCGTAGGCTGGGTGAGCTGCTCGTCGAGCGTCGGCTGCTGAGCCGGGATGACCTGAAATCCCTCCTCGCCACGGTCGGACGCACCGGCGAGGCGCTGCCCCACGCACTGCTCTCCGCCGGGGGTGTCGAGCAGGCCGACCTGCTGCGCGCCGTCTCCGAGCAGATCGGCATCGGCTTCATCGACCTCGGAGCCCCCGACGTGCCCGAGCCCGAGCCACGGGCTCTCCGCACCATTCCCCGTGCCCTCGCCGAGGCGCTCGGCGTGCTCCCGCTCCGCCTCGAGGTCGACGGCACGGTGGTGGTGGCGACGGACAACCCGCTCGACGAGAACAGGATGCGGGCGCTCGACGAGGCGCTGAACGGCGCGGTCCAGCCGGCATTGGCGGCGCGGGCGGCGCTGCAGCAGGCGATCACCCGAGCCTACGACGCCCTGGCGGAGCCGGCGCGGGGGCCGGGCGTCCCGCTGACCGAAGCCCGCGACGTCGATTCGGAGGCCGATCCGGGGCAAAGGAGGCGAGCCGACGATCCTCAAGACGAGGTCAAGCCTTCGGTCGGCGAGTTGCTGCTGACCCTGACTGAGCGCAAGGGATCCGACCTCCACCTCTCGGTCGGCTCGCCGCCGATGATGCGGATCGACGGCTCGCTGATCCCGATCGAGGAGTGCGGCAAGCTGGGGCCGTCGCAGCTCCGCAAGATGATCTACGCCATCCTGACGGGTCGGCAGCGTGAAGAGCTGGAGGAGAACCTGGAACTGGACCTCTCCTTCCCGATGCGGGGTATCGGCCGGTTCCGCGCCAACGTGTTCTTCCAGCGTGATTCGATCGGGGCGGTGCTGCGGGCCATCCCGAACCAGATCGTGCCGCTCGACGAGCTCGGCATCCCGCCTATCGTCGCCGGGTTCGCCCAGCTGCGGCGGGGGCTGGTGCTCGTCACCGGACCGACCGGGTCGGGCAAGTCGACCACGCTGGCGTCGATTATCGACCTGATCAACACCTCGCGGGCCTGCCACATCATCACCCTCGAGGATCCCATCGAGTTCACCCACCGCCACAAGACCTCGGTGGTCAACCAGCGTGAGATCGGCAGCGACACGCGCTCGTTCTCCAGCGCTCTGCGCCACGCGCTCCGCCAGGACCCGGATGTGATCCTGGTGGGGGAGATGCGCGACCTGGAGACGATCTCGACCGCCATCACCGCGGCCGAGACCGGCCACCTCATCCTGGCGACCCTCCACACCCAGGACGCCCCACAGTCGGTGGAGCGGATGATCGACGTTTTCCCCTCCCACCAGCAGCGCCAGGTGCGGGTGCAGCTCGCCAACTCTCTGCAGGCGGTGGTGTCGCAGCAGCTCCTGCCCCGGGCCGACGGCAAGGGCCGGGTGGCGGCGGTGGAGGTGATGGTGGCGACCAGTGCGATCCGCAACCTGATCCGGGAGGGCAAGGTCCACCAGATCAGGACGGCGATGCAGTCCGGCGGCAAGTTCGGGATGGAGACGATGGACGGCTGCCTGGCCCAGCTGGTGAAGACGGGCAAGGTCGACTACGAGACCGCCTTCGAACACTCCCGCGATCCCGACGGCTTTGAGATCTTGGCAGGAAGGCGGAAGCGATGAATGCCACCGAGGTGAGCTCCACCTACACATACCGGGTTCGCGACCGTGGCGGCAAGATCCGGAGCGGGCAGATCGACGGGACGTCGCCGGCTCGGGTCGCCGAGATGCTCCGGGAGCAGGGGATGACCCCGCTGCGGGTGGAGGCGAAGCCGACGAGCATGCTGCAGCGCGACCTCAAGCTTCCCGGCCTCCGCAGCCGCCTCAAGGGACGGGACGTCGTCATCTTCAGCCGGCAGTTCGCCACCATGATCAGCTCCGGGCTATCACTGATCCGGTCCCTCGGCGTGTTGATGGAACAGACCTCGAGCCCTGCCTTGGCCGAGGTGCTACGGCAGGTACGCGCCGACGTGCGTGAAGGTGCCAGCCTCTCACAGGCGATGGAGAAGCATCCGAAGGCCTTCGGGCAGCTCTACATCGCCATGATCCGGGCCGGTGAGGTCGGTGGGGTCCTCGACGAGACCCTCGACCGGTTGGCGACGATGCTCGAGGCCAACCTCAACCTGCGTTCCAAGGTGCGATCGGCGATGGCCTATCCGGCGGTGATCGCCTTCCTCATCACCGCGGTCACCTCCGCCATGATTATCTTCGTGGTGCCGATCTTCTCCAACCTGTACGCCGAGCTCGACAAGGACGCGGTGCTTCCGCTGCCGACCCGGGTGCTCGTCGGCATCTCGACCCTGGTCACCCACTTCTGGTTCGTGGTCGTCGGCGTCGTCGTGGGCGGGATCTGGGGGTTGCGGCGCTGGCGCCAGACCGAATCCGGCCGGCTCACCCTCGACCGGTTCAAGCTGAAGGTGCCGATTCTGGGCCGTCTCGCCCACAAGACCGCGATGAGCCGGTTCTCCCGCACCATGGCCGTGCTCAGCGGCACCGGGGTACCAATCCTGCAAGCCATCGACATCGTCGGCGACACCGCCGGGAACCAGGTGGTGGCCGCCGCACTGGCCGACGTCAAGGAATCGGTGCGGGCCGGCGAGTCGCTGGCCGAGCCGCTGAGCCGCCACAAGGTGTTCCCGCCGATGGTGGTGCAGATGATGATGGTGGGGGAGGAGACCGGCGCCCTCGAGGAGATGCTCGCCAAGGTGTCGGACTTCTACGACCGGGAGGTCAACGACACCGTCAACGCCCTCACCAGCCTCATCGAGCCGCTGCTGATCGTCGTCATGGGGGCCACGGTGGGCGGGATCCTCATCGCCCTCTACCTGCCGATCTTCAACCTCGCCTCGCTCGTCAACGGAGGCTGAGCGCTCAGGGCGCCGCCGCTCCGACGCCGCGGGGTCAGGAAAGTGGCTCAACCAGGCCGGTGGGTCAGACCGATGAACCCGGGGAACGGGGCGAGATGCGACCCCGTGAAGAGAGAGGTCCTTTCCCATGCGATGGATGCGTGAGCGTCTCAGCAAGGAAGAGGGATTTACGCTCATCGAGCTCATGGTGGTGGTGCTGATCATTGCAGTGCTGGTGGCCATCGCCATTCCCTCCTTCCTCGGCTTCCGCAATCAGGCCCAGGATCGCGCGACGCAGACCGATCTGCGCAATGCCTTGCTCGCTGAGAAGGCAGTGTGGACGGCCAACAGTGCCTTTTCGGCGACTGCGGCGGATCTGAAGGTCTATGAACCGACGGTTGAGGTCAGCGCGGCTCTCAGCCAGGACATGGTGTACGTGGAGTTCGCCGCGGCGACCCCCAGCCAGGTGTGTCTCTCCCAGCAGAGCGCGTCTGGGGCGTCGTTCATGATCTACGACAACGAGAGCGCCACTGGTGGCACGTTCTATGCCGCCGCCGGCTCCGGTGTCACGATCACCTGCCCGAGCGCAGCCACCCCGACCCTGCCGCCGCGGCAGGCCAACGTGGCCTGGAGTCCCTCCGGGTTCCCCGACGTGCCGGCCCGTCGCAAGGTCACCCCGATTACGGGGCCGACGCCGCTGCCGATGCCGATGCCCTGAGATCACCGGGGAGGCGGAGTCACAACGGAGCGCGCCAACACAGAAAGTGTGGGCCCGTCAACGGAAAGTGGCTCAACCGGGAGGAGTCGGGGGCCGATAAGCCCTCATGAAGGGGTCGAGATGCGACCCCGTGAAGAGAGAGGTCCTTTCCCATGCGATGGATGCGTGAGCGTCTCAGCAAGGAAGAGGGATTTACGCTCATCGAGCTCATGGTGGTGGTGCTGATCATTGCAGTGCTGGTGGCCATCGCCATTCCCTCCTTCCTCGGCTTCCGCAATCAGGCCCAGGATCGCGCGACGCAGACCGATCTGCGCAATGCCTTGCTCGCTGAGAAGGCAGTGTGGACGGCCAACAGTGCCTTTTCGGCGACTGCGGCGGATCTGAAGGTCTATGAACCGACGGTTGAGGTCAGCGCGGCTCTCAGCCAGGACATGGTGTACGTGGAGTTCGCCGCGGCGACCCCCAGCCAGGTGTGTCTCTCCCAGCAGAGCGCGTCTGGGGCGTCGTTCATGATCTACGACAACGAGAGCGCCACTGGTGGCACGTTCTATGCCGCCGCCGGCTCCGGTGTCACGATCACCTGCCCGAGCGCAGCCACCCCGACCCTGCCGCCCACCCAGGCCAGCGTGGCCTGGAGCAGCACGGGCTACCCGGCGGTTCCGTAAAGCCGCAGTCTCACCAACGAGGGGACGGACCCAGTGTCCGTCCCCTCGTACGCGTCCGGACCAGGACATCGAGCGGGCCGCGAAATCCCGCTCCCCGGCCCGGCCACTCTCTAGCCTCCGGCCCCGGGAGGTCAGATGACCGCAACACTGGTGACGTTGGGAGCCCTGCTCGGCCTGTCATTTGGTTCGTTCGTCAACGTCGTGGCCCACCGGATCCCGCAGCACGCCTCGATCGTCCGGCCCCCGTCCCACTGCCCGTACTGTCAGGCGCCGATCCGGACCCGTGACCTGATTCCGGTGCTGTCGTGGCTGCTGCTGCGGGGCCGGTGTCGCGACTGCGGCCAACCCATCGCCGTCCGCTATCCCGTGGTGGAAGGGATGACGTCACTGCTCTTCGTGGCGGCGGCGCTGGCGGTGGGATCGGTCTGGGTGCTGCCCGCCTACTGGGTGTTCGTCGTCGTGACCATGGCACTCGCGCTCATCGACATCGACCAAAAGCTCATCCCGAATCGGGTGCTGTTCCCCGGCCTGGCGGTGGCGGCGCCGCTCCTGCTCGCCGGGGCGGTCGCCGACGGCCATCCCGGATGGTGGCTGCGAGGCGTCGCCGGCGGGGCAGGCTACTTCGTGGGCCTGCTGATCCTGGCCCTGATCGCTCCCCGCGGCGGATTGGGCATGGGCGACGTCAAGCTCGCCCTCCTGCTCGGGCTCTTCCTCGGCTATCAGGGGTGGGAGCAGGTGCTGCTCGGTGCCTTCATCGCCATCTTGCTTGGCGGGGTCGTCTCGGCCGTGCTGCTCCTCACTCGCCGCAAGGGACGGCGTGACACCATCCCGTTCGGCCCCTACCTGATCGCCGGTGCGTACCTGACGATCGCCTGGGGCGAGCAGATCCTCGACTGGTACCTCGGCTGAGCCGAGCCGGGGGGAAGGCACCAGGGCCGACTGTGCTCGACGGCGAAGGCGCGGGTAGCCTGTGCTTTGGCTCCTCCCCGCCGGAGGCGCTACGATCAGACGCAGGGTCGAATGACAGCGCTGTAATTCGACCCGAGTCGGGGCTCTCCAATCGAGCGGAGATCAGATGGCCGTAACGGTTGGCCTGGACATCGGTGGTACCGCCGTCAGGGCGGCGGTCCTCGATTCGGCCAAGAACCGGTGGGTACTGCGCCGGTTCGCCGAGATGCCGCTCCCGCCCGGAGCCGTCACCGCCGGCGAGATCATCGACGAAGGGGCCGTCTCCGAAGCGATCTCCGCCTTGTGGCGGCGGGCCAAGCTCCCGAAACGCCGGGTGGTGGTCGGAGTCGCCAGCCAACGCCTGGTGGTGCGCCAAGTCGACGTTCCCTACCTGGGCCCCGAGGAGCTGGCCGAGGCACTGCCGTACCAGGTGCAGGACTCGATCCCGCTGACGGTCGAAGAGGCGGTGCTCGACTACGTCCCTCTCGAGGAGTTCATGACCCCCGAGGGCGATGCGATGCAGTCGATCCTCGTGATCGCAGTGCATCGGGACATCGTCGACTCGGTGATGCGGGTGCTGGGAGACGCCAAACTCACCCCGGCCGCCATCGACCTGCAGCCCTTCGGACTGGTCCGAGCAGTGTTCGGGATCGAGGTCGGGGTCGGGAGCCCGCTGCAGGCGCTGGTCGACATCGGGGCGTCGGTGACCCAGCTCGCCATCACCCGCGGCGGCACCGCCCGATTTGTGCGCCTGTTGCCGCGGGGTGGGGACGATTTCACCTCGGCACTCGTCGAGGGGCTCGGCATGGAGGTCGAGGACGCCGCCGAACTCAAGAACCGGCTCGGGGTGCGGGCCGAGGGCATGCCCGGCGACGGTGATCCGGACGCGGAGGCCCAGCGACTGCTCACCGGCAAGGCCGACGAGCTGATCGACGACATCCGGGGATCGGTGGACTTCTTCCTGTCGCAGTCCGAGGACGCCACCCTCGAGCGCCTCGTGGTCGCCGGTAACGGCGCCAGGCTGCCCCACCTGGCGAACCGGATGGCGCGTCTCATGGGCGTCGAGGTCGAGCCGGCGAAGATCCTCGACATCATCGAGGTGGGCCGGGTGGACCTCACCGAGGACGAGATGCTGGAGGCGCAGCCGGTGATGCCGACCGCCCTCGGGCTGGCACTGTGGGGGGAGGTCTGATGCGGCCCATCAACCTGCTCCCCCCGGAGGCCTTCGAACGCAGCGCCGGGCGTCGCCGGATGGCCCGCCTCGCCCTCATCGGGGTGATCTACCTGGTGGTGCTCGGGTTGCTGTTCGTGTTGGCTCGGCGCGACACCGCCGACGTCCGCAACACCGTCGAGGAGCAGGAGGCGGTCAACGCCGGGCTCCAGGTACAGCTTGGCGAGCTGCAAGGTGCCGACGAGCTGGTGCTGCGCTACGACCAGAACGCCGCCCTCATCAAGGCCGTGCTCACCTCGGACGTCTCGTGGGGGCGGATCCTCAACGACCTGGGCCGGATGATCCCCGATCGGGTGTGGCTCGGCCAGTTCCAGGGCCGAGTGGATCTCGACCCCCTCTCCCCGGCCCAGGGCAGCATCCAGGTGAGCGGCACCGGCTTCGGATTCGGCGACGTGGCGGCATGGCTCCGGGCCCTCGACTCGGATCGGTTCCCGTCGGTGGCCGGGACCTGGGTCTCGAGCGTGACGGGTGAGACGATTGGCGAGATCCCGGTGGTGGCGTTCGAGTCGCAGACCTCCCTCACGGAAGCGGCGCTCACCGCGCGAGTGGAGGAGCGGGTGCCGGAGGTGGGACGATGAGGCGCCCCGCCATGTGGATGTTGGCGACCGGTCTGCTGCTGGGCACCCTGATCTGGTGGATGTTCCTCATATCGCCGGAACGCTCCGCCACGGCGACCGCTCGCGACGAACTGGAAGCGACCCAGCTGCGCGAAGCGACGATCCGTTCCCAGATTGCCCAGCTCTCCGACATCATCGACAACGAGATCTCGTACCGGTTCGCCATCGGGGAGATGGAGACCGCGATCCCGGTCCAGCCGCAGGCGGACGTGTTCCTCGACGACCTCACCTACCTGGCCGAGAGCACCGGCGTCGACATCTTCACAATCAACATGGCCCCGCCGACGGCGATCGACCTCACCGCCGAGGGCCAGCCCGGGATCGAAGCATTCCAGGTGACCGTGAACGTCACGGCGGAAGGCCAGTACTTCGAGGTCCTCGGCTTCCTCTACGGCCTGGAGGCGATGGATCGACTCGTCCGGGTGGACTCGATCGGGCTCACTCCGGGCCAGGGACCCACGGAGCCGGAACCCCCTCCCGAGGAGACGGACGATTCGACGACCACCACGACGACCACCATCGCCGAGCCCCGGCTCCGCCCCGAGCCGGACGTGCTCGGCGTCGACATCGCGATGCGGATCTTCACCCGCACCGGGACCGACCTCTCCGCACCGGTCACCGAGGAGCCGCCGGCCGGATCGACTGACACCACGAGCCAACCGGAGGCGGCGCAATGAGCTGGCGGCGGCTACGCGGGTTCGTGGCGGGACTGATCGCGGTGGGTCTGGTGGCTGCCGGCATCACCGCCGGCTGGATGGTCATGACCTCCGGGGTGCTGGCGTCACAACCGACCCGGCCCGACACCGCCGGGTCGCGCCTCACCGCCTCCCCGGAAGGCCTCCAGGCCGAGAACCCGGCGCCTCTGTCGGCGACGTTCCAGATCTCCCAGCCGCGGGACCCGTTCCGCCCCCTCATCAACGAGGGATCGACGACCGGTGACATCCCCGGGATCGGTGGCACCCCCGGGGGAGAGCCGGACGACGGCTTCACCCCCTCGGCGACCACCATCACCCTCAAGGAGATCCGTGAGGTGAGCGGCGTGCTGCGGGCCACCGTCGTGGTGGGGACCGTGAGCTACGAGGTGGGTGTCGGCGACACCTTCGCGGTGTCCTACAAGGTCGTGAGTCTCACCGAAACCAAGGGCGTCTTCAGCTTCGGTGACAGCGCCTTCGAGCTGAGCGTGGGGCAGCAGATCCTGAAATAGCGTCGCCGCACCAGATCTCCGCTGGATGCGGAGCCCCGAGGGGTGGAGGGCCGGGCAACCGGCCCTCCACCCCTGTCTCAGGCCCCTCCGGCCCTCGCGAGCGGCGGTGACGGCGGCGGCGGGTACCATCAGGCGCCATGTTGCGATTCCTCACTGCAGGCGAATCTCACGGGCCGGCATTGGTGACGGTGGTCGAAGGCCTCCCCGCCGGCCTCGAGGTGTCGCGGGACGGCATCGCGGCGGAGCTGGCCCGGCGCCGGCTCGGCGCCGGGCGTGGACGGCGCATGCAGCTCGAGCAGGACGAGCTCGAGCTGCTGGGCGGGGTCCGCTTCGGGCGCACCCTGGGGAGCCCGGTGGCGGTGGTGATCCGCAACACGGAGTGGCCCAAGTGGACCGAGGAGATGTCGCCGGAGCCGGGACGGGCCCGCCGCGAGATGACGACCCCCCGTCCCGGGCACGCCGACCTGCCGGGGATGCTGAAGTACGACAGCCACGACGCCCGCGACATCCTGGAACGGGCATCGGCACGGGAGACGGCGGCCCGCACCGTCGCCGGCTACCTGGCCAAGCGACTGCTCGCGGCCCTCGACGTGACGGTGCTCAGCCACGTGGTCGCCATCGGTTCCGTGACGGCGCGCTCCACCGCGCTCCCGGGACCCGGCGACCTGGCCACGATCGACGCCTCGCCGGTCCGGGTCTTCGACTCCGCCCACGCCGACGCCATGCTCGCCGAGATCGAAGCCGCCAAGGAGGACCGGGACACCCTCGGGGGCGTCGTCGAGGTGCTGGCCTACGGGGTCCCGCCCGGCCTTGGCAGCCACGTCCATCACGACCGGCGTCTCGATGCCCGCCTCGCCGCCGCCCTCATGTCGATCCCGGGTATCAAAGGGGTCGAGATGGGAGACGGCTTTGCGGTGGCGGCGAAGTGGGGCAGCTCCGCCCACGACGAGATCTACCACGAGCACGGCGAGTTCGTTCGCCACACCTCACGGGCGGGCGGCACCGAGGGCGGCATCAGCATGGGGGGCCTGCTCCGGGTGCGGGCGGCCATGAAGCCGATCTCCACGGTGATGCGGCCGCTCGACACCATCGACGTCACCACCAAGCAGCCCGAGAAGGCGTTCCGGGAACGGAGCGACGTGTGCGCGGTACCCGCCGCCGGCGTCGTCGCCGAGCAGATGGTGGCGATCGTGCTCGCCCAGGAAGCGCAACGCAAGTTCGGGGGAGACACCGTGGCCGACATGCAGGCGGCGCTGGAGGCGTACCAGCGCCGGATCGCCTCGTTCTGAGCACCATGAACGGTCACCTCTGGTTGGTCGGGATGATGGGAGCCGGGAAGAGCTCGGTGGGCCGAGCCCTCGCCGAGAAGCTCGACCTGCCGTTCTACGACACCGACGACGACGTGGAGGCGGACGCCGGCTGCACCATCGCCCGGCTCTGGATGGAGCGGGGGGAGAGTGCCTTCCGCGAGATGGAGGCGAAGGCGATCCGGCGGGTGGCGGGGTACCCGGCAGGTGTCGTCGCCACCGGTGGGGGAATCGTCATCGACCCCGACAACGTCGCCACCATGCGGGCCGGCGGTGTCGTCGTCTGGCTCACCGCCCCGGCAGCCGAGCTGGTTCAGCGGGTCGGGGAGGGAGAGGAACGACCCCTGCTGTCGGGGGGCGACGGGGGAGAGCGGCTGGCGGACCTGCTGGCCTTGCGAGCCGACCGCTACCGGGAGGCCGCCGACCTCACGATCGACACCACCGGCCGTACCACCCACGACATCGCCACCGAGATCGAGGCATTGTGGATCCGATCCTGATCACCGGCGGTGGGCAGACCCTCTCCGAGATCCTCGTGGAGGCCGACGCCGTGCAACGCCCGGAGACGCTGCTGCCGGCGTCGCCGGGACGGCGCCGGGTGGCGATCCTGACCCAGCCCGGGCCCGCCCGCCACGCCCGCCAGGTGGCCCGGTCGCTGCGGGCCGCCGGGCTCCAGGTCGCGGTGCGGGTGCTGCCCGACCGGGACCGGGCCAAGACGTTGCAGGTTGCCGAGGACTGCTTCCTCTGGCTGAACGGCCTCGCCCTCACCCGGCAGGACACGGTCGTCGGCGTCGGTGGCGGAGCCGTCACCGACCTGGCCGGTTTCGTCGCCGCCCTCTACCTGCGCGGGGTGGAGGCGGTGATGGTGCCGACGACGTTGCTGGGGGCCGTCGACGCCGCAGTGGGAGGGAAGACCGGGGTCAACGTCGGCGGCAAGAACCTGGCCGGGGTTTTCCGGCACCCGGCCCGGGTCGTCATCGACCTCTCGGTGCTGTCCGACCTGCCCGTCCCCCTGATCCGGGAGGGGGCGGCCGAAGCGCTCAAGGCCGGGTTGATCGCCGACCCGGCGCTGGTGGCCCTCTACGAACGGCACGGCCTGCAGGCACCGCTGGACGAAGTGGTCCGGCGGGCGGTGTTGATCAAGGCGGCGGTAGTCACGGAGGATTTCACCGAGGCCGGCGTACGCGCCGTGCTCAACTACGGTCACACGGTTGGCCACGCCATCGAAACCGCGGCCAGGATCCCCCACGGCCACGCGGTGGCGATCGGGATGGTGGCGGCCGGAGTGGTGGCGGCCGAGCTGGTCGGCTTCGACGGCCAGGAGCGGCAACGAGCCGTGATCGAGCAGCTCGGGCTGCCGGTGACCGCGCCGCCGGTGGATCCCGGCGAGGTGCGGGGCCTCATGGCGCTCGACAAGAAGCGGGACGCGGCCGGCCTCCGCATGGTGCTGCTGGAGCGGATCGGGGTCGCCGTGGTCCGCCCGGTCGCGGCCGCTAGCGTGGAGCCGGCGCTCGCCGCCGTCGGCATCGCCTGAGCGCCGGTCACGAAAACAGAGGAATCCATGGACCACGCCAGCCGCCTGCACCACTTGTCGCAGGACCTGACCGAACCGCTGCTCGTCACCAATCTCACCAACATCCGCTACCTGACCGGGTTCACCGGCAGCAACGCCTCGCTGCTGGTGAACCCGTCGCGGGCGGTATTCCTCACCGACGGGCGCTACGGCGAGACGGCGGCGGAACTGGTGCGGGCCCTTCCCGCCACCGAGCTGGTGGTGTACTCCTCGGGCCTCCACGACCGGCTCGACGCCGCCTTCGACGGCGCACCCCGGGTGCAGCTGGAATCGGCCCACGTCAGCTGGAGGTTCGTGCGCGAGCTGGGCGCCACCACCGGCAGCAAGCTGGTGGCCAGCGACGGCCTCGTCGAGCGATACCGGCGGGTCAAGGACGCCGCCGAGATCGAGGCGCTGCGGTCGGCCGCCGCCGCCGGTGACGCCGCCTTCGCCGCCCTGGAGGAGCTGGCGCCGCAGGCCGCCACCGAACACGCCGTCGCCGAGGCGCTGGTGGGAGCGATGGAACGAGCCGGTGGGGACCGGGCCGGGTGGCCCCCGATCGTCGCCGCCGACAGCAATGCCTCCCGACCCCACCACGAAGCCGGCACCGACCCGGTCGGCGCCGGTCTGTTGCTGCTGGACTACGGGTGCACCGTGGACGGCTACCACTCCGACATGACCCGCACGGTGTGGCGGGGAGCCGAGCCCGACCCGGAGCTGGAGCGTGTCTTCCAGGCGGTGCGAGAGGCCAACGATGCCGGCATCGCCGCGGTCGGCCCGGGGATGGTGGCGGGTGAGGTCGACGCGGTGTGCCGCCGGGTGCTCGAGGGGTACGGGTACGACGAGTACTTCGTGCACTCCACCGGCCACGGCGTCGGTCTCGACATCCACGAGGGCCCGTGGTTGCGGCGGAACTCGGAGGACGTCCTCGAGCCCGGCCACGTCGTCACCGTCGAGCCGGGGGTCTACCTCCCGGGCCGTCTCGGGGTCCGCATCGAGGACATGGTCCTCGTCACCGCCGACGGCCGGCACGTCCTCACGAATGCGAGCAAGGAGCTGCGAAGCGCATGATCTCGACCAACGATGTCAAGCCGGGCATGGCCCTCAACCTGCCCGAGGGTTTGTTCGCGGTGGTGGAATACCAACACGTCAAGCCGGGCAAGGGCAAGGCATTCGTGCGGATGAGGCTCAAAAACGTCGAGACGGGGGCGGTGCTCGACCGCACCTTCCGCGCCGGTGAGAACCTGCCTCGGGCCGTCATCAACCGGCAGGACTTCCAGTTCCTCTACCGCGACGAACTCGGCTTCCACTGGATGAACAGCGACAGCTTCGAGCAAATAGCGGTGGCTAGCGACCTGGTGGGAGACGCCGCCAACTACCTGGTCGAGGGCATGACGGTGCAGATCAACCTGTTCGAGGGACAGCCCATCGGCATCGACCTCCCCGCCTCGGTCGAGCTCGAGGTCACCCACGCCGAGCCCGGGGTCAAGGGCGACCGGGTCTCGGGGGCCACCAAGCCGGTCACGCTGTCGACCGGCCTCGTCATCCAGGCGCCGCTCTTCGTCGGGCAGGGCGACGTGGTGAAGGTAGACACCCGGACCGGGGACTACATCACCCGGGCGTCGTGACCCGGCAGCCGCCACGGACCCAGGCACTGGGGGCGCTCTACGCCGCCGAGGCGCAGCGCCGCGACGCACCCGACGTCGCCGATCTCAGCGCCCGCGCCGCCCGGATGGTCACCGGCGTGTGGGACCACCTCGCCGAGCTCGACGAGGCCATCGCCTCCGTTGCCAGCGGCTGGCGCCTCGAGCGCATGCCGGCGGTCGACCGTAACCTGCTGCGGCTCGCCCTCTTCGAGCTGCGCTACACGGACACCCCGGTGGGGGTGATCGCCTCCGAGGCGGTGAAGCTGGCCAAGGAGTACTCCACGGAGCGCAGCGGGTCGTTCGTCAACGGCGTCATCGCCGCCCTCGCCGAAGGGCGCACCTCCGGCGGCGACGCCACCTGAGACGCCTTCCCGGCCGGCGCCGGGCCGCCCCCAGCCCGGGTTTTCGCGTTCCGTCCCGATGGTCGCAGGAGGCGGCGAGGTTGGTGCTATGGTCCGCCGAGCCAACCTTTAAGCCCGGTTCCGTGAGACCGGAAAGGAAGGAGCACCGATGAAGACGCCGCCGGGCGCGAACCGGTCTGCGCCGGCTGCGCACCATCTCCCCATCTTCCCAGGAGGCCGCCGATGCGCGCCATCCTGACCGGAGAGGACGTGGAACGGGCGCTGCGCCGCATCGCCTACGAGATCCTGGAGCACAACCGGGGCGCCGACGAGGTGGTGCTGCTCGGCATTCACACCAGGGGCGCCCCGTTGGCCGCCCGACTCGGGACCTACATCGGCGAGTTCGAGGACGCCGGCGTCGCGGTGGGGACGCTCGACATCGGCCTCTACCGCGACGACCTCGACCAGCGCCCCACCACCCCACTCGGCCCCACCGAGCTTCCGGGACCGATCGACGACCGGACCGTGGTGCTGGTCGACGACGTGCTGTTCACGGGACGGACCATCCGGGCCGCCCTCGACGCCCTGGCGGACATCGGCCGGGCCCGCCGGGTGCAGCTGGCGGTGCTGGTCGATCGGGGGCACCGGGAGCTGCCGATCCGGCCCGACTACGTGGGGAAGAACATGCCGACCTCGCTCGCGGAGCGGGTCATGGTGAAGATCGACGAGGTGGACGGCGCCGAGGGGGTCTGGATCGCAGACCGGCCCGGTGCCGGTACGGAAGGGGAGGGGCGATGAGAGATCTGCTGACGACCGAGGGGCTCTCCCGGGAGTTGTTGGAGAGCCTGCTCGACGACGGGGCGGAGTTCGCCGAGGTGCTGCGCCGCCCCATCCCCAAGGTGCCGGCGCTGCGAGGCAAGACCGTGGCCACCATGTTCTTCGAGCCCTCGACCCGCACCCGTCTCTCCTTCGAGAGAGCCGCCCGTGCCCTGTCGGCCGACATCCTGTCGTTCTCGCCGGGGACGTCGTCGCTCAAGAAGGGCGAGAGCCTGAAGGACACGGTGCTCACCATCCAGGCGATGGGAGCCGACCTGATGGTGGTGCGCCACACCTCGACCGGGGCACCGTGGCGGGTCGCCGAGTGGACCAAGCTCCCGGTCGTCAACGGCGGTGACGGAGCCCACCAGCATCCCACCCAGGCGTTGCTCGACTCCCTCACGCTACGGGACCGGTTCGGGAGCCTCGACGGACTGCGGATCGGCATCGTGGGCGACATCCGCCACTCCCGGGTCGCCCGCTCCGACATCCACGCCTTCGCCACCCTGGGCGCCGTGGTCACCCTGGTCGCCCCGCCCACTCTGCTGCCTCCCGACCTGGCGGGATGGCCGGTGGAGGTGTCCCACGACCTCGACGAGGTGCTCACCGAGCTCGATGCGGTGTACCTGCTGCGGGTCCAGGCGGAGCGGGGCGGGTCGTCGGTGTTTCCCTCGCTGCCCGAGTACCGCCAGCGGTTCGGGATGACCCGGCGCCGTTTTGCCCGCCTCAAGCCGGACACCGCGGTGCTGCATCCCGGTCCCATGATCCGGGGGGTCGAGATCGACCAGGAAGTGGCCGACGACCCTCGCTGCCTGGTGCTCGACCAGGTCGCCAACGGGGTGGCGGTGCGGATGGCGGTGCTGTTCCAGCTGCTCGGAGGTGAGCGCGATGAGTGACCTCACGCTGCGAAACGGCACGGTGCTCGCTGCCGGGAAGGTGCTCCCGGGGCGGCAGGACGTCGTGATCCACGACGGCCTGGTGGCCGCCATCGGCACCGACCTGGAGGCGGCCGGCGAGGTGATCGACTGTGACGGAGCCTGGGTCGGACCCGGGCTGGTCGACGTTCACACCCACCTGCGGGAGCCGGGGCAGGAATGGAAAGAGGACATCGAGTCGGGCTCGGCGGCGGCGGCGGCGGGCGGCTACACGGCGGTGGTCGCCATGCCCAACACCGACCCGGCGATCGACGCCGGCCACCTGGCCCGCTACGTGCAGGAACGGGGGCGGGCCGTCGGGCTGGTCGACGTGATGGCGGCCGGATGCATCACCGCCGGGCGCCGTGGTGAGAAGCTGGCGCACCTCGACGAGCTGTGGGACGCCGGGGTGCGGCTCTTCACCGACGACGGCGACTCGGTGGCGGATGCCGGGCTGCTGCGGCGGGCGATGGAGTACCTGGCGGAGCGGGGTGGCATCGTCTCGGAGCACTGCATCGACGCCGGTCTCGCCGCCGGGGGACAAGTCCACGAGGGGGAGGTGGCGTCCCGCCTCGGGATGGTGGGCGTGCCGCGTGAGGCGGAGGAGACCATCATCGCCCGCGACCTGGCCCTGGTGCGGCTCACCGGCGCCCGCTATCACGTCCAGCACCTCTCGACGGCGGGGGCGGTGGCGCTGGTGGCGGCCGCCAAGGCCGAGGGGCTGCCGGTGACCGCAGAAGCCACCCCCCATCACCTCTGCTTCGACCACGGGGTCGTGGCGGAGGCCAATCCCGTCTACAAGATGATGCCGCCGCTGCGGGAGCCGGCGGACGTGGCGGCGCTGCGTCAGGCGCTTCGCGACGGGATCATCGACCTGGTCGGCACCGACCACGCCCCCCATGCCGCCCACGAGAAGGACGTGCCGTGGGAGGAGGCGCCGTTCGGGGTGATCGGCCTCGAATGGGCAGCCGCCGTGGTCAACACGATGGTCGGCCTCGACCAGGAAGGGTTCTTCCGGGTGCTCTCGAGCGCCCCGGCCCGGTTGGTGGGCCTCGACGGCCACGGCGACCTGGCGGTGGGGCGGGAGGCCAACATCGTCGTGTTCGATCCGGAGCGCATGGCCGACACCAGCCGCATCGTCTCGATGGCCCCCAATTCGCCCTACCTGGGCATGGAGCTGCGGGGTCGGGTGACCCACACCCTGCTCCGGGGCCGCCTCACGACACGGGACGGCGAGGTCGTGCAGCCGGCCGGAGCGATCGGGTGAGCAGCGGCGCTCTGGTGCTCGCAGACGGTACCCGGTTCGACGGGGTGTCGGTGGGCGCCGACGGGGTGGCCACCGGGGAGGTCGTCTTCAACACCGCCATGGCCGGCTACCAGGAGATCGTGACCGATCCCTCCTACGCCGGCCAGATCGTGGTGATGACGGCGTCCCACATCGGCAACTACGGTACCAACCACGCCGACGCCCAGTCGGCGGCGCCGCGGTGCACCGCTCTCGTGGTGCGGTCGATGAGCCGGCGCGCCTCCAGCTGGCGCTCCGAAGAGGGGTTCGACGCCTACCTGCGGCGCCACGGGATCGTGGCGCTGGCGGAGGTCGACACCCGCCGCCTCACCCGCCACGTCCGGGACCACGGCGCCCAACCTGCCGCCATCGGCGCTGGGGTCACCGCGGCGGAGTTGGAGGAGCGGGCCGCGGCGGCCCCCCGCATGGAGGGCCAGGACCTGACCCGCCTCGTCACCACCCCGGAGCCGTACCGGCTCGCTCCCGAGGGGGACGCCAGGGGGAGGGTGGTCGCCTACGACTTCGGGCTGAAGCGCGACATCCTGCGGCAGCTCACCGGCCGGGGCCTCGAAGTGGTGGTGGTGCCGGCGTCCACCCCGGCCGCCGCGGTGCTGGAGGAGTCGCCGCAGGGTGTCTTCCTCAGCAACGGGCCGGGCGACCCGGAGCCGCTCACCGCCGCCATCGGGGCGGTGCGGAAGCTGCTCGGCACGGTGCCGGTGTTCGGCATCTGCCTCGGGCACCAGGTGCTGGGACTGGCGGTCGGGGCTCGCACCTTCAAGCTCCCCTTCGGCCACCACGGCGGCAACCACCCGGTGCGGCGCCTCAGCGACGGCCGGATCGAGATCACCTCGCAGAACCACGGCTTCGCGGTCGACCTGTGGTCGCTGGCCGGAGGCTCCCCGCCCCGCCGGGACGGCCTCCCCGGCCCCGAGCTGCTGCCTCCGGAGGTGGCAAGCCGGTTCGGGACCGTGGTGGCAACCCACCAGAACCTGAACGACGGGACCCTGGAGGGGCTCGCATGCCGCGACGTTCCCGCCTTCTCGGTCCAATACCACCCCGAGGCGGCCCCCGGCCCCAGCGACGCCACCGGGCACTTCGACCGGTTCGTCGCCCTGATGGCGGTGGACTGATGCCACGGCGGGACGACATCGCCACCATCCTCGTCATCGGGTCGGGACCGATCGTCATCGGCCAGGCCTGCGAGTTCGACTACTCCGGCACCCAGGCGGTGAAGGTGCTCCGGGAGGAGGGGTACCGGGTGGTCCTGGTGAACTCCAACCCGGCCACGATCATGACCGACCCGGAATTCGCCGACGCCACCTACCTCGAGCCAATCACCCCCGAGGTCGTCGCCGCCATCATCGGCAAGGAACGGCCCGACGCCCTGCTCCCCACCCTCGGCGGGCAGACCGCGCTGAACGTGACGATGGCGCTCGCCGAGCAAGGCATCTTCGAGAAGTACGGCGTCGAGCTGATCGGCGCCGGGCTCGAAGCCATCGCCGCCGCCGAGGATCGGGGCCGGTTCAAGGCGGCGATGGAGGCGATCGGCATCGGCACCGCCGGGGCCGAGTACGTCCACGACGTCGACGTCGCCCTCGCCGCCGCCGGCCGGCTCGGCTACCCGGTGATGATCCGGCCGTCCTACATCCTGGGCGGCGGCGGCACCGGGGTGGCGGCCGACGAGGCCGAGCTGCGGTCCATCGTCGAGTACGGGCTCGCCGCCTCCCCGGTGGGCGAGGTGCTGGTGGAGCAGTCGGTGGTGGGGTGGAAGGAGTTCGAGCTCGAGGTGATGCGCGACGCCGCCGACAACGCCGTCGTCATCTGCTCGATCGAGAACCTCGATCCGATGGGCGTCCACACCGGCGACTCGATCACGGTGGCCCCGGCGATGACCCTGTCGGACCGGGAATACCAGGAGATGCGGGACGAGGCGATCGCCTGCCTGCGCGCCATCGGGGTCGAGACCGGGGGATCGAACGTGCAGTTCGCGGTGGAGCCGTCCACCGGGCGCCGCATCATCATCGAGATGAACCCGCGGGTGTCGCGCTCCTCGGCCCTCGCCTCCAAGGCCACCGGGTTCCCGATCGCCAAGATCGCCGCCAAGCTCGCGGTCGGCTACACCCTCGACGAGATCGCCAACGATATCACCGGGGCGACACCGGCCTCCTTCGAGCCCGCCCTCGACTACGTCGTCGTCAAGGTCCCGCGGTTCGACTTCGCCAAATTCCCGGCGGTGCGCCCCGTGCTGGGGACGTCGATGCAGAGCGTCGGGGAGGCGATGGCGATCGGCCGCACCTTCCCGGAGGCGCTGCAGAAGGCGCTGCGCAGCCTGGAGACGGGACGCCGAGGCCTCACCGCCGACATCGGGGAGGCCGGGGTGGCCGCACGCGACACCGGCGAGATGCTCACCGGCATCGCCACCCCCACCCCGGACCGGGTCTTCGCCGTCGCCGAGCTGCTGCGGCGGGGGGAACCGGTGGAGCGGCTCGCCGCCATCACCGGCATCGACCCGTGGTTCCTCGACGAGATGGCGGATGTGGTGGCGATGCGGGCCGAACTCGAGGCCGGGCCTCCGAGCGCGGCGCTGGCCCGTCGGGCGGTGCGCCTCGGCTACGGCGCCGCCCAGCTCGCCCACCTGTGGGGCGGCTCGGTGCTCGACATGCGGCTCCGCCTGCGGGAATGGGGGATCCGCACCACCTTCAAGACGGTCGACACCTGCGCCGCCGAGTTCGCAGCACGTACCCCCTACTTCTACAGCGCCCACGAGGACGAGGACGAGGCGCCGCCGCCCGGGGATCGCACCGTGGTGGTGCTCGGGTCGGGGCCGAACCGCATCGGCCAGGGCATCGAGTTCGACTACTGCTGCGTCCACGCTTCTTTCGCCCTCCAGGACGCCGGGTACGAGCCCGTGATGATCAACTGCAACCCTGAGACGGTGTCGACCGACTACGACACCTCCGCCAGGCTCTACTTCGAGCCGCTGACGATCGACGACGTGCTGGCGGTGGTGGAGGCGGAGCGTCCCTTGGCGGTCATCGTGCAACTCGGGGGCCAGACGCCGCTGAGTCTGGCCCGCGAGCTGGAGGCCTGCGGGATCCCCATCGCCGGGACGAGCCCCGACGCCATCGACGCCGCCGAGGACCGGAACCGCTTCTCGGCGCTGTGCCGCCGACTCGACGTCCCGCTGCCGCCGCACGGCACCGCCACCACCGTCACCGAGGCCGAGGAGGTCGCCGACGCCGTCGGCTTCCCCGCCTTGGTGCGTCCCTCCTACGTGTTGGGGGGACGGGCGATGCGCATCGTCTACACGATCGACGAGCTGTCGGACTACCTCCACGAGCTGTACGGGGCGGTGCCGGGGGGCGAGGTCGACCTGGCGGAGGCCCCGGTGCTCATCGACCGTTTCCTCGAGGCCGCCATCGAAGTGGACGTCGACGTCGTCTTCGACGGCACCGAGATGCTGCTGGGCGGGATCATGGAGCACGTCGAGCAGGCGGGGGTGCACTCGGGGGATTCGGCGTGCGTGGTGCCGGCCCCCACCCTGTCGCCGGGGGTGGTGAAGCGGATCGGCGACTACACGGAGCGGCTCGCCCGCGGGCTCGAGGTGCGGGGCCTGCTCAACATCCAATACGCGGTGCGGGGTGAGGAGCTCTACGTGCTGGAGGCGAATCCCCGCGCTTCCCGCACCGTGCCGTTCATCTCGAAGACGACCGGGGTGCCTCTCGCCAAGGTGGCGACCCGGGTCATGATGGGGGAGTCGATCGTCTCGTTGCGGGCCGCCGGCGTCATCCCGGCTGCGGCGCCGGCGGGGTACACCACCGTCAAGGAGGCGGTGCTGCCCTGGAAGCGGTTCCCGGCCGAGGACACCGTGCTCGGCCCCGAGATGCGAGCGACCGGCGAAGTGATGGGGATCGGTCCGGACTTCGGCACCGCCTACGCCAAGGCCTTGCTCGGGGCCGGCCACCGGGTCCCGCGGGGCGGCACCCTCTTCTTCTCGCTGGCGGATCGTGACAAGGAACGCGGCCTCGACGTCGCCCACCTCTACGCCGACCTCGGGTTCCGGATCCTCGCCACCCACGGCACCGCCGGGTTCCTCGCCCGTCACGGGATCGCCGCCACCCACGTCGACAAGGTGGGGGAGGGACCGTACGACCCGGTCCGTCTCGTCGAATCGGGCGAGATCAGCCTTATCGTCAACACGCCGCGGGGCAGGCGGGCCCGGGGGGACGGCGGGCTCATCCGGCGGGCCGCCACCCGCCACGGGGTTCCCTGCGTCACCACGGTCAAGGGAGGCCGGGCGGTGGCGCAGAGCATCGCCAAGCATGACGACGCGGTCAGCAACGTTCGCTCCCTCCAGGACTACCACGCGGGCCGGCATGATTGACCTGTCGACCCGTCTCGGCGGCCACGAGCTGCGCACCCCGCTGGTGGCGGCGAGCGGAACGGTGGGCTCGGTGGTCGACTGCGTGACGGTGAGCGCCTTCGAGTGTTACGGCGCCGCCGTCGCCAAGTCGGTGAGCGCCGAGCCGTGGCCGGGAAGAGCGGTCCCGCGGCTCGCCCCGGTGGGAGAGGGGATGCTGAACGGCATCGGGATCCAAAATCCCGGGATCGTGGCCTGGGTGGAACAGAACGGCCCCGGCCTGGCGGGCGTCCCCACCCAGGTGTGGGGCTCGGCGGTGGGCAAGGATCCGGCCGAGTTCGCCCGAGTGGCCGCCGCGCTCGATGCCGCCGGGCTGGCCGCAGTGGAGGTGAACCTGTCGTGCCCCAACCTGGAACGGGGCGAGATGTTCGCGCTCGACCCCGGGGACTCGGCAGCGGTGGTGGCGGCGGTGCGGGCCGCCACCGGGCTTCCGATCGGGGCCAAGCTGTCCCCCAACGCCCCGGACGTGGCGGGGGTGGCGGCCGCGGTGGCCGAGGCCGGAGCAGACTGGGTGGTGCTCACCAATACGGTGTGGGGGGCGGCGATCGACGTCGACACCCGCCGCCCGGCCCTCTCGGGCGTGGTCGGCGGCTACTCGGGCCCGCCCCTCAAGCCGATCGCAATCCGCTGCGTCTGGGAGGTGCACCGGGCACTGCCGGACCTCCCCATCGTCGGCTGCGGCGGAGTGCGGGGCGGGATCGACGTCATCGAGTACCTGCTGGCCGGAGCGTCGGCGGTGGCCGTCGGCACCGCCCACCTCGCCGAGCCGCGCTGCGGTGCCCGCATCCGGGACGAGGTGGCGGCCTGGTGCCGGCGGCACCACGTCGGCGCCATCGCCGATCTGGTGGGGGAGGCGACGCCATGGTGACTCGACCCCCGGTGCTGGTGGCACTCGACGTGGCGACGGCGGAGGACGCGGTGCGCCTCGCCAAGAGCGTCGCTCCCCACGTCGGGGGGTTCAAGATCGGCCTCGGGTTGCTCCACGGCCCCGGTCCGGCCCTCACTACCGCGCTGGTCTCCTTCGGGCTCCCGGTCTTCGTCGACGCCAAGCTGCACGACATCCCGAGCCAGGTGGGAGCGGCGGCCCGCCGCCTCGGACGCCTCGGGGCCCGCTGGGTCACGGCCCACGTCGGCGGCGGGATCCCGATGCTGGAGGCCGTGGTGGAAGGCCTCGGGGAGACGTCCGGCGGCACCGCCGGAGTGCTCGGCGTCACCGTGCTCACCAGCCTCGACCAGGCCGCGCTCGCCGCGGTCGGCATCACCGCCACCCCGGGCAAACTGGTGTCGCGCATGGCGCGGGCCGCCGCTCGGGCCGGATGCGAGGGCCTGGTGTGCTCGCCGCAGGAGTTGCAGGTCGTCGCCGCGGTGGCGCCCGATCTGCTGAAGGTGACGCCGGGAATCCGCCCTGCCGGGGTCGCCGCCGGGGACCAGGCGCGGGTCGCCACCCCGGCGGCAGCTATCGCCCGCGGCGCCGACTGGTTGGTGGTGGGGCGCGCCATCACGGCCGCCCCTGATCCGGTCGCCGCGGCCGCGGCCATCGCCGCCGAGGTCGAAGCCGCGATCCGAGCCGCGGCCGGGCCCGCTTGATAGAGTGCCGGGATCATCGGGAGGAGATGGACACATGCCACCGAAGCTGACCGACGAGCAGCGCCGAGCGGCGCTCGAGAAGGCGGCAGCGGCGCGCCGAACCCGGGCCGAGATCAAGGAGCTGTTGCGCACCGGATCGCTCAGCCTGGCCGAGGTCCTGGAGCGGGCCGAGACGGACAAAACCATTGCCGGGATCAAGGTCAGCTCCTTGCTGATCGCGATGCCGGGCATGGGCAAGATCAAGGCGAAGCGCCTCATGGAGGAGCACGGCATCGCCGAGAACCGGAGGATCCGAGGGCTGGGATCCCGGCAGCGGGCCACCCTGCTCTCCCACTTCTCTTGAGCCGGCTGCCCCGCCGGCGCGGCGCGGGCAGCCGGCCGGGGACAGGCACCGCGTGATCGTCACGATCTCCGGAAAACCGGGCTCGGGCAAGAGCACCGTCGCCAAGGCGCTCGCTCGCCGCCTCGGGCTCGATCACCTCTCAGCCGGCGACTTCATGCGTGAGATGGCGGCGGAACGGGGCATCTCGGTGCTGGAGCTGTCCCGCATCGCCGAGCACGACGACGCCATCGACCGCGAGATCGACGCCCGCAGCCGCCGGCTGGGGGCAACCCGGGAAGGGTTCGTGATCGACTCGCGGCTGGCGTGGTACTTCATCCCGAGAGCGTTCAAGGTCTTCCTCGACGTCCGCCTCGAGGTGGCGGCGCAGCGCATCTACCGGGACCGGCGGGGGAGCGAGCAGGAGAACGTCGACCTGGAGGCGACGCGGCGGAACACCGAGGCCCGCCGCGTGTCGGAATCGAAGCGCTACGCGCGCTACTACGGGCTCGACTACCTCGATCCCGGCAACTACGACCTGGTGGTCGACACCTCGGATCTCGACGTCGCCGGGATCGTGGACGAGATCGTGACCCACCTGGGAGCGGATGCCACCGGCTGAGGGGCGGCGAGGTCCTATACTCCGGGGTACCGGTCGGTACGACCGCCGGGCCGCGCCCGGCGTGGAAGCACCGTTCGGTACCGCAGACCCAGGAGAGCCATCCCGTCATGATCGACCCACCCATCGGACGCGTACTCGCGAAGACCAACTCGTCGCGGTTCGGGCTCGTGGTGCTGGCGGCCCGCCGCGCCCGCCAGATCAACGCCTACTTCAACCAGCTCGGGGAGGGTCTCGGGAGCTACGTGCCCCCCCAGGTCCATTCCCTGTCGCGGAAGCCGTTGTCGATCGCCTTCGAGGAGATCGACAACGACAAGGTCGTGATCGACACCGAGGAGTAGCGCCGTGCTCGCCGGGCGACATGTCGTGCTTGGGATCTCCGGCGGGGTAGCGGCCTACAAGACCGTCACCCTCGCCCGCAGGCTGATCGACCGCGGCGCCGCGGTCCGCACCGTGATGACCGAGGCGGCGACTCGCTTCGTGGGACCCGCCACCCTGGCGGCCGTCACCGGGCGTCGCCCCGTGATCGGACTCTTCGACGACGAGGACGTCAGCCCTCACACCACCCTCGGCCAGTGGGCCGACGTGGTGGTGGTGGCCCCGGCGACGGCGGCCACCATCTCCCGGATCGCCACCGGTCTCTCCGAGGACGCCCTCAGCGCCACCGTGTTGGCGACCCGGGCCCCGGTGGTGGTGGCCCCGGCGATGCACACCGAGATGTGGGAGCACCCAGCGACCCGGCGCAACGTCGCCACCCTGGAGGCCGACGGTTGCCACCTGGTGGGACCCGGGACGGGACCACTCGCCGCCGGCGACGTCGGGCCGGGCCGCATGGCGGAGCCGGAGGAGATCCTCGCCGTCGTCGAGACCGTGATCGGTCCCCATCCTCTCGCCGGTTGGCGGGTCTTGGTGACCGCCGGCGGGACCCGGGAGGAGATCGATCCCGTCCGCTACATCGGGAACCGCTCCTCGGGGAAGATGGGCAACGCCATCGCAGTCGTCGCCGCCCGCCGCGGCGCCACCGTCACCCTGGTCACCGCCGCCCCGTCTCCCCACCACCCTGGCATCAAGGTGGTGGTGGTGGAGAGCGCGGCCGAGATGGCGGAAGCCGCCTGGAAGCTGGCACCCGAGACGGACGTGGCGGTGATGGCGGCGGCGGTCGCCGACTTCCGTCCTGCTACCAGCAAGACGACCAAGATCCGCCGCCGCCACCACCTGGATTCCGTCGCCCTGGAAGGCACCCCGGACGTACTGGGCGGGATCGCCGCCATGGAACCGCGGCCCTTCCTGGTCGGATTCGCCGCCGAGACCGGCTCGCCGGCGGAGGCAGTGGCCAAGGCCACCGGCAAGGGGGTCGACCTCCTGGTCGCCAACGACGTCACCAAGGAAGGGTCCGGGTTCGGCAGCGACAGCAACGAGGTGACCGTGATCACCCCGGACGGAAACGCCACGCCGTGGCCGCTGCTGTCGAAGGAGGACGTGGCCGGCCGGCTGTGGGATCGCATTGCCGAGCTGCGCCCCGGGTTCGGAGCGGATCGCTGATCCCGATCGCCCAAGTCGTCCCCGATCTCGCCACCTTCGCGGTCGACGCCGGCTTCGCCTACCGGATCCCGGATGCCCTCGACGAGATCGTGGTCGGGGCGGTGGTCAGGGTTCCGCTGGGGGGCCGGAGGGTCCGCGGCTACGTCGTCGAGGTCCGCCGCGAGGCGGAACGGCGCGAATTGAAGGACATCGGGGCGGTGTCGGGAGACCTCCCGGTCTTCGGGGGGCGGTTGCTGGAGACGCTGCGGTGGGCCGCCATCCACTACGTCGCCCCGCTGGCGGCCGTGCTGGCCAAGGCGGCACCGCCCAACCTGCCCCGCGGACGGGCCCCGGCCCGCCCGCCGCTGGAGGCGGTGACGACCTCCCCGTTGCCGGAGATCACGTCCACCTTGCAGGCCGGCCGGCACGCTCACCCCGCCTACCTGGTGGGATCCGGCCCCTGGGGTGAGGAGACCGCCGGGCTCGCCGCCCCCCTGCTTACCGACGGCCGCAACGTCGGGATCGTGCTGCCCACTCTGGCCGAGGCCGAGAACCTGGCGCGGGACCTCCAGGCCCGTCTCGGGCCGCGGGTCCTGCTGGCTTCCTCGTCGCTGCCGGCGCGGGAGGTGACCCGGGTCTGGATCGAGGCGCAGCGCGGTGAAGGGCGCCTCGTCGTCGGGACCCGGGAGATCGCCCTGTGGCCGCTGGGGGACCCCGCGCTCTGGATCGTGATCGAAGAGGGTCGCCGCGCCATGAAGGCGCCGCAAACCCCCACCTTGCACGTGCGTGACGTACTGCGGCGGCGCGCCGCAGTGGAGCGGTCCGGGCTGGTCTTCGCCGGTCCGGTACCTACCGTCGAGACGATGGCCCGCGGGGTCGATGTCCACGAACCGGCCCACCGGGTGTGGCCCCTGGTGGAGGTGGTCGATCGCGGAACCGAGCCGCCCGGGGGCGGGGTGGTGATGGAGGCGACCCGGCGCGCCATCGGGGGAGCGCTCCAGCGCGGTGAGCAGGTCTTCGTCTTCGTGTCACGGCACGGCTACGCGCCCGCCTTCCGCTGTGTGCGGTGCCGGACGCTGCGCCGCTGCCCGCAGTGCGGAGCCGGTCCGGACCGCGGCGACGTCTGTCGGCGCTGCGGCGCCGCCCTCGGACCGTGCTCGCAGTGCGGGGGGCGCCGCTTCGAACCCCTCGGGGCCGCGGTGGGGCGGGTGCTCGACGAGCTGCGGAGCCGGTTCGGGGATGCAGCCGGCCCGCCGGAGGCCGCCCGGGCGGTCCGGGTGGGAACGGAGCGGGATCTCCCGGGCGCCGCCGCGGTCGCCCTGTCGGTGGCGGTCGACGCCGATTCCCTGCTGCTCGCCCCCCATTACCGGGCCGAGGAGGACGCCCTGCGGCTCCTCGCCCGGATCGCCGCTCTGGTGCGACGGGGGCGGGGGCACCGCTGCCTGATCCAGACCGGGCAGCCGCAGCACCGGGTGATGAGGGCGCTGCGGCGGGGCCGGCCCGGGGACGTGCTGGCGGAGTTGGCGGCGGAACGCTCCGCCGAGGGGTTCCCGCCCGCCACCGAGCTGCTGGCATTGGAGGCGGAAGGCGGGGGACCGGAACTGGACCGGGCGCTCCGGGAGGCGGCCGGGACGGAGGCGATGGTGCACGGCCCGGCCGACCAGGGCGGCAGGCGGCGCTGGCTGTTGCAGGGGGAGCGGCTCGACCCGGTCCGGGTGCGGCTCCGCCCCTTGGTGCAGGCATGGCGGGACGGCGGCGTCCGGGTCCGGATCGACGCCGATCCGGTCGACCTGTGAGGCGGCGACACCAGAGCTAGAGTCGCGTCCGACATGGCGCTGTATCCCATCAGGACGTTCGGGGACCCGGTGCTGCGGACCCGTGCCGAGCCGGTCGGCGAGGTCACGAGCGCTCTCGAGCGCCTCGTCGACGACATGCTCGAGACCATGTACGAAGCACCCGGGGTCGGGCTGGCGGCTCCCCAGATCGGGGTCTCCAAGCGGCTGTTCGTCGGCGATGTCGGCGAAGGCCCGCTGGTCATGATCAACCCGGAGCTGGTCGAGACCTCCGGTGAATGGACCTTCGACGAGGGATGCCTGTCGGTTCCCGGCCGCTTCTGGTCCATCACCCGGGCCGGCTTCGCCCGGGCCCGGGGCCTCGACCTCGACGGAAACGAGATCGAGTACGCCGGTGACGAGCTGCTGGGGAGGCTCCTCCAGCACGAGATCGACCACCTCGAGGGGATCCTGCTCCTCAGGCGCCTGCCGCGGTGGCCCCGGCGGCAGGCGATGCGAGACCTCCGCGAGGAAGCGCTGGGCCTGCGCAGGATGGCGTGATGCGGGTCGCCTTCCTCGGGACGCCTGCGGCCGCGGTCCCGGCGCTGGCGGCCCTGCTCGACGTCGCCACCGTCGACGTCGTGATCACCCGTCCCGACCGGCCGCGGGGACGAAGCCGACGCCCGGCCCCACCGGAGGTGAAGCTGGCGGCCAGCGAATGGGGCCTGGCCGTGGCCCAGCCGGAGAGCCACCAGGAGCTCCACGCGGTGCTGGCGGACCGCGGCCTCGACCTGGGAGTGGTTGTCGCCTTCGGCCGCATCATCCGGCCCGAGACGCTGGCCACCACCCGCATCGGCTTTGTCAACGTGCACTTCTCGCTGTTGCCCCGTTGGCGGGGGGCGGCGCCGGTGGAGCGGGCGATCCTGGCCGGCGACGACAGCTCCGGGGTCTCACTGATGCTGATGGACGAGGGCCTCGACACGGGCCCGGTGATCGCGGCGATCGAGACCGACATCGGGCCCGAGGAGAGCGGCGGCACGCTGACGGGGCGGCTCGCCCACCTTGGGGCGGCGCTGCTCCACGACGCGCTGCCCGCCTTCGCCACCGGTGGCCTACACCCGGCCGCCCAGATGGAGACCGGTGCCGTGCCCGCCCCGATGTTGTCCACCGCCGAGGCCCGGATCCACCCTGGGCTCGACTCGGAGGTGGTGCACCGCATGGTGCGTGCATTCCATCCCCGGCCCGGCGCCTGGATCTCGGCGGCGGGGGAGCGTCTCGAGATCCTGGAGGCGGTCGAATCGGGCGAGGTGGTCGACACCGGGTGCATCGATATCGTCGGCGGCGTTCCCCACCTGGGGTTGCGGGACGGTGCCCTGGAACTGCGGACGGTGCAGCCGGCCGGGAAACGTCCGCTCAGCGGGCGGGACTGGGCCAACGGCCGCCGGGGCGAGGGAGCGGTGCTGGATCCGGTGGAAGGCTGATCCGGGGTCCCGCCCCCCGGACTCTCCCGGACGGTGACGCGGCCGCCACGAGGCGACGTGGACGATCTGGTGGCCTTCAATGGCTGGGAGCGGCGCCGGTTCAGGTGACGACCACGGCCTCGAGGTCGTCCTCGGGCTCGGGGTACTCCATGCCGAGCCCCTCCAGAGTGGTGACGATCGTCTCGGCCACCACCAGGTTGCGGTACCACTTGTGGTTGGCGGGGACGACGTACCAGGGGGCCTCGGCGGTGCTGGTCTCGGAGAGCACGGTCTCGAAGGCCGCCATGTAGTCGTCCCAGCGTTCCCGGTGGGCGAGATCGTCGACGTTGAACTTCCAGTGCTTGTCGGGGTCGGCGAGCCGGGCCCGGAGACGCTCCGCCTGCTCTTCCTTGGAGATGTGGAGGTAGAACTTGAGGATCGTGGTGCCCTCGTCGGCGAGGAGGCGCTCGAAGGCCCGAATGTGCTCGTAGCGGCGCGACCACCGCTCCTCGGGGACGAGATCGAGCACCCGCACCACGAGCACGTCCTCGTAGTGGCTGCGGTTGAAAACGGCGATCTCGCCGTCGGCCGGGGTGTGGCGATGGATCCGCCACAGGTAGTCGTGCGCCAGCTCGACCGGGGTCGGGGCCTTGAAGCTGACCACCCGCACCCCCTGCGGGTTGACGCCCGAGAACACCTTGCGGATCGTGCCGTCCTTGCCGCCGGTGTCCATCGCCTGCAGCACCACGAGGAGGCGATGGCGTCCCTCGGCCCACAGGACCTGTTGCTGGGCGGCGAGCCGTTTCCGCAGTCCCTTGAGCCGCCCCCGCACGTCGAGTTTCTCGAAACCGGCGGTGTCGTCGGGATCCCAGTCGGCGAGGCGCACCGGGGTACCGGGCTCGATCCGGTACTGTCTCACACGCTGCCTCCCGAAGCCTCGTCCGCTCCTTGTCCTGCAATCTAGCGACGGCCCGGAGCGACGATCGAGAAGATCCCCGGCACCGCCGCCGAGGCTCCTATGCTGCCAGCCGTGATCTCGCCACCCCGCATCGCCCCTTCGATCCTGGCCGCCGACTTCGCCCGGCTGGGGGAGGAGGTGCAGCGGGTGGAACCCTACGTCGACTTGCTCCACATCGACGTGATGGACGGCCATTTTGTGCCCAACCTCACCGTCGGGATCCCGGTCATCACCAGCCTCCGCAAGGTGACGGCGCTGACCTTCGACTGCCACCTCATGATGACGAACCCGGACTCCTACTTCCGGCCGCTGCGGGGAGCGGGAGCCGACCTGGTCTCGGTTCACGTCGAGGTGTTCCCGGAGCCGACCCGGGTCGCCGCCCAAGCCCGCGAGGAAGGGCTGCTGTTCGGGCTGGCCCTCAACCCTCCCACCCCCTTCGAGGCGGTGGAGCCCTTCCTGGAGCTGTGTGACCTTCTGGTGGTGATGTCGGTGCATCCCGGATTCGGGGCGCAGACGTTCATCGAGGCCACGCTGGACAAGGTGGAACGAGCGCGAAAGTTCATTGATTCCCACGGATTGCGGACCGATATAGAGATCGACGGCGGGATCGGTCTCGACAACGTGGCACGGGTTCGTGCCGCCGGCGTCGACGTCTTCGTCGCCGGGAACGCCGTGTTCGGGGCCCCGGATCCCGTGTCGGCCGTCCAAGCCATGCGTGGCGCATTGGAAACGTAGAGGGAAGCATGAAGGAACGGGTCCTGGTCGTAGACGATGATCCGGACATCGTCCAGTTCGTGAGGATGAACCTCGAACTGGAAGGTTTTGAGGCGGAAACCGCCGAGAACGGCCGCATCGCGCTCGACATGGCCAAGGCCCGCCCCCCGGATCTGGTGCTCCTCGACGTCATGATGCCGGAGATGGACGGCCTCACCGTGTTGCGGCGACTCCGCAGCAGCCCGGCGACCGCCAACATCCCGGTGATCATCCTCACCGCCAAAGCCCTCGCCGAGGACCGGGTGAAAGGTCTCGACCTCGGCGCCGACGATTACATCACCAAGCCGTTCGACCTCGACGAGCTGATCGCCCGCGTCAAGACGGTGCTGCGGCGCGCCCAGCAGATGCGCGACCTGTCACCGCTCACCGGGCTCCCCGGCAACTTCCGCATCGCCCGCGAGTTGGAGACCCGGGTCCGGGAGGGTGGCCCCTTCGCGGTGGTACACGCCGACCTCGACAACTTCAAGGCCTTCAACGACCACTACGGCTTCATGCGGGGCGACTCGGTGATCAAGTTCTCCGCCAGCGTGCTGCTCCGGGCCAGCGAGGACTGCGGCGACACCGAGGCCTTCGTCGGCCACGTCGGCGGTGACGACTTCGTCGCCGTCGTCCATCCCGACTACGTCGAAGAGTTCTGCAAGTCGGTGATCGGCGGCGTCGACGACGGCATCCTGGATTTCTACGACACCGCCGACGCCCTCCAGGGCTACATCGAGGTGACCGATCGCCGCGGCGAGCGGCACGCCTTCCCGATCTCCTCGATCTCGATGGGGGTCGCCACCAACCTGAAGCGCAAGATCACCTCCGAGTGGGAAGCGTCCGCGGTGGCCTCGGAGATGAAGGAATACGCCAAACGGCAGGCCGGTTCCTGCTACCAGATCGACCGTCGTACCTGACCCGCCGGGGCGGGACGCCCCGCCCCGGCGGTCACGACCGGAGGTCTCCCAAGGACAGCTACACTCGGGAACGAGAGAGCCCCCTTCAGGGCAGGGTGCAATTCCCGACCGGCGGTGAAAGTCCGCGACCCCCGTATGGGGTGGATCCGGTGGAACTCCGGGGCCGACGGTGACAGTCCGGATGGAAGAAGGAGGGCGTGTGTCGCGCCGCGCCGAGTTCGACAACCGAGCTGACGACCGCCGCTTCGAGCCGGCGATGCGCCGGGCGATCCTGCTGGCCGGTGCCACCCGTCCCCACCCCAATCCCCGCGTCGGCGCGGTGGTGCTGTCGGCCGCCGGTGACGTGGTCGCCACCGCCGCCCACCTCGCTCCCGGGGAGCCGCACGCCGAGGCGGCGGCCCTCGCAGCAGCCGGGGACCGCGCCCGGGGCGGGACGTTGGTCGTCACCCTCGAACCGTGTGCCCATCAGGGCCGCACCGGTCCCTGCACCGCAGCCGTGATCGCCGCCGGCGTGGAGCAGGTCGTGATCGGGGCGGAGGATCCCGACGAGATGGTCGCCGGGCGCGGCATCGCCGAGCTGGAGCAGGCAGGGCTCGACGTCCTGGTGGGCGTCCTCGGCGCCGAGGTCGTCGCCCTCGACCCCGGCTACCACCACCACCGTCGCACCGGGCGGCCCCGGGTGACGTTGAAGGCTGCCATGACCCTCGACGGGCAGACTGCGGCCGCCGACGGGACGTCGCAGTGGATCACCGGGATCGAGGCCCGTCGCGACGCCCATCGTCTCCGGGCCGAATCGGACGCGGTGCTGATCGGCGCCGGAACGCTGCGGGCCGACAACCCCCGCCTCGACGTCCGCCTCGACGGCTTCACCGGGCCCCAGCCCCGCCCCGTCGTCGTAGCTGGGGCGGAGCCGCTGCCGGCCACCGCCGCGCTCTACGCCCGCCACCCGCTCGTCTACTCCCCGGTGCCGCTCGCCGCCGAGGGCATCGAGGACGTCGTCGCCGCCGGCGAGGGCGGCGTCGATGTGGAGGCGATGATGAAGGACCTCGGGGCCCGCGGGATCGTCGATCTGCTCGTCGAGGGCGGCGCCACCATCGCCGGGTCGCTGCTGGCAGCCGATCTCATCGATCGTTTCGTGCTCTACGTCGGGGCCAAGGTCGGCGGCGGGACCGGGCGAGGCGTTTTCGCCGGCCGGTTCGAGAGCCTCACCGGGGCCACCGATGTCGTGGTCACCGAGGTGAGTCGTCTCGGGGCGGACCTCAAGATCGTGGCGGCGAGGGGGGGATGATGTTCACCGGAATCGTGGCCGAGCTGGGCACCGTGCGCGACGTCGCCACCAACCCGACCGGGCGACGCATCACGATCGGGGCCGGCCGGCTGCTCGCCGGGATGGCGATCGGAGACTCGGTCGCGGTCAACGGGGTGTGCCTCACCGCGGTGGCGTGCGCCGACGGGAGCGTGGCGGTCGAGGTCGTGCAGGAGTCGCTGCAGCGCAGCAGCCTCGGCACCCTGCGGGTGGGGGATCGTGTCGACCTGGAGCGGCCGGTGCCGGCCGACGGACGTTTCGACGGTCACGTCGTCCAGGGCCACGTCGACGGGGTCGGCACGGTGGCGTCGATCGCGCCGGAGGGTGAGGCGTGCCGGATGCGGGTAGACGTCCCCGCCGGCCTGGGCCGCTACCTGGTGGAGAAGGGCTCGATCACCGTCGACGGGGTCAGCCTCACCGTCACCGCCGTGTCCGCGGCCCGGTCCGAGCCGGCCTGGTTCGAGGTGGTGCTCATTCCGCACACCCGGCAGGTCACCGTGCTCGGGCTGCGGCAACCGGGCGACCCGGTGAACCTCGAGGTTGACGTCCTGGCCAAGTATGTAGAACGACTGATGGAGGCGACGAGGTGAGCAGAGCCACGATCGAGGAAGCGATCACCGCCATGGCCCGGGGTGACTTCGTGCTCGTCGTCGACGACGAGCACCGCGAGAACGAGGGCGACCTCATCCTCGCCGCCGAGAAGGTCACCGCCGAGAAGATCGCCTTCATGGTGCGCCACACCAGCGGCGTCGTCTGCCTCCCGATGGAAGGATCACGGCTCGACGAGCTGGGGCTGCCGCTCATGGTCCGGGAGAACACCGACTCGCACAAGACCGCCTTCACGGTGTCGATCGACTACGTGCACGGCACCACCACCGGGATCTCGGCGGCGGACCGGGCCACCACCATCCGGGCGGTGGTCGATCCCACCACCCGGCCCACCGACCTCGCCCGGCCCGGCCACGTCTTCCCTCTCCGCTACCACCGGGGAGGGGTCCTGGTGCGACCGGGCCACACCGAGGCGGCCGTCGACCTGGCACGGCTCGCCGGCCTCACCCCGGCCGGCGTGCTCAGCGAGGTCGTCCGTGACGACGGAACGATGGCGCGGGGCGCCACGCTGCACCGCTTCGCCGAGGAGCACGGCATCCCGCTCATCACGATCGAGGACCTGATCGCCCATCGCTGGCGCACCGAGGCCCTGGTGGTGCGGGAGGTCGAGACCCGGCTCCCCACCGCCCATGGCGAGTTCCGCGCCATCGGCTTCCGCTCCCTGGTCGACGGCTCAGAGCACGTCGCCCTCGTCATGGGGGATGTGGCCGGCAAAGCCGGGGTACTCACCCGGGTCCATTCCCAGTGTGTCACCGGCGACGTGCTCGGGAGTGTGCGGTGTGACTGTGGGACCCAGCTCGACGAGGCGCTGCGCCGCATCGCGGTGGAGGGCCAGGGTGTCGTCGTCTACGACCGCACCCATGAGGGACGCGGCATCGGGCTGCTCGCCAAGCTGCGGGCCTACCGCCTGCAGGACGAGGGTCTCGACACGGTGGACGCCAACCTCGAGCTCGGATACCCGGCCGATGCTCGCCACTACGGCATCGACGCCCAGATCCTCAACGAGCTGAAGGTTTCCAGCGTGCGCCTCCTCACCAACAACCCCCACAAGATCAGCGAGCTGCAGGCGCTCGGGGTCGACGTGGCGGAACGGGTGCCCCACGTGGTCGGGGCGAGTCGCCACAACCAGGCGTACTTGCAGACCAAGGTGGAACGCCTCGGGCACTACCCGCCCGACGTGGAGGAGCCGGCATGAGTGGCACCCCCCCGCCCGGTCATGCCATCGACGCCTCCGGTCTCCGGGTGGCGGTGGCATGGGCCGCCTTCAACGAGCCGGTGACCGCCGGGTTGAGGGAGGGAGCACTCCAGGCGCTGCACGAGGCGGGTGCCCGGGACGTCACCGTCATCGAGGTTCCGGGGGCGTTCGAGCTGCCGCTGGTGGCCCGCCGGCTCGCCGAAGGCGGGCATGACGTGGTGGTGGCGCTGGGCGCCGTCATCGAAGGGGAGACCGACCACTACGCCCACGTGGCGAACCGTGCCTCGGAAGGCCTGATGCGGGTCATGCTCGACACCGGAGTCCCGGTCGGGTTCGGCGTGCTCACCACCCGCGACGCCGCCTCCGCCCTGGCGCGGAGCCGGCCCGGGCCCGGCAACAAGGGCGCCGAGGCGGCACGGGCCGCGGTCGCCACCGCGACGCTGCTCCGCGGCCTGGAGCCCGCCGGGGGGTGACGACCCCGCCACGTTGACACGGTCGGCCCTCCCCGTATACTCCCGTCGACAACCGACACAAGCGGAGGCGCTGCCTCCCACCCGGCCACGATTACGTGCGCCGCGGTCACCGACTCGAAGGCAGCACCGCGCGTGCTGCCTTTCTGTTCGTGGGGCGGGAGACGGCCGGGTCGGGTGAACCAAGTAGAGAACCACGAGGAGGTCCTCCTATCAGCAAAGAACCGAGGGTCAACGAGCGTATCCGCGCTCGCGAGGTCCGACTGGTCGATCCAGAAGGTGGCCAGGTAGGTATCAAGTCGATCGAGGAAGCCAGGTGGCTCGCCGATCAGCTCGGACTGGATCTGGTGGAGGTGGCCGCCGAAGCCCACCCGCCCGTGGTGCGGATGATGGACTACGGAAAGTACAAGTACGACCAGTCCGTCCGAGCCCGGGAAGCCCGCAAGAAGCAGACCAGGACCGTCATCAAAGAGGTCCAGTTCCGCCCCAAGATTGGGGCGAGCGACTTCGAGGTCAAGCGGAAGCGGGTGGAGCGATTCCTCGAAGAGGGCGACAAAGTCAAGGTGACGATGCGATTCCGGGGCCGGGAGGTCACCCACCCCGATATCGGGCGGGAGATCCTGCAGAGGTTGGCGGACCACGTCGACCACGTCGGGACCATCGAGACCCCGCCCCGACTGGAGGGTCGCCAGATGACCATGGTGCTGATACCGGCCAAGCGACCCCGATCCTCGGCTCGAGCTGCAGATGAGACCAGGCCGGAGCCCGACTCCGACGCCGAGCGGGAGGACTCCGAGTAGGAGTGTGAGAACGTGCCAAAGCAGAAGACACATCGCGGCGCCGCCAAACGCCTCAAGGTGACCGGGTCGGGCAAGATCCGACGCCGTAACGCCTGGCGGGGACACAACCGTCACAAGAAGTCGGCGCGCCGCTGGCGGCGGGTCGCGGGGGACAGCACGCTGACGGGAGGCGACGCCAAGCGGGCCGCTCGTCTCCTGGGCCGGTAGGAGGCAGTCATGGCACGAATCAAACGAGCCGTCAACGCACGCAAGAAGCGCCGCAAGGTCATGGAACGGGCCTCCGGCTACACCGGAGCGCGCAGCCGTCGCTACCGCACCGCCCGGGAACAGACCATGCACTCGATGCAGTACGCCTACCGGGATCGGCGGGCGCGCAAGGGTCAGTTCCGGCGGCTCTGGATCCAGCGCATCAACGCCGCCGCCCGGCTCAACGGTACGACCTACTCACAGCTCATGGCCGGTCTCAAGGCCGCCGAGGTGGACGTCGACCGCAAGATGCTGGCCGACATGGCGGTCAACGACCCGGGCGCCTTCGCCCAGCTCGTCGAGGTCGCCCGCGCCACCGGCGCATGACTGGAGACGGGTTCTGCGGACGGCCGGCGATCGCCGGCCGTCCGACGCGCGGGGGGCGATGACCTCCCACATCACCTCGCCCCGCAATCCACGGGTCGGCGCCGCCGCCAGGTTGAGCCGGCGGCGCGAGCGGGAGGCCACCGGTCACGCCCTGCTCGAGGGCCCGCACCTGCTCGAGGCCGCGGTTGCGGCGGGGGTCACCGTCCTCGAAGTGTTCGCCCGGGAAGGAGACCGCCTTGGGCGGCAGGCTGCACTCGCCGCCGGCGCCGCCCTCCACGTCGTGTCCGCCCCGGTCATCGAGCGCATCGCCGCCACCGAGCACCCGCGGGGACCGGTAGCGGTGATTGCCATCCCGGCCTGGGGGCGGCTGCGCCGTCACGAGACGTTGGTGCTGTGGGACATCGCCGATCCCGGCAACGCCGGCACCCTGCTCCGCAGCGCCGCCGCCTTCGGCTGTGACCTTGCGGTGACGGAGCACACCGTGGACCTGTGGGACCCGAAAGTGCTCCGGGCGGCCGCCGGAGCCCATTTCGGGCGGACCCTGATCCGCCTCGGCCCCGACCCGAGACGAGAGCTGAGCGACGCCGGGCTGCGGGTGGTGGCGGCCACCGTTGCCGGGGGAGACCCGCCTCCATGGGTTCTGGGCGGGGAGGACCCGATCGCCCTTCTGCTCGGCAGCGAGCCGCACGGCCTCCCTCCCGAGGTGGTGGCCGAGTCGGGCGGCGCGGTCACGATCGCCATGCCGGGAGGCACCGAGAGCCTCAACGTTGCGGCGGCCGGGGCCATCCTGCTGCACGAGCGTCACCGGCTGCGAGGCCGTTCTTGAGTCGCCGGCAGCCAGCGAATACAGTGGTGGCCGATGCAGAGAACGCGAATCCCGTTCGACTTTGCCCGCCGGGCGCCGGCCCGGGCGGGAGACGACGCCTAGCGGGAGACCGTGGGAGCGCATCTCAGCCCGAGGCCGATCCGGCCTCGGGTTTCTGCATTCCCGGGCCGGAGCTCCCCACCCGACAGCAGGAGCACGATGCCCGATGACTAACCTGACCGGCCGCATGGATCAGCGGGACACCCTCGAGGAGCTGCGGCGCGACGCGCCGGGGAGGATCGCGGCGGCGACGACGCTCGAAGCCCTCGCCGAGTTCGAAGCGGGCGCCGTCGGCAAGCAGTCGGTGGTGGCCGCGGCTCGGCGCAGTCTCGGCTCCCTCGACCCCGAACAACGCCCCCAGTACGGACAATTCATCAACGAGGTGGCATCCGAGGTGACGCTGGCCGTGGCGGCGCGCCGGGCCGCCCTCGAGGCGGAAGCCGAGACGGCCCGGCTGGAAGAGGACCGGGTCGACGTGACACTGCCAGGACGGGTCCCACCCCGCGGGTCGCGGCATCTCGTCCAGCAGGTGATGGACGAGATCGTCGACATCTTCGTCTCGCTCGGCTACACGGTCGCCACCGGTCCCGAGGCCGAGACGGAGTATTACAACTTCACCGTCCTCAACTTCCCCCACGCCCACCCGACCCGCCTCGAGACCGACACGTTCTACCTCGACTACGGAGACGACCCGGAGGGGGTGCTGCTCCGCACCCACACCTCACCGATGCAGGCCCGCTACATGGAGCAGCACGACCCACCCGTCTACGCGGTGGTGCCGGGGCGGGTGTTCCGGCGCGACCAGATGGACCCGACCCACTCGCCGGTGTTCCACCAGGTCGAAGGACTGGCGGTGGACGAGGGCATCACCTTCGGGGACCTCAAGGGCACCCTGGCCCACTTCGCCCGCGACTTCTTCGGGCCCGGGACGAAGGTGAAGTTCCTTCCGCACTTTTTCCCCTTCACCGAGCCCTCCGCCGAGATGCACGCCTCCTGCTTCGCCTGCGACGGCGCCGGGTGCCGGATCTGCTCCCACACGGGCTGGATCGAGATGCTGGGATGCGGCATGGTGCACCCGGCCGTGTTCGAGCATGTCGGCTACGACCCGGCGGCGGTGACCGGCTTCGCCTTCGGGATGGGGGCGGACCGCTTCGCCATGGTGCGCCACGGCATCCCGGACCTCCGCCACTTCTGGGAATCCGACCTCCGCGTGTTGGGACAGTTCCGATGAAGGTCACCCTCAACTGGCTGCAGGATTTTGTGACGTTGCCGACCACCGATCCCGCCGAGGTGGCGGAGGCCTTCGAGGGGCTCGGCTTCGAGGTCGAGGAGATGCGTCCGCTCGAGGCGGCGTTCTCGGGTGTCGTCATCGGGGCGGTGCGGGAGGTGGCGGCCCATCCCAACGCCGACAAGGTGCGGGTGTGCCAGGTCGACATCGGAAGCGAAGTGTCCGAGATCGTGTGCGGCGCCTGGAACTTCGAGGCGGGAGCAATCGTGCCGGTGGCGCTCCCCGGGTCGATGCTGGGGGATTTCGAGATCGGGCGCCGGGCGATCCGCGGCGTGACCTCCCACGGCATGATCTGCTCCGAGCAGGAACTCTCCCTCGGGGACGACGCCTCCGGGATCATGGTGCTCAACGCCGACTACCCGGAGGCCGCGGAACGGATCGGCGACGACTTCACGTCGATCCTTCCGCTGCCCGACACCTTCTTCGACATCGCGGTCAACCCGAACCGCCCCGACTGCATGTCCGTGGTTGGGCTGGCCCGCGAGCTGGCGGCCCGCTTCGATGTGCCGCTGCGGGAGCCGGCGCTGCACCTGATCGAACGCGAGCCGGGCGTTCCGGTGACGGTGCGGATCGAGGACGACGAGGCCTGCCCCCGTTTCGTCGGGCGCCAGGTGCGCAACATCACGGTGGGCCGCTCACCCCACTGGCTGCGGCTTCGCCTCCAGGCGGCCGGGGTCCGGCCCATCTCCAACGTCGTCGACGCCTCCAACTACGCCATGATCGAGATCGGGCATCCCACCCACGCCTTCGACCTCGACCGCCTCGGTGACACGGTGGTGGTGCGGCGGGCCGGGGACGACACCCGGATCGTCACCCTCGATGACGTGGAACGGGCCTTGGTGCCGGAGGACATCGTGGTGGGCGACGCCACCCGCCCGGTGGCCGTGGCCGGGGTGATGGGGGGAGCCGACACCGAGGTGCACGACGGCACCACCGCGGTGCTGATCGAAGCGGCCTACTGGCAGCCATCCAGCGTGTTGCTCACCTCGAAGCGGCTCGGGCTCCGTTCCGAGGCGTCCGCCCGGTTCGAGCGGGGCATGGATCCCAACTCCTGCGACGTCGCCGCCGACCGGGTGGCGGAGCTGCTCGTCGAGATCGCCGGCGGCGAGGTCGCCGCCCGGGTCGACGCCTATCCCCGCCGGATCGATCCGATCACGGTGGATCTGCCCCTGGGCGAGATCCCCCGCGTGCTCGGGGTCGAGATCGCCCGGGATGAGGCGGCGGGGATGTTGACGCGTCTCGGCTTCGGCGTCAAAGGCGCCGACCCGCTCCAGGTGACGGTGCCGACCCGGCGACCAGACGTCACCCGCCCCGTCGACCTCATCGAGGAGATCGCCCGGCTCCACGGCTTCGACAACATCCCGGACCGGGTCGCCACCGGCTCGGGCGGCGGTTTGCCGGCGGCGGAGGCGATGCGGCGGAGGCTGCGGGAGGTGCTGGTGGGCGCCGGCTACCACGAGGCCATGACTTTCTCCTTCCTGGCCCCCGAGCTGTTCGACACCCTCGGCCTGGCGGCCGGGGACCCCCGGCGGGTCACGGTGGCCCTGGTGAACCCGCTCAGCGAGGAGGAGGGGGTGCTGCGGACCACCCTGCTCCCGGGGTTGCTGCAAGCCGCCTCCCTCAATGTCGACCGTCACCTGCCCGACGTGTCGCTCTTCGAGACCGGGAAGGTGTTCTTCGCCGGGGACGGCGAGATCCCCGACCAACCGGAACGGCTCGCCTTCGTCACCGTGGGTCGCCGCGGCGGGGACTGGGAGGGGCCGGGGCGCCCGGTCGACCTGCGGGACGCCTCCGGATTGTGGGAGCTCATTGCCCACGAGCTGCGCCTCGCCGAACCGGCCCTGGCAGCGGCGTCCGCCATGCCCTTTCATCCCGGTCGGGCCGCCGCGGTGCTCACCGCCGGTGAGGAGATCGGGATGATCGGCGAGATCCATCCCCGCGTCGCCGAGGCGCTCGGTCTCAGGGGCAGGGTGGTGGCGGGGGAGATCGACCTCGCCCCGTTGTTGGTGGAACGGGACCGCTGGCTGTTCGAACGGCCCAGCTCGTTCCCGCCCGCCGTGTTCGACCTCGCCTTCGAGGTGGACGAGGCGGTGGCGGCGGCGATCCTGCTCGGAGCGATCGACGCCGCCGGGGAAGGCCTGATCGAGCGCCGCCACCTCTTCGACGTCTTCACCGGGCCGCCCGTCGCCGCCGGGCGCAAGAGCCTGGCGGTTCGCCTCGTGCTACGGGATCCCGATCGGACCCTGAGCGACGACGACGTGGCGCCGATCCGACGACGCATCGTGACCGCGGTGCAGGAACGGACCGGTGGAGAGCTGCGAGGAGAAGCCTGATGACGGACTATCTGGAGACGACGGATCTGGGGGTCGACGGCCTCCGGGAGGTGCTGCGGCTCGCTGCCGCCTCGAAACAGGACCCCCAGGCGTACGCCGGGCGCCTCGCCGGGCGGAAGGTGGGGCTCTTCTTCGAGAAGCCCTCGACCCGCACCCGGGTGTCCTGCGAGGCGGCCACGGTGGACCTCGGGGCCCATCCCGTGGTGCTCAAGGCCGACGAGGTGGGGCTGGGGAAGCGAGAGGCAGTCGAGGATGTCGCCCGGGTGCTCGACCGCTATCTCGACGTCCTGGCGTTCCGGGTGTTCGATCACCGCCATCTGGTGACGATCGCCGCCTACGCCGAGGCTCCGGTGGTCAACCTGCTCTCCGACCGGGCTCATCCCTGCCAGGCGGCGGCCGATCTGCAGACCGTCGCCGAGCACCGGCCCCTCGAGGGCGCCTCGGTCGCCTACATCGGGGACGGCAACAACGTGTGCCACTCCCTGATGCTGGCGGGCGCGATGGTTGGCATGGAGGTGCGGGTGGCGACCCCGGCCGGATTCGAGCCGGCCGCCGAGGTGACGGCCGAGGCGACCGCTCTCGCCACGGTCGGCGGCGGCGGGGTGCAGGTGACGAACGACCCGGCCGCCGCGGTCGCCGGGGTCGACGTGGTCTACACCGACGTCTGGACGTCGATGGGCCAGGAGGAGGAGGAGGAGGAGGAGGCCCGCCGGGCGCTGTTCGCCCCGTTCCAGGTCGACCTCGCCCTCTTCTCGCGGGCCGCCCCCGACGCCATCTTCCTGCACTGCCTCCCCGCCCACCGGGGCGAGGAGGTGACGGCGGAGGTGTTGGAGCACGAGCGTTCCCGGGTGTTCGACCAGGCCGAGAATCGCATGCATTCCTTCCGGGGGCTGCTGCTCCACCTCACCGGAACGGGGTGAGCCCTCGATGAGCCGGGGAGGGCCGGTGCCGTCCCTCGACGAGCTGCTGCGCCTCAACGTCCTCGACCTCGCCCCGGCCCTGCTCGGCCGGCGGCTCCGCACCGCCTTCGACGGCGACATCACCGAGGTGTCGATCACGGAGGTCGAGGCCTACGGGGGAGAGGACGACGCCGCCAGCCACGCCCACCGGGGCAGGACGGCCCGCAACGCCGCCATGTTCGGACCGGCCGGACTGCTCTACGTCTACCGCTCCTACGGCCTCCACTGGTGCCTCAATGTCGTTGCCGGACCCGAGGGCACCGGGAGCGCCGTCCTGGTGCGGGGCGGCGTTCCCACGAAGGGGAGGGCCGTCATGGCGCGGCGGCGCGGACGCGATGACCACCTTTGCGACGGTCCGGGCAAGCTGTGCCAGGCAGTCGGGGTGACCGGGGAACACGACGGCACCTCGCTGCGGGACGGCCCGGTCCGGCTCCTTCCCACTCCACCCGGTGCCGGCGGGACGGCGACGACGACACCTCGGCTCGGTATCAGCCGGGCCGCTGATCGCCCTTGGCGGTTCGTGCTCGAGACCGGGGACGAAGCTTCCTAGGGATTGACCCAGATCGTCACCGCCACGGTGTTGGGTGCACCCGCGGCAGGATCCTGCTTCCACACCAGCCCGGAGCGGCTGGCCGCGTCGGCCGGGTCCGATTCGGCCTCGATGACCACCGTCGGGGTGATCGACGCCTCCCCCAGGCGCTGCTCCGCCTCCGACCGGGGTAGCCCGAGCACGGCAGGGACGGTGGTACCCGGCTCGGGACCGGCCACGGTGATCCGCACCGAGCTGCCGGCCACGGCATCGGCCCCCGGCGGGGGATCCTGCCCGAACACCGTGCCGGGGGCGAGGGGCCCTCCGTCGGCCCAGACGACGCTGTTGCCCTGCGCGCTGACAGCGAGCAGGTCGAGGGCGGCGACGAGATCGAGCCCGATCAGGTCGGGCGTGACCTGGGTGTCGAGGTGGGAGAGATCGGCCGGGTTGTGAACCGGGCAGATCAGGGTGGGGGCGAGGTCGGCGGGAACCTGGATCCGCTGCACGTGCTCGCGGGGGCAGAGGGGACCGGCGAGGAACCCGGTGGTGAGATCGACCTCGACGGTGACGAGGTCCCCGGTCTCGGCGGTGGCGAGCTCGCCGTAGGGGACCCCGGCCAGCGCCGCCGAGGCGAAGCCGGCCCAGATCTGGGCCGGCCAGGTGCCGCCGGTGATCGTGTAGGGGGTGGCCGGGTATTCGAGGGGGACTTGGGCGTCGGGGAACCCGACCCACACCGCCGCAACCAGCTCCCCGGTGTAGCCGACGAACCAGGCGTCGTGATGCTGCTGGGAGGTGCCGGTCTTGCCGGCGGTGGGCCGGCCGATGCGGGCTTGCTGGCCGGTGCCGCGGCGCACCACTTCGGTGAGGGCGGCGGTGACCTCAGTCGCCACGGAGCGGTCGAACGCCTCGGTGACGGCCGGCACCGCCTCGTAGACGTTGACGCCGTCGGCATCGTCGATCGAGGTCACCAGGATCGGGTCGACGTGCACCCCATCGGCGGCGAACGTGCCGTAGGCGGATGCCATCTCGAGCACGGAGACCTCCTCGGACCCGAGGGCGAGGGAATGGAGCGGCGTCAGCTCGGACGTGATCCCGGCGGCCCGGGCCGCTTCGGCGACGGCCTCGGGGCCCACCTGGTCGATGAGGCGGGCGAACACGACGTTGACCGAGAAGACGGTGGCCTCCAGCAAGGTGAGGTTGGGGAAGACGGAATCGTTGTAGTTGGCGACCACCCACGGCCCGGAAGGGGTGTCGATGGTGACGGTCTGGCCTGCGGTCATCATCTTGTCGAGTCGGTAGCCCTGCTCGGCGGCGGCGGCGAGCACGAAGGGCTTGAAAGCGGAGCCGGGCTGGCGCCGGCCCTGGGTGGCGAGGTTGAACTGGGCCGAGGGGGCGGCAGTGTCGTAGAAGTCACGTCCCCCCACCATGGCGAGTACGTGGCCGGTGCGGGGGTCGATCGCCACCAGGGCCGCCGAGGGCCCGTCCGGGGGGAGGATGTCGTCCACCGCGGCCTCGGCGATCGCCTGCAGCCCGGGATCGAGAGTGGTGTGGATCTCGAGCCCACCCCGGAACAGCAGGTGGTAGCGCTCCTCCTGGGTGGGGGCGAGGCGGGTGTCGTCGAGCAGGAGCCGTTTGACCTCCTCCACGAAGTACGGATAACGGACTTCGTCACCGGCGTCGGCGGGTGCCAGCCGTAGCGGCTCGGCCCGGGCCGCCTCCGCCTCCTCGGCGTTGATCCACCCCAGCTCGAGCAGCTTGGTGATCACGAGGTCGCGGCGCTGCATCGCCGCCTCGGGATCCCGGAACGGATCCGTGGTGCCCGGGGAGCGGATGGCACCGGCGAGCAGGGCCGCCTCCGCCAGCGTGAGGTCTCCGACCTCCTTCCCGAAGTAGGCCTCGGCGGCGGTCCCGATGCCGTAGGCGCCGTGGCCGAAGTAGACGGTGTTGAGGTAGCGCTCCAGGATCTGCTCCTTGGGGAGGTCCTCCTCGAGCCGGAGGGCGAGCACGGCTTCCTGCAACTTGCGGTCCACCGTGACGTTGGAGGTGAGCAGCACGTTCTTCAGGTACTGCTGGGTGATGGTGGAGCCGCCCTCGACCACCTCGCCGGCCTCGATGTTGCGGACCAGGGCCCGGATCATGGCGCGCACGTCGACCCCGCCGTGCTCCCAGAACCGCTCGTCCTCGATGGCGACAACGGCATCGGCGACGTGGCGGGGGATCTGCTCGTACGTCACCAGGGTGCGGTTCTCCCCGGCGTGCCAGCGCGCCAGCACCGACCCGTCGGCGGCGTAGACGGTGGTGGTGAGGGCGCCCTCACCCATCCCGGGGTCGGGGAGGGGTTCTACGGAGCAGGCGGTCGCCGCCAGCGCAGCGGCGAGGCCGAGCATGAGCCAGCGTCGCATCGGTACCTCGGGGGCAACGCTACCGCACCGTCGCCACCTCCGGGTTGCGGGGGCGCCGCGGCCGGGCCGCGGCCTGATAACCTCCCGCTTCGGATGCAGAAGCGAGCCCTCGACCACTACGCCCTCCTCACCGACGGGGTCGACACCGTGCTCCCCGAAGGGGAGCTACGGGACCGGTTGCAGGAAGGCAGCCCTCTGCGGGTCAAGCTGGGAGTGGATCCGACCGCCCCCGACGTCACGCTCGGCTGGGCGGTCGTCTTCCGTCAGCTCCGGCGGTTCCAGGAGCTCGGGCACACCGCGGTGCTCATCATCGGCGACTTCACCGCCCGGGTCGGCGACCCGTCCGGGGTGGGCGCCACCCGACGCCGGCTCGACGCCGACGAAGTGGGTGGCTACGTCTCGGGCGTGCTCGACACGATCAAGGACCTGCTGCTGCCCGAGCCGCTCGAGATCCGCTCCAACTCGGAATGGCTCGGCGCCATGGACATGCACGACGTGCTCGATCTCACGGGCCGATTCACCGTCTCCCGCATCATGGACCGGGACGACTTCTCGAAGCGGTGGGAGGCCCACGAGCCGATCTCGATGATCGAGTTCATGTACCCGCTGCTGCAGGCGATGGACTCGGTGGCGGTGGAGGCCGACGTCGAGCTGGGCGGCAGCGACCAGCTCTTCAACCTGCTGGTGGGCCGAGATCTGCAGGAGCGAATGGGACAGCGTCCCCAGAGCGTGCTCACCGTGCCGCTGCTGGTCGGAACCGACGGCCGCAGGAAGATGTCGCAATCCCTCGGCAACTACATCTCGGTGCGTGACGAGCCGGGCGAGATGTTCGGCAAGACGATGAGCGTACCCGACGACGTCATGGGCGACTGGTTCCTGCTGGCGGCGGGACGCAGCGAAGCCGAGGTGGCGGCCGTCACCGCCGGCCTGGCGGACGGTTCGCTCCACCCGGGTGAGACGAAGCGGCGCCTGGGACGCGAGATCGTGACCCGCTACTGGGGGGTGGAGGCGGCCCGGGAGGCGGAAGCCGAGTTCGATCGCCTCTTTCGCCACCACGAGACACCCGACGAGGTCGAGGAGCACCCCCTTCCCGGCGACGATCCGGTGTGGATCCCAGGCCTGCTCAGCGCGGCGGGGCTGGTGGCCTCCAACAGCGAGGGGCGGCGCATGGTTGCCCAGGGGGCGGTCAAGGTGGAGGGTGTCAAGATCGAGGCCGAGGACGTGCCGCGCGAAGCGCTGCGCGGCGCAGTGCTCCAGGTAGGGAAGCGGCGGTTCGTGCGCCTCGTCGGGTGAGAGGGGAGGGGACCGGCATGGAACGAATGCACAACCCGGTCCCGACGGTGCTGGTGGCGCTGGCCGTGCTCATCGCGGCGGTGTGGCTCCTGCGGCAGGTGTTCGGACTCGTGCGCTTCGTCCTGACGACGGTGCTCCTTTTCGTCGTCGTGGTCGGGCTCCTGGGCCTGGCCGGCCGGATCCGGCGCCGCTGAACGCGCGAGCAGCGAACGCACGGGGGGCAGACGCGCGGAGCGGCCCATCCGGTGGGACGGGCCGCTCCGAGGGCAGGGTGGTACCGGGTCTCCCGGTGTGAGCCTCAGATTCAGATCAGTTGCCGGCGCCGCCGCCTGGTGAGCAGCAGCAGCGCTCCTCCGGCGGCCAGCATCGCCAGGCCGAGCAACGCCACCGTTGCGACCTCCATGCCGGTGCGGGGAAGTGATCCCGCCAGGCCGAAGTCGGCGGCGAGGAAGCTCTCACTCTCGTGGAGATTGACCGTGAACGAGCCGGCCGTGGTGAGCGCGGTGCTCTCCGGGGCCGTCGACATGACGATCGACACCACGTAGGTGCCCGGGTCGAGGGCGGCGAACAGGTACTTGCCGTTGGCATTGGTGACCTGGGTGCTGACCACGCCGGTGTCCTGGTTGGTGAGGCGGATCGTGACGCCCGAGACACCCTCTTCGGAGGAGTCCTGGGTGCCGTCCTTGTCCTCGTCGAACCAGACGGTGTCACCGATCGTGCCGGATGCCAGCACCTGGCTGGCGAGCACCACCGCGTCGTCCCAGTCGTCCCCCTGGCCGTCGCCGGGGGTCGAGTCGACGTCGACCTCGTTGGCCGCACTGACTTCGGCCACGTTCGTCAACGTCCCCGCCTGGTCGACGGTGACGACGATGGCGAGCGAGGTGGAGGCGCCCACCGGGAGGTTCCCGATGGTCCACGTGCCGCTCACCGGATCGAACGCCCCGTCGGGGGCGGCCATCGTGATCGGAGCCGTTGCCCCGGTCTGGTTGAGCGTCAACGAGGCGGTCCCGGAATGCGACACGTAGGTGACGCCGGCCGGGAGCACGTCAGCGACCACGACGCCGGAGGCGTCGTACGGACCCTTGTTGAGGACCGTGATCGTGAAGGTCGTCTCGTCGCCCACCGACACCTCGGCGGGGTCGGCGTCCTTCACCAGCTCGAGATCGATGACCGGTGACGATGCGACCACCGCGTCGTCCCAGTCATCGCCCTGGCCGTCGCCGGGGGTCGAGTCGACGTCGTCCTCGTTGGCGGCGGTGACCTCGGCCACGTTGGTGAACGTGCCGACGTCGTCGACCGTCACCACGATGGACAAGGCGTCGGAACCCCCGAAGGGGAGATCGCCGATCGTCCAGGCGCCGGTGGCCGGGTCGAAGGCGCCGCCACCGTTGTCGGAGACGTAGCTGACGCCGGCCGGCAGCGTATCGGTGACCACGACGCCACTGGCGGCGCTCGGTCCCTGGTTGACGACGGTGATGGTGAAGGTGGTTTGCTCACCGACCTGCACCTGGGCGGGCACCGCGTCCTTGAACAGCTCGAGATCGATCACCGGGGTTGCCGTGACCGCGGCGTTGTCCCAGTCGTCGCCCTGGCCGTCGCCGGGGGTCGAGTCGACGTCGTCCTCGTTGGCGGCGGTGACCTCGGCCACGTTGGTGAACGTGCCGACGTCGTCGACCGTCACCACGATGGACAAGGCGTCGGAACCCCCGAAGGGGAGATCGCCGATCGTCCAGGCGCCGGTGGCCGGGTCGAAGGCGCCGCCACCGTTGTCGGAGACGTAGCTGACGCCGGCCGGCAGCGTATCGGTGACCACGACGCCGGAGGCGGCGTCGGGACCCTGGTTCACGACGTTCACTGTGAAGGTGGTCTGCTCACCGACCTGCACCTGGCCCGGAGCAGCCGTTTTGGTCAGCTCGAGGTCGATGATCGGTACTTCGGTCCGGATCGTGAGGTCGTCAATCGCACCCGATCCGTCGAGCTGTACCACCATGCGGGCGACGCCGGCCAGGCCGACGTTGATGTGCTCGAGCTGGTTGTCCCCGTTCGCCGGGATCGGCAGGTTGCCGAGCACCGCGTCCGACGCGTCGTACAGCGTGACGTGGGCGGCTGGCTGGGTCCTCTCGATGTCGATGGCGACGAAACTGTCGACGGTGACCACGCCGGGGCCCCAGTTGGAGAAGTCGAACGACCAGGTGTTGGCCGTGTTCCCCGTGTCGTCGGGATCGGAGCCGTCGCCGTCCTCGGTGTTGATCATGGTGTTGCCCTGGGCCGGGGCGTAGAGATCCCAGTCCTGCCCACTGCACAGGTTCCGGTTGAACGCCGGGTCGGTGGCGGGCACGGTCTGCCCGCCGCACGTGGAGTCGAAGATCATGGCGGTGTTGCCACCGACGTCGGGGTTGAAGCCCACGACGGTGACGGTCCCCAGATCGCTGCCCGACATCCCCTGGCCCGGGGCCAATGTCGAGACGGTGTTCCCCGCGCTGTACCCAGCTTCGAAGTTGATGGTATTGCTGAACTCAGCAGCCTCCGCCGACGCCGGGGTGAGCGCAGCGAGCGCCAATCCCAGCAGTGTCACGAGAAGCACCAAAGCGGTGCGTTTTCGCAGGCCGACGCGATGCATGCCGATACGGCACGCTGTAGCCCACATTTCTGCCCTCCGTTCGATCCTGTCTGCCCTACTACTCACGACCGTGCCCCACGGCCGCTATCCGTGAGCGTACGCCACGCAGCGTCAGTCCGCCAGTGCTCTGCGTGGTCAATGTGGCGGACACGCACGAACTAGTCCACCTCTGTCTACCAGAACGTGGCCCGACGTGCGATGGGAAATGCCTGGAGACCGGAGTCCACTTCGACTCTGTGACTTGCCTCGATCGCGGGAACCTGCGAGCATGCGGTGCTCGACGCCCGGAAGCGTGGCGCTTTTGACCGCGGCCGGGCGCCGGTGCTACAGTGTGAGGCCCGCTTGCGAGCACGCGCGCGGGCAATCCGGGCTCCTTGACAACTGAACAGCGTGTCAAAAGCCAGCATGCGCTCGAGCTGGCGGCGCCGCTTCACGCGGTCGCCGGCGGCGAGAGCGACATGAACAACGCCGTGCCACCAAGGGACGCCCGTCCCCGGCACGGCATCCTTTGAGGTTGACTCTTCGAAGTCCCTCAGGGATTTCGGATGGTCAGGCTCAATCAAACTTTCGATGGAGAGTTTGATCCTGGCTCAGGACGAACGTTGGCGGCGCGCTTAATGCATGCAAGTCGAACGAGAACCATCTGATCCGTAAGGAGAGGGTGGGGACAGTGGCGAACGGGTGCGTAACACGTGAGGAACCTGCCCTGGAGATCGGGATAGCCCGAGGAAACTCGGATTAATACCGGATGCCTTCACCGGACCGCATGGCCTGGTGAAGAAAGGTCCGCCGCTCCAGGATGGCCTCGCGGCCTATCAGCTTGTTGGTGAGGTAACGGCTCACCAAGGCAAAGACGGGTAGCTGGTCTGAGAGGACGATCAGCCACACTGGGACTGAGACACGGCCCAGACTCCTACGGGAGGCAGCAGCAGGGAATATTGCACAATGGGCGAAAGCCTGATGCAGCGACGCCGCGTGCGGGATGAAGGCCTTCGGGTTGTAAACCGCTTTCAGGAGGGAAGAAAATGACGGTACCTCCAGAAGAAGCCCCGGCCAACTACGTGCCAGCAGCCGCGGTAACACGTAGGGGGCGAACGTTGTCCGGATTTATTGGGCGTAAAGGGCTCGTAGGCGGCTTGACAAGTCGATCGTGAAAACCCGGGGCTCAACCCCGGGACGCCGGTCGAAACTGTCATGGCTAGTGTCCGGTAGAGGTGAGTGGAATTCTCGGTGTAGCGGTGAAATGCGCAGATATCGAGAGGAACACCAGTAGCGAAGGCGGCTCACTGGGCCGGTACAGACGCTGAGGAGCGAAAGCGTGGGGAGCAAACAGGATTAGATACCCTGGTAGTCCACGCCGTAAACGTTGAACACTAGGTGTGGCGGACTGATTCACGTCTGCCGTGCCGCAGCTAACGCGCTAAGTGTTCCGCCTGGGGAGTACGGCCGCAAGGCTAAAACTCAAAGGAATTGACGGGCCCCCGCACAAGCGGCGGAGCATGCGGCTTAATTCGATGCAACCCGAAGAACCTTACCTGGGCTTGACATCATGGGTCTATCCCTAGAGATAGGGAGTGCTTTGCGCTCATGACAGGTGGTGCATGGCTGTCGTCAGCTCGTGTCGTGAGATGTTGGGTTAAGTCCCGCAACGAGCGCAACCCCTGTCCTATGTTGCCAGCAGTTCGGCTGGGGACTCATAGGAGACTGCCGGGGACAACTCGGAGGAAGGCGGGGACGACGTCAAGTCATCATGCCCCTTATGTCCAGGGCTGCACGCATGCTACAATGGGTGGTACAACGGGCCGCGATCTCGCGAGAGTGAGCGAATCCCTAAAAGCCGTCCTCAGTTCGGATTGGAGTCTGCAACTCGACTCCATGAAGGCGGAGTCGCTAGTAATCGCGGATCAGCAAAGCCGCGGTGAATACGTTCTCGGGGGTTGTACACACCGCCCGTCACATCACGGAAGTCGGTAACGCCCGAAGTCAGTGGCCCAACCCTTATGGGAGGGAGCTGCCGAAGGTGGGATTGGTGACTGGGATGAAGTCGTAACAAGGTAGCCGTACGGGAACGTGCGGCTGGATCACCTCCTTTCTAAGGAGCGCTACTGGGCCGTTCACGACGGCCTGTAGTTCCTAGTGAATATGCTGGTTACTCGGTCTTGTCGCTCTGGGACGAGACGAGATGGCCCTCGAGGAGCTTCGGTTCCTCGAGGAGCGCACTGGTCTCCGGATCAGGGCGGGAAGATCGGACACGCTGTTCAGTCGTGAGGGAACCCGGTGCCAAGCACCGGGTTCGAGTTTCCTCCGGAAGCTCGGCTCCTCGCGTTGGGGTTCTTCGAGAACTCCAGCGAATCGACCGCTCGGTCGGTTCGCACGCTCCTTGAGAACTGCATAGCGAGCACGAAAGTCAAAGTATTCTCTGTAATTCAAGCTACAAAGGGTTCATGGTGGATGCCTTGGCGTTAGGAGCCGATGAAGGACGTGGCAGGCTGCGAAAAGCCTCGGTGAGCTGTCAAGCGAGCATTGATCCGAGGATGTCCGAATTGGGAAACCAGGCTGGGGTCATGCCCAGTCACTCTGGTCTGAACACATAGGGCCAGTAGAGGCAACCGGGGGAATTGAAACATCTCAGTACCCCGAGGAATGGAAAGCAACAGCGACTCCCTTAGTAGCGGCGAGCGAAGCGGGAAGAGCCTAAACCGTGTTGGTGTGATAGCCCGGCGGCGTTGCCGGCGCGGTGTTGCGGGACATGTCCGACGAGACGCCGGTCTCGTCAGGGAGTTACAAATCCTGGTGATAGTCGAAGCTGCCTGGAAAGCAGCGCCACAGTGGGTAACAGCCCCGTAGCCGAAATCACTCAGGACTCCCGACGTTGTTCCCAAGTAGCACGGGGCCCGTGAAATCCCGTGTGAATCTGCGAGGACCACCTCGTAAGGCTAAGTACTACCTAACGACCGATAGCGGACTAGTACCGTGAGGGAAAGGTGAAAAGTACCCCGGTGAGGGGAGTGAAATAGTACCTGAAACCATGAACCTACAAGCAGTCGGAGGGATCTTCGGATCCTGACGGCCTGCCTTTTGAAGAATGAGCCGACGAGTTATCGATACGTGGCAAGGTTAAGCCGAGAGGTGTAGCCGCAGCGAAAGCGAGTCTGAATAGGGCGTCTAGTCGCGTGTCATAGACCCGAAGCCGAGTGATCTATCCATGGGCAGGGTGAAGCGAGGGTAAGACCTCGTGGAGGCCCGAACCCACCTAGGTTGAAAACTGGGGGGATGACCTGTGGATAGGGGTGAAAGGCCAAGCAAACTCGGCGATAGCTGGTTCTCCCCGAAATAGCTTTAGGGTTAGCGTCGCATGTTCCGCCCTGGGGGTAGAGCACTGATTGGGCTAGGGGGCCACCAAGCTTACCGATCCCAGTCAAACTCCGAATCCCACGGCGCCAAGTGCGGCAGTCAGACCATGTGGGATAAGCTTCATGGTCAAAAGGGAAACAGCCCAGACCGCCAGCTAAGGTCCCTAAGTCAGAACTAAGTGGGGAACGATGTGGAGTTGCCCAAACAGCCAGGAGGTTGGCTTAGAAGCAGCCACCCTTTAAAGAGTGCGTAACAGCTCACTGGTCGAGTGATCCCGCGCGGATAATGTAACGGGGCTCAAGTTCTGTACCGAAGCTGCGGGATTCTGTCATTACCCCGGCGCCTCGCGTCCAGGGGACAGGATCGGTAGGGGAGCGTCGAGCGGCCGGCGAAGCGGCGGCGGAAGCCAGTCGTGGAGGCCGCTCGAGTGAGAATGTCGGCATGAGTAGCGAATGAGGAGTGAGAATCTCCTCCGCCGAATGTCCAAGGGTTCCTGGGGAAGGCTCGTCCGCCCAGGGTTAGTCGGGACCTAAGGCGAGGCCGAGAGGCGTAGTCGATGGACAACGGGTTGATATTCCCGTACCACTGTGTGCGCGTCAAGACTGAACCCAGCTTGCTAAGGAAAGCCCTACGGGGCCTACCGACCCAGCTGGCAGTAGGTCAGCGATGGGGTGACACGGAAGGGTAAGTGGACCCGGGCGCTGGTTGACCCGGGGTAAGCATGTAGGGCGAGGTCCAGGCAAATCCGGACCTCACGAAGCCCGAGGTGCGATGCCGAGCCGCGTAAGGCGAAGCCACTGAACGCCCAAGCCGTCTAGAAAAGCCTCTAGCGAGTTCACATGGTGCCCGTACCCGAAACCGACACAGGTGGACAGGTAGAGAATACCAAGGCGAGCGAGAAAACTCTGGTTAAGGAATTCGGCAAAATGGCTCCGTAACTTCGGGAGAAGGAGCACCCCGGTAAGGTGTAGGACCTCGCGTCCGAAGCCTGAGGGGGTTGCAGATACCAGGCCCAAGCGACTGTTTACTAAAAACACAGGAGCGTGCGAAGTCGCAAGACGCAGTATACGCTCTGACGCCTGCCCGGTGCCGGAAGGTCAAGGGGAGGGGTTAGCTTCGGCGAAGCTCTGAACCTAAGCCCCGGTAAACGGCGGCCGTAACTATAACGGTTGGCTTCCAACTGGCCGTTGGAAAACCTGGCTATATGCTGGAACATCCGAGTATCCGGCGATACTCGTTCATGTCACACACAGGAGATACTGTGCGATGCATGAGCAGTGACAATTCGCCCGGTGCGGACAATCAGCAGGAAACCGAATCACCAGCATGGGACGTCGATCCGATGTGGATCGCTGGGTTCGTGGATGGAGAAGGATGCTTCTCTATCTCGATCCATCGCAATCCGTACGTGAAGCTGACACGGGGATGGCAGGTGCAAGCCTGCTTCCAGGTGACTCAGCATCAAACGAATCGGCACGCTCTCGATGCGCTTCGCGCCCACTTCGGCTGCGGTCGAGTGGTCGCGAAGGGCCCACGGAGCAGCGTTCTCACCTTCACGGTGTGGACGCTGCGTGAGCTGGACGAGATCATCGTCCCGTTCTTCGAGACCCATGAACTCATGGTGAAGCGAGGGGACTTCATGCGGTTCGCATCGATCGTCAGGTCGATGCGACGGAAGGAGCACCTCTCGCCTGCGGGCTTCGAGAGAGTCGTCCGCCTTGCCTATGCGATGAACGCAAATGGCAAGCAGCGGGCACGGCCTCTCCAGGAAGTCCTCGGGGGATCCTCAGAGACTGCACGCCAGGCACCGTCCGTCAGGGCGGTGAAGGTACAGTCCGATCCTCATGGCGACATGGGGAGTCAGGCAGAAATGATCTGACCATCCGCTGCACTCTTTGGGTGTGGTGGAGAGTAACAAGAATGCCTAAGGTAGCGAAATTCCTTGTCGGGTAAGTTCCGACCTGCACGAATGGCGTAACGACTTGGGCACTGTCTCAACCAGAGACTCGGCGAAATTGCATTGTGAGTAAAGATGCTCACTACCCGCGACAGGACGGAAAGACCCCGGGACCTTTACTGCAGCTTGACATTGGAGTTTGTTATGTGATGTGTAGCATAGGTGGGAGACTGTGAAGTGAGGGCGCTAGCCCTTGTGGAGTCACCATTGAAATACCACCCTTCTCATAATGGGCTTCTAACCTCGATCCGTTATCCGGATCAGGGACAGTGTCTGGCGGGCAGTTTCACTGGGGTGGTGGCCTCCAAAAGTGTAACGGAGGCGCCCAAAGGTTCCCTCAGCCTGGTCGGCAATCAGGCGGCGAGTGCAAGGGCACAAGGGAGCTTGACTGCGACACTTACCAGTGGAGCAGGTACGAAAGTAGGGCCTAGTGATCCCTCGGCGGCATGTGGATGCGCCGAGGCCAACGGCTAAAAGGTACCCCGGGGATAACAGGCTCATCCCGCCCAAGAGTCCATATCGACGGCGGGGCTTGGCACCTCGATGTCGGCTCGTCTCATCCTGGGGCTGAAGCAGGTCCCAAGGGTCGGGCTGTTCGCCCGTTAAAGAGGCACGCGAGCTGGGTTTAGAACGTCGTGAGACAGTTCGGTCCCTATCCGTCGCGGGCGCAGGAGATTTGAGGAGATCTGTCCCTAGTACGAGAGGACCGGGATGGACGTACCTCTGGTGTGCCAGTTGTTCTGCCAAGAGCACGGCTGGTTTGCTACGTACGGCACGGATAAGCGCTGAAGGCATCTAAGCACGAAGCCGCCTCCAAGATGAGATCTCCCACCGGACAACCGGGTAAGACCCCTGGTCAGAACACCAGGTTGATAGGCCAGAAGTGGAAGCGCAGCGATGCGTGGAGCTGACTGGTACTAATAGGTCGAGGGCTTGAGTTTGAATACCGCGACGATCGTGCTCGCTATGGAGTGCTCAAGGAGCACTGACAGAGTTTCGGTGGCCATAGCGGCAGTGACCCACCCGTTCCCATTCCGAACACGGAAGTTAAGCCTGCCAGCGCCGATGGTACTTGGGCCGTGGGGCCCCGGGAGAGTAGGTCGCCGCCGAACAACCAGTAGATTGAGGCCGTCCTTCGGGGCGGCCTCAATCGCGTCGAGGGAACCGGTCGAGAGAGGGATTCGGGTGGCAGCAGGACGAGGTGAAGGCGGCAGTGGCCGGGACCGTGATCGGCGACGGGACGGCAAACCCCGGCGCGACTCCGGCGACGGCAAGCCCCGGCGCGACTCCGGTGCCGGCAAGCCTCCGGTAGCCCGCTCCGACCCGGCCGCGCGCCGCGGCAAGGACACCGGAGGCTCCCGCTCCAAGGAGGGCAAGGGATCACGCTACCGGGACGCCAGTCCGTCCGGCGGCAAGGACCGCGATTCCGGCAAGGGGCGGGCAGGGTCCGATCGCGAGCCATCCAAGGCGCGGCGGGACCTGCGGGGCGCCGCGGCGGGTCTTCCTCGGTGGGTGGTCGAGGAGCTGGCCCGGGTCACCCCGGCGGCGCGGGTCGCTGCCGCCCTCGAAGCGCTCGGTGAAGCTTCCGAGGCCTTCGTCGACGGCCGCCACCACGTGGCGGTGCGCAAGGCGGAGCGGGCCAAGGAACTGGCGCCACGGGACGCCACCGTCCGGGAGGTCCTCGGGCTCGCCTCCTACCGGGTGGGGAACTGGGCAAAGGCCCTCAGCGAGCTGCGCACCTATCGCCGGGTCACCGGAGAGACCACCCACCTCCCGATCGAGATGGACACGTTGCGAGCGCAGGGACGCCACGACGACGTGGTGACCACCTGGGAGACGCTGCAGAAACTCGGCGGCACACCGGCGGTGATGAAGGAGGGCGCGGTCGTCTATGCCTCATTCCTCATCGACGACGGCGAGATCGCCGAGGCCCGGCGCCTTACCAAACCCAAGCGGCTCACCCACGAGCCGTTCCCCGAGGACCTCAAGCTCTGGTACGTGGCGGCCCGGGCAGCCGCACTCGCCGGCGACGGCTCCGAGGCCCGCAATCTCCGCAACCGCATCCTGGAGCACGACCCGGGCTTCCCCGGCATCGACGAGCTCGATGAGTTGATCGTCGCCGCGGGGTGACGGGTCGTTTCCTGTCGCGCCGGGTCGATACGTTGCAGGTACCCGCACTTCCCACCGCACTGGAGGTGCCCGCCCATGGACTGCAACCTCGTCGTCCTCTCCGGAAAGCTCGCCGCCGTTCCCGAGCTCCGTGTCTTCGAATCCGGCTCCCGGCTCGTTCGCTACCTGGTCACGGTGCGCAGCGACGCCCCCCGCCGCCGCGTCGACGTCGTCCCCGTCACGTGGTGGGATCCCCCCGACGCGGTGGCCGACGAGCTCCCCGAGCCCGGCCGGGAGATGTGGGTGACCGGCATGGTGCAGCGCCGCTTCTGGGAGACCGAGGAGGGTCGCCGCAGCCGCCTCGAGGTCGTCGCCTACCAGGTCGAGGCGAAGCCCTCGGAACTGGTGCCGGCCGAGGCCTGAGCCGGCCCCTGTTGGAGTCGGCCCTCCCGGGTCCCTAGATTGCCGCGATGCGCCGGGTGAGCATCGCCTCCAGCTCCCAGATCGCCGCCGATGCCGGAGCCTCCATCGCCGATCACGGCGGGAATGCCTTCGACGCCGCCGTCGCCGGTGTGATCGCCTCGATGTGCACCGAGCCGGGCATCATCGCCCCCGGTTCGGGGGGATTCGTCACGGTGTGGCCGCAGGGAGAAGACCCGGTGGTGATCGACGGCAGCATCGAGATGCCGGGCCGCGGCCTGCCGCCGGACCGTTTCGGGGGTGGGCTTCGTGAGATCGAGATGAGCTACGGCGGGGGAACCCGCACCGTCGTCGGCCACGGCTCGGTCGGCACCCCGGGCGCCTTCGCCGGGCTTCGCCTGGCCTGGGAACGCTACGGGCTGGTGCCGTGGGCAACCCTCTTCGAACCGGCGATCGCCGCCGTCGAGGCAGGGTTCCCGTTGTCGGCGGCGGCGGCGGAGTACTTCGCCCACTCCCACCAGGTCGTATTCGGATGGGATCCCACCAGCTACGCCGTCATCCACCATCCCGACGGCACCCACCTGGTGGCGGGGGAGACGGTCCACGTGCCCTTCCTGGCCGACTCTCTCCACTTGCTGGCCGCCGAGGGCACCGATGCCCTCTACCGGGGCGAGCTCGGGGCCCAGATCGTCGACGCCGTCCAGGCCGGAGGCGGGCTCCTGACCCGACGCGACCTCGCCGAGTACCAGGCGGTGATCCGGGAACCGATCCGGGTCGACATCGACGAGTGGGCGGTCGCCACCAATCCGCCGCCGGCGGTGGGTGGGGCCTGCATGGCGGCCATGCTCCTGCTGCTCGGTGGAGGGGCCTTCGAATCCTGGTCCGCCGAGGACATCGAGACCCTGATCCGGGTACAAAGGGCGGTGCTCACCTACCGCACCGAGTTCCTCGTGGGCCACCACGACCGCCTCGCCGAGGCGCAGCGCCTGCTGGAGCTGGCACGGTTGGGCGACCTGGAGGGGATCATCTCGGCCCCGTCCACCACCCATACCTCCACGGTCGACTCGGACGGCAACGCCTGCTCAGTCACCGTGTCGGCCGGTTACGGGTCGGGCGCCCTCGTCGACGGTACCGGCTTCTGGCTCAACAACTCGCTGGGCGAGATCGAGCTCAACCCGCAGGGGCTGCATGCCCTCGAGCCGGGGACCCGGCTGGTCTCCAACATGGCACCCACGGTGGCGCGCAGCCGGAGCGGGGCGGTGCTCGCCATCGGGTCCCCGGGCGCCGACCGCATCACGACGGCCATCAGCTCGGTGCTCGTCAACTTCATCCATCTCGGCATGGCCCTCTCCGACGCCGTCGACCACCCCCGGGTCCACGCCGAGATCTTCGAGGGGGTTCCCACCGCCGCCTACGAGCCCGGAATCCCGGTCCGGCCCTTCGAGGACGTTCAGGTGCGTCGCTTCCCCGACCTGTCGATGTACTTCGGGGGGGTGCAGGCGGTGCTGTTCGATCCCCGGGCCTGGCTGTTCGAGGCGGCGGATCCCCGCCGCACCGGGGGCATCGCCCACGGTGGCTGACCGCCGCGGGTGGCGCGCCTCAGTAGGGCGGCCAGGGGAGGGGAGGGCGGTGGTCGGGCGGCTCGGGATGCACCCCGTGACGGCGTAACCGCGCCACCCGGCCCTGGAGCGCCTCGAGGGACCGCGCCCCGAGCGCCTCCCCGACCTCTTGCCCCAGTGACCCGTCGAGAGCGGACCGGAGGGCGTCAAGGCCCTCGAGGGCTGCGGGCGGGAGCGGCCGGCCGGCGAATACCCACAGCACGGTGCGGAGCTTGTCCTCGGGGTGGAAGGTGAGGCCGTGGTCGATTGCGTGGAGACGCCCCGCCGGGTCGCGCAGGATGTGCCCCAGTTTGCGGTCCGCGTTGTTGCAGACGACGTCGAGCACCGCGCACGGCCACAGCGCAGGGTCGGCGGCCCGGACGTCCCCCACGGCGTCGTACTCGGCGTCGTGTTCGACGAACCGCTGGATCGACCCGGGTCCCAGGGGACCCTCGCCCAGGGTCGTCTCCGGCACCAGGTCGAATCCCAAGGCGGCGCTGACCCGATAGGTGAGCACCTCCCGCATCGCCAGGGTCTCGCGGGGAAAGTCCCACAGAGGTCGTTCTCCCCGCGCCGGCTTGTACACGACGAGGTCGCCGTCGCCGGTGGTGGCGAGGAGGGTGGCGTTCGAGGCCGAGGCGAAGCGGCCCACCAGCTCGTCGATCGCCGGTTTCCATGCCATCGTCACACCGTCACGGCCGGTGGTGCCGGAGGTCGCCGTTGGTCACCGGGCAGTGGTGGCCTTCCGGGTCCATCGCCAGCCCGCACTGGGGGCAGCGCGGGCGTCCCTGCAGCACCGCGTCCCCGCCGGCGCGAGCCCCGGCGTCGAGTTGGGCCGGCGAGAGCTGGTAGGCGACCGGTTCGATGTCGGCGTCGGTCGGGGTGAGGAGCAGGGTGACCAGCCCGGATTCGGCGTCGAACACCAGGCCGATCTCCGCCACCCGGAAGGCGAGCCGGGACGCTTCCATCAGTTCGGGGGTCTCTACCGAGCGCCCGGCCCCGGCGAAGCCGGCGGCGAGCAGCAGGGAGGCGCTCTCGGTGGCGAGAGCCGCCACCTGGGCCTTCTCCAGCAGGTACCAGGCGGGCACCCCGTCGACGGTGAACTGCAGCAGGAAGGTGCGCTGCCCCGGCTCCCCGTGCGCCCCGGCGACGAACCCGTCGGCGGCGAGAGCCATCAGCGGACCCCCGGCGACGGGCCCCAGTTGACAACGGGAACCCGTACCGACCCGTCCGCGGCCAGCTCCACGACCGAAACGCCGGCGGGCCGTACGTGGAGGCGGTGGATGAGGTCGAGGGGGGCACCGAGGTAGTGACCGAGCAGGACCCGGACCACGTCGGCGTGGGTCACCGCAACCACCTCGGCCGCGGGATGGCGGTCTGCCATGGCCTCGACGGCGGCGACGGCACGGGCTCGCACCTCTTCGAGCGTCTCGCCGTCCGGGAACCGGAAACGGGCTGGCGCCGTCATGAGCCGCTGCCACGCCTTGAGTCGGGTGAGACTCCGCAGGCTGCGGCCGCTCCACCGCCCGTAGTCGGCCTCGACCAGCCCCGGCACCGTGGCCGGTGTCAAGCCCCAGGTCCGCCCCAGGATGCGGGCCGTCTCCCGGCAACGGCGGATCGGAGACGAGTAGACGGCCTCCACCGGGAAGGCGGCGAGCTGCTCGGCCATCGTGGTCGCCATGGCGCGCCCGGTCGGGGAGAGCGGGATGCCGGGGAGACGTCCGCTCAGGGTCTTGTCCGTCTCGCCCGTCACCGCGTGGCGGACCAGGTAGAGGCGCATCGAGTCAGCCTACCCACCGGCCACGGCTGCGATCACGGCCGGGACGCGGTGGGGCGGGAGACCCGGAGGGGATAGCATCGGCGCGATGAGCCGGCCGTCCCGCAGCTTCGCCTTCCTGGTCCGCCCCAAATGGCTGGCAGGCCACGTCCTCGCCCTGGTGGCCATCGTGGCGTTCGTGAACCTGGGCCAGTGGCAGCTGCGGCGCCTCGACGAGCGCAAGCAGCTCAACCGCCTGCTGGAGACCCGGCTCGAGGCCGCACCCGCCTCGTGGGACGAGCTGGTGGCCAGGTTCGGCGAGGACCCGGATGAGCTCGAGTACCGGATGGTGTGCCTCGACGGGACGTATGTGCTCGACGAAGAGGTGGTGCTGCGCTCCCTCTCCCTCGACGGCGTGTCCGGACACCACGTGCTCACGCCGTTGCTGCTGGACGACGGCACCGCCGTCGTGGTCGACCGGGGCTGGGTCCCGATCGACGCCACCGATCCGCCGGTGGCCGGCGCCGAGCCTCCGCCCGGCGAGGTCGAGGTGATCGGCATCCTCCGCAAGACCCAGGTACGCGGCCGTTTCGGGCCGGTCGACCCCGCCGAGGGCGTCCTCGCCCGCATCGCCCGGGTCGACCTCGCCCGGCTCCAGCAGCAGAGCCGTCTCGATCTGGCCCCGGTCTATGCGGAGTTGCAGAGCCAGGAGCCTCCGCAGGCCAACGGAAGCCCACGCCCGGTGCCGCCACCGGAGCAGACCGAGCGGAACCACTTCAGTTACGCCATGCAGTGGTTCCTGTTCGCGGCGGTGGTGGCGATCGGCTACCCGATCCTGATCGACCGCACCTCCCGCAGTCGGAGCGAGCCGAGGCCGGTGACGGACCGGACCGGCACGCCAACCGGCCAAGTTTGAGCCTCTAGTGTCAGGGGCAGCCGACCCGGGAGGCCGCCATGACCACGCGCATCTACTCGACCGACGCCTATGCCCGCGAGGTCAACGCCTCCGTTCTCGAGGTCGATCGGGACGACGGCCGGGTGCGGCTCGACCGCACGGTCTTCTACCCGGGAGGCGGTGGTCAGCCCCACGACGTCGGGGCGCTCTGGATCGGCGACGACCGCATCGAGGTGGTGCGGGTGGCATCGGACGGATCCGAGGTGTGGCACTGGCTCGACGGCGACCTTCCCCCGCGCGGCACCGAGGTGCGAGGCGTGATCGACTGGCAGCGGCGTTACGAGCTGATGCGCACCCACACCGCGATGCATGCCCTCTGCGGCGTGGTGTGGGATCGCTACCGGAGCCCGGTCACCGGCGGCAACATGAAACCCGGTGAGGGACGGCTGGATTTCGAGCTGCCGGACTGGGATCCGGAGGACAAGGCCCCGCTCCAGGAGGAACTGAACCGGCAGCTGGCGGCGGCCCTGCCGGTCGAGGTCAGCTTCCTGCCGCGGGCCGAGGCCGACCAGGACCCGAGCCTGATCCGCACCAAGGTGAGCCTGCTCCCGGCCAGCCTCCGAGAGGTACGCGTGGTGGACATCGTGGGCCTCGACCGCCAGGCCGACGGCGGCACCCACGTCGGCTCCACCTCAGAGGTGGGCCGGATCGAGATCGTGAAGGTGGAGTCGAAGGGCAAGGGCTTCCGGCGCATCCGCCTGGCTGTCGTCGACTGAGGCCGGGGCGAAGCTGCGCCCGCGCTCCCCATCCGCGCCGTGGCCTCCCGCCGGCCCCGTGGGAGCGCTCGCAGCATTGTCGCGGCGTTGACGATTTCTCGGAAGAGCCGGACCGGCGACGGCGTTGTCCCGGGCAGGAAGGGAGCCTATGGACAACGGAGAGCAACAGCATTTCGCGTGGCTGGCGCGCTCGTTCGGCCGGACCGACTACCTGCCTCTGACCACCGAGGACCTCACCGCGCTGGCGGGAGTCGGCCAGTACATCGACAAGTACCCGGGGACGCATCTCTTCAAGGAGGGAACCGCAGCCGACGCGGCGTACGTGATCCAGCGCGGCCAGGTCGAGCTGTACCGGAACCGGAGAGAGGGGCGCCGGGTCATCGCCCACGTCTCCGACGGGGCCGTCATCGGTGACATCGCCATGTTCCAGGACCGCCCCTACATGTCCTCGGCCCGGGCGATCGCGGCGGTGACTGCATTCCGGATGGAGCGGGAGAAGCTCCTGCCGGTGCTGCTGGAACACCCCCGGATCGCGATGCGGTGGCTGATCGCGGGACTGAACCAGCTCGAATCCACCCAGCGCCGGGTCCTGCGCCTCATGCACCGCACGGTCAAGGAGCAGGTGGCCGAGATGCTGCTGGAGGAGGCCGACGCCTACGGCGAGATCCAGTTGAGCCAGGCGACGCTGGCGATGCTGCTGGGGGCGAGCCGCCAGTCCGTCAATGAGGCGTTGGCGGATCTGCGCCGCCGGGGAGCGATAGAGACCGGCTACCGGGTCATCCGCGTCGTCGATCCCGGGGTCCTCGAGGACATCGCCGGCGACGACACCCCGGTCGAGTGACCGCGGCCACCGTCCTCAGCCCTCGATCTCTCCCCGGGCGATGAGATAACCGCGGGCCCGCTCCGCCATGCCGTAGCGGTTGACGAGCATCCAGAAGGCGGGCGAGTGGGTCGCCTCGTCCAGGTGCGCCAGCTCGTGGACGATGACGTAGTCGAGTACCCACCCCGGATACTCGGCGAGGCGGGTCGCGATGCGGATGCGGCGGCTCGCCGTGCTGCACGATCCCCACAGGGTGTGGAGCCGATCCGACCATTCGATCGAGGCGGGGTGGGGGAGGTGGTGGCGGGTGGCGAGCCGGCGGGCCCGGGCGGCCAGGTCGATGCCGTCGGAGGTGCGCTTGCGGGTGAAGCGCTGCTGCATCGTCTCCACCCAATGGGACTCCTCGGCCCGGGTGAGGTTGTCGGGGATGGCGATGCGGAGTACCCCGTCGACGAGGCGGGCTTGGATGGTCTTGCGCCGGCGGGCGCTGCGGACGACTTCGATCTTCATGGCGGCGGGCAATCGTAGCGGGACCCGGCGACGGGAACGCCGATTCGGGAGGTCGCCCGCCTCAGGTAGCCCCGGGCGGGACCAGCCATTCGAGCTGCTCCCGGGTGACGGGGTCGGTGAAGGGGACCCGCCGAAGTCGTACGCTGGTGGCCTGCCTGCGGAATGAGGTGATGGCGCTGTGACCACGACGAGGAGACGGGGCTGGATCGCCGACCTGGTCGTCGGGGGTCTCGTCGGTGGTGTCATCGGGGCGATCGTCGCCGTCAACGTCGTGATCTACGCCGGGATCGAGGGCGGCTACGAGGCCAGCCTCGCGGAGGTCTTCCGGGAGAGCGTGGTCGTGGGCGTGGTGACCGTGGCGGTGCTCGTCGCCGGACCCGTCATCGGTGTCGTCATCGCACGGCGCCGACGCGGCAGGGACGACGCGGGCCGCGGCGGCTGACGGACGGTTGTCGCCGACGGGGTGGAACCACACCCCGGTATTTCCCCTGGTGGGGGCTCCTTGACACGGGCGGTACGTTGACCGTGGACGGGTCGACGGAAGCGGAGGGAGGTAGGGATGCCCTGGGTGTGGAGTGACGAGCTGGCCGACTGCCTCGAGGGTCTCGGTGACGTGGTCGAGCCCGGGCGGATCCGGCACTGGCGGTCGGCGCCGACGGCATATGCGGTCCCGGTCGGAGGGGATCTGGTCGGGTTCGCCAGGGACCTGCTGGGCGTGGGGGAGTGGCCGATGAGAGAGGCGGATCGCGAGGGAAGCCGGGACGAATCGGGCTGCGGGACAGCCCCGGCGGAGCTGTCGTGGCGGCTCGGACCCTCCCAAGCGACCTGATCGGCGCGGCCCAGCCTCGCAGACGGTGCCAAGACCAGGTGATTGCGCCGCTGATTGACCGCCCGCCACGTCCGTAGCAGAATCTGGGCTGACAGCACCAGCGGTCGGCTGTGACGAGGGGAGGAACGATGCGAAGCGTCGCAGCACGACACGGCGCAGGTCATCCCGTCCCGGTCCGCGGTGGAGAACACGATGGTGGGGGCACTGTCGGAGGGCGCCACGTTGACGGACGCGTTGCGCCGGGCCGGCGCCGCGCTGGCGTCGGTCGACCTCGCGGCCCATGCCGACGTCCCGGCTCGCCACCTGTCGGGAGGGGAGCTGCAGCGGCTCGCCTTCGCCCGAGCGATCGCGACCCGCCGGCCGATCATCCTCGCCGACGAGCCGACCGCCAACCTGGACCGGACGAACGCCTCGCTCGTCATCGCCTCCCTGCGCCGCATGCAGACCGACCGCATCGTCATCGTGGCGACGCACGACGACGCGGTGCTGGCCGCCATGTCGGCCGTCGTTCACCTCGGATCGGCGGCCTGAGTCATGGCGCGCCGCGGTTGGAGGCCGCTCCTCAGCCTGCGGGAGGCCTTCCGGAACCTCCTCGCACCGTCGGCCCGCTCCGCCATCGTGGTCGTCCTCGTCGTCGCCAGCGCCTTCCTCCTCCTCGTCGGTGCGGTCCAGGACGACGACCGCCTGCTCAACGTCCTCGACGACCAGACACGGCTCGGTGAGAACACGCTGGTCTTCGGGAGCTCGGAACCCTCGAATGCCCAACGCATCTCCGTCACCTCCTGTGAGGCGCTCACCGGGCAGAAGGGCGTGACACGCGCCGGTCCGATCGAGTTCGTCGGCCTCGACGACGTCACCCAGCTCGGCCCGAGCGTCTCCGTGATGGCGACCACCCGCTCACTCGTCCCCGAGTTGAAGGACGCCTTAGCCGTCGTCGGGGTCTCCTTCGACCTCAGCACGCCCGGCTACCTGCACGGTGACCTCCTCGGCAACGTCTTGGCGGTCCCGGGAAGTCCGGTAGCGGGGGGCATACCCACGGAGACGGCCGTGGCGGTCGAGATGAGCCCGGCACAACGCTCGGCTCCACAGTGCCTCGCCGTCATCGATCCGCGCTACGACACCCAGGAGGCGCTCACCGTCATGGGATCGTCCCTGGACGTGGAGAACGGCCCGCTCGTGAGTCACTCCTACGTCGCCTCCCAGTACGACGCGATCGCGGCCTACCTCGACAGGCAAGGGCGATGGTTCGCCCTCATCGTCGGCGTCGCCCTCGCCGTCATCGGCGCCATCGGCACCCGCTTCCGCAACAGCGAGATCGCGTCGTACCGCCTCACCGGGACCTCACGGACTGACATGCTCTTCATCCTGACCCTCGAGCAGGCCATCCTGGCGGGAGTCTTCCTCCTCATCGGAACGATCGACGTCGTCGCCATCCAACGCGAGCTCGTGTCGCCGCGCAGCCACGTCATCCAGCTCCTCGAAGGCGCCTGTGTCTGGATTGCCCTCTACCCGGTCTTGGCGCTCCCGTCCGTGCTCCAGGACCCCATCAGGCAGGCCAAAGACAGGTAGCGCTCGCCGGTGGCCTGCTGGGGGTGGGGGAGTGGCCGGCGGGGGAATCGGCCCGTGAGACGAATCGGGACGAATCGGGCTGCGGAACAGCCCCGGCGGAGCCGCCGCCCGGGGAGCCCGCGCGACGCGGGAGTGATCCCCCGTCACGCCTTGATCAGCCCACCGTGGTAGACGAGTTCGTACACCTCGGTGCCGCGGCGGGTGATGCACTCTCTTCCCGTGAACGACGCGACGTCACCTTCGTTGCGGTCGAGGTAGACGTCGTCCCCGTCGACCCAACGGTATCCGCCGAGGAAACGGCCTCCCCGATACATGGCCGAGAGGGCGGCCTTGATGATGGCACCGGCGCCGACGGCGTCGATCAACTTGGGCAGGATGATGCGGCCGTAGTAGTTCATCGCCCACACCGGCTCGTCGCGGTGGTAGACGACCTCTTCCCCCACAAAATCGGACCCGCCGAAGTAGCTGTCCAGGTAGGAGAAGTCGCCGGATGTGAAGGCGAGGTCGTGGGAGTGGGGGCGGCTCGCCGGGGCGGCGGCGCCGTCACCAACGTACGTGGCCGACTTGGCGGCCACGATGAAGTCCTCGAGCGTCGCTACGGAGAACCGTTCCATGGCGTCTCCTCTCGTTTCTCGATGGTGCCGGTACGGCCGGCCCGCCGGCGTGCCCCTGAACCCCCGGGTCCCGCCTCAGACGACGATGACGACCTTCCCCCGAGCGTGGCCCTCCCCGACGTGGGTGAGCGCCGCGGCGGTTTCGGCGAGGGGGAAGGTCCGATCGACCACCGGGGTCACCTTGCCGGCCGCGACCAGATCTGCGAGGGCGAGCAGGTCGTCGGTCTTCGTGGTCGAGACGAAGGGGCGGAGCTTGTGGCGCACGAACAGCGACACCACCAGCTCCTTGAGCGAGGCCCCGGCGGCACCCAAGACGCGTCCGCCCCGGCCGCCGCCGTTGGGGATGAGGATCCCCTTGGGGGTGAGCGCCTTCCGGATCTGCGAAAGCGAGTGGTTCCCCACGTTGTCGAAGATGACGTCGTAGTGCTCCCCGCTCTCGGTGAAGTCTTCGGCGGTGTAGTCGACAACGTGGTCGGCCCCGAGCGACTTCACCAGTTCGACGTTGGCGGTGCTGCACACACCGGTCACCTCGGCACCGAGCACCTTGCCGATCTGGATCGCGTAGGTCCCGATGCCGCCCGAGGCGCCGTTGATGAGCACCTTCTGCCCGGGCTGGACCTCACCCTTGTCGCGTAGGCCCTGGAGGGCGGTGAGGCCGGAGATGGCGAGCCCGGCAGCCTGCTCGAAGCTGAGATTGGCCGGCTTGGGAGCCAGGGACTTCTCGCGGGCGATGGTGTACTCAGCACAGGTGGCCCGGCACGATCCGAATACCTCGTCTCCGGGCCGGAACCGGGTCACGTCCTTGCCGATCGCCTCGACGGTCCCGGCCACGTCCCATCCCGGGACGCCGTTGCGCGGCTTGCGGAACCCGAAGAGAAGCCGCATCAGGTACGGATTGCCCTGCATGAGGTACCAGTCGCCGGCGTGAACCGCGGCGGCGTGGACACGGATCAGGACCTCCTTGTCGCCCGGCTCCGGCTTGGCGACGTCCCGCAGGTGCAGGGTGACGGGGGAGCCGTACTCGTCTTGCACGATCGCTTTCATGGGTTTCTCCTCATCTGCCGCCGGTGGTCCCCGGCACCGACCCGCCCCGTCACACGGTGATGACGACCTTGCCGCGAGCGTGGCCGTGCTCGAGGTAGGCGAGTGCTGCCGGTGTCTCCGCCAGCGGGTACGTCCGGTCGATCACCGGTGTGATCGTCCCGGCTTCGATCAGTTCCCGAAGGAAGATCAGATCTTCACCGCGGGCCGCCGTCACGAAACTCCTCATCTCTTGGCGCACGAACGGCGCCGCCAACCGCATCTGCAGGACCCGCCGGAATCCTCCGACCCAGTGACCGCCGGAATCTCCGAAGACCACGTACGTCCCTTCCGGTGTCAGGGCTCGCCGGCACTCCGCCAGGGTCCGGCTCACCGCCGAATCGACCATGAGGTCGTAGCGGACTCCGTTCCGGGTGAAGTCCCCGGTGGTGTAGTCGACGACGTGGTCGGCCCCGAGCGAGCGCACCAGGTCGAGGTTGCCGGTGCTGCACACCCCGGTGACCTCGGCTCCGAAAGCCTTGGCGAGCTGCACGGCGAAGGTGCCGATGCCGCCCGAGGCGCCGTTGATGAGAACATGCTGGCCGGGCTCGACTCGCCCTTCATCACGGAGCGCCTGGAGGGCGGTGAGGCCGGCGAGCGGCACCGCGGCCGATTGCTCGAAGCTGAGGTTGGCCGGTTTCGCCACGAAGGTGCCTCCGCCGGAACGAACGTACTCGGCGAAGGCGCCGTCCTGGTCGCACCAGCCGAACACCTCGTCGCCGGGTTGCAGGCCGGTCACGTCCCTGCCGATCGCTGCCACCGTCCCGGCAGCATCCCAGCCGCGCACCCGGTTGCCAGGCCCTCGGAAGCCGAAACCGAGGGAGCGTCCCGCCAGTCGGGCGATGAGGGGAGCTCCGCTAACGAGGTGCCAGTCGTAGGGATTGACGGAGGCGGCCGCGACGGCAACCACGACGTCGTGGTCTCCCGGTACCGGTTGTTCGACGTCTCTCATCTCGAGCACGTCGACCGAGCCGTAGGTGTCGTGGGCGATCGCCTTCATGACATCTCCCGTCGTTCTGAGGTAGTACGGGCAGCGCGGAGGAGCCGGGTATACCGTGCCGCCCTCGTCTCCGGTGTCAGCCGAGCCCGACGGAACTCCAGCTTCTCCCAGCGGCTCGGCGGCATCTCGCTCGGCTCTCCGGGGGTGGCGCAGTATGGCCGAACCGCACCAGGCCGTTCAACCGGACCGGTCGAACCGGCCGGCGGCGCGGCGCCCGCGGTCCTCTCTCGCTGGGGGAGTGGTGCCCGCCCGGCTCGGTCGAGGCGGAGCTACGCCGCACCCGGCTTGGCTCCCTCGATCCGTCAGACCCCCGGACGCCGATTCATCTCGCGAACGGCCGAGGTTCCATCCTTCCCTCGACGCTGCAACACCGGTATCATTCCGTCACTGTGACGCAACAAGGTGAGATCAGACGTTGCGAGTGGTGCGGGGCGGAGTTCCTCGCTACCCGTCAACCGGGCCGGCCGGCGAAGTACTGCCGTCGCAGTCACCGGCAACGCCACTACGAGGCCCGCCGCCGTGGCGCCGGCCGGGGCCTCGGATCCGACGAGCTCATCCTGAACCGTGCCGACTACATCCGTCTCCGCGACGAGATCTACCGCCTCGAGGCCGCCTGCGAGGACGCAGCCAACGACCTGCGCGGCTCACCGACCAAGGTCGAGCTGCAAACCATCGTCGCCGAGGTTACGACCGTGGGTCGAGCGGTGGTTGAAGCGGTGGTCGAGCCTTTGGCCACAGGTGGTTGAAAGTTGACCCTGTGTCCCATAATCCACGTTATGTAACCTTCGTGCAGGGGTCGAAGGAGGGTCGAGAGTGCGGCTCACAATGGCCCCTCCCCTCCGCCACTCGGGCATCGTCGTCGCCGCCGGGAATCTGGGACCACCGGCCCTTGACGTCCCCCGACAGCGTTTCGCACAGTGGCTCCAGTCGATTGCGGGAAGCATCGTGACAGGATCGGACCTACCGACTGCGGAGGATCGGGCACGGAGGCGCGCCAAGTACCTCACAGGGGTGCTGTGGCACGTCGGGGCGTTCGTCATCATCAACGCATTCTTCTGGATCCTGGACTTGGCGGTCGGCCAGAGTGGGCTGCAGTGGGCCTACTGGATCACTGCGGTGTGGGGCTTCGGGCTGATCTTCCATCTCCTGGCCTACTACATCGACGGCCGCGGCGTCGAGCAGGGCAAGTACCAGAAGTACCTGGCCGAGGAGCGGGAGCGAGAGGGCGGCACGCCGTAGCCCTTCCGGACCCCGGTCGGTGGGGCCGCTCGCTCCCCCGCCGGGGGCCTACTCCTTGGTCACCGGCATTCGGATCTCAGTGACCGGAGGGCCCGGCTCGTCGGGACCCGACATGTAGATCTCTTGCACCGGCCCGGCAACCCGGTAGCCGTGCTCCCCCACCCACGCCGCCAGCGCCTGGTAGGGGACGGCCAGTTCGTCGTAGGGACCGACGAACACAGTGGTGGCGGCGGTGCCGCCTTCCAGCGTCCGTTCTTCGTACCGGCGGCCGCCCGGCGTTTCGAGTGACCCGTCTTTCGCTGCATCGACGGGACAGAACACTTCGACGTCGATCTGGTCGGCCGTGAACTCGAGGTCGTGGTAGACGGTTACCGGCGCCCCTGCCAGCTGCATCCCGTTGGAGAAGATGCCACCGATCGTGTCGACGATCACGTCCCCGATGTCGGTCGTGGCCCGCACGGTCTCGCGCACCGACAGCCCGCTCGCCGCCTCCAGGGTCTTCACGGTCACTTCGATGTCCGGCATGGTGCCCTCCTCTTCGATGAGGCGGAGCCGGACCGCCACCCGGTCGAGCCGATCCTGCTCCTCGGTGATACGGTCGCTGATCTCGGCCTGCTTGAGCCGCAGCATCCCTCGCAATTCCGGGCCGCTCAGCTCGTCGCCGAGAACTCGCGGGATCTCCTCCAGGCTCAGACCGAGGTCCTTCAGGGCGACGATGCGGTTCAGGTCCCGGAACTGCGAGGCCCGGTACAGGCGGTAGCCGTTGGCTTCGTCGACCGCGTCCGGTCTCAGCAGACCGATCTGGTCGTAGTAGCGCAGCGCCGACACCGACACCATCGCCAGCTTCGAGAACTCGCCGATCTTGAACACGGGTCCCTGCTCCCTCGTCGTCCTCCCGGCAGTATGAACCCTCGACCCACTCGAGGGTCAAGCCCCCGTTCCGCCGCTTCGGTACGGTGGGATGGAAGGGAGGTGACTGGCGGCGGCCCAAACTCAGCCCGCCGTAGGAGTTCGGAGGCGCTCGGAGTCCTCGCAATCGGGGGTAGCCGACCACCGTCCGCACCGGTAGCCTTCCCGCCGGAGAGAGAGAACCATGACGATCCTGCCTGTCGCGCGACGCGCACTGTCCTTGCTGCTGCCGTTGATGCTTGTCGCCTCGTGTTCGAGCAACGACAAGCCGACAGCCGCTCTCACCGCCACCGGAGACCAGACGACGACCACCGCCTCATCCGGCGGTGAGCAGCCGAGTGGCGAGACCGGAAACGAGGCCGACCTCGTTCAGGCGGCCACCGACGCCTTCCAGGCGTTCACCACCGCCGACAACGAGGCGTGGTTCAACAGCCTGTCGCGCGCCTGCCGGGAACGGCTCCAATTCGCCGCGGTCGACGCCTACCTCGACGGACGCCGCTTCAACATGGACCTCGCCGACATTTCCGCCCAGGACCTCACCGTCGACGACGTCTCGGTGGACGGGAGCGGGTCCTCCGCCGCGGTGGTACTCGACATCTCCGGCGCCCGCGACGCCACCATCGGCGAGTCGCTCCCCCACTCCTGGGTCTACGAGGAGGGTGCCTGGCACATGGACGACTGCTCCGACATCGGGGAGTCCCAGGGTGGCCTCGCCGGGTACGGCACCGACCGCAACGATCCCATTCCTTACGGCGGCGTCACCGACGCCAACGGCTGGCTCGTCGCCCTCATCTACATCGCCCCCGACGACGAGGCGACCGTGCTCGATCTCGGTGGCGACCCGGCGCCCGACGGCACCCAGCTCTTCGTGGCGCAGGTGAACTTGTCGTACAACGGGGCCCAATCGTCGATCACCGTCGGCAACGAGCTCCTGTTCGACATGGTCAACGGCGACACCGTCTACGGTGACGATGCCGCCTGCGGGCTCCCACCCGATATCGGGATCGACCCCGCCGCTTCGGTGGGGCCGGGCGAGACCGTCAGCGGCGGGTTCATCTGCCGATCGATCTCCCCGCCCGACGCCGATCGCATGCTGCTCCGGGTCACCCACGTCCCGACCGGCACCGAGTACTGGTTCGACCTCACGCCACAGTGAGCCGCCTCGCTCAGGGCATGTGCTTGACGTAACGCCGGCTCAGGCCCGAGCCCTCCCGGTACGTGCCCGGTTCGTACCCGTGGTCGAACAGGGCGCTGTCGAGACGGTCCCCCGATTCCGCCGGGTGCGGGACCCCGAAGAGGTGGAGCGCCACTCCCCCGCTCCCCCACCGGCCGGTGCGCAAGGGTTGAGGAGTCCTTCGCAAGATACGCGAAGCGCTTCGCCTCGTCTGGCCATACGGTGGCGTCACGCAGCCGTCCGAGCTGCCCGATCAGGAGGCCGCACCATGCCCGCTCCCCCATTCAGCGTCAACCCCATCGGCCGCGTCGTCATCGATAGAAACGGACACTCACTCGAGATTGACGAGGCCTACCGACCGGCTCTCACGGAGTTGGGCGGCTTCAGCCACGTCAACGTCCTGTGGTGGTGCCATCATCTCGACGAGCCGGCATTCCGGGAGATGACGATCGCCGAGAAGCCATACAAGGAGGGCCCCGAGCAGGTCGGTATCTTCGCCACGCGATCGCCGGCACGACCCAACCCGATCGCTCTCACTGCCACCCCGATCATCTCGCTCGACGCCGATAGCGGCGTCGTCCAGATTGCCTTCATCGACGCCGACGACGGGACTCCGATCCTCGACCTGAAGCCGTACCTGCCCTGCGCTGACCGCATCCGTGACGCTCACAGCCCGCAATGGTGCGCCGAGTGGCCCCAGTGGTACGAGGATTCCGGGTCGTTCGACTGGGGATCCGTGTTCGAGAACGCTCAGTAGCGCCGCAGAGGCCGCACGGGCAGGCAGATGTCGACGGCCTCCTTGCCCGGGGTGCTCGCCGCGCGGCCCACGAAGTAGCGCTCGTACGGATAGCCGTCGTCGGGCTCGTACCCGCTGTCGGGCAGCCAGCCGCCAGTGAGCGCATGCCAGGCCTCTCCGTAGTCCTTCTCGCCCAGTTCGAAGTGGCCGACCGCGTAGCTTCCGCCCTCGACCCGCATGCGGCCGATCTCGCCAGAGGCCGGGGTGTCCTCCGGAACGTTGAGGCAGGCACTCACCCGAAGCTTCGCGTCATCAGTGATGGTCGGGTCGTCGTGGCACACGGTGAGCACCCAGGCTCCGGATGTCACCAAGCCCCGGGGCTGGGCCCACGTCATGAGGCGATTGAAGGCCTCGGCGAAAACCTCGCCCATTCCCTGGTAGCGGCCGGTGTGACGGACGTACGCCAGCTCCAGGTCCGGCAGCTGCTCGACGGTCACGGTCGCCGTTCCCAAGGTGCCACACCGGACGCTCCAAGTGATACGCCCCGATTGGGGATTCATGAGCGTGCCGATGATCCCGAAGCTCTCGTCGAGAACGCCCATGGTGCCGAGCGTGTCGCGAATGCTCTCCCCGGGCGCCTTCTCATACTCCTGGTAGCCACCATTCCTCCACTCGGTCGCGCTCATGCCGAAGGCATCCCGAAAGGCGCGGGCGAACGACGAAGGGCTGGTGAACCCGCATCCGGCCGCGATCTCGGTCACCCTCCGCTGCGGATACTGCGGAAGCTGCGTCGCCGCACGCTCGATGCGGATCCGTGTAATGAACCGACTCAGCGTCTCCCCCGCCAGGGCGCTGAACACCCGATGAAAGTGGTAGGGCGAGAAATGGGCCACCTCGGCCAACTTGTCGAGCGTCAGCTCCTCGGCGAGATGCCGTTCGACGTAGTCGACGACGGCGTTGACACGCTCGACATAGATGTGGCGGCGCGCGCTGCTCTCGATACGCCGAACCATCTGGTCATCCGTCATCATGCTCCTGCCCGAGCCACCGGGAGGATACCGACTTCCTCCGGGCGCAGTCCGCGGGGCATTCGAGCCGGCGGGCCTCAGGCCCGCCCTCACCGGCCGCGCGCGACCCGGTCCTGACGGTAGGAATCACGGAGCAACCCGTAGAGCTCCGGCTCATCACGCTGCAGCGACGCCGGGGTGTCGAAGAAGGCTTCAGTGGCCACGGCGAGCACCTCTGCCGGATTGGTCGCGCCATAGGTATCGAGATCACCGGCTGTGCCGGCTCGCAGGCGCTCCAGGAGCGACCGGATCTCCGGTTCCTAACGGCGCTTGAGTTCGAAGGACATCGGCGGCACCCCGTCGCTCCTGCGCTCCCGCAGCCTGCCCGGCAACCTCGAGGCCACAGGGCACACCCGCCCGCTACGGTGAGACGAGGAAGGAGGTGACAGATGGCAACCACCCCGAACCCGACCAACGAGCAGATCGTCAAGGTGCTCGATCAGATACTGCGTGAGCTCGACGACGTGAAGAGCGGCCAGCAAGCGCTGGCAGCCGGTCTCAGCAATCTCGCCCAGGCGCTCGAGAAGTGAGGTAGCTCCATGGTGGTTGGAGGAGGAGCATGCCCTGCGGGGTTCGGGTCCGGTCCGTAGCTCAACGGACCTCATCCGTGAGGCGAATCGGGACATCCGGCCTGAAGCGCCAAATCGCCGGGACCATGAAATGTGAGAGGAGCCCGGCGACGGCAGTAGCCACCGCCTGGAACGGCTCCCCCGTTTCACCGCCCTCGTCTACATCGCCCCGGACGACGAGGCCACCGTGCTCGACTTCGGCGGCGAGCCTGCTCCCGACGGCACGCAGCTCTTCGTGTCCCAGGTGAGCCTGTCGTACGCGTCACCCACGTCCCCACCGGCACCCAATACTGGTTCGACCTCACGCCGCAGTGAGGCAAGGGCAGGCGGTAGGTTGACAAGCGGTAGCGGTTGACGTACGGTTGCAGGGCGCGATCAAGGAGTTCGCTGTGACTGTTGCCGCCTCCCTCACCACCTTGCCTCCCGCCAAGGCCGCCGAGGCGCTCGTCAGCGAGGGCGCTGCCGATCCCGACTGGCTCGACGCCTTCGCCGACGCCTTCGAGCAGCGCCGCAGCGCCAAAGCCTTCGAGCGCGTGCTCCGGGTGTGGGGCCTGAGCCAGGCCGAGGCCGGGCGCCGTTTCGGGGTGAGCCGGCAGGCAGTTGGCAAGTGGATTGCAGGTGGCATTCCCGCCGAGCGGGAAGCCGCCGTCGCCGACCTGGCCGCCGCTACCGACGTGCTCGTCCACTACCTGCAGCGTGACCGGATTCCGGCGGTCGTGCAGCGTCCCATCCCCGCTCTCGACGGCGTCTCCCTCCTCGACCTGCTCGGCGACGGTCGACACCGTGACGTCCTTGAAGCCTGCCGCGCCATGTTCGACTTCCGCCGGGTCCAGTCGTGAGGACCGAATCGCTCCGTGACGGCCACGAGTGGCTGCGCGTCGCCGACCGCAGGTGGCGTGATCCGCTCGATCCCACCTACGCCGCCACTCGGGGCGGCCGCTGGAACCCGCCGGACAGCTTCCCGACCCTCTACCTCAACGAGGACGCCGCCACCGCCCGCGCCAACCTGCGGGCGTTCGTCGCGAACTGGCCGTACGAACCGGAGGATCTCCGCAACGACACCGGCCCGATCCTGGTCGGCGTCACCTTGCCACGCCGCCAGCGGGTGGCCGACGTCCACTCCCCCGCCGGGGTGGCCGCTGCCGGGCTCCCCGCCGGCTATCCGCTCGCCGACGACGGAACGCCGGTGCCACGCGAGCGGTGCCAGCCGATCGGAGTCGAGGCGAAGGATGCCGGACTCCGAGGCGTCCACGCCCGCTCCGCCGCGGCCGCGGGCGGCCGTGAGCTGGCATGGTTCCCGGCCACGGCCCGGAGCCGAGCCCACCGCACGCGTACGGTGCGCTTCGCCGACTGGTACTGGGGCATGTAGCCGCCGCGGCGACGCTACGGGACGATCAGCTTCGCATCGGGGTCGGTCACCGGCTCCGCATCCAGTAGGTCATAGTCGTGGTCGCCCAGCCACTCCGACCGGGGCCTCGGGTTCACGACCCGATCGACCAACTCGTCCATGCTGACCGCATCGGCATCGCTGCGCCGCAGCGCCGGACCAGCCGCCATCTCCGCATAGTGCTGCGCCTCGATGACGCTGTAGAGGCGCACCATCATCCCCGGCTCCGCCTCCAGGTACGTCGCCTGCTCCCGCATGAACAGCAGCTCTTGCTCCGATCCGTCAGAGAACGTGGTATGGATGAACATGCCACATACGAACACCTGCGAACCTTCCAGCGCAGGACCGATCGCCTCATACGTCGGTGTCGCCACCTGGTAGCGCACCAGCAACGGCTCGTCCGATACCACCAACCGGGTATCCACCAGCGCCCGATCCACCGCCACCGTCACCTCCTGCCACTCCGCCGGAGGACCGGCGCGGTGATCTCCGTCGATGAAGGACTCGAGTCGTCCATCGGGTGTGCTCCACTTCGTCACCGGATCGACGCCGACGATCCGCCCCGTCACCACCACATCGGCACTCTCAACCAGAGCCTCGAACGCATACGGCACCGGATCCACCATCATCACCGGCTTCCCCACCGGCTCTGCCGCCGTCGTCACCGGAACCGTGGCCGCAGCCGCCTCCCGCTCACTGTCCCCGGCCCTGGAGGCCTCCCCCGCTCCACAGCCGGCCACGGCCGCCGCCAGGAGACACGCCGCCAGCACCGCCGAGGCCGTCGCCCTCCCCGCCTCGGGGGGTAGATCGCCTCTCCGAGTTCGATGCGTCGTGGGGCCCCCTCGCTGCCGGTCGAATCGCGCCGGGCGTGCTCCGCCAGTATCTCGCGTCTACCATCTCCTGGCAATAGGCTCCCCGCTGCACGGCGCAGTGGTGACCGAGGGTCGCGATTCGGCTCTGCTCTGTGGTGCCACTGGCACGCCCCGATTCCGTTGCGGCACAATGCGCCCGGGAGTCAGCGACGGAGAAGGGGTGCAAGATGAAAGCTGGCAGGATCATCGTCGGGATCCTGGGCGGACTCATCGGGATCGTGGCCATGGGTCTCATCGTCGGAGGCATCACCTTGAGCTGGGCGTATGGAACCCAGCGCGACGTCGACGGGTTCTTGACGAGCCCGAACTACGACCTCGTCACCTCGGACTTTGCCCTGGTGTCGGGTGAGGTAGACCTCGCCGCGCACCCGGGAGACTGGTGGCCGTCGGGCCTCGCCGACGTTCGCTTCGACGTGCAATCGAACAACGCCAAGGACGTCTTTGTGGGCATTGGTCCGTCGAGCGACGTCGACGCCTACCTTGGGAGCGTCGCCCGTGACGAGGTGACCCACCTCGGGACCAGCGGCACCGACGTCTCGTACCGACGCGCCGACGGCGGTGCTCCCGCCGGTCCACCGGCCGCCGAGACCTTCTGGGCCGCCTCCAGCTCCGGCGCCGGCATGCAGTCGCTCACTTGGGACGTGGACTCCGGGACGTGGAGCGTGGTCGTGATGAACGCCGACGCCTCCGCCGACGTCAACGTCGACCTCGAGGCGGGCGTTCGTATCAGCATCCTGCTGGCCGTTGCCATCGGCCTGCTCGTCGGTGGCCTGCTGCTGGGAGCAGCGGCGGCCTTCGTACTGGTGTGGGCGACTCGTTCCACCAAGGAGCCCGAGCCCGCGGCTGTTGCCGAGGCCGGCACCCCGGCGGGGACCGGCCCCTATCCGGTGACGGTCGAGGGCGCGATCGATCCGGGCTTGAGCCGGGCCATGTGGCTCATCAAGTGGTTCCTGGCGATTCCCCACTTCGTAGTGCTCGCCTTCCTCTGGGTGGCGTTCGCGCTGCTGTCGATCGTCGCCTTCTTCGCGATCCTGTTCACCGGTCGCTACCCGAAGGGGATCTTCGACTTCAACGTCGGGGTGATGCGGTGGAGCTGGCGGGTCAGCTTCTACACCTTCAGCGCCGCCGCCACCGACAAATACCCGCCATTCACGCTCGAGGACGCCGACTACCCGGCCCACCTCGATGTCGCCTACCCGGAGAGCCTGTCGCGTGGCCTCGTCCTGGTGAAGTGGTGGCTGCTCGCCATCCCCCACTACCTGATCGTCGGGTTGTTCACCAGCGGGCTCGTGTGGTGGACCACCAGCCTCGGCGGCGGAGGCCGGGTCCTCGAGTTCGGCGGCGGCCTCATCGGTCTGCTGACCCTGATCGCGGTGGTCATGCTGCTCTTCACGGGTCGCTACCCGCAGGGCATCTTCGACCTGGTGATGGGCCTCAACCGCTGGAGCCTTCGGGTGGGGGCCTACGCCGCGCTGATGCGCGACGAGTACCCGCCGTTCCGGCTCGACCTCGGTGGTCGGGAACCGGCGGCGACCTCCGAGGTCGTTCCTCCGGAACCCGCCTCACCGGGCGACTGGTCCGACTGACCGGGTTGTTCTCACAGCACCGATCGACGCCCTGGCCGCCCTCCGTGGCGCGACGGAGCGTCGTCAGTCCCTCGCGCTACCCGGCGACGGCCTCCGACGCGAACGCAGCTGGGTTGAACCCCTTGATGATCAGCCACAACGCCAGCGCCATCTCCTGCACCCCGAGCGGGACGTCCATGACGACCTGGGTGGTCGAGAACGGTTCCAGGCCGTAGATGACCATCACGCCGGCCGCCAGGTACATCGCGGCGCCGATGAGGCCCCACAGCGAGAGCCAGCGCGGCACGAGCCGCGCCCGGTACAGCAGGTAGTTGAGGATCAGGGCACTGACGGTGAACACGGCCGCATCCTGGACCCCGCTCCCCGCCCAGTCCCTTTGCGCCAGCAACAGGTCGCCGAACCTCTGGAGCTGGCCGGCGTCGGCACCGCTCGCACTCACGTAGTCGTGACCCACCGTCAGGAGTGTCAGCAAGCCGACGGCGCTGAGGACGTAGATCACGCTCTCGACGGCTCTGGCGGCGACGTACCCCACGGCCAAACGTTCGCTGAACCGTTTCAGGATGGGGTAGATGGCAACCGCCACTCCCACGAGTGCCAAGCCCATGACGAGCTCCAGCAGCACGCCGGTCGCCAGACGATTCTCGTTGAGCGACACCTTGGTCAGGTAGTCCGAGGCGTCGATGATCGGCTGCTCGAGCGCCGCGCCGACGAGACCGGCGATCGACCCAAGGATGAACAGGGATCCCACAACGCGTGCGGTGGTTCGGTGTGTCATCACATCAACCCTCCGTCCCGGGCTCCCCTTCGATTCGCGCGCCCGGATCTGGTGGGGATAGGGGGCACCGTAACCGTTCGGATCTCGCCCCCGCCAGGAGCCGGGGTTCCGGTTACGGCGCTGACCCCGAACCTGCCAGCTCCTCGAGGGCTTGCCACAGCCGGCGCCGCTCCTCCGGGGTCTCGACCGTCCTGCGCAGTCGATGGGTCGGTCGGGGACGCCGGTCGAGCCAGAAGCGTCCGCTGCTCTCGGCGGCCTCCTCCGAGGCGGCGAGCCAGACGATGGTGTCGGCGCCCTGCTCCGGCGTCCGTAGCAGCGGCTTGGTGAGCCTGCGGAAGGTCGGCAGCGACCGTGCCACCCCCGGGGTGTCGACCCATCCCGGGTGCATGGCGTGCGCCACCACACCGGAGCCGGCGAGCCGCTTCGCCCACAGCTCGGTGAGGATCACCAGACCGCGCTTGGCCCGCGCATAGGCGGCCGCTCCCTTGTAGTCGCCTTGCTCGCTCTGGAGGTCGTCGACCCGGATCCGCTGGGTGTACATGCCTCCCGAGGCGACGTTCACGACGCGGGCCGGGGCCGAGGCCTCGAGCCGGGGCAGCAGCATGTTGGTGAGCAGGAACGGCCCGAGCAGGTCGGTCGCCAGAGTCATCTCGATGCCTTCGGAGGTCTCGGCCCGCTCTGGGAAGAGGGCCCCGGCGTTGTTGACGAGCACGTGGATCTCGGGTTCCCCTGCCAGCAACGCGATGGCAAGGTCGCGCACTTGCCGCGTCTCCGAGAGGTCAGCGAGGTAGGTCGCCACGTCTTCGTTGCCGGTGGCAGCGACGATCTCGGAGCGGGCGGTTTCGACCTTGGAGGCGGATCGAGCCACCAGGCGGACCGCGGCACCCAATGCGGCGAGTCGCTCGGCGGCCACCCGGCCCAATCCGGAGGTGGCGCCGGTGACGATCACCACTCTCCCCCGCAGCGACGGGAGCTGGTGGTCCCAGGCCTTGCTGCGGAGGGCGTAGCCGATGTTGGTGAAGCTCCCCACCACCGTGCGGTCGAGCAGATCGTCGAGACAGGCCCGCATCGTCATTCCCCTACCCTCGGGAGGAGGCGGCGCCGGATTCCAGCGCCTCCGCCAGACCCTCGACCGCGCGCCGCCCGATTCTCCGGAACACCGACCCCATGAAGGGCGCCATGAACCGCACCACCCCCTGGAAGCGCAGCTCGGCCGTGTAGGTGATGTGCGTGCCTTCGCCGGTCTCGGCGAAGGTGATCTCGTCGATGGCGGTCAGCCGGTCGCCTTCGCCCTCCAGCACGACGCGGGACGGTGAAACGTAGTCGGTGATCGTGTACACCATCGGGACCCGGCGCCGGCCGAAGACGGCAACGAGCTCGAATCGGGTTCCGAGACCGACCGGGCGGTCCCCGACCTTGCTCGATTCGGCGACCCCCGGATCCCAGTCCTGGATGTTGCCGAAGTCGGCGGTGTAGGTGAAGGCATCGTCGATCGGGGCCGACGTGACGGCCTGCTCGCGGAGCCTGATCATGGGGTGTCTCCTGGTTCTCGTTCGGGAGGTCTACGGAGCCGAGTTCAAGTTCGGATCATCACGATTGTCCGGCGCCGCCGCGGCGGGCGAAGACCCACTGCCCGACGTCGATGCGGCCCATGCGGAATCCGGCCTCACACAGGGAGAGGTACAGGCTCCACATGCGGTGGAAGCGCTCGTCGAGGTCGTGCTGCCGGGCCAACTCGGGCCACGCGGTATCGAAGCGTTCCCGCCAGGCGGCGAGGGTTCGCGCGTAGTCGAGACCGAAGGTCTCCACCTGCTCGACCTGCAGCCCGGCCTGGTCGGCGAGGTGCCGCATCACCTTCGGGGCAGGGAGCTGGCCTCCCGGGAAGATGTACTGCTGGATGAAGTCGGCCCGGCGCCGGTAGCGGGCCCAGGCCCGGTCCTCGATGGTGATCGCCTGCATCACGGCGACACCCCCGGGCCGCAGGCATCGCGCCATGGCGATGAACAGCTCCGGCCATTGGATCTCGTCGATCGATTCGATCATCTCGATGGAGACCACCGCGTCGAACTCGCCGCCGACCTCCCGGAAGTCGGCCAGCCGGATCTCGACGGCGTCGGCCAGTCCTCGTGCCGCCATGCGCTTCCCGGCAAAGGCGGCGTGCTCCTCGGCGACGGTGACGGCCACCACCTCGCAGCCGCGTCGCTCCGCGGCGTACTCGGCGAACCCGCCCCATCCGCATCCGATCTCGAGCACCCTCATGCCGGGCTCGAGCCGGGCGTGGTCGGCAATCGTCCGGTACTTGTTGATCTGGGCGTCGGCGAGGGCCTGGCCGGGATGGGCGAATCTCGCCGAGGAGTAGGTCATGGTGTCGTCGAGCCAGGCGGCGTAGAAGTCGTTGCCCAGGTTGTAGTGGTCGTCGATCGTCTCCACCCGGGGATGGCGGCGCTCGGGCCGGATCTTCTGCCACAGGCCGCGGAGAGGGCCGGTCAGGCGCGCCAGGGGGTGCGAGAACCAGGATTCCCGGTTGGCCACGGCCCAGCGCATCAGCGCAGGGAGGTCAGGCACCTCCACCCTCCCGTCCATGTGGGCCTCGGCGAAGCCGAGCACGCCTCGGCGCAGGACGTCGGAGAGCGCCGAGTAGTCCTGGAGCACGAGATCCGCCTCCGGCGATCCGTGCCCGACCGTCACCCGCGCACCACCCGGGAGGGTGACGCGAAGAGTCCCGGCCCGGACGAGGGCACCGAGCACACCGACACCGAACCGTTCGACGAGCTTCATGTCATGGCGCTCCCGGTCGCTACCACTGAGATGCTATCCGCCGCGGGCGCCGGACGGTGGTGGTATTTGGCACCCTTCAGCCAGAGGCGGAGCGCCTGCCAGTGGATGCCGCCGATCACCTTGAGCGTCAGGAGAGGGTGGGTGAGAAACAGCGTGGCCAGGTTCCGGTCGGTGAGCGGCAGCCTGGAGAGTCGCAGCCCGGCACGGAAGAAGGTGTCGCCGGCGGCGTCGGCCTGCTCGATGGCGATGGCCAGCCGGTCGCCGGGCTCGGTGACCGTGAACCGGTAGGTCTCGTCCATGTCGTTGAACGGGGAGACGTGCAGCTCCTTGTCGAAGCGATGCGTCAGGTCTCCGTCCCGGACGGGTACGACGTAGGTGTGGCGGTCTCCGAAGGTGTTCCGCACCTCATGGAGCACGGCGCGCAGCTCTCCCCCGGGACCGTGGCAGTACCAGACGCTGAGCGGGTTGAAGACGTAGCCGAGGATCCTCGGGAACGCCAGCAACCGTACCCGTCCCCCCTCCAGGTCGACACCCGCCGCAGCCAGCACCCGCTCGACCCAGGGCCGGAGCGCGCTGCCGTCGGCAGGCCCGTGATCGGCGCGGTCGAAGCCGAAGAGGTTGAAGCGCCCCAGCGAGAAGAACCTGAGGTCGTTGTCGAGATCATCCAGCTCGTCGAGGTCGAACAGGCCGTAGTAGACGCGGTACTCGAAGTCGTGGTGGAAGGGACGGAGCCGGGTATGGCGCACCTTTCCCCGGTACAGGGCCGATGCCCGGGAGGTCACGGCTCTACCCTCGTCTGGACGGCTGCGGCCGCCGAGCTGACGGGCTCGAAGGTGCCGTGCCACGGGGCAGGGCTCCCCAGCGCCGCCGCGACGTTGAGGCCCGATTGCAGCCCGTCCTCGTGGAATCCATAGCCGAGATAGGCCCCGGCGAACCACGTGTTGCCGGCGCCCTGGATGCCTGCGAGCCCGCGCTGGGCCGCCATCGTGTCCCGGTCGAACTGGGGATGGGCGTACTCAAACCTGCGGTGGACGAGATCCGGGTTCGGTTCAAATATCGGGTTGAGCGAGACGAACAGCGGAAGCTCCGGCCCGAGGTTCTGGAGGAGGTTCATCCAGTAGGTCACCGACACCATCGACGATTCGCGGTCTTCGCTCCGGGCCATGGCGTTCCAGCTCGACCAGACCCGCTTGGTGCGGGGCATCAGCTCCGCATCACTGTGGAGCACGGCGACGTTCGGCTGGTACCGGATCGCCCCGAGCAGGGCCCGCTCCTCGCCGGAGGCGTCGTCGCCGAGGATCCGCAGAGCCTGATCCGAATGGGTAGCCAGCACGAGGTGGTCGAAGTGCTCCGACCCGTGGCATGTCTCGACGACGACACCCTCGCCGGTACGGACCACCCGGGTCACCGGCGTCGCCAGCCGGATGCGGTCGGCGAACGGCGCGGTCAGGCGGCGCACATAGCTCCGGCTCCCGCCCGACACCGTGCGCCAGGAGGGACGGCCGGCGATCTCGACGAGTCCGTGGTTGGAGAGAAACCGCAGGATCGGGCCTGCCGGGAAGCGGCGCATCTCGTCGTGTCGTGCCGACCAGATCGCTCCCGTCATCGGGAGCAGGTAGTCCTCGAGGAACCCCGGCGAGAAGCCGTGGCGGCTCAACAGGTCGTCGATCGTGTCGTCGTCTCCGGCCTGCAGCCGTGAGCCGACCCGGCGGAAACGGTCGATGTCGAGCAGCATCCTCCGGAACCTGGGCCGCAGCAGGTTCCCCGGTCGTGCCAGGATTCCCGGCAGGCTCGCCCCGTACTCGAACCGGCGATCGAGCGAGAACGAGAAGGACATGTCGCTCGGCTCGGTGGGAACGTCGAGGGCGGAGAAGAGCCGCGTCAGGTTCGGGTAGGTGACCTCGTTGTAGACGATGAAGCCGGTGTCGACCTGGACGGTCCCACCGCGGGTCTCGACGTCGACGGTGTGCGAGTGGCCCCCGGCGCGCCGATCCGCCTCGAACACGACGATGTCGTGGTCGCGGTGCAGGGCCCAGGCGGCTCCCAGCCCGGAGATGCCCGATCCCACGATGGCGATTCGTTGTCTCATCACCCGGTGTTCGGAGCCGGTCCGGGCGCCGGATGACGGCCGACCGTCTCTCACTCGTCCGCACGGTGTGCGATAGTGCTCGCCGTGACCGGAACGAGGAAGGTGACCACCCGATGTACGAACCGAAGGACGACCGCTACGAAACGATGAGCTACGCCCGCTGCGGGCGCAGCGGCCTCGACCTGCCCCGGATCTCGCTCGGACTGTGGCAGAACTTCGGCGGGGACACCCTCTTGGAGCAGGGCCGGGAGATCCTGCTCAACGCCTTCGACCACGGCATCACCCACTTCGATTTTGGCAACAACTACGGGCCTCCCCCGGGCTCGGCCGAGCGCAACTTCGGCACCCTGCTCGGCGGCGACCTCGCCCCCTACCGGGACGAGCTGATCATCTCCACCAAGGCCGGCTACTGGATGTGGGACGGCCCGTATGGCGAGTGGGGCTCCCGCAAGTACCTCATCGCCAGCCTCGATCAGAGCCTGCGGCGACTCGGCCTCGACTACGTCGACATCTTCTACTCGCATCGCTATGACCCGGCGACGCCGCTAGAGGAGACAATGGGGGCGCTTGCAACCGCGGTGCACAGCGGCAAGGCCCTCTACGTCGGGGTCTCCTCCTACGGGCCGGTGATGACCCGCAAGGCGATCGGGATCCTCGACGATCTGGGCGTCCCGTGCCTCATCCACCAGCCTTCGTATTCGATGCTGAACCGCTGGGTCGAGGACGGGCTGCTCGACGTGCTGGAGTACGAGGGCGTCGGCTGCATCACCTTCTCCCCCCTCGCCCAGGGCCTGCTCACCGACAAGTACCTGGACGGCCTCCCCGAGGCGTCCCGGGCCGCCGAGGACGGCTCCTTCAGCCGGGGCTACCTGACGGAACAGAACCTCGCCAACGTCCGGGCTCTCAACGAGATCGCCCGGCGGCGGGGCCAGACCCTGGCCCAGATGGCGATCGCCTGGGTGCTGCGGGACGATCGGGTCACCTCGGCCCTGGTGGGGGCAAGCCGCTGGTCACAGCTCGAGGACAACCTGAAGGCGCTCGACAACCTGGCGTTCAGCGACGAGGAACTGGCCGAGATCGACCGCTACGCCGTCGACGGCGGCGTCAACCTGTGGGCCCCCTCGAGCGAGGCCGGCTGAGCGCTTCGACCCTACCGCGCCCCGCCTCCGGCGAGGGCGGGACCATGCGCGGATGGCCCTGTACAGCGAGACCGACCGGTGATATGTTCCGCGCATCAGGGGAGTATCCCCCAACGAGCGCAGTCGTCAGGACGGCCGTCAGGCCCGGCGGCGCTGGCCCTCCAGGGCGGGAGAGACCTACGCAGGCTGTGAAGGCTCTCGTCGACAGGAGGATGACATGGTCGCCAAGCTCGCTCCCTATGCCCCCCGTACCGTGGGGACGCTTTGCGAGGTGCTCGAAGCCCGTCGTGCCGTGGTTGCCCGCTGTCTGGATGATCTCCGGGCCGAGATCGCCGAAGCATTCGACCAGCGGGACATCAGTGACCTGTTCGACGACGACGAGCCCGTCGTCGACACCGACGCCGAGCGGTGCCTGATGCTGGCGGAGCGGGCCGATCTCACCCTTCATGGCATCGAGGACGCCCTGGCCCGGGTGGCGGCGGGCAGCTACGGCTACTGCGTCGACTGCGGCGAACGGATCCCGCTGGATCGGCTCCGCGGCCTCCCCGCCACCCCCGCCTGCATCGGGTGCAGCCGCCGCCGCGGCTCGCACTGGGCCGCTGCGATCGATCGGGTCGACCCGCTCGATGCCGCTCCGTGGCACGGGTTCGATCCTTCGCCTTACGAGCCGGATTCGCCGACCAGCCCGGCCTGACCCGCCGGCCGCGCTCCGGAGGCCGCTATCCGGAGGCGGCGTCGAGACGTGCCAGCTGCTCAGCGCTCAGTTCGACGTCGGCGGCGACGAGGTTCTCCCGCAGGTGCCCGACCTGGCTCGCCGTCACCAACGGGACGATGGTCACCGGGTGCCGCAACATCCAGGCGTAGACGACCTGGTTCGGAGTGGCGCCGGTCTCGGCGGCGACGCCTCGCACCACCGCCATCCGGGCGATGGCATCCGGGCCCTCGTACTCGGGTTCGACACCCCGATCGGCGCGGACGTAGGCACCGCGGAGCATCGCCCGGTACGCCACCAGCGGCATCTGGTTCGCCTCCAGGTAGTCGAGCATCTCCTCGGTGACGCTGATCCCGTACTCGTGGGCGAAGCTCGCCCCCGGCTTGGGTCGTAGGTAGGTGAAGCGCTGCTGGAGGCAGCAGTATTCGTGCCAGCCGTTGGCGCGGCTGATGGTGCGGGCCCGCTCCAGGCGCCAGGCGTAGAGGTTGCTGGCCCCGACGGCCCGGGCCCTCCCGCTCCGGACCACGCCGTCGAGTGCCTCCAGGGTCTCCTCGAGCGGGATCTCCCGATGGTCGATGTGGGCGTAGTAGAGGTCGATGACGCCGGTCTGGAGCCGCTCCAGGCTCTGCTCGACCGCCCGCTCGATGGCAGCCGTGGAGAGCCCCTCCACGTTCTTCTTCCAGTCGGGATCGCCTCCGAGCTGCCAGGCCCCGACCTTGGTGGCGAGGACGATCTCGTCCCGGTTGCCGCGGTCGCGCATCCAGCGCCCGATGAGGGCTTCGCTGATCCCGTTGTCGCCGCCCTCGACCCACCAGGCGTAGGCGTTGGCGGTGTCGAGGAACCGGCCACCCGCCTCGTAGTAGGCGTCGAGCAGCCGGAAAGAGGTCTCCTCGTCGATGGTCGTCCCGAAGTACATGCAGCCCAGGCAGAACCGGCTCGTGACGATGCCGGAGCTGCCGAGTGTCACTTGATCCACAGTCGTTCTCTCTCCTTGTCGCTCGTTCCCGTCGAACCGCGGCCGGCCGCTACCCGCCCTCGCCGAAAGAGCGGAGGTAGTACTGGCGCTTCCGCTCGATCACGTCGAGGGCAGTCTGCATCTCGGCGATGGACGCCAGCACCGCCTCCCGGTGGGCGTCGAGCAGGGCGAGCCGGGCCGGCTGGCTGCGTTCGTCGTCCTCCCGCACCAGTCGGGCGAAACGACGGATATCCCGGATCGGCATCCTTGTCTCCCGCAGGCAGCGGAGGACCTCGACGAAGCCGAGGTCGCCTTCGGAGTAGCGGCGGTGCCCGTTGGGGAGCCGCTCCACCGGTCCGAGCAGGCCTTCCCGCTCGTAGTAGCGGAGCGTGTCGAGGCTCAGCCCGGAGCGGCGCGCCATCTCGGCCGGGGTGAGGCGGGTGTCGTTCCCTATCACGGTCATGGGTACCTCCAATGCCAGTATGGAACCTGGAGCGCACTCCAGGTCAAGGGGAAGCCCACCTCGGCCCGCGCGCCACGGCGCCCCGCCCTCACTGCAGGGTCGAGTTGCTCACCTGGGGCGGGCCGGAGCCAAGATAGAAGATCCCCGGATACCCGCTGGTCTCGAAGCCGTCGCTCGGGTTGTTGCGGAGCACCGAGTGCCCGATGACGAGGTGGCCGGAGCGGTCGTTGCTCACGAAGAAGATCGCCCCACCCCCCTCGTTGGCGTGGTTGTCCTCGATGACGGTGTCGAGCACGGTGAGGGTGAAGGTGTTGCCGTCGTTGTAGATGGCGCCGCCACTGCCACCCCCGGGGGTGCCGCCCTGGGCCGGGTTGGCGCCGTTGCCGATGGCGAGGTTGTCGGTGAAGACGCTGTTGATAACGGTGTAGGACACCCCGATACTGCTGAGGCCTCCCCCGTTGGAGCAGACGTTGCCGTAGCCGGCGGCGCCCCCGAAGGTGCTGTTGACGACGTACACCGGCAGGCCGCGGTACTGGCTGAAGACCCGTACTGCGGCGCCGCCGACGTCGGGGCCGCTGTCGTCGCACACGTTGTCGAAGAACCGGGTGTTGACCAGCTTGAAGCGCCCACCGCGGATCCAGATGGCGCCGCCCCCGTCGGGGTCGTCACCCTTCGAATTCCCGTCCACGAACGTGATGTTCTGCACCGTGAGCCGCGGATGGTCCTGGTCCTGGCAGTGCGACGTGGTCCACACCTGATCCGGGTCACAGGTGTTCATGTAGAGGATGCGGCGCTCCCCGCCCCCGCTGAGGGTGACGGTGCCGCCGCCGTCGATCACGATGTCGGGGCCGGTGTCGTTGAACACCTTGGCGGTCTCGGCCATCTCGATCGTCACCGGGTCGGGCCCGCAGTCGAACGTGATGATCCCCCCGTGGGCCACCGCGTTCACCACCGCGGCCGAGGTGCAACTCGCCGCCGTCCCGCTCCCGATCACGACGTCGGGATCGGAGGTGTCCTCGGTGCGGGCCCCCGCAGGCGGCGACGCGTTCCCGTCCGGGTTCCCGAACGAGGGCTCGGTGCGGGGCGGCGGGGTGATCGGCGTCAGGCCGAGGCCACGGGTGAGGAAGACCGCCATCTGCTCCCGGGTGATCGGCGCCGTCGGGCAGTAGCGGTCGTTGGCGGGCGGGTTGCAGCCGAGGGTGATCCGGGCGGTGGCCAGCTTCTCGATGTCGAGCTCGAAGACCGAGCCGTCGTCGTCGACGAACCCGGGAGCGGTGTTGGCGGTGAGGTGGAGGGCCCGTACCAGGAACGCCGCCATCTGCCCCCGGGACACCGGTTGGTCCGGGCAGAAGGCGTCGTTGGCGGGCGGGTTGCAGCCGAGGGTGATCCGGGCGGTGGCCAGCTTCTCGATGTCGAGCTCGAAGACCGAGCCGTCGTCGTCGACGAACCCGGGAGCGGTGTTGGCGGTGAGGTGGAGGGCCCGTACCAGGAACGCCGCCATCTGCCCCCGGGTGACGGGATCGTTGGGGCAGAACTCCACGGGGCCGCAACCCAGGGTGATGCCCTCGGCGGCGATCGCCTCGATCGAAGGCTCGTAGGGGGACAGGTCGTCGTCGAGGAAGGTGCCGCCGGGGGGCAGTTGCGGCGTCTGGGCCGATCCGGTCGCCGGGACGGTGGCCAGCGCCACCGCTAGCAGCACCGTGAGGAGGGTGATCCGCGTCCGCATATGTCTCTCCGCAGGCTACCCGTGGGGATCGGCCCCCCGGGAGGGAACCTCGGCGATCCAGCGGGCGGGGAGCCACCCGTCAGCCGGCTGCGGCGCCCCCGCCGGCCTCCTGCGCCGTCCAGTCGAACGGCGCCTCCGTCATCCGGTACTCGTGCAGCTCCCTGATCCGCCCCCCGGAGCACTGCAGGACGCTCGCCCCGGCGAACCGGGTGCGATTGCCGGCGAAGACGCAGGTGAAGTCCCATTCCACGAAGGCCGCCGTCCCCTGGTGGTAGAACGACGTGACGTCCCAGGCCTCCACTACCCCGCCCGCCCCGAACCACTCGGCGATCCAGCGGGCGACCGATTTGGTCCCCCGGTAGGTCGGGCCGTGGGATTCGACGATGACACAATCGGGGTCCAACACCGCCAGGATCTCCGCCGGGTCCCCGTGGACCCAACCGTCGACGTAGGCCTGGAACAAGGCCTGCGGCCCATCGTGTCTCATCAGCGCGCCTCCTCCGCCGCGCAGGCTACCTCGGCCCCACGTTCACGCCCCGGCAACGAAGGTGTCACGGCCCCGTCACCGAGGTGTGGTAGACCACCGGGGGACGAAAGCGAGACGGAGGTGCATCGTGACCCTGCCCCCCGCGGTGACGAGCGAAGCCGGCCAGCGCCGCCATCCCCCCGGGGAAGCGCTCCGGGTCCGGGACCAGGTTGCCGACCTAGCCCCGCGGTCCGATGCCCGGCGGTCGGGAACCGGTGCCGCCTCCATGGCGTCCAACCGGCAACTCGACAACGGGGGAACCCACAACATGAAGCGCACCTCCATCCTTGCGTCGTGGCTCATCCTGGTGGCCGTCCTTGGCCTGGTGGTGACGGCATGCAGCAGCAGCAGCGAAACCGAAATTACGAGCGCCGCGGCCGACCGGGCGCTTGGGAACGAGGCATCTCCGGTCGGGTATTCGGCCGGCGAAGGTGACAACGATGCCGGCACCGCGCCGGAGGAGCCCTCCGCCGCCGGGGAGGAAGGCAAGCTCGACGCGTCGGACGGCACCGCCGCCCAGGTGGCTTTCTCGGCCGTCGATCTCGGCCGCGACATCATCTACCGGGCCGAGCTGACGGTCGCCGTCACCGACGTGGCCCAGGCCTCCACCACAGCCGTGGGCATCGTCGAGTCGCTCGGAGGGTACCTCTACGGCCAGCAGTCCACCGGTGGCCCGACCCCGACCAGCCTGCTCACCTTCAAGGTACTCCCGGCGGACTTCCAGGACGCCCTCGCCCGCCTCGGTGAGCTGGGCGAGGTCCGGGTCCAGAACGTGTCGACCGAGGACGTCACCGAGCGTGTCGTCGACCTGGAGAGCCGGATCCGCACCGCCGAGACCAGCGTGACCCGCCTCCGTGCGCTCCTCGAGAGCGCCACCGACCTCGAGGACGTCGCCCTCCTCGAGAGCCAGCTCCTCGACCGGGAAACCACCCTGGAAACGCTGCGGGGTCAGCTCCGCACCGTGCAGGACCAGGTGGCCCTCGCCACCATCGTCCTCAGCCTCACCGAGGCGCTCAGCGCCCCCGACCTGCAGCTCACGGTCACCGGCTACGCGGGACACAACGGCGGCGGCTCCTGCCCCGAGGAGCCTTCCCTCCGCGTCGACGAGGGGGAGGACGTGACCCTCTGCTTCCGTGTCGTCAACGCCGGGGATACTCCCCTCACCGGTCTCGAGCTGACCGACACCGTGCTCGACCTGGAGCTGGGCGATCTGCTCGTCGTCTACGGGGACCCGTCCGCGGTCCTCGATCCGGGCCAGGACCTGATGCTGGCCGCCGAGGTCGTGGCGGAGCGGGATCTCCGTACCCGTACCAAGGTGAGCGCCACCCCGGTCGACCAGGAAGGCCACCCGGTGGTGGGTCGTACCACCGACACCACCGTCGCCTTTTCGGTCGACACCGTCGACCCCGGCGGCCTCCCCGGGTTCGGTGACGGGGTTGCCGCCAGCTGGAGCATGCTGCAGACCGTGGGCGGCGCCGTCGTCGTCTCGGTCGGCTGGCTCCTCCCCCTCGTCTGGGTGTTCCTGCTCGCCGGGTTGTTCCTCTGGTGGCGCCGCCGCCGTTCCCGCCGGGGAACGCCGGATGCCGGCGCGCCCGATGACGTTGCGGCGGAAACCCCCGCCGAGTAGTAGCCCGCCCCGCCGCCGGGCGTCGGTAGAGTCACGGCCCATGGACGAGCAGGTCGTCATCGACTCCCGGTTCAGCGGGCCGCCCCAGGCCGCCAACGGGGGCTATGCCTGCGGGACCGTGGCCCGCCTGCTGGGAGACGGCGACGCCGAGGTGACCCTGTGGCGGCCCCTCCACCTCGACGTGCCGCTCCTGGTGACACGGCCCGGCGCCGACCGGGTCGAGCTGCGTGACGACGATGCCCTCGCCGCCGAGGGAGTGGCCCGGCCCGCCGCCGTCCCGGTCCCGCCGCCGGTGGACCTGGGGCGGGCCGAGCGGGCCCGGGCCGGCTACCGCGGGTTCCTCCCCGGCGGTACCTACCCGTACTGCTTCGTGTGCGGCCCGGCCCGGGAAGACGGCCTCCGCATCTTCGCCGGGCCGGTCGCCGGCACCGACCTGGTGGCGGCGCCGTGGGTGCCCGAGCCTTCGGTGACGGGCCCCGACGGCACGGTGCCCGCCGAGATCGTGTGGGCCTCCCTCGACTGCCCCTCCTTCTTCGCCGCCGCCGAGCCCGGGGTAGTGGCGCTGCTGGGGCGGATGGCCGCCCACCTCGAGGCGGAGGTCGTCGGCGGCCGGCCTCACGTCGTGGTGGCGCGCCGCGTCTCGGGTGAGGGGCGGAAGCGGATCGGGGCCTCCGCCGTCTACACCGCCGCAGGCGAGCTGTGCGCCGCCGCGGTGGCGACCTGGATCACGATCGGGGAAGGCGGCTTCCCATCCCCCTAGCCCCGGCGGCGCGCAAGGTGGCGACGATCTCGTCGAGCCTGCGCCGGTGGCTGCCACTCCAGTAGACCCGGCCGCAGTCCCGGCAACGCCGGAACTCGTGGTTGACCCTTGCCACCCGGGGCGGCACGGCGCCCTCCACCTCGCGGACCGTCGCCACCTCCAGCTCCCCGTTGCAGGCCATGCACCGGGTGAAGGGCGCCATCCGGGAAGCGAGGTCGAACCGTCGTACCACCTCGCTTCCCTGGGCCAGCGGGGCGGTGGCCCTGACGTAGCAGCCGTGGCGCACCGCGGCGCGCTTGAGGAGGCCGACGTCGCGGGTGAGGACGATGCGCCGCTCGGCGGTGGCGAGTGCCACGATCCGTTCCTCCCGCAGGCCGCGCTGGTGGAGGACGTCGAAGCCGGCGAGGCGCAGGTAGCGGGCGAGCCGGGCGAGATGCTCGTCGGCGACGAACCGGATCGGCTCGGGCAGCGGGACGTGGACCGGGGAGGTCCCGGCCAGGTCGAAGCGACCGAACCACGGGTAGACGGCGAGGCGGGCCCCGGGCCGGAGCCGCTCGTCCCATCCCACCGGCTCGCCGTCGAGCAGGATCAGGTCGACCTCGGTGTGGGGCACCCCGAGGGCCTCGATCGCATCCTTGACCGATCCGGGAACGCCGAAGCCAACGACGGTCGACGAGGTGCGCCCCGGCAAGAACAGGGCCAGATCCCCGTAGAGCCGCACGGTCGCCTGCTTGCCGTCCACCCCTCCAGGGTACGCCCGGTGGGGTGCGCCGGTGCCGGCCTCAGAAGTGCATCTCGAGGATGTCGCCGTCGGCCAGCACGTGGTCGGCCCCCACCTGCTGGCCGTCGAAGTCGCCGCCGCCCCAGAGACGGGCATACCGGAACGAGGCGGCGACCTCCTTGTGGATGAGGCGGGCGACGTCGTGGACGGTGTCCCCCCGGCGGAGGCAGAAAGGCCTTCCGAGATCCGGGGGCCGGCCCGGGATCTTGGTGTAGATCCGCACCACGCCGAGGTGCCGGAAGAGCCACTCCCCCAGCGATTCGAGCCCCTCCCCGGTGGTGGCCGACACGATGAGGGCCGGCAGGCGGAGACCGGTCAGCTCGTGAAAGGTGGCGACCTCCCCCTCCGGGTCCTCCATCAGATCACGTTTGGTGACGACCAGCAGCGCCGGGAGTGCCACCGTGAACAGTTCGCCGTCGCCTGCGCCGTCCTCTCCCCCGTCACCGTCGGCGGGCCACTGCGGCGTCAGGGCCACGTGGCGCTCACCGAGAAGGGCGGGCAGCGGGGTGAACTGGTCGATGCAGTCGGGTTGGCAGACGTCGACGACGAGCAGGCACCCGTCGGCGGGCTGCAGCGCGTTGCTCAACCATGGGATCGGATGCTCCGGCGACACGGCGGGGAGGTCGATGAGCTGGAGGGCGACGTCGCCGATCGGCATCATCCCCGGCTGCGGGAACTGGGTCGTGAACGGGTACGGCCCGGCGGTGGCGTGGGAACCGGTGAGCCGGTCGTGGAGCGTGGACTTGCCGGTGTTGGGCGGCCCGAGGAGGGCGACCTGGCCTGCGCCTTCGGGGTGGAACACGGTCTGCGGTCCCCCGCCGCCCGCCGTCTTGCGGGGACCGGTAAGTTCCTGGGTCACCTCCTTGATCCGGGTCTTGATGTCGGCCTGGAGGTGGTCGGTGCCCTTGTGCTTCGGGATCGCCCGCAGCATCTCCCGCAGGCATTCGAGTTGGTCGGCGGGCTCACGAGCCCGTCGGTAGGCCTTCTCCGCCGCCTTGTAGGCGGGTGTCAGGTTCGCCGGCATGGTGGACCTCGCCCCGGATCACCCCCATGTTGCCACAGCGTGTCAGCGCGGTCCGGCGAGCGGCGCCACCGGTGGCCGCCGCAGCCGCCGGGCCCGTTCCGGGGAGCCGGTGCGTTCCACCACGACGTGCAGCACGGCAAGCACCGCCGCGGTGGCGGTGAAGTAGGGAGCGAGCGCCCCCAGGGAGTTCGCCTTGACGATCTCTCCGGCAACCCACGGGATCAGGGCCGCCCCCACCCCGGCGGCGGTGATCTGGTATCCGATGATGTGCGGCGCCCTGGCCGCCCCCACCTTCTCAGGGGTCAGCGCCACCAGGGTGGGGAAGACGCTGGCGAGACTCCCCCCCACCACGACGAGGGAGATCATGCCGAGCCCCCCCGGGTTCCACCACAGCCAGGCGAGCCCGCCGAGGGCCCCGGTGACGCTGACGTCGAGCACGACGCGGGCCGGCACTCGATCGCCGATGATGCCGAGCAGGAGGCGGCCCCCGGTGAGGGAGCCCCAGTAGAGCGACACCCATACCCCCGCCGCCACCTCCGAGACCTGGCGTCCCTCGGTAAGGAACGAGTAGGCCCACTGGCCGGTGCCGATCTCGAGACCGGTGTAGACGAAGAAGACTGCCATCAGCCCGGCGACCAACCAGCGGCGGGTTGGGCCGTGGCCGGGATCCTTCGGGCTCTCCTCGAGCCGCCGCCAGTTCTTCCGCACCCACCAGAGGAATCCGAACAGCACCACCTCGTAGCCGGCCACGATCCAGTACCCCCAGCGCCAGGATCGGTCGGCCGCCAGCACCGCCGTCATCAGCAGCGGCCCGACCGTGGCGCCGAGCCCGAAACAGGCGTGCATCAGGTTCATCAACCGCACCCCGTGGTGGAGGGCGACGTAGGAGTTGAGCACCGCGTCGATCAGACCCCCCGAGACCCCGAGCACGATCGCCGCCGCCAGGATCAGCCACCACGTCCCCGCCGCGGCGTAGGTGCCCAGCGACACGATCCCGGTGCCCATGGCGACCAGCAGGATCGAACCGACGTCGAAGCGGGCGGCCACCCGGCCCGAGACGAAGGTGGCGATGCCGTAGCCGACGGTGCCGACCGCCAGCAACACGCCCAGGTCGGACACGGGACGACCCACGCTGGCCCGCAGTGACGGCCACGCCGTCCCTTGCAGCCCGGCGGGGAGCCCCAGCGTCACGAACGACAGCAGCAACAGCACCACGAGGCGCCGGTACCGGGGGGCGGGGACCATGCCCGCAGGCTAGGGCATGGGGCCGCGGCCTACGCTCTCTCCGCGACGGCGAGCAGGGAGCACGGCATGCGCACCATCGGCCTCATCGGCGGCATGAGCTGGGAGTCGTCCGCCGAGTACTATCGGATCGTCAACCAGGAGACCCGGCGCCGCCTCGGTGGCACCCATTCCGCCGCGGCCGTGCTCTACAGCTTCGACTTCGCCGAGATCGAGCGGCTCCAGGAAGCCGGCGACTGGGAGGCGGCCACCGCCCGTCTGGTGGCGGCCGCCCGCACCCTGGAGCGGGCCGGAGCCGACCTGCTCGTCATCTGCACCAACACCATGCACCGCCTGGCGCCGGCGGTGGAGGCGGCCACCGGCGTCCCGCTGCTCCACATCGCCGACGCCACCGCAGCCGCTGTCCACCGTGACGGCCTCACCACCGTCGGCCTGCTCGGCACCCGCTACACGATGGAGGAGGACTTCTACCGGGGCCGCCTGGCGCAGCAGCACGGGCTCGAGGTGCTCATCCCCGAAGAACACGACCGCACCCTGGTCCACGACGTCATCTACCGCGAGCTGGTGCGCGGCATCGTGGCCGAGCCGAGCCGAATCGCCTACGAGGGAGTCATGGCCCGCCTCGTCGCCCGCGGCGCCCAGGGCATCGTGCTGGGGTGCACCGAGATCGAACTGCTCGTCGACTCGGACCGGGTCGACGTCCCCGTCTACCCGACGACGCGTCTCCATGCCGAAGCCGCGGTCGACGCCGCCCTCGCTCCTGAGGAGTGACTCAGAGCTCCCGAGACTCCGCCCACCGCATGCCGGCCCACAGGCAGAGGGCGATCGCCGCCACCGTCACCCCTCCCGCCCCGAGGTAGTGCACCGCTGAATCTCCCCGGGGGATGCCGTCGATCGCCCCGATGAGGGCGCTCGGGAGCCAATCCCCGACCTTGGGGATGATCCCGAGGATGGGCAACCCGAGCAGCACCACGATCGCCGCCATCACCGTTGCCAGCCGGGACCGGGTCCGCCCGGCGGCGGCGGCCACCACCGCCACCGCGAACACCATGTAGAGCATCCCGTAGCCGGTGCCGGCGAGCCACGACCCGAACGGCACGCTCCCGAGCAGCACCCACGTCTCGTAGAGGGCGGCGATCGCTCCCAGCAGGAACCCGGCGGCGGCGGCTCCGGCGCTCACCACGAAGCGCGGGATGACGATCTCGCCGATGCTCGTCGCCCGGGTTCGGAAGAATATCCCGATCTGGGGCTTGCCTTCGATGGCGAGCGCCCCGGCGGCGACGATCACCGACACCAGCAAGCCGATCTGGATGGCGTTGGCGACGTACTGGGTGATGCCGTCCGCCGGCACCGGCGGCGGGACGGTGACCTGCAGATCGCCTCCGTAGTGTTCCAGGATCGTACCCATGTAGCGGGCGGTGAGCGGGCCTAGCAACCCGAAGAAGAGGAACACGCCGGCGATGGCGATCCACCGCCTGGTGCGGGTGAGACGCAGCCACTCGAGGCGCCACGCCGTCATGCCATCACCTCGAGGAACACGTCCTCCAGCGAGGCCGCCTCCGGGCTCAGCGACACCACCGTGGCTCCGGCCTCCGCCAGCGCTCCGGGGAGCTGCTCCTCGGCGTGTTGTAGCGAGTCGACGCCGACCCGGAGCAGGTCACCGCGCTCCTCCACCTCGGTCACCCACGGCCGGGTCCGCAGCGCCGCCGCCACCGGCGCCGGGTCGGAGCGGAGTCGGACCAGGTAGCGGGGAACGGCTCGCCCCACCAGCAGCTCCTCGAGTGGGCCCTGGAACAGCAGCCGGCCGCTACGGAGGATCCCGACCGTGTCGCACACCTCCTGGACGTCGGCCAGGATGTGGCTGGAGAACACCACGGTGGCGGCCCGCCGCAGCCGGGCGATGAGGTCGAGGACCTCCCGCCTCCCGAGCGGATCGAGCGCGGCGCACGGTTCGTCGAGCAACAGCAGCTCGGGGTTCCCCACCAGGGTCGAGGCCACCCCCAATCTCTGCAGCATGCCGCGGGAAAAGCCGCCGACGACACGGTCGGCCGCCTCCTCCAGCCCGGTGTCGTGGAGCAGCTCGTCGTTGCGCTGCCGCGGGATGGAGCGGTCGACCAGGGTGCGTGCCAGATCGAGCACCTCCCAGGCGGTGAGCCATGGATCGAAGTGCGGCGTATCCGGCAGCACCGCCACCCTTTGCCGCTCCACCCCCAGCTCGATGACGCCGGCGGTGGGGCGCCGCAGCCCGGCGAGCATCCCCAACAGCGTCGTCTTGCCGGCGCCGTTCGGTCCCACCAGGCCGTAGATCGACCCGGCCGGCACGTCGAGGTCGACACCGTCGACGGCGGCGGTGTCGCCGTACCGCTTCTCGAGGGCCACGGTGCGGATCATCTCGGGTGGCTCCGGGGACGGGGCACCCGACCGATCGTGAGGTAGGCGATGGGACCGAGCGGGATCGAGGCGAGGCAGATGAGGGCCCAGGCCCACTTTGGGAGGTACTGCACCTCGCTGCCGGCGATGTCGAACCAGCAGAAGCCGACGAGGGCGAGGCAGACCACGACGATGGGGACGATCGCAGCCATGTTCACGGGTCGCTCCTCCGGGTCCGTCGCCGCGGCACCTCCCGCGGGAGACCCCGCCGGAGATCGTACTCGGCGAAGAAGCCCCGTCGTTCGTCCGCAACCCTCCCGATTGCCAATCCCTGCCAACTCTATGGCTCAAAACGAATGGGGCGGTCGGCCCATTCACTTCCAGAGCTATCTGCCCCAGACTGGCGAGCACTGGCCGTGTGAAGTGGGTACGCAAGTGATTCGCCGTCTCAGCAAGCTCCTCGAAGCCGTCGACCCGGCCCTCGCCGGTCACAGCCACCGTACCGCCCACATCGCGATCAACATCGCCGAGGAGATGCGCATCGAGGAGACCCATTACGGGGTCCTCTCGGCGGCCGCCCTGCTCCACGACGTCGGCAAGCTCTTCGTCTCCCGCGAGATCCTCGAAAAGCCGGGCCCGCTCGCCGCCGCCGAGTGGATGGAGCTGGAGCACCACCCCCGCATCGGCTACGAGATGATCCGGGACCGGGTCGACCCCGCCGTGGCCACCATCGTGCTCACCCATCACGAGCGCTTCGACGGCACCGGCTACCCCCGGGGCATCGACGGCGGCGCCATTCCCCGGCTGGCGCGGATCCTGCAGGTGGCCGACGCCTTCGACGCCATCACCAGCCACCGCTGCTACCAACCGGCGATGCCGGTGGCGTACGCGTTGAGCGAGCTGGATCGATACGCCGGCGCCCAGTTCGACCCGGAGCCGGTCGCCGCCATCACCGCCCTGGCGAGCCAGCCTTCCTGGAACCGGCTCGGCTACGCCTCCGGCGACCTCTCGTTCATCATCGACCTCCCGGCCGTCGCCGCCGTGTGAGCCCGGCACCGCCGCTCCCCTGCGACGTTCTCACCCGTTCCCGGCGCCGTCCCCGGCACCGTCGAGGTGCCAGATCTCCTCGGCATAGGCCCGGATGGTGCGATCCGAGCTGAACCTCCCGCTCCCGGCGATGTTGGCGATCGCCATTCGCGTCCAGCGGTCCCGGTCGCGGTAGGCGGCATCCACCGCCTCCTGGGTGTCGACGTAGGAGCGGAAGTCGGCCAGATGGAAGAAGCGGTCGCCGTGGGTCATGAGGGCGTCGTAGATCGGCCGGTAGTTGGTGCCGGTGTTGCTCAGGTCGGTGCCGGCGAGCAGGTCGATCACCCGGCGCAGCTCGGAGTCGCTCTCGTAGTACTGCCAAGGGTTGTACGAACCGGAGCGGCGCAGCTCGTCGAGCTCCTCGACGGTGTGCCCGAAGAGGAAGAAGGCGTCGTCGCCCACCTGCTGACGGATCTCGATGTTGGCCCCGTCCAGCGTCCCGATGGTGACGGCCCCGTTCATGGCGAGTTTCATGTTGCCGGTGCCGCTCGCCTCGGTGCCGGCGGTGCTGATCTGCTCGCTCAGCTCGGCAGCCGGCATGATGCGCTGGGCGAGGGAGACCCCGTAGTCGGGGAGGAACACCACCCGCAGCATCTCGGAGGTCGCGGTGTCGCGGTTGACGAGGTCGGCGACGTCGTTGATGAGGCGGATGATGAGCTTCGCCATGGCGTACCCGGGTGCGGCCTTGCCGCCGAAGATAAAGGTGCGCGGCACGTAGTCGCCGCCGCCCCCGTCCTTGATGCGCAGGTAACGGTGGAGGACGTGCATGACGTTGAGGACCTGGCGCTTGTACTCGTGGATCCGTTTCACCTGGACGTCGAACAGTGAGGCGAGGTCGAGATCGATCCCGATCTGCCGGGAAACGTGCTTGCCGAGGCGGCCCTTCGCCATGTCCTTGGCCGCCGTCACCTGCCGACCGAATTCGGCGTCCCCCGCCAGCCCCTTCAACTTCTCCAGTTCGGTGAGGTCGTGGGTCCAGCCGTCGCCGATGGCGTCGGTGATGGTGCGGGTCAGCTCCGGGTTGGAGACCATGAGCCAGCGGCGCGGGCTCACCCCGTTGGTCTTGTTGTTGAACCGCTCCGGCCATACGTCGGCGAAGTCGCGGAAGAGGTCACGGCGCAGCAGCTTGGTATGGAGCTCGGCGACGCCGTTGATGCTGAAAGCAGCGTAGGCTGCCAGGTTCGCCATCCGGATCCGCCGCCCCCGCTCCTCCTGGATGAGCGACATGCGCTGCAGCCGGGCCTGATCACCCGGGAACGCCTCGCGCACCTCGGCGAGGAGGCGGTCGTTGATCAGATAGATGAGCTGCATCTGGCGCGGTATCAGCCGCTCCAGGAGCTGCACCGACCAGGTCTCGAGCGCTTCCGGCATCAAGGTGTGGTTGGTGTAGCCGAACGTGCGGCGCACGATGTCCCACGCCTCCTCGAAGTGCAGCGCCTCGTCGTCGATGAGGATGCGCATCAGCTCGGGGATCGCCAGCGCCGGGTGGGTGTCGTTCAACTGCATCACGACCCGGTCGGCGAAGCTGCGGATGTCGTGCCCCGCCTCGTGGAAGTCCCGCAGGATGTCCTGCAGGGCGCACGACACGAAGAAGTACTGCTGCATCACCCGCAGCTCGAGCCCGGCGTCGATCTGGTCGTTCGGGTAGAGCACGCTGCTGATGCGCTCCCCGAGCATCTGGTCCTCGTATGCCTTGATGTACTCGCCGTTGTTGAAGAACTTGAGCTTGAACACCTCGGAGGCGTGGGCCGACCAGAGCCGCAGCGTGTTGACGGTGCGGTTCCGGAACCCGACCACCGGCGTGTCGTAGGGGATGCCCACCACCACGCTGTCGGGCTTCCACCGGGTGCCGCCCGGGCTGCGCCAGTCGTTGCCCTTGACCCGGCCCCCGAAGTGCACCAGAACCCGCCGCTCGGGACGTTCGATCTCCCACGGGTACCCGTAGCGCAGCCAGTCGTCCGGTTCCTCCACCTGGGCGCCACCCTGGATCCGCTGCCGAAAGATCCCGTACTTGTAGCGGATCCCGTGGCCGACCCCGGGGAGCCCGAGCGTCGCCATCGAGTCGAGGAAACCGGCGGCGAGCCGTCCCAGGCCACCGTTGCCGAGGCCGGCGTCCCGTTCGGTCTCGACGACCTCGTCCCAGTCCAGCCCGAGGCTCTCGCAGGCGGCCACGAGATCCCGGTAGATCCCGACGTTGATGGCGTTGTTGGTGAGGACCCGCCCCACCAGGTACTCCATCGACAGGTAGTGGACGGTGCGGGGGTTCTGCTCGGCTTGGATCCGCTGGGTGGTGAGCCAGGCGTCCATCATCTGCTCACGCACCGTCATCGCCACCGCGGTGTACCAGTCGTGCGGCGAGGCCGAGGCGGTGGACTCGGCGAGGGAGTAGCGGAGATGCCATCGGATGCGGTCGGCGAGGCGTCCGCTCGCCTCCCGCGCCGCGGTGTCGCCCGGTAAGGGCTCCTCTGGCATGTGGATGGCGGTCATGGGATCGTCCCGATCGGAAGGACGGGGGACCGCGGCAGGGTAGCCATTCTGGACGATGACATGTCGTCGCCGGTCAATGTCCCGGTCACCGGTGGGACGCGGTGAGCGCCCCGACGATACCGCCGACCGCGCCGCCGCCGAAAACCCATACGAACGCCAGGGTCCCGGTGACCAGCCCGATCCCGAGCCCGAGGATCCCGCCGGCCAAGGCACCGACCCGCATACCCGAGATCCAGTCCCACGGAGTCAGGCCCTGTTTCGGATCCTCCCGTTTGCTCATACCAGCTCCCGCCATCCATCGTACCCGGCGCCGGCAGCGGCGCCGACCGATCAGGGATCGTGGCTACGACGTGGCGCGTTCCGACACCGGGACGGCGACCCGGGCGGTGCGCTTGGCGAAGTAGTAGATGCGCTTCAGGTTGGCGATGACGTCGGTCTCGAGCCGGTAGGCCTGCACCCGGTGCGGCTCGTCGGCCACCAACCGCTCCGCCTCGTGGAGCTGGGCGCTGCGCTCCAGCTCGTTGATGTCGCTCTTCATGGCCGACACCCGACGGGCGGTGGCCTCGTCCTTCTCGGTCACCGCGGTGAGGGCGAGGTCGAGAGCGGTCGACACCTGCCGGAAGAAATCCTCGATGAGACGCCGGGTGCCCTCGCTCACCATGATTCCCTGGTCGAGTCGCGAGATCCCCAGAGCCACCAGGTTGGTCTCGATGATGTCGCCGATCGCCTCCAGGTTGTTGGTGGCCTCCATGAGCTGGATCATCACCTCGGTGTCGCGGCTTCCCAGCCGGGCGCGGCTCAGGTCCCCCAGGTAGCGGACGATGTGGGCGTGGAGGGCATCGACCTCGTCGTCCATCGCCTCGACTTCCTCCAGCAGGGTGCGAGGCCCGTCGAGCACCGCCGGCAGCGCCGCCGCCAGCATGGCCCGCACCCGTCTCGCCATTCGATCCAGCTCGAGCCGGGCCCGGTCGAGCGCCAGCGCCGGGGTGCGCAGCAGCTCCCGGTCGAGGTACTTGGCCTCGATCTCCGCCTCCTCGTCCTCCGGCCGGTCGGGGATGAGACGGGTCACCAGAGCGGCGATCTGGGGCGTGAACCACACAAAGAGCAGGGTGTTGGCCACGTTGAAGATGGTGTGGGCGTTGGCGATCTCCCGCCCCAGGCCGCCGCCGATCCCGTGCACCACGGAGCCCAGTTCGGGGATGACGGCGATCCAGACGAGCACCCCGGCCACGTTGAAGAGAGTGTGCACCAGGGCGGCCCGGTGCGCTTCGCGGCTCTTACCGATGGCGGCGAGCTGAGCGGTGACGCTGGTGCCGACGTTGGCGCCGAGCACGACGGCGATCCCGGCCGGGAGCGAGATGAGGCCCTCGAAGGCGAGGGCGAGCACCACCCCGGCGGTCGCCGCCGACGATTGGACCAGCGCCGTGAAAGCCGCCCCGACCAGCACCCCGAGCAGCGGGTTGGCGAGGTTCGCCATCAGCCGGTGGAACGGCCCGTAGTCCCGCAACGGATCCATGGCGTCGCCCATCACCGCCATGCCGAAGAACAGCATCCCGAGCCCGAGGATGGCCGCACCCTGGGATTGGCGGGTCTCGTTCTTCGAGCCGAAGAGCATGGCGGCCCCGACCGCCACCGGCAGCAGCGCGTACTTGGTGACGTCGAAGGCGATGATCTGGGCGGTGACGGTGGTCCCGATGTTGGCGCCCATGATGACGCCGATCGATTGGGTGAGCGTCATCAGCCCCGACGTGACGAACCCGACCACCAGGACCGTCGTCACCGACGACGACTGCACCACCGCCGTCACCGCTGCTCCGGTGAACACGCCCGTGACCCGATTCGCCGTCAACCTGGCCAGGATCGCCCGCATGTGATCACCGGCGATGACCTTGAGGGCCTCGGTCATCCGGTCCATCCCGAGTACGAGCAGCGCCAGGCCCCCGAAGAGGCCGATGAAGACGGTGACGTAGTCGATGCTCCCGGCGGCCGCCGCTGCTCCGTCTGCGAATGCGGTCACCACATCGGTTCTCCTCCCCCGTTCTCGCGCCGGCGCGGAACGAATCCGTGGCGCCGCAGCAGGGGGACCACCTCCTCGAGCGGCAGGCCGATCACGTTGGAGCGGGAGCCTTCGACGGCGGCGACGAGCCGCCCGCCGTCCCCCTGGAGGGCGTAGGCGCCCGCCATGTCGAGTGACTCACCGGTGGCGGCGTAGGCGGCGGCTTCGGACGGGGAGACGTCCCGCATCGTCACCCTCGTCTCGGCCACTCCCGCCTCGTCGCCGGCCCGGCCCACCACCGCCAGGGCGTACCCGGTCAGCACCGAGTGGGTGCGGCCGGCGAGGGCGAGAATCATCGCCACGATCCCGGCGCTGTCCTCCGGCTTGCCGAAGATGCGGCCTCCGAGCGTCACGGTGGTGTCGCAGGCGAGGACCCGGGTCCCGTCCTCCCCTTCCCGGGCACCGTTCTCCGCCTTGCGGCGGGCGAGCCGGAGCACCATCGCCGCCGGGTCCTCCCCGGCATGACGTCGCTCGTCGACGTCGGGTGTGGCGACGTCGAACTCGAACCCCGCCACCGCGAGCAGGGCGCGACGCCGCGGGGATCCGCTGGCGAGCACCAACCGGTGGGGTTGCGGTGCGCCCCGGCCCGGGTCGGCATCCGGCCCCACCGTGGCCCATTCGGCGCCGGCTCGCTGGCTGCTCACCGCCTTCTCCCTGCTCAGTCGTAGGCTGCGATCCCGGTGAGGGCCTCGCCGAGGATGAGGGTGTGGATCTCGTTGGTGCCCTCGTAGGTGTACACCGACTCCAGGTTGTTCATGTGCCGCACCACCGGGTACTCGAGGGTGATGCCGTTGGCGCCCAGCACCGAGCGGGCCTGGCGGGCGACATCGAGCGCCATGGCGACGTTGTCCCGCTTCCCGAAACTGATGTGGGCGGCGGTGGCGATCCCGGCGTCCTTCATGCGGCCGATGTGCAGCGCCACCAGCATGCCCCGGTTCACCGCCGTCATCATCTCGACCAGCTTCTGCTGGGTGAGCTGGAAACGGGCGATCGGCCCGCCGAACTGGATACGGGCACCGGCGTAGTCGAGGGCGCACTCGTAGCAGGCGCGGGCCGCGCCCACCGCTCCGAAGAGGATCCCGTAGCGGGCCTCGCTGAGACAGGACAGCGGTCCCTTGAGTCCTCGCACTCCCGGGAGCAGGGCGCTCCCCGGCACCCGGACGTCCTCCAGCACCAGCTCGGAGGTCACCGAGGCCCGCAGCGAGAGCTTGTGGTGGATGTCGTTGACGGTGAAGCCGGGGGTGTCGGTGGGCACGACGAACCCGAGGACGGTGTCGTCGGCCTTGGCCCACACGATGGCGACGTCGGCGATGCCGCCGTTGGTGATCCACATCTTCGATCCGTTGAGCACCCAGTCGTCGCCGTCGCGGCGGGCCCGGGTCCGCATGCTGCCCGGGTCGCTGCCGGCGTCGGCCTCGGTGAGCCCGAAGCAGGCGATGATCTCACCGCTCGCCATCCGGGGCAGCCATTGCTGCTTCTGCTCCTCCGAGCCGTAGGCCCAGATGGGGAACATGCACAACGATCCCTGCACCGAGACGAAGCTCCGCACCCCGGAGTCGCCGGCTTCCAGCTCGGTGCAGGCGAGGCCGTAGTCGACCGCGGTCATGCCGGCGCAGCCGTAGCCCTCGAGGTGCATACCGAGGAACCCGAGGGCGCCGATCTCCCCCACCAGTTCCCGGGGAAACACCCCGTCCTCGAACCACTCGGCGATGCCGGGCAGCACCCGGTCGGCGACGAAGCGCCGCACCGTGTCCCGTACCAGGCGCTCCTCGTCGTCGAGGAGCCGATCGATGGCGAGGAAGTCCCGCGGGTCGTTCTTCCCTACAGATACCGGCTCGCCCATGCGCCTCCTCGTGATGTGACCCTCTCAGTCTGACCGATGTGGGCCCGCCGCACCAGCACCGGGCCTGTGCCGCCGGCGGTCTCGTCGAGGCCGTGACCGACGCCCGTCCTCAGTCGGCGAAGAGGACTCCCTGCGGATCGGGCCGGCGCACCCGAGGCACCCCGTTCCACACCAGGCCGTCCATGAACGCCCAGCTGCGGCGATGGATCGTGGTCGGCCCCAGGGCGTGGAGGGCGGCCCGGTGGCGCGGCCCCGGATAGCCCTTGTTCCGCTCGAAGCCGTAGGCCGGGTAGTGCTCGGCGAGGCGCCGCATAATGCGGTCCCGCGTCACCTTGGCCAGCACCGAGGCGGCCGAGATCGACAGCGAGGTGGCGTCGCCGCCGACGATGCGCACCGGGTCACCGCCGACGAAGTCCCAGTTGCCGTCGACGAGTACCCTCCCCGGGGTCACCCCGAGCCCGGCGAGGGCGCGGCGGGCGGCGAGGCGCTGCGCCTCCGACATGCCCAGCTCGTCGCACTCCTGCGGGGAGGCGTGCCCCACCGCCCAGGCGGCACACCATCCCGCCACCCGGGCGAAGAGCGCCTCCCGTTCCTCCTCGGTGAGCATCTTCGAGTCGCGGATCTTGTAGACGCGGCGGTGACGGGGCACGACGGCGGCACCGACGCTGAGCGGCCCGGCCCATGCCCCCCGCCCCACCTCGTCGACCCCGACGACGACGTCGCAGCCGGCCTCCCACAGGCCGCGCTCGACCTCGAGGGTGGGTGCCTTTGCCTTGAGGGCCTCACGGAGGCGGGGAACGGTCTGCACCCGCCGAGCCTACCGGCGACCCGCATCGGACCCGGTCAATTGGACCGCAGGTCGTCGGGGAAGTTGGCAAAGAGGGCGAGCCGTCCCGGTTGCCGTGCCAACACCTCCCGCCACAGCTGCTCGGGCGCCGCCGTGAACACGTCCGACACCTCGGCGGGGACCACGAACCAGGAGGCGAGCGCCAGCTCCAGTTCGAGCTGGTTGCCGTCCCATCCGGCGTACCCGGAGAAGACCCGGACCCTCCCCAGCTCGGTCGCGGCCTCGGGCCCGGCCGCCAGGTCGACGGCGCCCACCGAGCCGACCACCGGCTCCCATGCCTCGTCCAGTCCCGGGCCCCGCTCCCCCACCCCGACCGCCATCTCGTTCATGACCGGCCCGCCCACGAAAACCACCGGCGGGGCGGCGACGTGCGGCTCCCACTCCGGGAGGTGGTCGCCGATCCGCTCCTCGGTGGGGCGGTTGAGCACGACCCCGACGCTGCCTTCGGAACCGTGCTCGAGCAGCAGCACCACGGTGCGCACGAAGTTGGCGTCGAGCAGCCCGGGAGTGGCAACCAGCAGGTTCCCGGCAAGCGAGGGAGCCTCGTCACCCATCGTCCCTCCGCGACTCGATCACCGGCTCGCACCGCACCGGGAACGCCACCGAGGCGGCCACGAAGCACCTGCGCCGCGCCTCCTGATGCAGCTCCAGCGCCTGCTCGGTCTTGGACTCGTCCCTGATGACGACTCGAGGCCGCAGCACGACCTCGGTGAAGGCTCCACCCCCGTCCGGTAGCTCCTCCATCGCACCGGTGGCCGCATCGAGGTACGCCTCGACCACGAGGCCGGCGTCGGCGCACAGGTGCAGGTACCACAGCATGTGGCACTGCGAGATTGACGCCACCAGGAGCTCCTCGGGGTTGTACCGGGACGGGTCCCCCCGGAAGACCGGTTCGGCCGATCCCGGAAGGTCGGGCTTGCCGTCGGCCCGGACCAGGTGGTCGCGCCCGTAGGAGCGGTAGGAGGCCGTGCCCGATCCGTCGTTGCCGGTCCACTCGACCGTCACCTGGTAGTGGTGGCGCCGGCCGGCGGCCTTGTCACCCCGTCGCCTCCCCCACCCCGGCGGCTCCTCCACGCCGTCGCCTTCCCCATCCCGGCGTTTCACGGCGCGCCCCGGGAGGGCTCCGCCGTCCCCGCCCCGGCATCGTGGTCCCGCTCCCGCTGTGACTGCTTGTCGGCGAGCAGCTCCGACTCCACCAGCTCGTGACGGTGCAGGTAGGTCGACACGAAGGCCTGCACGGTGGCGGCCACCGGCAGCGCCATCACGGCACCGACCGCCCCCATCAGGGTTCCCCCGACGATCGCCGACCCGAAGGCGACCGCGGGATGCAGCGACATGGTGCGGCCGGTGATGCGGGGGCTGATGAGGTAGTTCTCGATCTGCTGGTACACGACGATGAACCCCAGCACCCACAGCGCCTTCGCCGGGCTCTCCAGCAGGGCGATGAGCAACGGCAACAAGCCCCCGATGTAGGTGCCGATCACCGGGACGAACTGCGACAGGATCCCGAGCCAGAGCCCGAGCGGGAGGGCGAAGGGAACCCCGATGAGGGAGAGGGCCACCCAGGTGACGGAGCCCGCCACCGCCGCCAGCAGGGCCCGGGAGTAGAAGTAGCCGCCGGTCTTCTCGATGGCGATCTCGATGACCCGCAGCACCTCGATCTGCTTGTCGGGCGACAGCACCGAAAGCACCGCCCGCCGCCATTTTGGCGCTTCCGCCGTGAGGTAGAACGTGAAGAGGGCGATGGTGAGCCCCTGGAAGATGGTCGCGATGAGGCGGCTCCCGACCCCGAAGACGCTGCCGGCCACGTTACGGGCGATGCTCTGCAGCGAGGTGTCGACCGAGGAGAGGGCGTCGTTGAAGCCCTTGCCGGAGATGTCGACGTTGTAGCGGGCGGCGAACTTGGTAAGACGATCGACGTAGTCGGGCATGCGGTCGATGAGCTTGGTCGTCTCGTCGATGATGAGCGGGATCATGAGCCCCACCAGCAGCACCCCCACCAGGAACACCACCAGGAAGATGGCACCGGTGGCGAGCCCCGGCTTCCAGCCACGGCGGGTGAGGTAGGCGACGGCCGGCTCGAGCGCGATCGCCAGGAAGAGCGAGATCAGCAGCAGGATGATGAAGCCCTGGAGGCGGCGTCCCAGGGTCAGGATGAGCCACAGCAGGATCACCAACCCGACGATCTGGCGGAGCAGGTGCGGCACCCAGGGCGGCATCCCCTCCACCGAGGCGAAGAGTGAGAAGCGGGTGGCGCGGTTCTCCGGCACAGCGCCCGCCTCCGGCGGGTCCCGTCTCTCGCTCATGGTTGGTGAGGCTAGCGACCCCACCGCGCCGCCTCCAGTGTCGGGTAGGCTCGCCCCATGGATCGGACGACCCTGCAGCGGCTCCCCAAGGCGCTGCTCCACGACCATCTCGACGGGGGCCTCCGGGTTGAGACGGTGTTGGAGCTGGCGGACGACATCGGCTACCCCGACCTCCCGGCGGCGGAGCCCGCCGCCCTGGCGGCCTGGTTCGACCAGGGTGAGTCGGGATCGCTCGCCGGCTACCTGGAGGCCTTCCGCCACACCGTCGCCGTGATGCAGACCGAGGCCGCCTTGGAGCGGGTCGCCTACGAGGCGGCGGTGGACCTGGCTGCCGACGGCGTCGTCTACGCCGAGGTGCGCTTCGCCCCCACCCTCCACCTCGACCGGGGCCTCACCCCTGAAGACGTCGTCGCCGCAGTCGAGGCGGGCCTGGCCCGGGCCCGGCACGAGACCGGCATCGTCACCGCCACCCTGCTCTGCGCCCTCCGCCATCTCGCCGATTCCGAGCAGGTCGCCCGCCTCGGGGCCCGGTTCGCCGGCGACGGCGTGGTCGGATTCGACCTGGCCGGCCCCGAACTCGGCCATCCGGCCGACGACCATCTGGTGGCCTGCCGGTTCGCCCGGGAGAACGGGCTCGGCCTCACCCTCCACGCCGGCGAGGCGGACGGGCCGGAGAGCATCTGGCGGGCTCGGGCCCGGTGCGGTGCCCAGCGCCTCGGGCACGGGGTGCGGGTGATCGAGGACACGACGTTGGTCGACGGCGAGGTCGTCGCTCTCGGCGGGGTGGCCCGGGTGGTGCGCGACCACCGCATCCCGCTCGAGCTGTGCCCGACCTCCAACGTGCACACCGGAGTGGCGCCGGACCACGCCCACCATCCTCTCGGAGCGCTGTACCGGGCCGGCTTCGCCGTCACCCTCAACACCGACAACCGTCTCATGAGCGCGGTGTCGCTCACCGACGAGTTCGCCCACGCGGTCGACCACCACGGTTTCGACCCCGCCGCCCTCGAAGCCGTCACGGTGCGGGCCGTCGAGGCCGGTTTCGGCGATTGGCCGACCCGGCGGCGCCTCATCGACGACGTGATCCGGCCGGCCTACCGGGAACTCACCGCCGCCGGGCCATAGCCGCCAACCCCGCAGGCGTCATCCGGCGAGCCGGCCGTTGATCCACCCCACCACCCGGTCGAGGACCTCGGTCCATTCCGGCTCGTTGTGGGTCTCGTGCCGTAGCCGCGGGAACACGACCCGCTCGACGCCCGGTAGGTCGGCGAGCGGCGCCGACACGGTGGCCGGGACCAGCGGGTCCTCCTCGCCGTGGATGACGAGGGTGGGGACCCGGATGGCGACGGTGGACGCCGCGGTGGCCTTCATGGCACGGAGGAAGACGAGACCGAACCGGGCCGTGCCTTTCTTCGCCACCAGCGGATCGGCGAAGTAGCGCCGGCCCACCTCGGGGTCGCGGGAGAGCTGCTCCCCCGCCACCGGCGACCCGACCCGAACCCGGGGGGTGACCCGTCCCAGGACCTGCAACACCAGCTCCAGGAACCCCGACAGGTTGGCGTCGAGAGCCGGCGCCGAGAGCACCAGCAGGTCGGGCTGGGGCCGGTCCGACTCGGCGTAGGCGGCCGCCAGCAACCCGCCGAGCGAGTGCCCGTAGAGCACCAGCGGCCGTCCGGTCACCCGGGTCGCAGCGAGGACGAGCTCGAGGTCGTCGAGGAAGTCCTCGAACCGTTCGGCGTCGAGCCGGCGTCCGCCGGAGCGGCCGTGTCCCCGCAGGTCGAAGGCGTGGGTGTCGAAACCCCGCGCCGCCAGGTACCCGCCGACGTGCTCGTACCGGCCGGAGTGCTCGGCGAGCCCGTGTACCAGCAGCACGGTCGCCCGCGCCTGGTCCGCCGGCCAGTGGCGGGTGAGGAGCACCAACCCGTCAGCGGCGGTGACGGTGCCGGTGACGCTCACGGGAGCGCCCTCATGCCAGTGCCTCGGCGGCGGCGACCGCGGCGCCGATGATGCCGGCGTTGTTGCGGTGGGCGGCGGGGACCACCGGGGCGTTCGTCTCGAGGAACGACGAGAAATCGTCGAATCGTTTGCTGATCCCCCCGCCGACGATGAACAGCTTCGGGGAGAGGACCCGCTCCAGGTAGCGCAGGTACTCGGCCACCCGGCTCGCCCACCAGTCGAGGCGCATGGCGTCCCGCTCCACGAGGCAGGCCGCGGCGTAGTCCTCGGCGTCCATGCCGCGGAACTCGAGGTGACCGAACTCGGTGTTGGGAACCAGCCGGCCTTCGTCGAAGAGGGCACTGCCGATCCCGGTCCCGAAGGTGAGGAGGAGCACGACCCCCTTGGCGTCGCGGCCGGCTCCGAGCCGCATCTCCGCCAACCCGGCGGCGTCGGCGTCGTTGATGAGCACGACGTCACGCTTGATCCGCTTCCGGATCAGCTTCTCGCCCTTGGCCCCGATCCAGCTGTCGTCGATGTTGGCGGCGGATTTCACCACGCCGTTCTCGACCACCGACGGCAGGGTGCAACCGACCGGCCCCTCCCATTCGAAGTAGTCGACCAGCTCCGCCACCACTTCGATCATGGTGTCCGGCATCGGCGGTTGTGGCGTCTCGATCCGGTTCCGCTTCGCCAGCAGCTCGCCGGTGGTGACGTCGACCGGGGCTCCCTTGATGCCCGAGCCGCCGATGTCGATACCGAGCACGGTGTTCATCTGTCGTCCTTCCTTCGGTCAGATGAACGGCGGCTCCGCCGGCTCGACGTCGTACCACCGTCCGCGTGCCTCCATCTCGACCGGCGCTTCCGGCTCCGGCGGGGGGCTCAGGTATCCGAGGCCGATGCCACACCCCAGCCCCGGGCTGAAGTTGCCCGATGTCACGGTTCCGGCGCTGCCACCCGCCCGCAGGCGGTAGCCGTGCCGGGGAACCCGCCGGTCCCGGGTGCGGAACCCGACGAGACGGCGTGGCAGCACCCCGTCCCGCTGGGCATCCAGGGCCGGCTTGCCGACGAAGTCGTGGTCCCAGGAGACAACCCATGCTAACCCCGCCTCCAGCGGGGTCCCGCTCGGGTCGAGGTCCTGGCCCCACAGCGGGTAGCCCATCTCGAGCCGCAGCGTGTCGCGGGCCCCGAGCCCGCAGGGGGTGGCCCCCGCCGCCAGCAGCGCCTCGAAGAGCGTCGCGGCCGGGCCCGGCGCCAGGCACACCTCGGCACCGGACTCGCCGGTGTAGCCGGTCCCGGCCGCCAGGAACGGCTCGCCGTCGAACCTGCCGGCGCCGAGCCGGAACCGTCCCGGCGCCGCCCCGAGCACCTCCTCCAGCAACCGGGGCGCCTCCGGTCCCTGCACCGCCAGCATCACCGTGGCGGACCGCTGCGGCTCGACGACCACGTCCGGGTCGGCGGCGGCCCGCACCGCGTCCATGACCTTCTCGTAGTTGGCGCCGTTGGGCAGCACCCAGAATGACGCCTCGTCGAGCCACCACACGATGAGGTCGTCTTCCACCCCGCCGGCCTCGTTGAGCAGCATGGTGTACTGGGCCCGACCCGGCGCCAGCTTGCCGATGTCGTTGCAGAACCGGCTGCGGAGCAGGTCGAGGGCGCCGCCCCCGGAGAGAGCAAAACGGCCCAGATGGCTGACGTCGAAAACCCCTACCGACTGCCGCACCGCCTCGTGCTCGGCGATGACGCCGCCGTACTGGAGGGGCATCTCCCAGTCCCCGAAACGGGTGAAGCGCGCTCCGAGGCGCTCGTGGAGGGGACGCAGTGGAGTCTGTGCCATGGTGGGCGGGCCCGGCTCGGGTGACCCTCCGCTCAGCCTACCGCCACCTCGCCGTCGGGGTCCTCACCGAGATCGACGACCCGGGGCGGTCCAGGGACCCGGCTCGGCGCCGCCGGCAACTCCTGGTCCTCGGGCTCGGCGAGGCCGTACTTGATGAGCAGGTGCAGGTAGTCGCGCTGGTAGAAAATCTTGCAGCGGATCTCCGGGTAGAGCGCCCGCAGCTGCCGCACCTTGCGGTTCTTCTTGGTGACGAGCCGCTGGTTCATCGTGGTGATCTCGATGAAGATGTCGTCGTCGGGGAGGTAGAAGTCGGGCCGGAAGAACTTCGTCGGCGTGCCGTCAGGTTCGAATTCGATGGCGAACTCGCGGGGCTCGAACTCCCAGGGGATGTCGTAGAAGTCGAGGAGCCGCGCGAACTGCCGCTCGCTCTCGTGGGCGAAATCGACGAGGTCGGCAGGTTGTGGCCCGAAGTCGCTGGAGGTGGTCAGTTGGCTCGCGCCTCCGATGCCGTCGTGCTCCCCACGGCGGGCGCCGGCTGAGGGAAGAGGGCGAGGATCTCACCCTCGAGCTCCTCCTGTACCGGTCCCACCGCGATCCCGAAGACCCCCTGGCCCCGCTGGAAGACGTCGACCACCTCGGAGGCGCTGTGCGCCGCGTAGATGGTGGACCCGTCCGACAACAGCGTCACGTCGGTGAGCGGGTTGTTGCTCTGCAGTTGATCCCGCAGGATGTCCATCGCGGTCCGGATTCTGTTCAGGCTCATGCCGGCATCCAGCAGGCGTTTGACCACCTTGAGCTGCACGATGTCGCCGAAGGCGTATTTACGCTGGCTCCCGGAGCCGCGCGCCGTCTGGATCGACGGCTGGATCAGCCCGGTGCGGGCCCAGTAGTCGAGCTGGCGATAGCTGATCCCGACCAGGTTGCACACCTGGGGGGCGCGATACCCCTCCGCCTGGTCGATTGCTCCCTGCTGGGCCACGGCGAGCCTCCTTTGCGTTCTTTAGCTTACACCGACGTAATTCCGCCCGCCGAACTACGGGCGTGAAGTTACCGAGAACGAGGCAGAGTTGTCAACAACCCTGTGGATAAGCGACAGCGATCGGTCAGGAGGATTCGGAGCCGAAGTCCTCGGGACGGACCTCGTCGAGGAACTCGCGGAAGCGCTCGATCTCCTGCTCCTCCTCCCCTTCCTCCTGGATGACGACCCCGGCCTCGTCGAGCACGCCCCGGTCGGCGAAGAGCGGCGCCTCGGTGCGGGCGGCCAGGGCGATGGCGTCGGAGGGGCGGGAGGACACCCGGACTTCTGACCCGTCGCGGGTCAGCACCAGGTCGGCGTAGAAAGTGCCCTCGGTGAGGGCGGTGACCTCGACCCGGCTCACGGCGGCCCCGAGCGACTCGGCCACGGTCTTCAGGAGGTCGTGGGTCATGGGCCGCTGTGGCTCGACCCCTTCGAGGGCGAGGGCGATGGCGGTGGCTTCGGCGGTCCCGATCCAGATCGGGAGGTACCGGTTGCCGCCCGTCTCCCGGAGCAGCAGGATCGGGATGTTGGTCGGGAGCTCGATCCGCACGCCGATCAGTTCCATGGGCACTTGGTCCATGAGTTCAGCCTATCACCGGCCTCCGGCTCCGGTCTCGGCCCCATTTCCGGTGCCGAAACCGACCGCGGCGAAGGATTCCGGGGCGTCGGCGAAGCTCCCCAGGTCCATCACGGCCCACAGCGAGCGCACGTTGCGGTAGCGGCCGGTCCAGTCGAGGCCGTACCCGAGCAGGTACTCGTCGCCGACCTCGAAGCCGCGGTATTCCAACGGGACGTCGACGATGCGCCGCGTCACCTTGTCGAGCAGGGCGACGGTGCTGAGGCTGGCCACCCCGCGGATCTCCATCACCCGCCGCAGCGTCGCCAGGGTCAGGCCGGTGTCGACGATGTCCTCGACCAGGATGACGTCGCGGCCCTGGAGGGAGATCTCGGTGTCCATGGCGATGCCGACCCGGCCTTCGGTCCCGAAGCGGGTGAGGGCCAGGAAGTCGATCTCGAGCGGGAGGTCGAGGTGGCGTACCAGGTCGGCCAGGAACGGGACACATCCCCCGAGCACACCGACGAGCACCGGCTCGCGCCCGGCGTAGTCGCCGCCGACTTCGTCGGCGAGTCCGCCGACCCGCCGCTGCAGCGCTTCCTCGTCGACCACCTCGACGAACTGGCTCGCCGTCACCCGGCGCCTCCCAGGATCACCGGTAGGGCGTCCCGCAGCCATTCCCGGATCGCCTGCGCTCCGCCCGTCTCCTCCGGCGGCGTGACGGCTTCGTGCCCGTCGGGGAGCGGCCGGACGGTGGCGACCTGGATGCGCAGCTCGGGGCTGAGCTCGGCCGGGCCGGGGGCGAACCCCCCGCCGCCTTCCTCCTCGAGCAGCGGCACGAGGAGGCGATCGTGGAGCGACCGGCTCCGATAGGCCCAGTCGAGCAGCTCCCGGCTGTCGGCGAAGTGGTCCTCGCTCCCCATCACCACCGCCACCAGGGTGCGGTCGGACCGTTCCAGGGCCGAGACGAGGACCCGGCCGGCGTCGCCGGTGTAGCCGGTCTTCATCCCCACCACACCCGGGTAGCGCCCCAGCAGGGCGTTGGTGTTGTGGACGATGCGGGCGGCGCCGCTCGGGCTCGCCTTGAACTTGACGAGGCGGGTTCGCACCATCTGCGCCAGCACCGGGTCGGCCAGGACGGTGCGGGCGATGACGGCGAGGTCGGCCGCCGAGGAGTAGTGGTTGGTGGAGTCGAGCCCGTGCGGGTTGGTGAAGTGGGAGTGCTGCAACCCGAGCTCGGCGGCCTTGGCGTTCATGAGGTCGGCGAAACCGTCGACCGAGCCTCCGACGTGCTCGGCGAGGGCCATGGCGGCGTCGTTGCCGGAGCGCACCAGCATGGCGGTGAGCAGATCCTCGACGCTCCACACCTCCCCTTCGATCAGGCCGATCTCGGATTCGCCGACCCCGGCGGCGGTGGCCGAGACCCGGACCCGGTCGTCGAGGGAGGCGTGGTCCCGCACCACCAGCGCCGTCATCAGCTTGGTGACCGACGCCATCGGCCGTTCCTCGTCGGGGTTGTGGGCTGCCAGCACCACGTCGGAGTCGACGTCGACGACGATCCACGATGCGGCGGTGAGTTGTGGGGGGGCGGGAATGGGCGGCGCCCACGAGGGGGGCACGGTGCCGATGAGCCCCGCCCCCAGGATCCCCGCCGAGAAGAGGGCCTGCCAGCGCCGCATCATGTCTCCAGCATCCTCCGGAGACGGGTCCGCACCAGGTTCTGCTGGAGCTGGGTACCGGCCTGGGCGCCGTCGGCGAGGATCTCGGCGGCCCGGCGCCGGTTGGTGGGGTTGCGATGCCGCAGCAGCGGCGACACGAGCTGACTGAGCAGGTCGATCTCGCGGTCGGCGGCGAGGCGCAGGGCCCGGATGTGGCGGCCTTCGAGCCCGAGCGAGTAGAGGCGGGCCGCGGCCCGGGCGATGGCGAGGTCCTCGTCCCGGTAGACGTGTCGCCCGTCCGGCAGCTCCATCGGGGTGAGCACTCCCTGGGCGACCAGGTCGTCGATCTGGCGGCGCTTCAGCCCGCTGGTGCGGGACAGCTCCTCGACGCTAAGGGAGACACCGGTGCTGGAGAAGTACGCCTCGGGGGGAGGGCCGGCGTCGAGGACCGGCTTCGGCTCCTCGCCCCGCTCCCACGACGTCAGCTTCGACTTGATGACCTTGAGGGGCAGGAAGTGGTCGCGCTGTTCCCGCAGGATGTAGCGGACCCGGCGCAGGTCCTCCTCGGTGAACAGGCGGTAGCCGGATTGGCTCCGCTTCGGTTCGACCAGGCCTTGGCCCTCGAGGAAGCGGATCTTGGAGACGGTCAGCTCGGGGAACTCCTCCCGGAGCAGGTTGATGGCCTCGCCGATGCTGCGGGTCTGATGTTCGGCGATTTCGATGGGGAGCTGCTCGGGATCAGGCATCCCCCACCGCCACGACCAGATGGAACTTGCCGATGATCACCTCGTCACCGGCGTTCAACCGCGCCTTGTCGAGACGCTCCAGGTTGACGTAGGTGCCGTTGGTGGAACCGAGGTCCTCGACGCTGAGACCCTCCTCGTCGACGGTGAATCTGGCGTGGTGGCGTGACACGGTCACGTCGCCCAGGAAGATACCGACGTCTTCGGTCCGTCCTGCGATGGTCGTCCCGTCTCCCAGCACGTAGGTGAGCCCGGCCCGCGGTCCCCGCTCGATGATCAGGGCATAGCGGAACGCCCCCGCCAGCAGGCTGGTGACGGGAACGGGCTCGGTGCCCCGCGGCGCGGGACGGTAGAAGATGGTGGTGTCGTGGTCCTGATCCGGTGCGACGTCACCGGGCGACGCCTCGTCGGACCGATCTGTGCCGGGCATGGCACCATGCTAGTCCCGAAGTCTCAACTTCTCGTTGAGGCTTGCCGCGTCCTACTCGATGAACGTCCGGTACGCCGCGGCGTCCATCAGCCCGTCGATGGTGGCCCCCGCCTCCGGTTCGATCACGACGAACCACCCGTCCCCGTAAGGATCCTGGTTGATCACCTCGGGAGCGTCGGCGAGCCGCCCGTTCACCTTGCGGATGGTGCCCGTCACCGGCCCGTAGACGTCCGAGACCGACTTGGTCGACTCCACTTCGGCCAGGGGCTCCCCCGCGGTGACCCCGGCTCCGACCTCCGGCATGTCGACGAACACGATGTCCCCGAGCGCGTCCTGGGCGTAATCGGTGATGCCGACCCGGATCGATCCGTCGTCTTCCTTTCGGGCCCACTCGTGGTTGTCGGTGTACCGCAGCTCTTCTGGGATCTGCACGGCCCCTCCTGTCGATATCGCCGCGAGCTTACCCGGCGGTGGCCTCGGCTCCCTGATCATCGCCGGCGTCATCGTTGGCCCGGAGCAGGCGCCGGGCGTCTCCCACGTACTGGGCCCCCACCAGGTAGTAGAGGATCAGACCGGGGATCCCGAAGATCCAGCCGAGCCACAGGAACGGCTCGAACCGGCCTCCCCCTCCGACGAGGAAGCCGCCGAGCGAAGCGTAGATGAGCAGGGTCGCCAGCTTCCCGAGACGGCGCACCGGCACGTTGCCCTTGATCCGGAACGCCAGGGCGAGAGCGCCGCCGCTGACGAGGGCTTCCCGGACGATGACGGCGACGGCGAACCAGCGGGGCAGGTCGCCCGAGATGAAGCCTCCAATGAGGGCGGCGGCGACGGCGAGCCGGTCGGCGAGCGGATCGAGCACCTTGCCGATCTCGCTCACCTGATCGAGCCGGCGGGCCAGGTAGCCGTCGATCCAGTCGGTGGCGCCGATCCCGCCGAGCAGCCAGCCGGCGCCCGCCGGGTTGTCACGGCCCAGCAGCAGCCACAGGAACACCGGAACCAGGAGGAGCCGGATGAACGAGATCAGGTTCGGGATCGTGAGCATGGCGACGCTCCGCGTCAGCCGACTCTGACGACCCGGAAGCGGATCCTCGCCAGCTCCTCGTCTTCGAAGCTCACGATGAAGGCGTATCCCTTCGCCTCGGCGAACTCGATGTTGTGGAAGGGACTGACGATGGGCACGATGCTGGAGGATCCCGGCGGCAGATTGGGCGGGGCACCCACCCGGAGCCGCCCTTTCGCCTCCACCCCGAGTTCCGTGCCGTCCTCGTCGACGAGGCGCAACCCGATCTCGAGGTCGCGGTGCCGTTCGTCGGGCTCGATCTCGGCGACGAGGGCCACGGTGAGGCTGCGGTGGATGACCGGCAGCACCCGGGCGCTGATGGTGTCGAAACCACCGCCGAGCACGAAGAGCTTGCCGCCTTGCACCTGGGCCGCATCGGCCAGCATGGCTGTTGTCAACCGCACGCTTCACTCCCCTGTGCCGTCGAGTACCTACACCCTACCTTCGCGGCCATGAACCCGGATGAACCCTAGCTCCCCGCGGCGCCGCACCCTGGCGGAATACGGCGGAAGCCCTCGCCGGAGCGGATAGTCTGCGGGGATCGTGGACTTCCCCCTCCGCATCATGACCGTCAATCTGTACAACGGCCGGGCCCGGCCCGAGGCGCTGCGCGAGGCGATCGAAACGGTCGATCCGGACGTCCTGGCGGTCCAGGAGCTGTCCCCCAATCTGGCCGACGTGATCATGGACGTGTTCCCGTTCGGGCAGTTCGATCCCCGTGACGACACCCTGGGCCTGGGCTTGGCGCTGCGCCGTCCCGGCGTCGTCGAGCGCCTGCCGTTCGGCCCCCGCACCATGCAGCGGGTGCTCCTCGATCCGGCCTACTGGCCCGGCTTGGGGATGCCGGTGGAGATCCTCAACGCCCATTTCCACAACCCGCTGGCCGGGCCGGTGCGCAAGGCCCGCGCCATCCGCCGCCGTCAGCTCGCGGTCCTCCAGGAGGCCTTGGCCCCGCCGTCGCCCCGGGTGCTGGTCGGCGATCTCAACTCCTCGCCGATGTGGCCCGTCTACCGCCGCCTCCGGGCTGCCGCCACCGACGCCGCCACCGCGGTCGGCACCACCCGCGCCACCTGGGCACCGTGGCCCTGGTTCCCCCGCATCCTCCGCATCGACCACGCCTTCGTGCAGCAGCTCATGCCGACCGCCACCCAGACGGTGCGCATCAAGGGCAGCGACCACAGTGCGCTGGTCGTCGACCTCGACGTACCCGAGAGCAAGCGCTAGCTCGGCGGCAGTTGGTCCTCGCGACCTCCGTGACCCCCCCTCGGCTCGCTCGGCTCCTTCGGAGCCGCCTCGCCAGGTCCCCCCTGATCCCAGGGGGGACGACCCGTTCTGTCACCCTCCCTGCTGTGCAGGGAGGGTCGAAGAACGAGCCGAAGGCGAAGTGATTCGGGGAGGGTCACCATGACGTCTCTCACCTCAACAGAAACCGCGACCCCCCCTCGGCTCAGGGAGACGAGAGAAGGGGCTCGGCCGCGGTACCGCCCACTTCAAGCGGCCCTGACCATCTCCTCGGACACGACCAGGTCCCAGCCGCTGTCAAAATCCACACACGTGATGCCGCAGAGCGATTCGAACCCGTAGCGAAGCTCGGCGCTGGCACACGCCCGCCCGAAGGCCACCGACCATTCCCACGGCCGGGCCGCCTCCCGCACGACCGTGAACCTGCCGTCGGGGAGGCGCAGCGTGAACACGAACACTCTCATCCAAGGGACATCGGCCGATGCCGTCACCAGTGCAAGGCCCTCCTGGCCTCGTCAGGGATCAAGTTCGGCGTTCTCCGGGGCACTAGTGCGGGTGTCGGTGATCAAGATCGACGATCTCCTGGGCACTCGTCAACGACGGCGGCCTCTCCCCAACCGCAGAAACAGAGCGGACTCTCTGTCGCGATACCCCGCCTTCGATGGTCTCTCAGTGGTGAGGCACAAACCGTGGATGCGACACTGGACAGAATGACCAAGAACACGTGGACCCGTCGTGATCGGGCGGCCTTCCGGGCGATGTACCTGCGGCTGCGCCGTTTCGCCGGTGCCGTGGGACCGTGGGAGGTCGAGCCGGAAGATCTCCTCCAGGAGGCTCTCGTCCGTGCCCTGGAGAGAGGACCGTTGAGTCGTCTCGACCACCCCGAGGCCTACCTGCGACGCACCATCGTGAACTTGTCCCACAACTACGTTCGCCGCCGGTACGGTGCCGAACGGGCCAACACCGCGATGGCGGCAGCGGCCCCCCACGACGAGATGCCCGGGTACCCCTCCGACCTCGCCGATCTGCTCTCGCTCGATCCCGTGGCCCGGGCCGTGTTGTACCTGCACGACGTCGAGCGCTACTCGTTTCCCGAGGTCGCAACCGCCCTGAATCTCCCCGCAGGCACCTGCCGTCAGATCGCGTCACGGTCCCGGCGCCGCCTGCGCATCCAGCTCCAGCAGGAGGTCGAGGAATGACCGAACCGAATGAGGCATGGACCCTGCTCGCCGAGCGTGGCGAATGGCGCGGGGCCGACGACGTCGCCGACCGGGCCCAAAGCGAGCTCCATCGCAGGCACAACGGCCGGGGCGCAGCCGCCCCTGCCTTTGCGGCGGACACCCGCACCGGGGCGGCCCCGAACGCACCGCGGCGCCACCGCCGGACCCGGCGCCGCCTTCCCGGCCCACTCGTGGCGGCCGTCGCCTTCGTGGTGGTGCTCGCCACCGCCACCGCGTCAATCCTGCTCGTCGGCGGTTTCGGCGAATCGGACCTTGAACCCGCCGATTCCGCTCCATCGCTGGTCCCGGACGTCCAGACGACCCTCACGACCGCGGCGGCGGGCATCGTCGACACCCCGATCCCGGAGTCGTTCGTGCCGATGGCCGATTGGCCGACCCCGACCCTCGACCCGGTGCTCGCCCTCCCGCAGTGCCCGGCGGAAACGGCCACCCCAGCGGTCTTCCCCGATTCGTTCTTCGCCTTCCTCGGCCTCGACCGCTCCGCCGTGGCGCTGACGGCCGTCGACCCGGAACAGGTGGCAGCCGATACTCCCATGCTCCGGGCGGGAGACAGTTCGCTGCTGCCGCCGGACCGCCTCGACGGCGCTTGCCTCCTCACCCTGGCGGGCGGGAACCTCACGGCCTGGGCGGTCATGCTCGCCACCGGCGAGCCGGCGATGGCCGCCCTCTCCGCGCCGTGGGACGGCGACGGTTTCCCCGATCAGGTGAGTTCCGCGCCCGGCGAGTACCAGCAGTGGCACATCGCCACCGGGGAGCACTTCAACGGCCCGGTGTCCGACGAGGGGGACGTCCATGCCCTCACGAATCACCGTCTCTTCGTCGCCGCCTTCGATCCGGATCTCGTTCCGGAGGGCGGCCATCCCGGCGGCTCGCTCCTCATGAGTCTCGCCGTGAACCCGGCCGACCCGGCGCAGGTCGTCGAGCCACTCGAAACCGATGCCTTCCTGCCGGGGGCCCTGCCGCCGGGCTTCGGCGCCTGTGCCACCACCTTCGCCTTCCTGCTCCGCGACATACCGGACGGGCCCGAGGAGGAGAACCAGCTCCTGGTCCTGTGCGACACCAGCGGCACCGAGATCACCCTCACCGCCGGCACCCTGCCGGCGCCTCCCGCCGACGCCATCGTGACCGAGGTCAATGGGCACGAGGTGGCGGAGTGGTCCAGCGGCGACCGCATCGCCCTCCAGCTCTCCCGCTCCGGCCTCGACGTGCGGCTCGACGCCCCGCCCTCGATCGCCGCCGACACCTTGCGCGCCGTCGTGGCGGCGATGCCGCTGGCGACGCCATTCCCGGAGACGCCCACCTCCGCCACGCCGCTGCTCGGAGTCGGCGACGGGCTCGATCCAAGTTTGACCTCGTCCCGCGTCCCCGTGGTCGGCGAAGACGAAAGCGATTCGGAGAGGATCGCGCAGGTCCGCCGCGGTGAGGTGACGATCACGCTGTCCGATTCGATGCGGGTCATCCAGACAGCGGCGTTCGGCGACTCCGACGCCGTGGCCTACTCCTACCGGTACGAGGGGTCCACCGACCAGGTGACCGTCGAAGGCGCCGACTTCGACGTGCCCAACCTCCAGGCTCGCGTCAGCATCACCCAGCAGACCCTCCCGGCCGGCGGCCGCAACGGCAATCCGATCGCCTACGTGGAGGAGACGTGGGGCGCCTGGCAGGTGGGAGAGAATCGCATGGCGGACAGATTCCAGATCGTCGCCTACAGCCCCTCGATCGAGCGCCAGGTGAACGTCCTCATCCGAAGCGTGAATTCCCCCGAGCCGCTGGCATTGTCGGCCGAGGCGGCCCGTGACTTGGTGCGAAGCGTCCTCGACGCCATCGCGCGTTCGGAGTGAGACCGGGTTCCCGGTGAGCCCGGGTGGCCACGCCGAGGTCGAGGCGGCGTCACAGCCAGGGCCCCCCCTCGGCTCGATCGGCTCCTTCGGAGCCGCCTCGCCGGTCCCCCCTGATCCCAGGGGGGACGAAAGACCAGGGACCCCCTCGGCTCGCCCACTGCCTTCGCCGGTGCCGGTTCTGTCACCCTCCCTGCTGTGCAGGGAGGGTCGAAGAACGAGCCGAAGGCGAAGTGATTCGGGGAGGGTCACCGTGACGTCTCTCACATCAACAGGAACCGCAACCCCCCCTCGGCTCGCCCACTGCCTTCGCCGGTGCCGGTTCTGTCACCCTCCCTGCT
>CAYQEC010000002.1:36244-174203 GCA_964416425.1 uncultured Acidimicrobiaceae bacterium | reverse complement strand
CTGCGGTCCGCCTGGAACTCGCGGGACCGGCTGATCGCCATCTGGATCACCATGGCGGCGATCGGGGCCAGGATCATGGCCACCAGGGCGATGATCATGGTGATCGGATTGTTGTTGTCCCGGCGGCGACCCATGCCACTCCACAGAGCCATGCGGGCCAGGAACGAGAGGGCGGCGCCGATCGTGGCAGCGATACTGGCGATGAGGATGTCACGATTGCGGACGTGAGCCAGCTCGTGCGCCAGCACACCCTCGAGCTCCTGGTTGTTCACGAGGTCGAGGATCCCGCGGGTGACGGCCACCGCCGCGTGCTTCGGATTGCGCCCGGTGGCGAAGGCGTTCGGCTGCGGGGACTCGATGACGTAGATCTTCGGCATCGGCATGTTCTCCCGCTGCGTCAGGGAACGCACGATGGTGTACACCGTCGGGAGCTGGATCTCCTCGACCGGGACCGCCCGCGCCGCCTTGAGGGCGAGCTTGTCGGAGAAGAAGTAGATCCCGAAGTTGAACACGACGGCGATTCCGAGGGCGATCGCGGCTCCGTTCTGCTGGCCGAGCAGGGCTCCGACGGCGACGAAGAGCCCACCCATCAACCCGAGCAGAAAGACGGTTTTGAGGTTGTTGGTCATAGTGGATTCAGTGTACCCAGGGCGTGGTGATACGGACCGGTGGACGCCCTTGGCGCCAACCGGGTTCCTGCCTCATCCCCCCTGCTCCCGACCCAGGGTTGAGGAGAATGGTTTCGCCGTACGCCAACCCAGGGTTGGCTGCAGGCGGGGTCACCTGCGGGCGAGTAGCACCCGGAAGTCGCCCAGGCCGCGGGGATGGAGCAAGGTCTCGGCGCCGATGCGCTCGTGGCGCGCCTGGAGCTGGCCGATGGTGTCGCCGGCGCGAGCGCGCTCCGCCTCGCGGGACCGGATCACGTCGATGGCGTCCCGCAGGCCCCACTCCGCCAGGAAGTCGTCCTGCCGCATCACCGTCACCACCGCCCCGGCCGCCTCGGCGGCGCCCCGCACTGCCGAGAAGTCGACGTCGACCGTGATGTCGGTCGCCCCGGGCTCCAGCAGCGGGTCGGGCCCGAGATGGTGTGCCCGGTAGGTGCGCAGCGTGCCCTCCGCCCGCCGACCCGCCAGCTCCTCGGAGGTGCCGCCGTAGTCGATGACGACGAGGGTGCCGGCGGCGAGGCGCCTCACCATGTCCCCCACCCACTCCACCGCCGCCTGCTGCACCTCGACCCGTCCCCCCACCGGGGTGGCTTCGCCGTGGCGCTCCGCCCACGCCGCCACGTGGGGCCGGGGCGGCGCCGTCACCAGGGTGAGGCCCTCACCGGCGACGGCGACCCGCAGCTCGGCCCAGCCGTGCTCCTGCCGCGTCGCCAGGGCCACCGGGAGGTTGTCGAGCAACTCGTTGGCGATCACCACCCCGCGCAACGACGGCGGCAGGGCCCGGGGATCGTCCACCACCCGCTCCGCCGGGAGCATCTGATGCAGCGCCTGCCGGGCCGCCGGCGACGCCTCGACCGCCCACACCTCGCCGGGTGCTTCGGTCCCGCACTCGGCGAGCAGGGCCCGCAGCAGCGACCCCGACCCACCCCCGGCTTCGACCAGCACCACCTCGGCCGGCGCCAGCCGGACTTGCTCGGCGACGACGAACCGGCCCAGGATCCGCCCGAACCAGCCGCTCACCTCGGGGCTGGTGAGGAAGTCGCCGCCGGCGGTGCTGCGCAGCGGACCAGTGGTGAAGAAGCCGTCCGCCCGGTCGTAGAGGCAGATCTCCATGTACTCGTCGAACGGCAGAGGACCGGTGGCGGCGATCCGGTCCCGGAGGCGATCCGCCAGGGTCACGAGCGGGAGGCGGTCGAAGCGGGCCCGCCGGCGCGAGCAAGGACGGGAGCAGGCACGGCCCGAGTGTAGAGGCGGGGCGGAGGTGCCCTCAGAACCCGGTGACGAAGCCCCGGGTCAGCTCGCCGAGGTGGGCGACGACGCCGGGGAACACCCCGATCACGAGCACGCCGAGCGCCGTGAGGCCGAGCGCCAGGCGCAACGGCGGCCCCACCGTCTCCTCTCGCAGCTCGCCGGCGGGGACATCCTCGGGAACCGGGTCGAACCAGGCCGCCTTGACCACCTTGGCGTAGTACACGAAGGCGATCACCGAGTTGACCGCGGCGATGATCGCCAGACTGATCCCCCATCCCCCGGCCACCGACAGCACCGACCGGAACATCACGAACTTGGCGAACCACCCCGCCAGCGGCGGGATCCCCGCCAGGGAGAAGAAGAAGATGGCGAGCAGCACGGCCAGGCCCGGGGCGTACTGCGACAGGCCCGACCAGCCGGCGATGTCGCCGTGGCGGAGCCGGTTCGACCCGGCGATCACCACCGCGAACGCCCCCAGGTTCATGAAGGCGTAGATCAGCAGGTAGGTGACGGTGGCGAAGAAGGCGTCCTGGAGCTGGTCCCCGGTCACCCCGGCGGCGGCGGCCGCCCCGAACGGCACCAGGATGAAGCCGCCCTGGGCGATCGACGAGTAGCCGAGCAGGCGCACGATGTTGGTCTGGCGGAGGGCGATGAGGTTCCCCACGGTCATCGAGGCCGCCGCCAGGATCCACAGTGCCGGGCCCCACAGTCCCGTCAAGCCCGAGAACGCCAGGTAGGTCAACGTCAGCAGCCCGACGAAGCCGGCCGACTTCGACACCACCGACAGGTAGGCGGTCACCGGGGTCGGCGCCCCCTCGTAGGTGTCGGGGGTCCAGAAGTGGAAAGGCACCGCGGAGACCTTGAAGGCGAACCCGAGCAGCGTGAACAGCACCCCGATGCTCAGCAGCGGTTGGTCGACGAACCCGGGGTCGATCAGCTCGTGGGCCGCGATCGCCTCCCGGATCCCGGCGAAGGTCAGCTCCCCGGTCGAGCCGTACACCAGCGACATGCCGAACAGCAGCACCGCCGCCGACAGCACCCCGATGATGAAGTATTTAAGAGCGGCCTCGTTGGAGCGGGGATCGCCCTTGCGCCAACCCGCCATGAGGAAGGTGGGCCCGGTCACCAGCTCGAGCGCCACAAAGATGGTGACGAGGTCGCGGCTCGACGCCATCACCACCGCGCCCAGCACCGAGGAGAGCATGAGGAAGTAGAACTCGCCCTCCCAAAAGCGCCCGGTCTCGAGGTAGCCGACCGACAGCAGCAACGCCACGAAGGCCGCCCCGAGGAAGAGGCCCTTGAACACCAGGGAGAAGGTGTCGACGACGTACGACCCGCCGAACATGACCCGGTCCCCGGCGGCGGTGCAGAAATCGAGCGAATCGCACAGCCCGAGGGTGAGCAGCGGCACGAAGGCGGCGAAGAGCCCCACCAGACCGACCACCGCCGTCCAGTACTTCCGCACCGGCAGCAGGTCCACCACCAGGACCGCGAGCACCGTGACGCCGAGGATGATCTCGGGCAGCAGGGCGTGGTAGTCGACGTTCACCGATCAGCCTCCGAACACGTTCTTGACGAGGGCCTGGACCGCGTCGTTGGTGGCGCCGAAGACGAGCCGCGGGAACACCCCGATGGCGATGATCGAGACCACCAGCGGCGACCAGGCCGCCAGCTCGAAGCGGTCGACGTCGTGCAGCTCGTGGCCGGCCCACTCCTCGGAGGGCTCGCCGAAGTTGACCCGCTGCAGCATCCACAGCATGTAGCCGGCGGTGAGCACGGTGCCGACGGCGCCGATCACCATGAGAGTGCGGAACAGCCCGGTGGACAGCCCGCCCAGCGGATCAAACGAGGCGAGCAACGACATGAACTCGCCCCAGAACCCGGCGAGGCCCGGCAGCCCGAGGGAGGCCATGGCGGTGAACCCGAGCAGCGTGCCGAGGATGGGGAGGAGCTTCTGGTTGCCGCCGAGGCGGGCCATCTCCCTGGTGTGGTAGCGGTGCGCCATCGACCCGGCGAGGAAGAACAGCAGGCCGGTGATGAGCCCGTGGGCGACCATGCCGATGATGGCGGCGTTGATGCCGATGTCGGTCAGGGTGGCGATGCCGAGCATGACGAAGCCCATGTGGCCCACCGACGAGAAGGCGATAAGGCGTTTCATGTCGGTCTGGGCGAGACAGGCCAGCGAGGCGTAGATGATGCCGATCACCGCCAGGATGGCGATCGCCGGCGCCCAGTTCCGAGCCTGCTCGGGAAGGATGGGCAGGCTGATGCGGATGAAGGAGTAGGTGCCGAGTTTCAGCAGGACAGCCGCCAGCAGCACCGAGCCCACGGTGGGGGCCGCGGTGTGGGCGTCGGGCAGCCAGGTGTGGAGCGGGAACATCGGGACCTTGACGGCGAACCCGAGGAACAGGGCGAAGAACACCCAGAACGCCATCTTCCCCAGCTCCGCCTCGGCCGAGCCGCCGGAGAGCGCCGTGATGTCGAAGGTGCTCATCCCGCTCTTGAAGTAGAGGGCGAGGAACCCGAGCAGCATGAAGGCCGAGCCGAACAAGGTGAAGAGGAAGAACTTGATGGCGGCGTAGAGCCGCATCTCCACCGTCTTCCCCAGCACCGGGATGGTCACTTCGTTGCGGTCCCCCCAGATGCCGATCATGAAGTACATGGGCAGCAGCACGACCTCGAAGAAGACGAAGAAGAGGATGAGGTCGAGGGCGACAAACGTGCCGCTCATCCCGGTCGCCAGCAACAGGATGAGCACCAGGAACGCCTTCGGGTTGTGTGGCTCCGGCCAGTGGTTCCACGAGTAGACGATCGACAGCAGCGTCATGAAGGTGGACAGCACGAGCAGCGGGAGGCTGATGCCGTCGACGCCGATGTGGTAGTTGGAGTTGATGGCGCCGATCCAGGTGAGGCCGGGGGAGGTGCCGAACTGGAGGCCCCCGGCGGCCCCGTAGTCGAACCGGAACACGACGACCAGCGAGAGCACGAACGACGCCGCGGCGAAGAACAGGGCAGCGAGCTTCTGAGCCTGCTCGTTGGCCTTGGGGAGCGCCATCACGACCAGTGCCCCGGCCAGCGGCAGGAAGACGATCAGGCTCAGGCCCCAACCGTTCTCGAACCAACCCATCTGCTTGCTCCTCCCGTCAGAAGACGATCAGACCTGCCACGAGGAGCACCGTCCCCGCGAAGATCAAGACTGCGTATTGCTGGACACGGCCCGTCTGCAGCAGCCGGAGCACGCCTCCGGTGCCGCTGGTCACCGCGGCGGATGCGTTGATGGCGGCGTCAACCCCCCGCTGATCGAAGCCGTACACGAGCTTGCCGAGGCCGCGGGCCGCGAACCCGGCGCCGTTGATGACGAGGTCGATGACGTGGCCGTTGAACCAGTCGACGGCCCGCGCCAGCGGGCCCCGGATCGGCCGGATCACCCCGTCCATGTAGATATCGTCGAGGAAGTACTTGTGGCGCAGCAGCGGGTACAGCAGCGGAACGTGAAAGCTGTCGCGCTCCTGCTGGGTGGCGGCGTCGCCGAACCACAACCGGTACCCGAGGGCGATCCCGGCCAACGCCGCCAGGGTGCCGATCGCCGCCAGCCCGAGGTTGAGGCTGTCGGCGTGGTGCTCGAGTGCGTGGAAACCGGCGAAGTACTGGACGCCGACGGTGTCGGTGAAGATGCGGGTGAGCCCGGCCATGTTGAGGCCTCCCACGAGGGCGGCGCCGGTGGCGAGACCGACCAGGGGGTAGACCATCACCGTCGGGGACTCGTGGGGCTGGCCGTCGCCCTTGTACGCACCGAAGAAGGTGAGGAACACGGCCCGGGCCATGTAGAGGGCGGTGACGAAGGCCCCGGCGACGGCGACCACGAGCACAAAACTGGCGAGCCCGGCCCCGCCCTGGACGCTGCTGAAGCCGGATTCGGCGGATCCGGCGTAGCGGAGCGAGGCGAGGATCTCGTCCTTCGACCAGAACCCGGCGAGAGGGAAGATGCCGGCGAGCGCCAGCGACCCGATGAGGAAGGTGCGGTAGGTGGCCGGCATGAAGCGGCGGAGGCCGCCCATGTCGGACATGTTGTTGGAGTGCACGGCGTGGATCACCGAGCCGGCCGCCAGGAAGAGCAGCGCCTTGAAGAAGGCGTGGGTGAAGAGGTGGAAGAGGGCGGCGGTGTAGGCCCCGGCCCCCATCGCCACCGTCATGTAGCCGAGCTGGGAGAGGGTCGAGTAGGCGAGCACCTTCTTGATGTCGTCCTGCACCAGCGCCACCAGGCCGGTGAGGAACAGGGTGAGGGCCCCGATGACGATGATGACGCCCCGCACCTCGTCGCCGAATCCCTCGGCGATGTAGAACGGGAACATCCGCCCCAGCAGGTAGACGCCGGCGGTGACCATGGTGGCGGCGTGCATCAGGGCCGACACCGGGGTCGGCCCGGCCATGGCGTCGGGGAGCCAGACGTGGAGGGGGAACTGGGCGCTCTTCCCCATCGCCCCGATGAAGAGGCCAAGACCGGCCCAAAACCCGAAGGTGGCGAGACGGTTGCCGGTGCCGGCCGCCACCGCGTCCATGATGTCGGTGAAGCGGAACGAGCCCACCGACATCGTCACGATGATCACCCCGACGAAGAGCCCGACGTCGGCCACCTTGTTGGTGAGGAACGCCTTGATCCCGGCCGAGGAGTTCTCGTGCTGCTCCCAGTAGTGCCCGATCAGCAGGTAGGAGGCGACCCCGACGATCTCCCAGCCGACGATGAGCTGGATGAGGTTGGGGGCAGAGGCGAGTACCAGCATGCCGCCGCCGAAGAGGGTGAAGGTTGCGAAGAACCACGTGTAGCGGATGTCGCCCTCCATGTAGCCCTTGGAGTAGATGAAGACGAGGAGGCCGACCACGCCGACGACGAGGTACATCATGATCGAGAGGCCGTCGACCATCCATCCCCACTCCACGCTGAGCTGCCCGAACCGGGTAGTGCCGACGTCGGCGACCTGGACGGAGCCGACGTGGAGGATGCCGTCGCCGAGGTTGGCGAAGAACAGGGCGGTGGCGTAGACGGCCACGAACCCCATCGAGAACACCGCCATCCCCCATCCCTTGAGTGGGGAGCGTTTCCCGAAGAGGGCGATGGCGAACGCCAGCACCATCGGGACAAGCGGGATGAGCCAGGCCCCGGCCGCCAGGATGCCGCCGTCGCGGTAGGCCTCCACCGCGCGCTCCCCACCGGTCTCGGCGGCGGTGAGCAGGAAGGCGGCGGCGGGGAGGGGATTCATCGGCTCACAGCTTCATCAGATCGAGCTCGTCGACGTTGGCGGAGTGACGGTTGCGGTAGATGAGCAGCACGATGGCGAGCCCGATGCCCACCTCGGCGGCGGCGATGGCGATGACGAAGAGGGCGAAGATCTGACCTCCGGCGAGGGCGTCGCCGAGGGCGATGTCGAAGGTGACCAGGTTGATGTTGACCGCCGCCAGCATCAGCTCGACTGACAGCAGCACCAGCACCGCGTTGCGCCGGCTCAGCACCCCGTAGACCCCGAGAGAGAACATGGCCGCGCCGAGGAGGAGGAACTGGTTGATCAGCATTGGTCACCTCCGTCACGGGGTCGGGAGCGGGAGGGCCGAGCCGGCGACCTCATCGCGACACCTCGCCGGCGACGCCCGGTTCCGGGTCCTTCCTCGCCAGCACGATGCCGCCGATGAGGGCGGCGAGCAGCACCACCGACACCACCTCGAAGGGGATCACGAACCGTTCGAACATCGACTTGCCCAGGTCGGCGGTTCGGGTGGCGGCGGCCGGCTCGTCGATGAGGCGGTCGGAGAAGGCGTCCAGCATGGCGCCCCCGATGAGGAGGAAGAGCGCCCCGGAGACGAGGGCAGCCCCGGCCCGGACCCGCAAGGGGTGGCTGAGGGCGGTCTCGTGACCGAGAGGGGCCCGGGTGATCATGATCCCGAAGAGGAACAGCACGACGACGGCGCCGATGTACACCAGCACCACGGTCCAGGCGACGAACTCCGCCCCGAGCAGCAGGAACAGCGCCGCGGAGGCGCCGAGGGCTGCCACCAGGGCGAGCACGGCGTGCACCACGTTGGGGCTGGTGACGACCCGGAAGGAGCCGGCCACCATCACGACCGCGATCACGAGGAACACCCAGTTCTCGACTTCCCCGAACCAGTCGGCGGCGGTGACGGCGATCACGGGCATCATGGCTCCAGCGCCGGGGGCTCGGGGACCGTCTCCAGCCATTCGGTGAGACGTTCCTTGTCGTGCAGCATGTCGGAGATCCGGTACTCGCTGTACTCGTGCTCGGGGCTCCAGTAGAGGGCGTCGAACGGGCACACCTCGACGCAGATGCCGCAGTACATGCAGAGGGCGTAATCGATGTCGAAACGGTCGAGCTTGGCCCGGGACCGGACCCGGCCGCCCGGCTTGGAGGGCGGGGCCTCCTCCTTGTGGCCCTCGATGTAGATGCACCAGTCGGGACATTCCCTGGCGCACAGCATGCACACCGTGCAGTTCTCGACGTCGAGGGCGATGACCCCGCGGGCCCGCGGCACCAGGGTCTCCTTCTCGAGGGGGTAGTTGACCGTGACGGGTTTGGTGAAGAGCGCCTTGAGCGTCACCTTCATGCCCTTGAGCAGACCGCCGAGGGGGATCTTGGCCATCAGAAGACCACCTTGAAGAACGCCGTCGCCACGATGTTGACGAGGGCCGCCGGGATGAGCCATTTCCAGGCGAGGCCCTGCAGCTGGTCTTCCCGCAGCCGGGGGAAGGTCCAGCGGAACCAGATGAAGAGGAAGCAGAGCAACAGCACCTTGCCGATCAGCACCGGCGGCCCCACCCAGTTGAGGGCGTCGCCGCTGAGGCCGGGCAGCCAGTATCCGCCGAGGAAGAGGGTGGCGGCGATCGCCGACAGCGACACCATGCCGGCGTACTCGCCGAGGAAGAACATCGTGAAGCGGATGCCGGAGTACTCGGTGAGGTAGCCCATCGTCAGCTCGGATTCGGCGATCGGCATGTCGAACGGGATCCGGCTCAGCTCGGCCAGGCCGGCGGTGAGGAAGATGAGAAACCCGATGATCTGGCCCGACACCACGAAGGGCACGGCGACACCGAAGTCCCCGATGTGGAACCAGGGTTGGGCCTGGGCGGCGACGATGCCGTTGAGGGACAGCGTCCCGGCCTGGACCGCCACCCCGACCGCCGCCAGCACCAGCGGCAGCTCGTAGGCGATGAGCTGGGCGCCGGCCCGCAACCCGCCGATGAGGGAGTACTTGTTGCCGGACGACCATCCCGCCATCAGCACTCCCAGTGTCGACAGCGAGGACACGGCGAGCACGTAGAAGAGCCCGAGGTCGAGGTTCCGCGACACCAGGTCGGGCCCGATCGGGATGATCACGAAGGTGGCGACCGTGCCCATGAGCACCACGTAGGGGGCGAGTTTGTAGACCTGAGTGTCGGCGCCGGCGGGTACCAGGTCCTCCTTCTGCATGAACTTGACGGCGTCGGCGAGCGGCTGGGCCCAACCCCAGCGGCCGCCGGCGAAGTAGGGCCCGATCCGGCTCTGCATGTGGGCCGAGATCTTCAGCTCCCCGAAGATGACCACCAGCGCCAGGGGCAGGACGAGGCCGAGGACGACGACCACCTTCAGCAGCAACTCGACGCTGAAACTCATCGGTCGACGTCTCCCAACACGAAGTCGAGGCTCCCCATCGTCGCCACCAGGTCCGGGATGAGCTGGCCTTGCGCCACCCAGGGCAGCACCGAGATGTTGGAGAAGGAGGCGGAGCGGATCTTGACCCGGTAGGGCACCCGCCCGCCCTGGGACACGACGTAGTACCCCATCTCGCCCTTCGGGTTCTCCGCCCGGACGTAGATCTCGCCCGGCGGGACCTTGAGCACCCGGGGCACCTTGGCCTGGAGCGGGCCGGAGGGGATCTTGTCGATGGCCTGGCGCACGAGGGAGACCGATTGGCGGATCTCCTCGATGCGGACGACGTAGCGGTCGAAGCAGTCCCCGTTGGGGCGCACGATGACGTCAAATTCGAAGTCGTCGTAGGGAAGCAGGTGCTCGTGCTTGCGGAGGTCGAAGTCGACCCCCGCCGCCCGCAGGTTGGGACCGGAGACACCGTATTCGAGGCCCTTCTCGGCCGGGATCACGCCGACGCCGATGGTGCGGGCCTGGATCAGCTCGTTGCCGACGACGAGGTCGTCGATCTCGTCGCACACCTCGATGACCCGATCCATGGCGCGGCGGGTGGCGTCGAAGAACCCCTCGGGCAGGTCGAGCACCACCTTCTTCTGGGTGGATCCCCCGCCGGCGGCGGGTTTGACGCCGCCGACCCGGTTGAAGTTGGGATGGAACCGTCCGCCGGTGACGCCCTCGATGAGGTCGAGCACCCGCTCCCGTTCCCGGAAGGCGTACATGAGCGGGGTGGCGGCGCCGAGCTCGAGCGGGTAGGAGGAAGCGAACACGAGGTGGTTCGAGATGCGGGTCAGCTCGGTCAGGATGAGCCGGATGTACTGGGCCCGTTCGGGCGCTTCGATGCCCATGAGCCGTTCCACCGCCACCACGAACGGGACCTCGTTGGCGAATCCGGAGATCCAGTCGATGCGGTTGATGAGGGTGGTGATCTGGGGGTAGGTGCGCACCTCGGCCAGCTTCTCCTTGCCGCGGTGCATGTAGCCGATGACCGGCTCGAGTCGGGTGATCCGCTCCCCGTCGACCTGGGCGATGAGACGCAGCACCCCGTGGGTGGAGGGATGCTGCGGGCCGATGTTGAGCATCATGTCCTCACCCACCAGCTCCACCGAGACGGCGGCGTCGGAGATGTGGACCAGGCCGCCGGAGTCGAGGGTGGTCATGCCTCCTCGCCTCCCTCGCCGGCTTCCCGGTTCTCGGTCGACGGCATGGCCTCGACGTCGACCGTGCCCGGCCAGGGCTTCACCTCACGGGAAAGCAACGGGAACGACTTGCGGAGCGGGTGACCTTCGAAGCCTTCCGGCAGGTACAGCTTGACCAGATGGGGATGCCCGGTGAACTCGATGCCGTACATCTCGGCGGCTTCCCGCTCGTGCCAGGCGGCGCCTCCGAAGACGGGGACGAGGGAGTCGATCCGGGCGCCGTCCTTGGGGAGCGAGGCAACGAAGACGGCGGCGTCGGCTCGCTCCACCGAGGAGAGGCGGCACAGGACGTCGTAGCGCTCCTCGACCGTGTCGGGCTCGGCCGGCGGGTCGCCCACCGCCACCTCCCGGGTCCAGTCGACGGCCGAGAGCCATGAGAAGAAGGCGAGGCCGGCCTCGTCGCGGGCGGTGCGGATGGCCTCGACCCACCGATCCCGCTCCACCTGGATCTTCACCGTGCCGTGCTCGGCGCTCCATTCGGTGGAACCGACCAGGTCGGCGAGGCGGGCGGCGAGCGCAGCCGGGTCCGTGGCGGTCTCAGACGGGCTGGGGGTCACGCTCGCTCCACTTCCGCCGCACATCCTCGTGGGTGATCTGCTCCTGCAGCAGCAGGATCCCCTCCATCAGCGCCTCGGGCCGCGGCGGGCAGCCGGGTACGTAGACGTCGACCGGGATGACCTGGTCGACGCCCTTGGTGACCGAGTAGGAGTCCCAGTACGGTCCGCCGCAGTTGGCACACGACCCCATCGAGATGACGTACTTGGGGTCGGGCATCTGGTCGTAGAGACGCTTGACGGCGGGCGCCATCTTGTCAGTGAGGGTCCCTGCCACCACCATGAGGTCGGCCTGGCGGGGTGACGCCGGAAGCGGGATGACGCCGAAGCGCATGAAGTCGTAGCGGGGTCCGGCCGCCGCCATCACCTCGATGGCGCAGCAGGCGAGCCCGAAGTTGAAGAACCACAGCGAGTATTTGCGTGACCAGTTGAGCAGCCAGGAGAGCGGTTTGGGGGCGCCGAACTTCTCGATCACTCCCACCGGAGCACTCCCTTGCGGACCGCGTAGACGAGGCCGAGCACCAGGATCACGATGAAGATCATCATCTCGACGAGCACGAATGCCCCCATCCCGGCGCTACTGAAGGCCTCGACCCGCACCGCCCAAGGGAAGATGAACACCGCCTCGACGTCGAAGACGAGGAAGAGCAGGGCGAAGATGTAGTAGCGGATGTGACTCTGGCTCCAGCCGCTCCCCATCGGGGCGATGCCGCACTCGTACACCTCGGACTTGAACCGGTTGGGCCTGTTGGGGCGGAGCATCGCCGAGGCGAGGACCGCGCCGCCGACGATGAGCGCACCCACCGCCAGGAACACACCGACGGTGATGTAGTCCCCGAAGTACCGATCAAGCACCCGTTTCTCCCCTTCCCAACGGCTCTCCGCGCGACACTGCGCCGTGTCGGCGGGCGGCGCGCCGGAGCGAGTATAGGGGGCCGGGCGCCCCGGAACCGACCGAACGGATCCGGTCCGAAGTGGGGGGGCGCGGACGGTTGCGGCGGCCGACGGCGGGATCGACCGGGACCCGCGAGCCGGACGGCGGCGGGTCGAACTGCCTATGCTCGGCGGCGCGGCCGAGGAGTGGCAATGGTCAGCTACGACAGGTCACCGCGGGATCGGGTCATCTCCCGCGTCGCCGGCCTCATCGCACGACGCGCGGGGACCGAGCCCTTCCTGGTGGGCATCGACGGCATGGACGCCGCCGGCAAGACCGCCTTCGCCGATGAGCTCGCCGCCCCGCTCGGCGCAGCCGGCATGACCGTGGTGCGGGCCTCGGTCGAGGGGTTCCACCATCCGGCACCGATCCGGCAGCGCCGGTCCGGCGAGGACCCGGCTCGCAGCTACTACGAGGATTCCTTCGACTACCCGGCCCTGCGGCGAGCGCTGCTCGACCCGCTCGGCCCCGACGGCACCCGCCAGATCCGGACCCGGGTGTCCGACGCCCGCCACGATGCCCGGGTCGAGGAGAGACCCCGGGTCGTGCCCCACGACGTGGTGCTGCTCTTCGACGGCGTCTTCCTGCTGCGCCCGGAGCTACGGGACTGCTGGGACCTCACGGTCTTCCTGGCGGTGCGGGTCGGGGTGGCCTTGGAGCGGGCCCTCGACCGTGACGAGGTCCGCTTCGGCACCGCCGAGGAGACGGCGCGCAGGTACCGTCGCCGCTACATCCCCGGCCAGGAGCTGTACGCCAGGGTGGCCAAGCCGGAGGCCCGCGCCGACGTCCTGATCGACAACGACGACCTCGCCGCCCCCCGCATCGTCCGGTTCCCCGAGTAGGAAGTTCCCCCACCGCGCCCGGTTGCTACCGTCGGCCCCCACATGCCGTCGATCACCGTGCCCGACTATGCGGGCGGCTCCCTCGTCAACCTCGTCGCCGAGCTCGAGCTGCGGCTCGCCGGGGCGGCGCCTTCGGCCCCGCTCCACCCGAAGGTGGCAGACCTCATCCCGGAGGCGGCGACCTACGTACTGGTCCTCTGCGACGGGCTCGGCCTCCACCAGCTCGACCACCCGGCGGCCGCCCCGCTGCGGGATGCCCTGGTCGGACGGCTCGACGCCCCGTTCCCGACCACCACCACCGTCAGCCTGGCATCGCTGGCGACCGGACTGCCCCCGTCCCGCCACGGCCTGCTCGGCTACCAGATGTGGCTCCCCTCGGTCGGCAAGGTGGTCAACACGATCCACTGGAGGACACTGTGGGGCGACGCCATCGACTTCACGCCGCGTCCCTTCCTCCCCTCGCCCAACCTGTGGGAGCGCCTCGCCGGGCGCGGCGTCGAGCCGATCGTCATCCAGCCGGCCAACTTCGAGGGCAGCAACCTGAGCGAGGTCCTCTACCGGGGATCCCGGTTCGAGGGGATCTCCACGATCGGCGAGTGGGTGGACGCCGCCGCCCAGCTCGCGGAGCACCCCGGCAGGCTGATCCTCGCCTACCTGCCCCAGGTCGACTTCGCCGCCCACGTTTACGGCCAGGGCGCCGACGAGTACGCCGTCGCGGTGCGGACCGTCGCCACCGCCTGGGAACGGCTCTGCCTACGTTTGCCGGCGGGAGCGGTGGCGGTGGGGACCGCAGACCACGGTCACGTCGACTTCCCCCCGGGCCACCAGATCCGCATCGCCAAGGCGGACCACACCGACCGCGAGTTCTTCGGAGACGGGCGCGCCATGTTCGTGAAGGGAGAGGGAGCCTCGCTGGCGGCGAAGCTCCCCGCCACCTGGATCTCCATCGACGAGATGCGCTCCTGGTGGGGGCCTGGCCCGCTCCATCCGGCGTTCGAGGAGCGGGCTCCCGACGGGGTGCTCGTCGCCGACGACGATATCCTGCTGCTCCACCGCCACAGCGACGACCGGATGACCGGCGCCCACGGGGGCCTCACCGACGCCGAACGCCTGATACCGCTCATGGTGGCGGCGGGACCCACCGATGGGTCCGGACCAGCCGATGCAGAGAAGGGACACTGACCATGCGACGGCTCCTCGCCACCGTCGCCGCCCTGTCGCTGCTGGGCGCCGCCTGCAGCAACAACGGCAGCGACACGACCCAGGCGGCGCCACCGGAGACCACCACCACGGCCACTGCCACGACGACGACCACCGCGGCGGCGACCACCACCACGTCCACGACCACCTCCGTCCCGGACGACACGGCGACCACCATCGGCGACGAGCCGATCTACACCGTGATGGCGGGAACTCCCCAAGCCGAGCTCGACAGCTTCACGGCCACGATGGAGATGACCTTCGACCTCGGGGAGCTGACCGTCGACATGAGCACCGAAGGGGTGTGGACGCCCGAGGCCTTCTCCTGCAGCACGACCACCAACATGTTCGGGCTCGGCATCGAGCAGCACGTCGTCGCCACCCCGTACCAGGCTTGGGTCGACACGGGGTTCGGCTTCGAGCCCTCCTCGCTGGACGATCCGGACACGGCATCGGTCGTCGAGACCTGCCCGGCGGCGCCGACCTTCTGGGAGCAGTTCAGCCTGCCGGGCGGCATCTCGGGCCTGACGTCCGAGTCGGACGACGTCAACGGGATCCCGGCCCAGCGGATCGATCTGCGCGAGGCGGTCGAAGGATTCGGCGGCCTGGGACTCGTGCCCGCCCTGGAAGGGGTCTCGTTCGACACCTTCACCACCTGGATCTCCGAAGACGGCTACGTGGTGGCGCTCGACATGGCCGTCGGGATCGACGAGGCGGCGCTCGCCGACACGGGGATACCACCCGAGCTCGAACTCGACGGGCCCGGGGAGATGACGATGCGCTTCGAGCTGGCCGACGCCAACGATCCCGACCTGGTGGTGGACCTGCCCGAGTAGCTCGCGGGACCCGACTCATTTGCACTACGGGCGTAGGTGTATTTAGCTACCCTCGCTCCAGCATCGACAGGGGAACCCGCATGCGCCGCCTGCTCGCCATCTCGACCGCCCTGCTGCTCCTGGCCACGGGCTGCGGTAGCGGCGACGACGACACCGTCACCCTCACCGTCTACTCGGGGCGCAGCGAGCAACTGGTCCAGCCGCTCTACGACCAGTTCACCGCCGAGACCGGGATCGAGGTGGCGGTCCGCTACGCCGGCAGCGCCGAACTGGCCGCGACCCTGATCGAGGAGGGAGCCAACTCCCCCGCCGACGTCTTCTTCGCCCAGGACCCGGCCTCGCTCGGGGTCGTCGCCGCAGCCGGGCTCCTCAGCGTGCTCCCCGACGACGTGCTGGCACTGGTGCCGGACCGCTTCTCCGACGACGGGGGTCGCTGGATCGGCACCTCGGGTCGCTCCAGGGTGATGGCCTACGACGCCACCAAGATCGACCCCGCCGACCTGCCAACCACCGTCGACGAGCTCACCGCCCCCGAGTGGGCCGGGCGGGTCGCCCTCGCCCCCACCAACGCCTCGTTCCTCGCCTTCGTCGCCGCCCAGATCCTGCTGGAAGGAGAGGACGCCACCCGGCAGTGGCTGGACGAGATGGCGGCGAACGGATCGCCCACCTTCCCGGACAACTCGGCAATCGTGGCGGCGATCGACGACGGCGCGGTCGAGACCGGACTCGTCAACCACTACTACCTGTACCGCAGGATCGACGAGTTGGGCGACGCGGTGGTGGTGCGCAACCACTACCTCACCGGGGCCGGCGGCCTCGTGATGCCGGCCGGAGCCGGGATCCTGCGCAGCAGCGAGCAGCAGGGCACGGCGCGACAACTCATCGAGTTCCTGCTCTCGGAATCCGCCCAGCACTACTTCGCCGAGCAGACCTTCGAGTACCCGCTCGCCGCCGGCGTCCCCGCCCTCCCCGAGATCCCCCCGCTCGACACGCTCGACCCTCCCGACCTCGACCTGTCCCGCCTCGCCGGGGTGCAGGACCGCGCCACCGAGCTGGTGGCGGAGGCGGGCCTGCTGTGACCGGGTCCGGGGTGCAGCCGGCCCGGACCGACCCGGAGGCCGCGACGCCCATCACCCCCGCGTCCGGGCGCGGGCTCCCGGCCCCCGGCTGGCTGTGGCCGGCGGCCCTGCTGGTTCTGGTTCCGGTCGTGGTCCCGGTGCTGTTCCTCGCGGCCCGGGTGGCCGGATCGGCCCGGACCGCCGGGGCCACCCTGGTCTCCGCCGACACCGCCGCCCTCCTGGTGCGGTCGATCCTGTTCACCACGGCCGTCACCGTCACCGCCGCCGCCATCGGGGTGGCGGCGGCCTGGCTCACCACCCGCACCCGGCTCCCCGGGGCCGGCGCCTGGTCTACCCTCATCGCGCTCCCCCTCGTCATCCCCTCCTACGTGATCGCCCTCGCCATCCTCTCCTTCCAGGGCCCCCGCGGCCTCTTCGCCGACCTCACCGGGATCGGGTTGCCGGCCATCCACGGCTTCGCCGGCGCCTGGCTGGCGCTCACCCTCTCCACCTACCCCTACGTCTTCCTCATCACCCGCGCCGCCCTCGGGCGCCTCGACCCCGCCCACGAGGAAGCGGCCCGCAGCCTGGGAGCCTCCGGGTGGCGAGCCTTCCGCACCGTCGTGCTCCCCCAGCTGCGGCCGGCGCTGGCGGCCGGGTCCCTCCTGGTGGCGCTCTACACCCTGTCCGATTTCGGGGCCGTCTCCCTGATGCGCTTCGACGTGTTCACCCGGGTGATCTACGCCCAGTACCAGATCCGACTCGACCGGACCCCGGCCGCGGTGCTGTCCCTCGTGCTGATCGCCATCGTGCTGGTGGTGCTGTGGGCCGAGCAGCGCACCCGGGGCCGGGCCGCCTACGCCTCGCATCGCCCCACCCGGCCCGGGCGGCGGGTCGCGCTGCGCGGCGGGCAACGACGGGCGGCGCTGCTCTTCCTCTCCGGTATGGTCACCGCCGGGGTGGTGCTCCCCGTGACGGTGCTCACCATCTGGCTGGGACGGGGCCTGCTCGGCGGCGGCACCATCGACATGCGATGGGGCGCCGTCGCCGGATCGCTCACCGGCTCGCTCCTCGCCGCCCTGCTCGCCCTCGTCGCCGCCGTCCCGGTCGTCGTCCTCACGGTGCGCCACCGCAGTCGGGCCGCCGCCTGGGTGGAACGGGCGGTCTACGTCGGCTTCTCCCTCCCCCACATCACCGTCGCCCTCGCCGTGGTGTTCTTCGCCGCCCGCTACCTGGGGGGCCTCTACCAGTCGTTGCCGCTGCTCGTCGTGGTGTACGCCGCCATCTTCCTCGCCCAGGCGACCGGGGCCGGACGCACCGCCCTGCTCCAGGTGAGCCCACACCTGGAAGAGGCGGCCCGCAGTCTCGGCAAGGGCAGCATCGCCACCCTGCGCCAGATCACGGTGCCGCTGATGGGGCGGGGCCTGCTGGCGGGCGCCGCCCTCGTCTTCCTCACCACCATGAAGGAGCTGCCGGCGACCCTGCTGCTGCGCCCGACCGGGTTCGACACGCTGGCGGTGCGGGTGTGGTCGGCGGCCGGAGAGGTCTTCTACGCCCGGGCCGCGGCGCCGGCGCTGCTGCTGGTGGCCGTCTCGGCGGTCCCGATCTACTTCCTGGTGATCCGGCGCCGGGAGGTGGCGCCGTGACGGCGGGCACCGCCGACCCGGCGGCGATCCATTGCCACGAGCTCACCAAGCGCTTCGACTCCACGGTGGCCCTCGACGGCTTCGAGCTCGAAGTCGCCCCCGGGGCCATCGTCAGCCTGCTGGGGCCGTCGGGATGCGGAAAGACCACGGCGCTGCGGGTCATCGCCGGATTCGACCGGCCCGATGCCGGGACGGTGATCATCGCCGGGCGTGAAGTCGCCGGGGACGGGGTGCACCTGCCGCCCGACCGGCGCCAGGTCGGCATGGTGTTCCAGGACTACGCCTTGTTCCCGCACCTCACCGTGGCCGGCAACGTCGGTTACGGGGTCGCCGCCGCCGATCGCTCCCGCCGGATCGCCGAGGTCCTCGACCTCGTCGGTCTCGGTGGCCACGGCGATCGTATGCCGCACGAGCTGTCGGGTGGCGAGCAGCAGCGGGTCGCCCTCGCCCGGGCCCTGGCGCCCCGTCCCGACGTGATCCTGCTCGACGAGCCGTTCTCCAACCTCGACGCCTTGCTGCGGGGCAGGATGCGGCGCGAGGTGCGCCGCATCCTCGGCGACGCCGCCGCCACCGCGATCTTCGTCACCCACGACCAGGAGGAAGCCTTGGCGATCGCCGACGTCGTGGCGGTGATGCGCCACGGCCGGGTGCTGCAGGTGGCGGCGCCGCACCGGATCTACCGGGAGCCGGTCTCGCCGTGGGTGGCGAGCTTCGTCGGCGAGAGCGAGTTCCTCCCGGGCACGGCCACCATCGGCCGGGTGGAGACGCCGCTCGGCTCCTTCCCCCATTTCGGTGACCTGCGCGGCGAGGTGGTGGTGATGATCCGCCCCGAGTGGGTGCATCCGACACCGGCGGCCGACGGGTCGGTCGTGGTCGTCGACCAGGAGTTCTACGGCCACGACCAGCTGCTCGAACTCGAGCTGGTCGATGGGCGCCTCCTCCGCTCCCGGATCGGCCCCGGGCCGATGCTCGTTCCCGGCGACCGGGTCGAGATCGGCATCGACGAGATGGTCCTGTTCCCCGGCCGGGACGAGGAGCTTCCATCGCTCCCGGCCTGAAAGGACTTCATCGGGCCCGGCGACCGACCGTAATCAATGGACGTCGCGCGCGCCGCTTCCAACCTTTCGGCCCGCAAGGAGGCCCTTCATGAACGGGATCCTGTACACGATCCTCGTGGTCGTGGTCTTCATGATCGCGGCCGCCATCTTCGGCTCCCTCCTCGGCCGTTCCGGCCGGAGGCGCGCCGCGGCAGCAGACCCCGAATTCGAGTACCGCCTCACCATCGCCCACGATGCCATCCGGGAGCTGGAGGAAGAGCGGGAAGCCCTCGAGGCGGCGCTCGGCGCCGCCAAGAAAGAGGCGGTCCTGGCCCGGGAGGAGGCCGCCGAGGCGGAGCGCAGCGCCGCGGTGCGTTTCCAGCGCCCCCCGGCCGACGAGACCGAGGCGATGACCGAGCTCCGCGCCAAGCTGGAGAAAGCCAACGAGAACGCCGCCCGACTCGAGGCCGAGGTGAAACGGCGCAACCGCCGGATCTCGCAGCTCGAGTCGACCCGGACCGAGCCCGGCGGCACTCCGGTCCCCGGGACTCCACCGGTGAGCGGATTCAGCACCAGCGCCGGGGCCTTCGCCGACACCCGGATCGTGTTCTCGGAGGATGAGCCGGACCGCTGATCCCCGGCTTCAGTGGTCTGGTTCCTCGGTGGCGGGATCGTCCCCGGATTCGGCCTCCGGGCCGCCGGCCGCTTCCACCGGTGTGGCGGGGGCCGGCGCCAGCGGCGCTTCCCATCCTTCCGGCTCGGTCGCAGTGACTGCGGCGGGGGCAGGTCCCGCGGCGCGCCGTGACGACCGGATCCGGCGCTGCTCCCAGGCTCCGATCAGCCAACCTCCGACCCCGAGAACCAGGCCGCCGAGGTAGAGGCCGAGACCGACGAGAGGGAGCAGCCAGATGCCGATCCTCCAGGCGATGCCTCCCACCAGGAAGGCCCCGTAGAGGCCGCCGCGGCCTCGCAACATCCGGGTGCCCAGCGCCGTCACCGCCGGGATCGGCCCGAAGAGGAGCCCGAGCACGATGAGGAGCAGCAGCGCCACCGCCAGCGGGATCCCCACCAGGCTGATGGCGAAGAATCCGACAGCGAAGGGCAGCAACAACACGGCGGCGCCTCCCACCAGGAGTGACTGCCAAGGATGCCGCAGGACGGCACCGGCCGCCCGCGGCGCGGTGGCGCGGAACACCCACAGCAGCACGATGCCCGCCAGCAGGAAGGCGAAGAAGCTGAGGACGGTGGCCACCGTCAGGATCAGCTCGACGAAGAACGAACCCCGGGTGGGGAGACGGGCGAGCTGTCCCCCCACCTGCGAGGTCGGTTCCACCGAAGCGTCGCTTCCCGAGCGGTACCGGATGTCCCCGGCGACGGCGGCGGCCCGCCCCAGTTCGAGGTCGCCGACCGCTACGTCGACGTCGTGGCCCACCGCGCCGTCGATGGTGCCGCTGACGAACCTGCCCTTGACGTCGCGCCCGACGTCGCCGGAGAGACCGAACGAGGCGGCGAAGACGAGAGCGTCCCGGTCGACCGTGCCCGAGATCCGGGTCGAGATGGCGGCGACGGCCACGTCGCGCTGCACCGTCCCCTCGATGGCGACCTCGCGGGCCGCTCCCCGCAGCGAGCCCTCCACCGTGCCCGTCACCGACACCGTGCCGGAGGAGAGGACGAGGACGTCCCCGGTCACACGGCCACTGATGGCAAGATCGCCGCCGGTGACGATGGCGAGGTCCCCGTCGATGACGCCCTCCACCGACCCGCTGGAGGCGGCGACGTACACGTCCTCGTTCTCCACCTCGTCGGCGGTGACGATGTAGGCCCCGGTGGTGATGACGTCGGCGACGACGGCCCGCCAGGGAACCGCGATCGCCACCAGCGCGACGCCGAGCACGGCGAGGGTGCCGAGGGTGCGGCGGAGGCCGGCGGGAAGCAGCGTCATCGGCACCTCACCCTAGGAGCGCCTTGCCGCTTGCGGGGCGGTCAGAGCAGGGCGTGCTGGACGAGGTTGAGCAACGGCCACGGGACGACGCCGACCAGCAGGGTGACGGCCGCCGCCACCACGAGGGCGGTGCCGGCGCCTCGGGTCGTGACGGGAGCCGGCGCCTCCGCCTCCTCGAAGTACATGAGGACGATGATCCGCAGGTAGAAGAAGAGGCCGGCGACCGACGCCACCAGCCCGACGATGACGAGCCACAGGTAACCGGCTCCGATCGCCGCCTCGAAGACGCCGATCTTGCCCACGAAGCCGGTGAAGACCGGGATGCCGCCCATCCCCAGCATGAACGTCGCCATCGCCCCCGCCAGCACCGGGGACCGCCGTGCCAATCCTTCGTAGTCGTCGAAGGAGGACCGCCCGCTCCGGCTGCCGCTGACGACGGTCACGACGATGAAGGCGCCGACGAGCTGCACGGCGTAGGTGGCGAGGTAGAACCACACCGCGGGAACGCCGTCGCCGCCGGCCACCAGTCCGGTCAGCATGAACCCGGCGTGGGCCACCCCGGAGTAGGCCAGCATGCGCTTCACGTCCCGCTGGGCGATCGCCCCCAACGTCCCCACCACCACCGAGAGGGCGGCGAGCACGGCGATCACCGGGGCCCAGTCTTCGATCCGGGACCCGAACGCCCCCACCAGCACCCGGGTGATGGTGGCGATCCCGGCCACCTTCACCCCGGCCGTCATGAGCGGGACGGCGCCGGAGGCGGCGCCCTGGTACACGTCAGGGGCCCACTGGTGGAACGGGGCGGCCGAGATCTTGAAGCCGAGCCCGACGATCATGAGACCGATCCCGGCGAGCAGGATGCCGACGTCGAGCAGCGCCACCGGGGTGTCACGGAAGAAGGAGAGGATGCCGCCGCCACCGTAGATGGAGAGCGAGCCGGTGGCGGCGAAGACGAGGGCGATGCCGTAGAGGAAGATCGCCGACGCGAACGAGCCGAGCAGGAAGTACTTCATCGCCGCCTCGTCGGAGTTCTGCTCGGTGCGGGTGAACCCGGCCACCACGTAGAGGGCGATGGAGGCGGTCTCCAGTCCGATGAACAGCATGATGAGGTTGGCCGAGATGATCATGATGTGGAGCCCGGCGGTGGCCAGCAGCAGCAGGGCCACGAACTCCGGCCCGCGGGCTCCCAGCTCGACGACGAGACGCCACGCCGCCGCCACGGCCAGGATCGCCACCACGAACAGCACCATGCCCCCGAAGGCGGAGAAGGCGTCCATCACCACCATCGGCGTGTTCGGCGTCGCCACCCCGCGGGCGGAGAACGCCAGCTGGCGGCCCAGGTCGTCGACCCGCAGCCACTGCACCCAGGAGAGGAGGAAGGAGGCCACCAGGGAGACCCCGGCCAGGATCGCCCAGTCACGGGAGCCGAGGTTGAGGGCGACCCCCGCCATCAACACCAGCACCGCGCCGGCCAGCAACACCACTTCGGGGCCGATCGGGAGGAAGGCGATGTTCTCCACGGCTACTCCTCCCCCACCGGCGACTCGGGCGCCTGCCGGATCAGGTCGGCCGGGAGGCCGAACTCGGGCACGTCGAAGCCGGTGGTGGCCTCGATCCGCTCCAGCACCGCCCCGACCGAGGGCTCGATCCGGTCGAGCGCCGGCTTCGGGTACACCCCGAGGAACACGATCAGCACCACCAGCGGCAGCAGGATCGCCTTCTCCCGGAAGTCGAGGTCGAGCAGCTTCTCGTTCGCCGGGCGGACGATCGGGCCGGTGAAGATGCGCTCGTAGGCCCACAGCAGGTAGACCGCCGCCAGGATCACGCCGGTGGCGGCGATAACGGCCGCCGCCGGGAAGCGGAGGTAGCTGCCGAGCAGGATGTTGAACTCGCCGACGAAGCCGTTGAGGCCGGGGAGCCCGATCGAGGCGAAGGCGGTGAACAGGAAGACGCCGGCAAAGATCGGCATCACCGCCGCGATCCCCCCGTACTCGTCGATCTGCCGGGTGTGGCGCCGGTCGTAGATCATCCCCACCAGCAGGAAGAGAGCCCCGGTGGTGAGGCCGTGGTTCACCATCTGGATCACCCCGCCCTGCAAGCCCTGGCTGGTCATGGCGAAGATACCGAGCACGATGAAGCCGAGGTGGCTCACCGAGGAGTAGGCGACGAGCCGTTTCACGTCGGGCTGCACGATGGCGACGGCGGCGCCGTAGACGATGCCGATCACCGCCAGGGCCACCAGCCAGGGGGCGAGCCGCACCGCGGCGTCGGGGAACAGGGTCAGGTTGAAGCGGATGAAGCCATAGGCGCCGAGCTTGAGCAGCACCCCGGCGAGCAGCACCGAGCCGGCGGTGGGAGCCTCGGTGTGGGCGTCGGGCAGCCAGGTGTGGAACGGGAACAGCGGCACCTTGATGGCGAAGGCGAGCCCGAAGCCGAGGAACAGCCAGAGCTGCTGGGTCGAGCTGAGCGGGACGTCGAGAAGCTGGCGGAAGTCGAAGGTGTCCCCCACCACCCCGAGCCACACGATCCCGGTCAGCATCAGGGCGGACCCGAGCGCGGTGTAGATCACGAACTTGACGGCGGCATAGACCCGGCGGCCGCTCCCCCAGATCCCGATCAGCAGGTACATCGGCACCAGGGTGACCTCGAAGAACACGAAGAAGAGGATGAGATCGAGAGCGACGAACACCCCGAGCAGCCCGGTCTCCAGCACCAGCATGACGACCAGGTACATTTTGAGGTCCTTCTCGACCGACCGGGAGGCCGCGATCGAGAGCGGGAACAGCAGGGCGGTGAGCGCCACCAACAGCAACGAGATCCCGTCGATGCCGACGTTCCAGGAGATGCCCCACGGCTGGTACCACAACACCTGCTGGGTGAACTGGTAGCCGGCGTCGCCGACCTGGAACTCCCACAGGATGTAGCCGGCGACGGCCAGCGGCAGCATGCTCATCGCCACCGCGAGCGGGAACAGCAACTCCCGGCGGCTCTTGGGGACCAGCCCCACCACGAGGGCGCCGACGAGGGGAAGCACGACGAGCAGTGCGATGGTGGGGAAGCCGGTCACAGCCCGCCTCCCCGCAGCAGCATGACAAGCAGCACCCCGACCGCGCCGAGCAGGATCGCCGCTCCGTAGCTGCGGACCAGGCCCGACTGGATCGGTTTGAGCCGGGCGGCGATCTCCTTGACGGCGGCCCCGACCCCGTTGACGGCGCCGTCGAGGACCTTGGCGTCGGCCTGGAACGCCATCGCCTCGGCCACCCGCTTCCCGGGCAGCACCACCGTGGCCCCGTAGAGGTCGTCGACCCGGTAGCCCTGCTCCAACAGGTCCCATCCCGCCCCGGTCTCGTCGGGAAGGGTGGCCGCGACGTAGCGGCGGTAGCCGTAGAGGATCCCGATGACCGCCGCCCCGACCGAGATCGCCCCCAGCAGCCACGACGTCGCCCCGGAGGGCAGGTGGCCCTGGTGGAGCCCGGCGAAGGCGGGCTCCATGAAGTGCTCGAGGGCGGGGGTCCACGGCATGTTCACCAGCCCACCGACGGCAGCCAGCGCCGCCAGGGCGAGCAGCGGCCGGGTCATCACCGACGGCGACTCGTGCGGTTCGACCCCTTCGTCCCAGCGGGGCGCACCCCAGAAGGTGAGGAAGATGAGCCTGCTCATGTAGAAGGCGGTGAGACCGGCGGTGACGACCCCGACCGCCCACAGCGCCACGTACCAGCCGCCCTTGGCGAAGGTCACGGCGAGGATCTCGTCCTTCGACCAGAACCCGGAGAAGGGCGGGATGCCGCTGATGGCGAGCCAGGCGACGGCCATGGTGGCGTAGGTGACCGGCAACACCTTGCGGAGGCCGCCCATCTTCCACACCCCCTGCTCTCCCGCCATGGCGTGGATCACCGACCCGGCGCCGAGGAACAGCAGGGCCTTGAAGAAGGAATGAGTCATGAGGTGGAAGGTGCCGGCGACGTAGGCGGCGACCCCGACCCCGAGGAACATGTAGCCGAGCTGGCTGATCGTCGAGTAGGCGAGGATGCGCTTGATGTCCCGCTGGCCGATGGCGATCGTCGCGGCGTAGAGGGCGGTGACGGTGCCGACGGTGGCGACGACGCCCGCCGAGAAGGGCGCCAGCTCGAACAGCGCCCCGGTGCGGGCCACCATGTAGACACCGGCGGTGACCATGGTGGCGGCGTGGATCAGGGCCGAGACCGGGGTGGGGCCCTCCATGGCGTCGGGGAGCCAGACGTAGAGCGGGAGCTGGGCCGACTTGCCGGCGGCTCCGAGCAGCAGCAGCAGGGTGATGGCGGTCGCCGTGGTGCCGCCGTGCTTCAGCAGGTCGGGCGCCCGTGAGAAGACGTCCCCGAAGGCGAGCGAGCCGAAGGTGGCGAAGATCAGCATGAGGGCCACGAGGAAGCCGAGGTCGCCGATCCGGTTGACGACGAACGCCTTCTTGCCGGCGGCGGCCGCCGACGGCTTCTCGAACCAGAACGAGATGAGCAGGTACGAGCTGAGCCCCACCAGCTCCCAGCCGATGAACAGCACCGCGAAGTTGTCGCCCAGCACCAGGGTCAGCATCGACATGATGAACAGGTTGAGGTAGCTGAAGAAGCGCACGAAGCGGGCGTCGCCGTGCATGTACCCGATCGAGTAGACGTGGATGAGGGCCCCGACGCCGGTGACCACGAGGGTCATGAGCGCCGAGAGCGGGTCCCACAGGAGCTGGAAGTCGATCCCAAGGCCGGGGATCCACTCGAAGAGCATCACCCGCTGCGGCTCGGCCCCGGCGCCGCCCCCGAAGAAGTCGATCGCCGCCACCAGGGCGATGAGGAACGACACCACCACCGTCGCCGACGCCACCCAGCCGGCCGCGGGCTCGCCGAGGCGGCGGCCGAGGAAGAGCAGCCCGACGGCGCCGAGCAGCGGCAGGGCGATCACCAGCCAGATCAGGTCGGTCATGCCCTCAGCCCCCCATCCCCGACAGCTCGTCGACACTGGCGGTCGCCCGCCGCCGGAACACCATGACGATGATCGCCAGCCCGACCGTGACCTCCGCGGCGGCCACCACCATCACGAACAGCACGGCGAGCTGCCCGTCGAGCGACCCCAGCTCGTTGCCGGCGGCGACGAAGCTGAGGTTGACGGCGTTGAGCATGAGCTCGATCGACATGAACATGACCAAGGCGTTGCGGCGCAGCAGGAGGCCGGCGGCGCCGATGGAGAAGAGCACCGCCCCCAATGCCATGTACCAGCCGCCCGTGACCTCCATCAGTCCCCCGCCTCCGGTTCGTCGTCGTCGCCGCCGCTGAACTCGGCGTGGCGGGACCGGCCGCCGTAGCGGGCCAGCGCCACCGTGCCCACCGCGGCGATGGTGAGCAGCAGCACCGTCGACTCGAACGGGAGCATCCAGGTGCCGAAGAGGCGATCCGAGATCTCCTCGATAGTGCCGACCGCGACGCCGGAGCGCCCGCCCCGGATCACCCAGACGGCGCGTCCCGCCAGCAGGATCAGCACCAGCAGGCCGCTGCCGAGCACCATCACCAGCGGCCGCTGGAACGGGATGCGCTCCTCCCGCTCCTCGGACCTGTCGACCCCGATGAGCATGATCACGAACAGGAACAGCGTCATCACCGCGCCGGCGTAGATGAGGACCTGCACCACCGCCACGAAGTGGGCGCCGTTGAGTACGTAGAAGACCGCCATCGAGAACATCGTCACCAGCAGCCCCACCGCCGAGTGCACCGAGTTGCGGGACGCCACCAGGGTGACGGCGCCGGCGACGGCGGCCACGGCGAAGATGGCGAAGACGATGACCTCAATCACGGGGCTTCCTCCCCGTCTCGGTCGACGTCACCGGCCGCCGCCACCTCGTCGGCCTCCCCGGCGGCCGGCCCCGGCCGGCGCTGGCCCTGCTCGGGTGGAAGGTCCCCGGCGGTGGCCGACGGGGTCCAAGCGGTGACGCCCTCGTAGTCGGCGCGGCCCGACGGGGAGGTGGCCCGCAGCCACCCCGAGCCGAGGCGCAGCTCGTCGAGGTCGATGAGCGGGTTGGCGGGTTGCGGATGGTTGGGGGTCCCGTCCGGCTCCACCAGGAGCTCGGCCTTGGTGTAAATGGCATCGGCACGATTGGTGACCGACATCTCGAAGAGGTGGGTCATCGTGATCGCCTCGGTGGGGCAGGCCTCGACGCAGAGGCCGCAGAAGATGCAGCGCAGCATGTTGATGTCGTACACGAACCCGAACCGCTCCCCCGGCGAGACCGGCTGTTCCGGAGGGTTGTCGGCACCCCGGACGTAGATGCAGCGGGCCGGGCACACCCCGGCGCACAGCTCGCATCCGATGCACTTCTCCATGCCGTCCGGGTAGCGGTTGAGGATGTGACGGCCGTGGAAGCGCTGCGGCTTCACCCGCTTCTCCCGCGGGTAGGAGACGGTGACCCGCGGCTTGAACATCTGCCGGAAGGTGGTGGCGAATCCCTGGAAGGGACCGAGCATCTCTGAGAACCAACCCATCCGCGCTTACCTCACGTCCATGGCAGGCCGAGCCGCCGGTAGGCGACGGCCAGGGTCGACAGTGCGATCCACAGCAGGCTGGCCGGGATCAGCCGCTTCCAGCCGAAGCTCATCAACTGGTCGTACCGCATCCGGGGCAGGGTGGCCCGGACCCAGATGAAGACGAACACGAGCAGGAACGTCTTCAGGAAGAACCACAGGATCGGGAACACCCAGGCGACCGCGGCGGGCGTGCCGAAGTCGGGGCCGTACCAGCCGCCGAGGAAGAGGGTCACCGTGATCGCCGAGATGTTGAAGATGTTGATGTACTCGGCGAGGAAGAACATGGCGAAGCGGAAGCCGGAGTACTCGGTGTGGTAGCCGCCGACCAGCTCGTTCTCGGCCTCGACGAGGTCGAAGGGGGCGCGGTTGGTCTCGGCGATCCCGGAGATGAAGAAGATCACGAACGACGGCACCAGCACCACGTTCCACACCCCGAGGAAGCCGAGGGTGTCGCCGCCCTGGGCGTCGACGATCCCGGTGAGGGAGGCGGTACGGGTGAAGAGGATGACCGGCACCAGCGCCAGCCCCATCGCCGCCTCATAGGAGATCATCTGGGCGCTGGCCCGCACCGCCCCCAGCAGCGGGTATTTGGAGCCGGAAGACCATCCGGCGAGCACCACCGCGTACACCGCCATCGACGACAGGGAGAGGATGTAGAGCACACCCACGTTGAGGTCGGTGCCGGACAGTTCGATGAGCCGGTCCCCGATGTGGAACGGTTGCCCGATCGGGATCACGAGGAAGATGAGCAGCGCCGGGACGAGGGCGGCCACCGGGGCGGCGATGTAGATGGCGTAGTCGACCTTGCGGGGGGTGACCGATTCCTTGAAGAGCAGCTTGAGCCCGTCGGCGACGGTCTGGAGGATGCCCCACGGTCCGGCCCGGTAGGGGCCGATCCGGTTCTGCATGTCGGCGACGATCTTGCGCTCCATCCACACCAGCAGGATGGTGACGGTGAGCAGCATGGCGAAGACCGCCACCGCCTTGATCGCCGCCTCCAGGAACACCTCCCATCCGGTGAGCATCAGGCCTCCCCTCCCGCCGCGGTGACGGTCACCACCGGCGTCGCGCCCAGCCCGGCGGTCGCCGCCAGATTGGCGGGCACGTAGACGGTCCCCGGAACGAGGCCACCGTCGATGCCGAGCGGCAGGTCGACGCTCCCCGCCTCCCCCGCCACCGTGACCGTGGATCCCGGGTGGAGTGACGCCGCGGCGACGTCCGCCGGGTGCAGGTAGGCCCGACCCTCCGGCGCCAGCGCCGCCAGCGACGGGCTCATCCGGGTGAGCACCCCGTCGTCGTAGAGCACCCGGGCGAGATGGAGACCCCAGCCGTCGGGCCCGGGCGGGAGGCCGGGATCGACCGGGATGTACTCGAGCGGCTGGTGGCCCTCGGGGGTGGGGAGCACGACCCCTTCCCGCCCGCCACCCCAGTCGAGCAGGTCCCAGCTGACGCCGCCGTAGGCGGGAGCCACCGCCCGGATCTCCTCCAGCAGCGCCGTGGCGGAGGTGGCGCCGAGCACCCCGCCCATGCGGACGGAGAGGTCGTCGAGGGCCGACCAGACGACCCGGGTCTGGCCCGGACCCGGGAGGAGCCGGTTTACCTTCTGGACCCGGCCTTCGAGGTTGGTGACGGTGCCCTCCACCTCCCCGAATCCCTCGACCGGCAGCACGACGTCGGCAAGAGCGGCGGAATCGCTGAGGAATAGGTCGAAGGCCACCACGAACTCGGCGTTCTCGAGGGCGTCGCGGGCGAGGCGCGGGTCGGGGTGGTCACGGACCGGGTCGGTCCCGAGCATGACGAGGGCCCGCAGCTCACCGTCCCGCAGCCCCTGCAGGATCCCGGTGGCGTCGCGGCCCATCTCCTCGGGGAGGGGTCCCCAGTGTTCCTCGAGGCGTCGCCTCCCCTCCTCCCCGATCGCCGAGACCCGGCCCGGGAGCAGGGTGGGCGCCAGGCCCATGTCGAGGGCGCCGAAGACGTTGCCGCGGCGGGCCAGCGGCATGATGGTGGCTTCGGGCAGGTCGCGGGCGAAGGCGGCGACGGCCTCGGCGAGGCGAGGATCCTCCGCCAGCCCGGTCCGTCCCACGATCGCCACCACCGATCCTTCCTTGAGGGCGCGGCGCAGCGGGGCGATCGCCTTGGTGGCCCGTCCCTTCGCCAGCCGGGCCAGCACCTCGGGCCCGGTCCCGGGCCGGTAGGAGAGGGTGTGGGTGGCGACGTCGTGGAGCCCGGTGCGGCGGGGGTGCACCACGATCAGGGTCGCCCCGAGTGCGGTGGCGGCCCGGCGCACCCGCAGGTAGAGCACCGGGTACTCCTCTTTGAGGTCGGGGCCCCACAGCAGGATCGTCCTGGCCCGCTCCAGGTCGGGGATGGTGGCCCGGGGAGTGACGGCGGCGAGGAACTGGGGGTCGAGCCCGTCGCCGAGCTGGGCGTCGATGTGGGGGGTGACGACGACGGTGCGGAGGAACTTGCCGAAGGCGAAGGCTTCCTCGTTGGTGTTGCGGGCGCCGCCCAGACCCGCCACCGCGGCGCCGGGGATGGCCCCGAGGCGGTCGGCGACGACCTGCAGCGCCTCACCCCAGGTCCCCTCTCGCAGCTCGCCGTCCTGGCGGACCAGCGGCACGGTGAGGCGCTGCGGGGAGTTGATGTACTCGAAGCAGAAGCGGTCCTTGTCCGACAGCCAGCCCTGGTTGGTGGGCTCGTTGTCGACGCCGTCGATCCGCACCACCGCGTTCTGGCTCGCCTGGACCGACACCTTGGAGCCGACCGAGTCGACCAGCGAGACGCTCTCCACCGCCTCGAGGTCCCAGGGACGGGCCTTGAATCGATAGGGAATGGCGGTGAGGGCGCCCACCGGACAGATCTGCACGGTGTTGCCGGAGAAGTACGAGGTGAAGGGCTCGCCGGGGAAGGTGAGCACCTGGGTGTGGTTGCCACGATCCATGAACTCGATGAGGGGATCGCCCGAGATCTCCTCGCTGAAACGGGTGCAGCGGGCGCAGAGGATGCAGCGCTCCCGGTCGAGCAGCACCAGATCCGAGATCGGGATCGGCTTCTCGAAATGCCGCTTCTCCTCGACGAACCGGCTCTCCCCCGGCCCGTACGCCAGTGTCTGGTCCTGCAGCGGGCACTCGCCGCCCTTGTCGCACACCGGGCAGTCGAGGGGATGGTTGATGAGTAGGTACTCGAGCACTCCCTCCTGGGCCTTCTCCACCACCGCGGACTTGGTGTCCACCACCATGCCGTCGGTGACGGGCGTGGTGCACGAGGTGGTGAGCATCGTGCCCCGCGGCCCCTGCACTTCGACGAGGCACATCCGGCACATGCCCACCGGCTTCATGCGGGAGTGCCAGCAGAAACGCGGGATGTAGATGCCGTGCTCCTCGGCCGCCTTGATGAGCAGCTCCCCGGCCGGCACCTGGATCTCGGTGCCGTCGACGGTGATCGTGACCATGTCACCGGCCTCGTCAGGCAACCGGCACCCCCTTGGTGATCATCGCCTCCACCTCGTCGCGGAAGTGTTGCATGATCGACACCACCGGCGACACCGCCGACGGGCCGAGCGGGCAGATGGTGGTCATCACCGGCGGCCAGCGCAGGCCGGGGCTGATGCCGTCGCTGACGTCGAGCAGCAGGTCGAGGTCAGAGGGCCTCCCCTCGCCGGCGAGGATCCGGTCCAGGACCCGCTCCAGCCAGGTGGTCCCCTCCCGACAGGGGGTGCACTGCCCGCAGGACTCGTGAGCGAAGAAGCGGACGATACGGAGGGCGGCGGCCAGCACGTTGGTGGTCTCGTCCATCACGATGACGGCCCCCGACCCCAGCATCGTTCCCTGCTGGGCGACGTCGTCGATGGTGACGGGCGTGTCGAGGTGCTCGGGGACGAGCCACGGGGCGGATGCCCCGCCGGGAATCCAGGTCTTGAGGGCGCGGCCGGCGGGAATGCCGCCGCCGATGTCGTAGATCAACTCCCGCCACGACATGCCCATCACGATCTCGTAGTTGCCGGGCCGCTCGATGTGGCCCGACAGCGAGAAGAGCCGGGTGCCGGCGGAGGTCTCGGGACCGATCCGGGCGTATTCCACCCCGCCGTTGAGCACGATCCACGGCAGGTTCGACAACGTCTCGACGTTGTTGACGATCGTCGGCTTGGCGTAGAGGCCCTCCACCGCCGGGAACGGCGGCTTGATGCGGGGTTCGCCGCGCCGCCCCTCCAGGCTGTTGAGCAGGGCGGTCTCCTCGCCGCAGATGTAGGCGCCGGCCCCGAGGTGCACCGTGATCTCCAGATCGAAGCCGGTTCCCAGGATGTCCTTGCCGACGTAGCCGCGGCGGTAGGCCTCGTCGACCGCGGCCTGGACCCGGCGGGCCGACTTCGGGTACTCGCCCCGGATGTAGATGAAGGCGTGGTTCACCTCGAGGGCGTAGGCGGCGAGGATCACCCCCTCCACGAGCTGATGCGGGTCACGCTCCATCAACTGGCGGTCCTTGAAGGTGCCCGGCTCCGACTCGTCGCCGTTGACGACGAGGTAGCGGGGCTTGGTCGGCGGGAGGAACCCCCACTTGACCCCGGCCGGGAAGTTGGCGCCTCCCCGCCCCCGGATGTTGGAGGCCTTCACCTCGGCGGCGACCTGCTCCGGGGTCATGTCCTCCAGCCCCTTACGGAGGGCGGCGTAGCCGCCGGTCGCCTCGTAGCGCTCGATGGTGTGGCTGTCGGAGGGATGGGCCGTCATGCGCTCGGTGAGGATGAGGGGAGGGGCGGTCACGATCCCTCCCCGGATGATCCGTAGGGCTCGAAGGCGGGGACGGGGACGATGGCCCCCTCCTCGTCAACGATGCCCCAGTCGAAGGAGCGGCGCCCCCCGAAGAGCTGCTGCATCTCGCCGGCGAAGACCACCTCGGGGCGGCCGTCGCGCAACCAGCGGCACAGCGCCCGGCCCTTCTCCGGGGTGACCCCCTCGATCATCTCGTAGTTGACGAGCACCACCGGGGCGCCGCCGCAGCCGCCGTTGCACTCGACGTGCTCGACGCTGATCAGCCCGTCCTCGGCGGTCTCGCCGTCGGCCGTGCCGGTCTCGTCGACGATGGCGGCCAGCACCTCGTCGGCCCCGAGCAGGTGGCAGGAGATCGAGGTGCACACCGAGATGAGGTAGCGGCCCGGGTCCTCCCGCTTGTACATGGTGTAGAAGCTGGCGACCGAGAGCACCTGGGCGGCGGTGAGGCCGGTGAGGTCTGCCACCTCCTGCATCGCCTCGTCGGTGACGTGGCCGTGCTCCATCATCGCCAGGAACAGCAGCGGCATCACCGCCGAGCGCCGCTCCGGGTAGGCGTCGAGCGCGGTGCGGGCCCGGCGCCGGTTGGGCTCGCTCCATTCGGCGATGGGGGCGAGGGGATCGGAGGGCTGGCGGGTCGTCATCGGTCTACGTCCCCCAGCACCGGGTCGATCGAGGCCAGGGTGGCGACGCTGTCGGCGATCAACGAGTCGGTCAGCATCACCGGCAACGCCTGCACGTGATTGAAGGACGGAGCGCGGACGTGGAGGCGCCACGGCCGGGAGCGCCCGTCGGCCACGAGGTAGACGCCGAGCTCGCCGCGGGGCGACTCGACCGCCTGGTAGGTCTCCCCCGCCGGGACCTTGAAGCCGTCGGTGAACAGCTTGAAGTGGTGGATGAGGGCTTCCATCGACTCGTCGATGCGCTTGCGGGGGGGTGGGGTGACCTTGCGGTCGTCGCTGCGGTAGTCGCCGGCCGGCATCGTCTCCAGCGCCTGGCGGGTGATCCGGAGCGACTGCTTCATCTCCTCCATCCGCACCAGGTAGCGATCGTAGACGTCCCCGTGGCGGCCCACCGGCACGTCGAACTCGTACTGGTCGATGCCGCTGTAGGGGAACACCTTGCGCAGGTCCCATCCCAGCCCGGCCGCCCGGGCGGTCGGCCCGGTGACGCCGTACGCCTTGCACTCCTCGGGAGTGATCACCCCGACCCCGACGGTGCGGTCGAGGAAGATCGGGTTCTCGTTGAGGAGCTCCTCGTACTCGACGATCCCGGCCGGGACCTTCTCCAGCAGGAACTCGACGTCGTCCTCCCACCCGTCCGGCAAGTCGGCGGCGACCCCGCCGGGCCGGATGAAGTTGTGGTTCATGCGGAGCCCGGTCACCTTCTCGAAGAAGTTGACGCACAACTCCCGCTCCCGGAAGCCGTAGAGCATCATCGAGATCGCCCCGATGTCCATGCCCTGGGTGGCGAGCCAGATCAGGTGGCTGGAAACCCGGTTCAGCTCGGTGAGCAGTACCCGGATCGCCTGTCCCCGCGGCGGGATCTCGACCCCGAGCAGCTGCTCGACGGCAAGGGCGAACGCCAGCTCGACGTGGAACGACGACAGGTAGTCCATCCGGGTGACGTTGGTGCTTCCCTGGAGGTAAGTGAGGGTCTCGGCGGTCTTCTCCATCCCGGTGTGGAGGTACCCGATGATCGGCTTGACCCGCCGGATGGTCTCCCCTTCCAGCTCGAGGTGGAGCCGGAGCACCCCGTGGGTGGAGGGATGCTGCGGGCCCATGTTGAGGATTTGGCGCTCGTCGGCGTCGCTGTCGTCCTGCACCACGTAGTCGTCGGAGACGACGGTGCCTTCCTGCACGGCGATGGCCTGGTCGGCGCCTGCGATCAGCATCTCCTGAGACCCCTCGTCGGTCGCCTGCCGCACCCAGGACGGCTCCTCGGTACCGGCCACCCAGATGTCGTGAATCTCCCGCCGCCGCTCGGCCGTCGCCGACGGCTGCGACTCGTCGGCGGTGGGCGGCTTGATGGTGGGGGCTTCAAAATCCCCGGTGACGACGTTGGGGGTGTCGCTCATGGCGCCTTGTGTGCCTCCTTGAACTGGACCGGCACCGAGCCGACCGACTCGTCCTTGCGCAGCGGGTGTCCCTCCCAGTCGTCGGGGAGCAGGATGCGGGTCAGGTCGGGATGGCCGTCGAAGGTGACGCCGTAGAGGTCGAAGGACTCCCGCTCGTAGAAGTTGGCGCCGGGGAACACCCAGGTGATCGTGGGCAGGGTCGGTCGGGAGCCGCCGACGCCGACCCGGATCCGCAGCCGGCGGCGCAGCTCCATCGACCCCAGGATGACGACGACCTCGAAGCGCGGATCGCGCCACAGGTAGTCGACCGCGCAGAGGTCGACGAAGGTGTCGAAGCCGGCGTTGCGGGCGGCGGTCACCAGGTCGAGGTAGTCGGCGGGGGCGACGTGCACGACGTCCTGCGCCGGGCCGACCGGCGGCTCGAACCGCTCGAACCGGGCATCGGGGAAGAGCACCGCCAGCTCCGCGAGCACCGGGTCGTCGGCGCCGGCGGCGGTGTCGGTGGTCGGGAGGTCCTGGTCGGTCACGTCGCTTCCTCTAATGCTTGATCTCGCCGGCCATGATCTTCTCCTGCAGCATCAGGATCCCGTGCATGAGGGACTGCGGCCCGGGCGGGCATCCCGGCACGAAGATGTCGACGGGCACCACCTGATCGACCCCCTGGACGACGGCGTAGTTGTTGAACATGCCCCCGGTCGAGGCGCAGGCACCCATCGAGATCACCCATTTCGGCTCGGCCATCTGGTCGTAGACCTGGCGGAGGACGGGGGCCATCTTCTGCGACACCCGGCCGGCGACGATCATCAGGTCGGCCTGCCGCGGCGAGGCCCGGAACACCTCCATCCCGAAACGGGCGAGGTCGTGGTGGGCGGCGCCGGTGGCCATCATCTCGATGGCGCAGCAGGCGAGGCCGAAGACGGCCCCCCACATCGAGCGGGTCCGGGCCCAGTTGACTCCCTTGTCGAGGGTGGTGAGGAGGAAGCCGGGCGGCTCGGCGGTGCCGGCCATCAAGCAGCCTCCCGGGTGGATGGCACACCCTCGGGGGCCACGACCCGGCGGTAGCGGTCGCGGCGGGCGACGTTCCAGTCGAGGGCGCCGCGCTTCCACACGTAGAAGAGGGTCTCGGCGAGCAACACCACGAAGATCGCCATGGCGCCGATACCGGCCCAGCCGAAGTCCACGAAGCGGACGGCCCAGGCGAAGAGGAAGACCAGCTCGACGTCGAAGATCACAAACAGCATGGCAACGAGGTAGAACTTGACCGGGAAGCGCTCGGCCGGCTCCTGCAACGGGACGATGCCGCATTCGTAGGGCGCCAGCTTCTCCGGGGTCGGATTGTGGGGAGCGATCCTCCGTGAGAGCGTCAGTGCCACCACCGCGAAGCCCACCCCGACGAGGAACAGCAGGGCGACCGGCAGATAGGCAGCGAGCGTCATCTCGGCGGACTCCTTCCGATGTCGCAGACTAGGAATTGCGACCCCGCTCGCAAAACGCGGGAACGGCCCTCCCGGACGGCCCGGACCGGACCTGTTTCGAGCCTAGCGAGGGGGCATCGGCTAAGGAACGCGCGGTCGGAATCGAGGTCTCTCAGCGGCGGATGAGCGGGTCGGGACCGAGGGCGACGAGGCGTTCGATGAGGTGGTACACCCACTCCGACGTCCCCCGCTCCTCGGGTTCCAGCAAGTTGGCCATCACCTTGAGCGCCCATTCCATGAGGGGCCGGGAGTGGATCCCTACCCGGGTCAGGGCCTGCATCACCGGGGGGTTACCGATCGCCATCACCAGGAGGCGGGCCACCCGGTGGTAGTCGGCGTAGGCGGCGTCGATCGCCCGCGAATAGCCGACGAGCGCCCCGGGATCGCCGGCGGCGAGCGCCTCGAGGAGGGAGCCGGCCGCCATCCGGCCCGTCTCGTAGGCGTAGTCGATGCCCTCCCCGTTGAAGGGGTTGACGGCCCCGGCGGCATCTCCCACGGCCACCCAGTTGGCCCCGAACCGCGGGCCCACCGACATCGCCATCGGCAGCTTGCCACCGATCGGTGCCCGGGTCTCGGAGCCGGGACCGATCTCCCAGTGACCGGGGAGCGAGGCGAGGTAAGCCTCCAGCAGGCGAGAGGTCCCGACGTCCTTCCATCCCCGGAAGGTGGAGACGACGCCGACGCCGACGTTGACCTCCCCGTCGCCGAGCGGGAACACCCAGCCGTACCCGGGAAGCGACCGCCCGGCGCCGTCCCGGATGTCGAGCTGGCTCTCGAGGTACCCGTCCCGGGAGTTGGGACTGGCGTAGTAGCCGCGGAGGGCGAGCCCGAACGGGTAGTCGCGGCGGCGCCGGACGCCGAGGGGGCGCCCGAAGCGGGACAGCGAGCCGTCGGCGACGGCGACAAGACGGGGACGCACCACCTCCACCTCGCTCCCCACCGTGCCGTTCTTCGTCCGCAGCTCCACCGCGGCGAGGCGGCCGGCCTCCATCACCGGGACCGCCTCGGTGTGCTGGCGGATCACCGCCCCCTGCTTCTCGGCGAGCCGGGCGACCTGGAGGTCGAGGTCGGAGCGCCGGATCACCGCCCCCCAGTCGGGATAGACGGTGTGGCGGGGCCACGGCATCTCCAGCCGGCGCTCCCCCACGTAGGCGCGCAGCCCGACGATGCGGTGCAGCTCGGGTAGGTCGAAGTCGAAGCCCATGTCGGCGAGCTGCTTGATCGCCCGCGGGGTAAGGCCGTCGCCGCAGGTCTTCTCCCGCGGGTAGCCGCGCTTCTCGGCGACGAGCACCGACGCCCCGGCGCGGGCAAGCCAGAAGGCGGTGGCGGCGCCGGCGGGGCCGCCACCGATCACGAGGACGTCGGGCGTGGTGCTCACGGGAGCAGAGGCTACCGGGCGGTGGAGCGGCGCCGGACGGGACCCAGGGTCACTCGGCGGGGACGAGGCCGCAGTCGGCCTCGGCTTCCGCCAACGGCTCGCCCCCGAAGGCGACCCGTTCGTAGAGCACCACGCTGCGCAGCTCCTCGTCGCTGAGCTGGTTTCCGAAGGCCGGCATCTTGGCGCCGCTCCCCCCGACGGGTTTGGCGGTGGCGCCGTAGGTGGGGTCGGGCCAGCCGTCGGTGCCGACCCTCACCCATTCGACGTGGTCGGCGCAGCTCCCGCTCGGGAAGGTGACGAGCACCGCCCCGCCGGCGAAGGCGGGGCCCACCGCGCCCTGCCCCTGGTCGCCGTGGCAGACGTTGCAGGTGGCGCCGGTGAACAGCTCCATGCCGCTGGTGAAGAAGTCGGTGCTCGAGGTCCCGAAGGCGCTGCCGTCGCAGTTCTGGCCGACACCGGTGACCGGGTCGATGGCGAGCCTGCCCGAGGTGCCGCAGTCGGGCCCGTTGGGGGAGACGAGGGCGTAGACGAGGGCGATGAGCGGCAACAGCACGAACGAGGCGGCCAGCCAGCGCGGGAAACCACCGAAGAGGGAGGCGGCCGGCTCGTCGTCGGGTGGGGCCGGTGGCTCGGGGAGCGCCGCGGCAGGCTCCTCGGCGGGGGCCGGGGTCGCGTCCGGTGACGCCTCCGGCGGCGCCGGCTCCATGGCGGACGGGGCGGGCGCGGCGGCCGGGGTGGGCGCGGCGGCCGGGGTTGGGGGAGCCCCGGTTTCGAGGCCCATCTCGGCCAGCACCTCCTCGAGGGGGCGCCCTTCCCGTTTGGCGCGAGCCGCCGCGGTGCGCCGCACCAGGTGTTCGGGCAGCCCCGCCGGCTCGGCGGCCGGGGCCGACCCCTCCGCCGGCGTTTCTGTCGCGGCGGGTTGTGGCGGCGGGGAGGCGGCGGCCGGCACCTCGCCCGTCGGCTCCGCTCCCGTAGGCTCCTCGCCCGTAGGCTCCTCGCCCGTAGGCTCCTCGCCCGCCCAGCGCCCCACCACCGCCTCGGCGGTGTCGCCCATGGCGGCCGCCCTGGCGGCGGCGGCGCGGCGCAGCAGTTCGACGGGGACCCCGAGGTCCTGCGACACGCGTTCGAGCAATTCGTTCATCGGATCACTTCTGCGACTCGAGGTAGGCGGCGAGCGCCCACAGGTCGGTGGACGACAGCGAATCGTAGGAGGGCATGATCGACCAGGCCCGATCCCGGCGGGGATCCTGGAGGTGGCCGACGACCCAGGTCTGGGAGTTGGTCGGGCTGCGCGAGCCGGCGTGCATCAGGTCGGGGCCGATGCGCTCGACACCGAGCAGGACGGGTGACTCGGAGGCGAAGTCGCCCGCCACGCTCACCGCCCCCAACCCGACGTCGGTGACGATGGGCCGCACCTGCTGGGTGTGGCAGTAGCCGCACCCCTCCCGTAGGTACACCTCGCGCCCGGCCGCCGCGGTGCTGTCGCTCGGGTAGTACCGAGCGGTGTCGGCGAGGGCCGTGGCACTGCGGTCGGCGGAGTCGAGCGACGGCAGCACCAGGCCGAGCAGGAGCACGACGGCGAACACCCCTGCGACGCCGGCGCGGAGCCGGTTCCACGACGGCGGCGCCGCCAGCACCAGCTCCTCGTCGATCTCCTCGTCGGCGGCGGCCTCCACCGTGATCGGCTCGGCGCGGCGGAAGAGCACGTTGCCGAGGTAGCCGAGTTGGGCAACGGCGAAGACGGCGATGCCGGCGAAACGCACCACCCGCAACCCGGCCATCGGCTCGAGGCTGTTGCGGAATCCCTCTCCGGCGGCGGCGAACGACTGCGAGTTGGCGCCGCCGAGCCAGGTGAGGCCGCCCTGCACCGCTCCCACCAGCATGGCGCCGACCGCGAGACCGAGACCCAGCAGGGTGCCCTGGAGGTGGAGCCGGGCCCGCCAGGCGGGGGCGGCGCGGCCCCGCAGCCGGGGAAGGGCGTCGTAGCCGACGGCGAAGAGCCACAGCGAGAAGGCGCCGAACACGCCGACCCACTCGACGGCGGCGACCCAGTCGGTGAGCCCGACCACGGCGCTGGAGGCCCGCAGCGCCTCCAGCAGGCCGAGCACCGGCAGCAACCCGAAGAGGGCGAGGCCTGCGACCAGGAACCGGGCGGAGGGATGGGCGACGGCGGCGGCCCAGCGCCCCCGCAACGCGATCACGACGTCGGTGATGACCGCCGCCACCGCCCCCAGCAGGGCGATCGAGAACACGACGCCGATCGTCTGGAACCAGTCCGGGACCGGCCCGTAGGTGAGCTCGTTGGAGCCGGTGAGGGCCCAGGCCGTGCCGAGGGTCCAGAACCCGATGAGGGAGAGGCGGGTGGGTACGAGGCGGGGACGGCCTCCGAGGCGGGACAGGAGCGAGTAGACGGCTCCGACCCCGGCGGAAGCGAGCCAGAGTCCGGTGAGGCCGGCGCGGTAGAAGGCGGCCTGCAATGCCCCGTTGACACCCTCGATCCCGGGAACGTTGCCCACGATGTGGAGGAGGACCAGCCACCACACGGCGGCGACGGCGTACCACTGCACCACACCCAGCTCCCGCGTCCGGGCCGCCACGGTGCGGGTGACGACGACGGCGGCGATCAGGAGGCCGAGCAGGGTGACGGCGTCGGCCCACAGCGGCGCCTCCAGGTAGCGGCGGCCTTCCGAGAAGCCGAGGCCGATGGCGACACCGCCGGCGAGGTACCCCAGCGAGAGCAGCACGAACCCGATGCGAGCGGTTCCCGGGTTGCGCAGCGGGACGCCGGCGCCGGCGGACACCGCCAGGTAGAGGGCTCCGAGCAACCCGAGTGTGAGCCAGCCGTAGATGACGAAGTGGAGGGAGACGGGAACGAGGCGCCCGTAGCCGAGGAGTGGGCTGCCGCCGAGCAGGTCCGGCGCCACGAGCTGAAGGGCAGCGAGGGCGGCGAGGATGCTACCGGCGACGAGGAAGCCGACCGAGCAGACGAGGTGGAGACGGACGACGAGCGGCGCCGCCATCCCCGCCCCTGATTCGGCCGCGGCGCCCACCGTGTCGGTTGCCGTCTCGGAGGTCACCGTCCTCCACCCTTCCCTCTGCGCCGATGCCGCCCCACCTCTCGGCGGCGGGGGCAGCCTAGCCAAAGGGCCGCGGCCGGACACACGATTCGGGAAGGATCGGCGACGCCGGCCCCGGGGTCTCGCTCCGGCGGGGCAGGCGCCGGGGTCGGGCAGCTTCCGGCGCCACCCGCACCCTTGCCGGCACCCGGTTCCGGGGCCGGTCGGCGGGCTCCGGCCGGGCGCGATCGGCCTCGCGACATCCCGCAGAACCCGTCACCGCACCAGACTCGGTTGCTTAGAATGCCGCCGACGCGACCGGCGTGGCGAGCGAGGACGATGCTGCAGACCGAGACGCACAAGCGATACCTGAGGTTGGGCCTCGCCGCCATGATGGCCGGCGTGAGCGCCGCGGTGCTCGGCGCCCTGTGGGCCCACTTCACCGCCCTGCCCGTCACCGACAACCTGGGACGGGACATCTACCCCTCGATTCCGCGCGGTTGGCTATGGTCGCTGCTGGGTCAGATCGTCTCGGTCGGCGGCGTCGTACTGGCGATCGGAGGCACGGCCCTCGCTTTCCTCTACCAGCGGCAGATGACCTGGGCCCGCGCCGCCTTGGGCGCGGCGCTGTTCGCCGCGCTGATGATCATCATGTTCGGCATCGTCCCCAATCAGTGGCTGACCCTGACCCAGGCCCAGTGGGAGTGGACGCCGCAGAAGATCGCCTTCACCATCCCGAGCTGGCTCGTGCTCGGCAACGAGGTCTCGATCTCGTTCGCCGCCCTCAAGGACATGGTGTCGGGGGGCTACGCCGCCGGAGCCCTCGCGGCCGTCGCCTTCACCATGGTGCGCTGGCAGGGCAGGGCGGCCCGGGAGCCCACCGTCCCCACCCCCGTCCCGGAGCCGGTGTCCGCCTACGGGCGCCCGTTGCGCAGGGAAGGGAGGTAGCCGGTGGCGAAGTCCGACGTGTGGACCGACCTGGTGCCGACCCGGGACGACTACGAGCTCACTGAGGTCGACGGCTCATTCCTGCAGAGTGCGGTCAAGCCGAAGCAGTTCCTGCACATCGACCAGTCGGAGTGCATCCTCTGTGAGGGATGCGTCGACATCTGCCCCTGGAAGTGCATCCACTACCTCTCGCTCGACGCCATCACCGATGCCACCAACGTCTCCGATCCGGGCGACAAGCCGGAGAACCGTGGCTTCTTCCTCGTCGACGAGGACGCCTGCACCCGCTGCGCCCTCTGCATCGATCGGTGCCCGACCGGCGTGATCACCCTCGGCAAATTCGCCGGATCGGTGGCGGACGAGGCCGGCCGGTACGACGACGCTCCCTGGGAGTACGACTCGGGGCAGCGGGACTTCAAGAACGGGTACATGTACGGGATGCGCTGGTAGCGGGGACTATCTTGGCCGGCCGCGGCGCCGATCCGTGGGAAGGACGACAAGGTGGCAAACGGAAACGGAAGCGGGAAGGTGGGGCTGCGGGAACGGCTCGCCAACGCCGGGGAGCACGTTCGCTCCAGCCAGGCGTGGTCGAGCATCTTCCGTCCCGGCTCGCCGTTCCGCCACGGCTACTCCGATTCCCCCCGCAACCGCTCCTACGTGATCATGAACAACGTGCTCTACCACCTCCACCCGGTGAAGGTGAAGCGGCACGCGGTGCGTCTCTCCTACACGCTGTGCCTCGGAGGGTTGAGCTTCTTCCTCTTCATCCTCCTCACCATCACGGGCATCTTCCTCATGTTCTATTACCACCCGACGTCGCCGGCGGCTTTCACGGACGTGCAGGCGCTCTCGACCGACGTCGCCTTCGGCCAGCTGGTGCGGAACATCCACCGGTGGGGAGCCCACCTCATGGTGCTGACCGTGTTCCTCCACATGGCCCGGGTCTTCTACCACGGCGCCTACAAGCCGCCCCGCGAGTTCAACTGGGTCGTCGGGGTCATCCTGCTCCTGCTCACCCTGCTGCTCTCCTTCACCGGGTACCTGCTGCCCTGGGATCAGCTGGCGTTGTGGGCGGTGACGGTGGGCTCGAACATGGCTTCGTACACGCCCCTGTTCGGTCAACAGGTGTCGTTCGCCCTTATCGGCGGGGTGCAGATCACCCCGGACACGTTGCTGCGCTGGTATGTGCTGCATGTCCTCTTCCTGCCCTTCATCATCGTCGTGTTCATGGCGGTGCATTTCTGGCGGGTGCGTAAGGACGGCGGGATCTCGGGGCCGCTGTGATCGGGGGAGGCGCCCATGGCTGACCTTCCCGAGCACCTGCTCCGGCGCGCCGCCGAGGCCCGCGCCAAGGCCGAAGGGCGCGACGTGGAAGAAGTGCTCGCCGAGATGAAGGGCGAGGCGGCGCCTGAGCTCACGCCGACCCCGGAGGAGCCCGCCGCGACCCCGGAGGAGGAGCCGGTCCACCACACGATCAGCGGCGACCTGGAACTCGCCGGGCTGCCCGACCACATCCTGCGCCGCTCCGCCCAGGCCCGCGCCAAGGCCGAGGGACGCGACGTCGAGGAGGTCCTCGCCGAGATGAAGGGCGAGACCGCGTCGGCGCCGGCCGTACCCGAACCCGAGTCCGTCGGGGCGCTTCCCGAGGTCGCCACCGGCGGGCTGGAGGGGTCCAAGCTCCCGGAGCACCTCCTGCTCCGGGCTGCCGAGGCACGGGCCATGGCCGAGGGCAGAGACGTCGGCGAGGTGCTCGCCGAGCTGAGGGCCGAGGAGACTCCCTCCGTTCCGGAACCCGCGACGCCCGCCGCGACGGCACCGGCCGGGACCCCGACGCCACCGCCACCGGCCGAGACCCCCGCCCCCGCAGCCACTCCGGCCGCTCCCGCCGCCGCCGGACGGGACCTCGCCGCCGAATCCGAGCAGTACGGCGTCCCCGTCCCCCTCCTCGAACGCGCCATGAAGGCCCGACAACGCGTGGCAGGAGCCCCCACAGCCGCCCCCGCAGCCGCCCCCGAACCCGCGGCGCCCGCCGCGACGGCACCACCCCCACCGGCCGAGACCCCCGCCCCCGCAGCCACTCCGGCCGCTCCCGCCACTCCCGCCGCCCCCGCAGCCGCCGCACCCGCCGGGGGCGTGGCGACGGCGACGGCACCACCCCCCGGTGAGGTACGGACCCAACGCCTCCTCACCGTCGTCAAGGCGGGAGCGATCCAGCAGGTCAAGAAGGAGCCCACCGACAAGGTGAACACCTGGCCCCACCTGCTCGCCATCGAATTCGTGGCCCTCATGGTGGTAACGGCCGGCCTCATCATCTTCTCGGTGTTCGTCAACGCCCCGCTGCTCGAGTTCGCCAACTTCAACCAGCAGCCGAACCCGTCCAAGGCGCCCTGGTACTTCCTCGGCCTCCAGGAGCTGCTCTCCTACTTCGACCCCCAGGTCGCCGGTGTGATCATCCCGACCTTCGGCCTCGTCGGGATCGCCCTCATCCCCTACCTCGACAAGAACCCGTCGTCGCGGCCCTCCGACCGGAAGCTGGCGATCATGCTCTTCACGTTCTTCCTGATGGCGGCGGCGGTGCTCACCATCTACGGCTCGTTCTTCCGGGGTCCCGGCTTCAGCTTCACGTTCCCCTGGGTCGACGGCGTCTTCTTCGACTTCTGATGAGTGCCACCACCATCTTTGCGATCGCCCTGATCTCGGCCGCCGCACTGCTGGCGGTGGCGGTCTTCACCGTCGCGTGGCGCCGCGGCCCGACCGGGCCTGTCGTCGGGGAGTTCGAGCCCGCCGCCGCCGACGCCACGCCCGACGTCGCCCCGGAGCCCGTGGCCCTGGAACCCGCCGCGGACGACGCTCCCGCCGCCGCAGCGGAGGCTGCCGAGAGTGTCCCCGCCGCGGCGGCGCCGCTTCCCGGCGACGAGCCGGCGGCCGCCATCCCCCGCATCCCGGTCTCCGCCGCCGAGATGGGGGTCACCCGCCGCAAGTTCCTCAACCGGGCAAGCCTCGGGCTCTTCGCCGGGGCGTTCTTCGCCTCACTCGGCCTGGGCATGCTCTCCTTCCTCTGGCCCAAGCTGAAGGGAGGCTTCGGCACCCCGATCAACGCCGGCAACCTCGTCGCCCTCCGCGACGAGATCGTGCAGGACGACGGCACCCTCATCCCCAAGTTCATCCCCCCCGCCCAGTCCTGGCTGGTCGTCATGGACGAGAAGGACGTTCCCGACAGCTCCTTCGAAGGCCTCCCGGTGCTCGCCGGGGGCGGGGTCGAACCGGGTGTGATGGCCCTGTGGCAACGCTGCGTCCACCTCGGCTGCCGGGTGCCGGAGTGCACTTCCTCACAGGGATTCGAGTGTCCTTGCCACGGATCCAGGTACAACTTCCACGGCGAGTACGAGGCCGGCCCGGCCCCTCGCAACATGGACCGTTTCGAGGTGGCGGTCAACGACGCCGGGGACCTCATCATCAACACGGGCACCATCTTTCAAACCGCCCGCGCCCACCACAAGACCGCCTCCTACCCGCAAGGACCTTCCTGCCTGTGACCCCACTGCCCCTCCTCGCCACCGCCGAGCCCGCCACGCCGGCCGGGCCCAGCAACGTCGGCCTCGGATCGGTGGTGCTGATCCTCGCCGTCGCAGTGCTACTGCTGGGTCTGGGATTTCTCGTCATCACCAGCCGGCGGCGTCGGCGTCCCCCCGAGACGCCTCCGCCGAACCTCGACCCCTACGACGACGACGAAGCGCTGGAAACCACCCGCCTCACCCACGTGCTCTCGGCGGCGGCGATCGCCGCCGCGGTGCTCGCCATCCTGCTCCCCGTCTACTTCGTCGGGGAGTCGCACCGCCAGGCCGAGGCGGCCCAGCAGGTCGAGGAGAACTACCTCGAGGAGGGCCTCCGGTGGTGGAAGCTCTTCGAGTGCACGGTGTGCCACGGCGCCGACGGCGGAGGCGGCGGAGCCGCCTTCATCGAGGCCCGCTCCGGCCTCGACACGTCGTGGGTGGCGCCGTCGATCAACGACGTGCTCTTCCGCTACACCGAAGACGAGGTGCGGCACTGGATCACCTACGGCCGCCACGGCACCCCGATGCCGGCGGCCGGGCTCGCCGGCGGCGGCTCGATGACGATGCAGCAGATCGACCAGGTGGTGGCCTACCTGAAGAGCATCCAGGTCCCGCAGAGCGCGGCGCTCGACAAGATCGAAGGTGCCGTCTCCCTGGCGCTGCAGCGGATCGAGAACGCCGAGGAGACGATCGGCAAGCGGCTCGTCGAGCAGAACGCGGCGCGGGACGACATCCTCGACGCCCCGAGCCAGTACGCCACGATCCAGGACATGCCGGACGAGATCGCCGCCCTGCTCTCCGGCGACGGAACCTGCACCGAGGCCTCGGCCGAGCTGGTGGGGACGAGCTGCGACAATCCCGGCCCGGACCGCGACCGTGACGGCCTCACCGACGCCGCCGAAGAGGCCCTCACCGCCGATGCCGCCATCACGTTCGACACGGTGACGACCCGCGCCGTGCAGGAATCGGTCGACGAGAACGGGAACCGTACCCTCGAGGTCGTGCCCACCACCAGCGACCGGTTCGCTCTCGAACTGGCGCCGGACAACGCCTTCACGATGAGCGACGAGCGGGGCCGCCCCGTGGCGGACCTCGACTCGGCCCACCACTTCTACCAGGAGCTCGAAACCACCCACCTCCAGCTCGAGGTCATCAGCGAACGGCAGGACCGGTTCCTGGAGAGCGCCAACGAGGGAATCGCCTTCCTCGAGAAGGCGCTGCAGGATCGGTCCTGGGACGTCGATTTCGAGGAGGTCGCCACCCGCACCGGCCTCGAGCTGGCCGACGCCACCCGCGCCGTGGGTCTGTTCAACGCCTACTGCGCCCGCTGTCACACCGCCGGCTACAGCGCCGGGGTCGCCTTCGAGCAAGAGGCGGGGACCGGGGCCTGGGCGCCGGCGCTCACCGACGGGCGGGCCATCACCCAGTTCCCCGACGTCGAGGACCACGTCACCTTCGTGATCCGCGGCGCCGAGGCCGATTCCCACTACGGGGTCAACGGTCTCAGCGGCGTGGGCGGCATGCCGGCGTTCGGGGAGATCCTGAGCCGGGACGACATCGAGCTCATCGTCACCTACGAGCGGTCCTTGTGATGCGCTGCACCCGCCGCCTGCCGGATCGCCTGGCTGCCATCGTCCGGGACGAGCGCGGGCTCAGCTCGCTCGAGAAGCTGGGGCTGACATTGCTCGTCCTGGCGGTGCTGGCCTTCATCCCGCTGGTGCGCAGCATCGCCGGCGATGCGTGGGAGAAGGTCTTCGGGCAGGTCGACGACGCCGGCGACCCCACCGGGTTCTCCGTCGCCGCCAAGGGCATCCTCATCACCGTGGTGGCGGTGGTGGCGTTCGTGGGATCCGGCTTCCTGGTGCTCTCCACCAATCTCGGGCGCCGTCTCGCCTTCCTCGTGACCGGCGCCGCCGTCTTCGGGTGGCTGGTGGTGGGCTCGATGCTGTTCGTCGTCTACGCCCCGCGCGGGCTGCGGCCCTCCAACCTCGCCGGCCTCAACGCCTTCCAGATGCGGATCCCCGCCATCGGGCTGGCCGTGGCGTCGCTCATCCTGTTCCTCATGTTCCTGGTGGCCCTCGACCGCTACGAGAAGGAACAGGACCGCGACTGAGCCGGCCTCGGCTCGGCGGCGGTCACCTCCGCCGTCAGCGGAGGAACGGCCCCAGCACCTGCTCGAGGGTGGGACCGCCGGCCACTTCCTCCAGCTCGTAGAACACCCTGGTGCGGAGCAGATCGCCGAGGTCGACGATGCGAGCGAGGTCGATCGGCGTCCCGATCACGACCGTCTCCGGGGCGGCGGCCCGGATCGTCGCCGCCAGCTCGGCGAGCTGCTCGTGGCCATATCCCATCGCCGGCAGCACCGGACCGATATGGGGGTAGGCGGCGTAGACGTCGGCGAGTGAGCCTGTGGCGAAGGGACGGGGGTCGATCAGGTCGGCCGCCCCGTGACGGCGCGCCGCCACCGCCCCGGCCCCCTCCGGCATGCCGCCGTGGGTGATGGTGGGACCGTCCTCGACCACGAGCACCCGCTTCCCGGTGATCAGCTCCGGATGCTCGACGGTGATCGGTGACGCCGCCTCGATCACCACCGCCTCCGGAGCCGCCGCCGCCACGTTGCGGCGCACCAGCTCGACCCCCTCCGCCGGGGCGGTGTCCACCTTGTTGATGATGACGACGTCGGCGCGCCGGAGGTTGGCCTCTCCCGGCCAGTAGCGCAGCTCGTGCCCGGCCCGGAACGGGTCGACGACGCACAGCGCGAGATCGGTCCGGAAGAAGGGGAGGTCGTTGTTGCCGCCGTCCCACAGAATCACGTCCGCCTCCTCCTCGGCGGTGCGCAGGATGGCTTCGTAGTCGACCCCGGCGTAGACGACGGCACCCTGGCGCAGGTACGGCTCGTACTCCTCCCGCTCCTCGACCGTGACGTCGGCCGCGACGAGATCCTGGAACGAGGCGAAGCGCTGCACCCGCTGCCGCAGCAGGTCACCGTACGGCATCGGATGGCGGATCACCGCGACTCGTTTCCCGGCGGCGGCGAGGATGCCCCGGATGCGGCGGCTCGTCTGGCTCTTCCCACTCCCGGTCCGGGTGGCGGTTACCGCCACCACCGGCTTCGACGACGGGATAAGGGCGGCGTCGCCCGCCAGGGAGAATGAGGCGCCGGCGGCGACGGCCCGGGCGGCGAGGTGCATGACGTGCTCGTGGGAGACGTCCGAGTAGGCGAAGAGGACGAGGTCGATCGCCTGCTCCGCGATGAGCTGCTCGAGCCGGTCCTCCGGGTGGATCGGAATCCCGTCCGGGTAACCCGGTCCGGCCAGCTCCGGCGGGTAGCGGCGGCCGCCGATGTCGGGAATCTGGGTGGCGGTGAACCCGACGACCTCGTATTCGGGACGGCCGCGGTAGAGCGTGTTGAAATCGTGGAAATCACGTCCGGCGGCACCGAGGATCAGTACGCGCGTTGGCATCGATCGAACTCCTGTCTCCGAGGTCTCCCGACCCTACCGCGCCGTCGCCGCAAAGGCCGCGGCCTGCGGCGAACTCAGTCGCGCTGCAGGTGATAGGCCAGGATCTGCAGCTCGGTGGAGAGATCGACCCGCCGCACCTCGACGCCGTCGACCCGGCGCAGGATGGCGGGGGCGAAGTTGAGGATCGAGCGCACCCCGGCCCGCGTCAGCCGGTCGGCGACGTCCTGGGCGGCATGGGCCGGCGTCGCCACGATCCCGATCGAGATGGATCGCTCGGCCACGATCTTCTCGAGATCCGCCAGGGACTCCACCACCAGGCCGTCGGCCTCCTCCCCCACCTTGGAGGGATCGACGTCGAAGATCGCCTTCACTTCGAATCCCCACCCGGCGAACCCGGGGTAGTTGGAGAGGGCGGTGCCGAGGTTGCCGGCGCCGATGATGGCCACCGCGTAGCTCTTGACGAGGCCGAGGGCACGGCGCAGCTCACGGCGCAGCTCGTCGATGCCGTAGCCGACGCCGCGCACCCCCCTGGCGTCGATGTGGGACAGGTCCTTGCGCACCTGGGCCGGGTTGACGCCGGCGATCGCGGCGAGCTGCTCCGACGAGCAGGTCGGCTGCGTCGTGGGGAGGTCGCCGAGGCACCGCAGGTACACCGGGAGCCGCGCCACCGTGGCAGAGGGAATCGGGCCTTTCACCGAGAGCGGAGGATAGTGGCCGCCGGAGGGCTCTAGACCTGCGGCGTCCCCGGCGACCGGCCCCGTCGCATCCGGGCCGCGAGCACGGTCCACAGGGCCTGCCGGCCGGTGAGGCGCCCCTCGGCCACTACGCCCCCGCCCCGGTCGAGCACCACCGGGACCCGGTCGGTGTAGGCCTCGTAGAGGTCCGGAGAGGCGTCGACGTCCTCCACCACGACCGGGATCGCGAGCCGGGTGGCGACCCGCCGGATCGCGGCGAGGGATTCGGCGCACCGGCCGCACCCGTCCCTGGTGACGAACCGGAGCGTGCGGGCGTCGTTCACGGTCCCACTATCGTCCGGCGCGCCATGCGACCCGCCACCGCCCTCGTCCTGCTGCTGCTCCTGCTGCTCATCGTCGGCGCCTTCGTCGTGCAACTTCAACTGGCCGACGGGCTCTGAAGCTCGGCCGCCGGCGTCCCGGGACCCCGCAACGTGAGCGTGGTCCCCACCGCGATCGGGAACGCCTCGTCGGCGCGACCCTCCCGCACCGCCAGGGCGATCTGACCGTACGAGTCGACATGGAACAGACCCTCACCCCGCTCCACCTCGCCGTAGACCCGCACCCAGGTGAGGCGATACTCGACACTGCCGATCCGGACCACGACCTCGCTGCCGGGCGCGATGCCGGCCGCCCCCAGGTCGTCGGGCGAGATGTTGGTCTGGGCGTTGCCGAAGTGGTCGATCCAGAGGATCTCGCCGTGCAGGGTCCCGGCGTCCCGCTCGACGAGGGGGAGCATCAGCGGCACCACCGTGTTCGGGTCGACCTCAGGGCCGAGTTGCTCCATCGCCGCCTGCCCGGAGGCGACCACTGCCGCGGCCGGTGCGAAGAGGTCGCGCCCGGCGAAGGTGGCGCCCTCGGCGGGGAGACGCAACTCGGGGTTCTCGATCGCCACGATCAGGTCGGCGCCGCCCACCATGGCGACGGCGGGAGCGAGCAGGCCGTTGTCGGGTCCGATCAGGGTCCCCCATTCGGTTCGGGCCGCCAGCGCCCGCCGTTCGGTGCCCACCCCGGGGTCGACCACGGCGAGGGCGACACCCTGGGGCAGGTACTGGATCGCCCGCAGCAGGCCGAGGGCGGCGGCTCGCACGTCGCCGCGGGGGAAGTCGTGGCCGACGTCGACGACGCGCACCTCGGGGGCGATGCGGGCGATGACGCCGTGCACGACGCCGACGAACTCGTCGGCGCGGCCGAAGTCGGAGAGGAAGGAGATCGGAACGTTCATGTCCCCCGCGACACTAGGACACGGCGGTCCTGCCGGGTCCGCCGGTCACCCCCCCCGGCCCTCGCATCCCCACGATCGGGGGCGGCCTCGCACGACCCGACCGGATGGTGTGGCTGACTAGTCCACAATGGGCCAGCCCAAACCCTCCTTCCAGGTCCCCCTCAGGACAGGTACGCTCGTCCGAAGAAAGCGGACGCAGGCCAGATGTCCGCGCAAGGTGGGGCAACACAGGGGGTGGACGATGCTCTGGGGCAGCATCCATCGGTGTGCGCGTGCGAGGCTCACATGACGGCCCGCAATGGAACAGGCACCATCGTGGTGCCGCTTCAAGCGCTCCTCGAAGCGATGACCGACGGCGTCTTGATCACCGACGAGCACGGCAAGTGCACGTACACCAATCCGGCGCTCGATCAGATCGTGGGGCCGCTGGCGTGCGGTGAGATGACACCGGAGACAGCGCCGGAGTGGATCCCGCAGGATTGCCAGCGCGCCTATCAGCGTTACATCAACCGGGCGATCGGGGGACGGTTCGGTCGGGAGACGATCGTGACCGACTGGTCGCTCATCACCGTCGGCGGCAACCAGGTCAGCGCCCAACTCAAGCTGATCCCGATGCGGAACGGTAACGAGCACTCGACGGCGCTGATGTGGATCTTCAGCCCGACGCCGGTGGAGCCCCGGCTCAACGGGGACGGCCGGCGCCAGGCGTTGGAAGACGGCATCCGCCGCATCGCCGGCGAGCTGAGCAAGCTGGGCGTGGCGGTGGGCAACACCGAGCCGGTGGCGGGAGCCGCGGTGGCCCCCGAGCTGGAACGGCTGTCACGGCGGGAACGCGACGTGGTCAACGAGCTGCTACGGGGCCATCGAGTGGTCTCGATCGCATCCCGGCTCGAGGTGAGCGAGCACACCGTGCGCAACCACCTCAAGTCGATCTTCCGCAAGCTCGAGGTCCATTCCCAGGCCGAGCTGGTCGGGATGATCCGCAGCCACTCCAGCCCGGTCTGAGGCTCCGGCGCCCGGCCGGTAGTACGCTGCGCCGGACCATGCAGAACGCGCACGACACCGTCGGTGTTGCACGGGGCGGCAACTGATGGCCACCCTGCGGCTCTTCGCCAACCTCCGGGAAGCCGCCGGGGCGGCGGAGGTCGAGATCGACGGGGCAACGGTGGGTGAAGTGCTCGCCACGGCCGGGGAGCGCTTCGGCGCCGACTTCACCCTGGGAGTGGATTCCGCCAAGATCTGGGTCAACGGCGAGCAGGCCAACGTCGCCACCGGCATCGGCGCCGGCGACGAGGTCGCCCTCATCCCCCCGGTGTCTGGTGGGGCGATGGTGGCCCAGCCCGAAGGCGACCTGACCCAGGCCGGTCTGGTGCTCTCGTTGCTGGTCGCCGTCGCCATCGCCAATCTCATCGACCTCCAGACGTTCGTGTTCGTCGCCGTCGGCACCGCCCTGGCGTGGCTGTGGGACGCCAGTGAGGCCCTCAACCGGCGGGGAGCCACCCTCAACGTGATCCCGCTCATGATCGGCGCCACCGCCGCCGCCAACGGCGCCTACCGGTGGGGCGTCGCCGGGTTCGCCGGCGGGCTGGCGGTCGCGGTGATGGTGACGCTGGTGTGGACGGTGGTCGATTCCGGGCACCGCAGCCTGGAGGTGGCCACGATCTCGGTGCTGGTGAGCGCCGCCGGGGCCATGGCCACCGGGGGCCTCACCCTGGTGCGGATGCGCAGCGCGCCCGAGGTGAGCGCCTTCCTCATCATCGCATCGGTGGCAGGACTCGCCGCCTGGGCGGTGCATCGCAGCGGCGGCGAGATCGCCGGCCTCGACCCCAACCTGGCGACCCTGCTCGGGGCGCTCGGCGCCGGGCTCGCCGTGGGCCTCGTGGTCGACACGATCTCGGTCGGGCACCTGCTGCTGGCGGCGGTGGCGGCGGCGGCCGGCCTCATCACGGGCCGCCTGCTCGGGTCGCTGCTCCGCACCGGCTCGGTGGTGCACACCGCCCGAGCCCCCGGCCTGCTGACGATGTTCGACGGGGCGACACTGGGCGCCGCCGCCTACTGGGCGGCGATCTGGCTGTTCGGCTGACGAGCCGGGCTCGGGAGCGACGCGATGGGTCCGCGACTCGGGGCGGAGCGCCGCAGCAGCCGGCGCGCCACCTGGCTCGCTCTCCTCGTCACCGTGCTGTGGAGCTCCTCGTGGGTGATCATCCGCTTCGGGCTCGACAACGAGGGACTCGAGCCGATCATGTTCGCCGGGCTGCGCTACGCCGCGGCGGCGCTGGTGCTCCTGGTCACGGTGCTGTCCCGCCCGGCGGCACGGGCCGGCATGCGGTCGGCGCTGCGGCGCGGGTGGGGCGAGCTGGTGGCACTCGGCCTCGTCTTCTACACCGTCACCCAGGGAGCCCAATTCGTAGCGCTCGCCCATCAGCCGGCCGCCACCACCAGCCTCGTGCTCTCCCTCACCCCGCTGGTGGTCGCCGGCCTGGCGGGACGCTCCCTCGGGGAACGCCCCAGCGGGCGCCAGGTCGGCGGCGCCACCCTGGTGGCGGTGGGGGCCGGCCTCTACTTCGCCGGTTCGCTCGGGGCCACCGTGGCCGGCATGGTGGCCGCCGGCGTCGGGTTACTCGCCAACGCCGCCTCGGCGCTGCTCGGTCGCCGGGTCCACCGCATGGAGGGCGCCATTCCCCTCGTCACCACCACGGTGTCGATGACGGTCGGGGCCGGGGCGCTGCTCCTCGCCGGCCTCGTCACCGAGGGCTGGCCCCACCTCACCGGGCGGGCGCTGCTGATCGTGCTGTGGCTGGCCGTGGTCAACACCGCCCTCGCCTTCACGCTCTGGAACCTCTCCCTCCGCCACCTCACCGCCACCGAGTCGGTCGCCATCAACAACACCATGCTGATCCAGATCGCCGTCCTCGGCTGGATCTTCCTGGCGGAGGTGCCCGGACCCGGCCAGCTCGCCGGAATCGTGCTGGTGACGGTCGGCATCGTCGCCACCCGGCGTCCCGGGGCCGGCGCGCCGGCGCGGGACGGGTGAGGGCCGCCTCGGGCGGGTGGCCCCGGGAGCACACTCGCCAGTACGGCGAAACATCCAGCGGATGCGCTCAGCTTCCGGGAAAGGGCTATCCTCGATTCCCGCCATGCGATGTACGCGCCGTATTCGTGCGCTCACCCCGCTGTTGATCCTCGCCCTGCTCGCGGTAACGCCGGTGGGGGCGACCGCGCAGACCAAGAGCCAGGTCGACCAGGCGAAGACCGAACGGGACGCCGCCTACCAGAAGCTCGCCGACGCCGATGCCGACCTGGAGGCGGCCCTGGCCGAATTCCAGGACATCAACGCCCGGCTCGAGGACCTCACCTATCGCATCACCCGCATGGTCGACCGCATCAAGCAGGACGAAGCCGAGGTGCGGGATCTCAAGCAGCTCGCCCAGGATCTCGTCGTCGAGGCCTACATCAACGGGGGCACCGGCATCCTCGACCTCGCCATGGACGCCGGATCCATCCAGGACATCCTGACCCGCCAGGTGCTCATCGAGCGGGCCACCGACGCCAACCTCGTGACGCTCGACCGTCTCGAGGCGCTGCAACAGGATCTCGATCGCCGCAAAGAGGAGTTGAAGGCCAACGAGGCCGAGGTGGCGGAACTGAGCGCCCAGGCCGAGGCCAACGTCGGGCGCCTCGACGAGGCCAGGCAGGCCCAGGCCGCGGCCTACGCCGATGCCAAGGCCAACTACTCCGACGTGCTCGCCCAGTACGAGGCGGCGGAGCGGGCCCGCAAGGTCGCCGAGGCCGCCCGCAAGGCCGGCGCCGCCGGCGGCCTCCCCGCAGGCTCCATTCCCGGGTTCATCTGCCCGATCACGAGTGGCGCCAGCTTCATCAACGACTGGGGATTCCCCCGTTCCGGCGGCCGTACCCACAAGGGCAACGACTTGTTCGCTCCACGTGGCACCCCGGTGGTCGCCGTCACCGCCGGCACCGTGCGGCTCAAGAGCAACAGCCTCGGTGGCATCACCGCCTTCCTGGTGGGGGCCGAGGCCACCTACTACTACGCCCACCTCGACGGTTATGCGCCTGGGATCGCCACCGGCCAACGCGTCGCCAAGGGCACCGTGCTCGGCTACGTCGGCAACACCGGGAACGCCATCGGCGGCGCGACCCACCTCCATTTCCAGCTCCACCCCGGAGGCGGTGCTCCGGTGAACCCGTACCCGACCCTGCGGGCGGCGTGTCCGTGACGGTTCCTTGGTAGCCTCGGCCTGGCACAGAAAGGATCGGCTCTGAACCACCAACGCAGGCGCATCGACATCGTGCTCGACCCGGACTTCGTCGCCGACGTCGAGACCGTGCCGCTCGACGAGCTGCGCAAACGCCGCAAGCTGTGTGACGAGCTGGATACCGAACTCTCCTACTACCGGCGCCTCCTCCACGGACGCATGGACCTGCTCGCCTTCGAGATGCGGCGCCGGGCCGGCGAGGAAGAGCGCAGCCTGATCGAGGCGCTGCCGGAGATCCTGACCGGGAGCGACGCCGACGACGGCGGGCAGCGCAGCACCCTCCCCAAGGCGCTGCCCATCGATCCGCCGCAGCCACCCGCAACGGGACGCCGCTCGGTCGATCGGGTGCTCGGCGACGATTTCCTCACCCACCTCCCCGGCATCGACGACGCCGAGCTGGAGGACATCCAGGCGGCCCTGACCGAGATCGAGAGCGAAGTCTCCCGGCAACGCCGCGGCGTCTACGAAGCACATGAGCTGATCCATGCCGAGCTGATCCGGCGGTACCGGGAGGGCCTCGCCACCGTCGACGAGCTGTTGCAGCCGAGCTGAGTGCCCCCGCTCCGCATCCGCACGGTTCGATCCGGACTCGCCGAAGCGTTCCACGTCGCCAGCGCCGTCGCCGCCGACTCCTCCGGCCGGGTCCTGGCGGTGTGGGGTGAACCCGACCTCCCGCTCTTCTACCGGTCAGCGATCAAGCCCTTCCAAGCCACCGTCGCCGATGAGGCCGGGGCCGGTCTCGCCCCCGAGCAGATGGCGCTGGCCTGTGCCAGCCATTCGGGGTTCCCGGCCCACCTCGCCCTCGTTTCCTCGATCCTGGGCGGCGTCGGACTCACCACAGCCGCCTTGCGCTGCCCACCGGCCTGGCCACTGAGCGACGCCGCCCGTGACATCCTGGTTGCCCGCGGTCACCGGGCGCCCCGCCCGCTGTTTCACAACTGCTCCGGCAAGCACGCCGCCTGGCTCCGGGCCTGTCGCGCCGCCGGGTGGCCGGAGGAGAGCTACCTCAATCCGAATCATCCGCTGCAACGACAGGTGCGCGAGGTGGTCGCCGACGTGACCGGCGTCGATCCCGAACCGGCCGGTGTCGACGGCTGCGGCGCTCCCACCCTGCGGGGATCGATCCGGGGCCTGGCACGGGCGTTCGCCCGGCTCACGGAGGACCGGCGCTTCGCCGCCGCCGCCACCGCCATGCACCGCTACCCCGCCCTGGTCGCCGACAACCTGCGCGGCGACGGGCGGCTCGGCGCCTGGTGGGGTGGGCCGGTCAAGGTAGGAGCGGCCGGTCTCGTCGCCGCCGGGCGACACGGGATCGGCGTCGCCGCCAAAAGCCACGAGGGATCGGCGTCGGTGGCGCTGGCGGCGTTGATGGAAGCAATCCGGTGCCTCGAGTTGTTGCCACAGGTGGCGTGGGACTCCCTGTGCGACGTCGCCCGGCCCCCGGTCTGGGGCGGCGGCGTCGTCGTCGGCTCGCTCGGACCGGAGCCGGGGGAATGACCACGAACCGCACGGGGAAGGGCATGCACGTTCACGACGACTGGGCGACCCCCGCCTTCGAACTGGACCCGGTGGCCTCACACACCGGTCCGTTCCCGCGGCGCGCCTTCCTTCGCGCCTGGTGGGAGTACTGCCGCCCTGCCGGCGCCGAACTCTTGCTGGCCGACGCCGGCGACGCGCTGCTGCCGCTGTACCGGCACGCCGACCGCCTCGAGTTCCTCGGTGACCCCGACCTCACCGACTACCACAGCCCGCTCGGAGACCAGGTCCCGGCGGCGGTGGCGAAGCTCGCCGCCGCCCTGCCCGGCGGGACCCCCTTCCGTTTCGGCAGCCTGCCGCGCGAGGCGGCCGACGTCGTCGCCGCCGGCTTGGCGGCGGCCGGCTGCCGGGTCGAACCGGAACGGCACGAAGTGGCGGCGGTGCTCGACCTACCCGACGACCCCGACCGTTACCTGGCCGGCCTCGACAAGAAGCAGCGTCACGAAGTACGGCGGAAAGGGCGACGGTTCGAGGCCGCCCGCGGCGCGCCGCGCCTGCAGCGTGAGCAAGGACCGGGGGCGGTGGAGGCCTTCGTCGCGATCCACCGTCGCGCCGACGGGGAGAAGGGCGGGTTCATGTCGCCGGCCCGGGCCCGTTTCTTCGCCGCCCTCCACGACGACGTCGGTGGGGTCATCGACGTGCTCCGCGGTGGGGACGGGGTGGCGGTGGCCGCCGGGTTCGGGTTCGAGGACGCCGCCGGGTACTACCTCTACAACTCCGCCTTCGAGCCGGAGGCGGCCACCGCCTCGCCGGGGATCGTGCTGGTGAACCTGCTGATCGAGCACGCCATCCGGCGCGGACTGCCACGGTTCGACTTCCTCAAGGGCAGTGAGCCCTACAAGTTCCGGCTCGGGGCGCGTCCCCGCCCGCTCTACCGCATCACCGGGGCGTTCGGGGGTGGGGCGTGATCAGCCGGGTCGCCTTCCTGTCGCTCCACACCTGCCCGGTCCAGCTCCCCGGCATCGGCGACGCCGGGGGTATGAACGTGTACGTCAACGAGGTGGCGAAGACGCTCGCCGGGCGCGGCATCGAGGTGGTGGTGTTCACCCGACGCACCGGATCCGACCCCGAGGTGGTCCACGTGCAGCCCGGCTACCGGGTGGTCCACGTCACCGCCGGACCGGCGGCACCGGTGCCGATGCGCCAGATGCCGGGCCTGGTCGGCGACTTCACCGAAGAGACGCTCGGCTGGATCGACGCCAACGGCCTCACGTTCGACCTGCTCCACAGCCACTACTGGCTCTCGGGCTGGTCGGGGGTGATCCTCAAGGAACGCCTCGGGCTGCCGCTCGCCAACTCGTTCCACACTCTGGGGCGGATCAAGGACCTGAATCGCCGGCCCGGCGAGCCCGGCGCCGGGCTGATCCGCACCGTGGCCGAGCAGGAGGTCATCGCCCGCTCCAACTGCGTCATCGCCTCGACCCCGGCCGAATACGACGACCTACTCGAGCACTACGGCGCCAGTCCGGAGCGACTCTGCACCTCGCCTCCCGGCATCGACCACGCGGTCTTCCGGCCGGGAGAGCGGCGCGCCGCCCGGGTCTGGACCGGTCTCCACGACTACCTGGGTGACGACCCGGTCGTGCTCTTCGTCGGGCGGATCCAGCCGCTGAAAGGGGTCGACATCGCCATCGCGGCCTGTGCCGCCATCCCGGAGTCGGCAACGTTCCGGCCACCTCATCTGGTGGTGGTCGGCGGCCCCAGTGGCCCGGACGGGGGACCCGAGCTGACCCGGCTCCGTGAGCTCGCCTCCGTGCTCGGCGTCGCCGACCGGGTCCATTTCCTCCCACCGCAACCCCACGAGCAGCTGGCGCGCTTCTATCAGGGCGCCGATGTCCTCGTCATGTCGTCCCGCAGTGAGTCGTTCGGGCTGGTGGCGGCCGAGGCCCAGGCATGCGGGCTGCCGGTGGTCGCCGCTGCGGTGGGCGGGCTCCGCTTCGCCGTCGAGGACGGGCGCTCCGGCTTCCTGGTCGACGGCCACGAGCCGGCCGCCTACACCGAGGCGCTCACACGGGTGCTGGGTGACCCCGGCCTCGCCACCAAACTCGCTCGGGGTGGGGTCGAGTTCACCGACCGCTTCTCCTGGGCGAAGACGGTCGACCACCTCATCGAGCTGTACTACGGCATCACCGCCCGGTGATCTCGTCCGGCCCGGATGGCCCATTTCAGGGGTCCCGCCTGAAGCGTTCCCACCGGATCGGCACACGATTCGACACGACCGCGGCGGGCGCGAAAAAACGCGGTGCCGGACTTGTCGACACGCCGTTGTGCACAAGACCCTGTGGATTGCTGTGGATATGTGGAGAAGCCGCCGGCTTGAGCGGGAAGTAGCCGCAATTGGCGCGCCAACCCCGATCTGGGAGTGAGGATCCGGGGTGGAATCGGCCCCAACGACGCACTTGAATCGTGCGCTCCGTCTTCGTAAGGTCGAAACGGTAAAGCCCAAGGGGCTCGAGCAACCAGACCTCGTTCGGGGAAGTGCGGGGACAGGCTGCGGAGGTTCCTTGGGCTTTGCCACGTCCTCCGGCCACCCGCCCGTGATGGGTGGGGTCAGAACCCGAAGATCAGCTCGCTCAGCCGGACCCTGGTGGTCTCGTAGGTGTCGAGGTTGATCTGGAGTGATCCGAGGCGGAGCCCCTTCATCTGCTCTCCGAAATGGGTGGCGACCCGGACCACGCCCTGGTCGTATTCGAGGGCGCCGAGGCCGAGGCACCGTCCCTCGCCATCCTGGACGCCGACCAGCATCCCGGCGAGACGGGAGACGTCGAACCCCTCCGGCAGCGTCGGGGCGAAGACCGAGGTGTGGACCCTCCAGCGCTGCAGCGGCGGCTCCAGCGCCTTGCGGAACGAGGCGATGCGGCGGGCCCTCCGCTCCACGGGACTGGCCGGGACCAGGTCGGGGGGCGGGGCCGCCTTGGCGATCCGGGCCGACAGGAAGCGGCGCAGCATGCCGATGATCGGCTCCATCTCCTCGCCCCGCTGCATGACGATCACCAGCGTGGGGGCGCACACCTCCATCAGGTGGTACTTGAGCGTCTGCCCCAGCACGCCGGAGACGACGCTGGTTGTGTCGAGCACGATGAAGTCGGCTTCCTGGCGGGCGATGTCGACCAGGGTCGCCGTCGACACCACGTGGGGCAGCACCACCCCTTGGGGTTGGGTGGATCCGACGAAGCGCAGCTCGTCGGCGTCACCCAAATTGGCCAGGTCGTCGCGGCTCCGCACCCAGCGGAGCCCGACACAGGCGGGAGGGCCCACGGTCGACACACCCACGTCGGCGTCGATGAAGGCAACGGACATTCCCTCGTCGAGGGCGCCCTCCAGCAGGTAGCGGGACATGGTCGTCTTCCCGGTGTCGGCGCCGCCGACCACCATGATGACCCCGCGTTCCCCCATGACGCGCTCCCGCAGGGACGCGTAATGCTCGGCTGGCTCCTCCAACGACTTTCCTCCGATTCCTCCCAGCGATTCTATGCCGGCGCCGCGGTGAGACCGTGGACGTCCTCCGGGGAGCCGTTCCGGCCGGTAGTCTCGCACCGGACATGTGGGAGGACTTCTCAGCAGTGCGGTCTGCTCCCGCCCGGCGCCATGGGGAGACCGGCCCGGCTCCGGTCCGCGGCGAGGCGAGGTGGCGATGGCTCGCGTCGAGGTGAGCCGGCTCATCGCCGCCCCCGTCGCCGGTGTCTGGGCCGACCTCGCGGCACTCGAATCCCATGTCGAATGGATGGCAGACGCCGAACGCATCACCTTCCTCACCGCGCAGCGCCGCGGCGTCGGAACCCGCCTGGAGGTGGCGACGAGGATCGGCCCGTTCCGGCTCGCCGACGTCATGGAGTTCGTCGCCTGGGACCCGCCCAACCGCATGGCGATTCACCACGTCGGGCTGGTGACCGGGAGCGGCGAGTTCGTCCTCGAGGAGGAGGGCGGGGCCACCCGGTTCACCTGGCGGGAGGAGCTGCGATTCCCGTGGTACCTGGGGGGCCGCCTCGGAGCCCTGGTCGGCGCCCGGGTGCTCACCGTGGTGTGGCGGAGGAACCTGGACCGCCTGGCGGGACGCTTCCCGTCATGAGCGGCCGGGTGCGAGGCGGCGGGGCGACCCGCGAGAATGCCGCCTCATGACGGGCCGCAGGCGTCCGAACTGGTGGGGCGGGCGCTTCCACCTGGTCGTCACCATCGTGGTATTCGTGACGCTGGCGTCCCTCGACAACGCCGCCATCGCCGCCATCCCCCAGATGGTGCTGCCGGTGACGGAGGCGCTCCACACCTCGGAGACCGCCATCGGGGTGATGACGGCCACCGTGATCCTGCTGGCGGCCCTCACCGCCGTCGCCTGGGGGTACTGGGGGGACCGCTCCGACCGCAAGCGCCTGCTGTTCGCCGGCACCCTGCTGTGGGCGCTGGGCGCCTATCTCAGCGCCGGCGCCGACCGGTATCGCGAGCTGTTCGGATGGCAGGTCCTCACCGCCGTGGGGCTGGGGGCGATCGCCTCGGTCGGCTTCTCGGTGATCAGCGATTTCGTCTCACCGCGGCACCGGGGTGTGGCGATGAGCTTCTGGGGTCTCGCCGAAGGCCTGGGCACCGTCGCCGGAGGCTTGGTGGCGAGCCAGCTCGGCGCCGAGGACTTCGGGGCCCCGTTGCGCCTCATCGCCCTGCTCGGTGTCGGGTTCGCGGTGCTCTACCTGTTCACCTTCTCCGCGCCCCGCGGCTTCCGGGAACCGGCGCTGCGGGCGATGCACGAGGCGGGGGATCCCTACGAGCACCGCATCGACGCCGGCCAGATCCCCGATTTGTTCCGGCGTCGCACCAACGTGTGGCTCATCGCCCAGGGCCTCAGCGCCCAGTTCGCCTACGGGTCGCTCATCTGGGTCCCGCTGCTCTACCAGGAGAAGGTGGCGGCACTCGGCTACGACGTCGAGACCGCCACCCGGGTCGGGGGCCTCATGGCGGCGATCCTCCGCCTCGGCGGCCTGTTCTCGATCCTGGCCGGGGCGATCGGCGACCGGATGCAGCGGCGCTCCCTAGGCGGCCGCGCCGTCGTCAGCGCGGTCGGCATCCTCGGGGCGGTCCCGTTCTTCCTCGTCTTCTTCTTCATCCCGCTGCACGGCCTCGAGGTCACCAACGGGGCGAGCACTTCGACGCTCCTGCCCGAGGTCCTCCACGCCCTGGTGACAAACCCGTGGGTGGCGGCCGCCTTCTTCACGTCGCTGCTCGCCCTGGCGCTCACCTCCGCCGACTCCCCCAACTGGTTTGCCCTCGTCTCGGACGTCAACCTCCCGGAGCATCGCGGCACCGTCTTCGGTCTCGGCAACCTCTCGAACGGCGTGGGACGGGCCGCCGGGAACGCCCTGACCGCGGCCGCTGCCGGCGGTTTCGAGCGGGCCCTCCCGCCGCCGCTCAACTGGGCGGTGGGCCTGGCGGTGTTCCAGGTCTTCTTCCTCCCCACCGGGTACTGCTACGCCCGGGCGGCCGGCACCGCTCCGGGGGACATCAGAGCGGTCGAGGCGATCCTCGAGCAGCGGGCGGCGTACCCCCAAAGGCAGGGCCCGGCGCGGTAGAGTTCCGGCAGTCACAACCGAGAGGGAGGGGGTTCAGATGGTACGAAGACTCGCGTTCCTGCTTTTCACCACCGGTCTTCTGCTGGCCATGATGCCATCCATCGCCACTGCCGGGGTCGAGCCCGAGGGGGCGTGCTGGGGAACCGCCGTCATCAACGGCGTGACGTACACGCCGGACAACGACACCCGGTCGAACGCGATCCCGATTCCCGACGAGGAGGGGGTCCTGATCGACTACACCGGCACGGTGAACTTCGAGAACCTGGATCACAGTGGAGAGATCGCGGTCCGGATCGCGGGATTCGACATCGGCATCGCCGAATGGGGTGATCCCAACACCGACGACACCCGCGGCGCCGCCGGTATCTACGAGCTCGACGACGCCTACGAGAAGATCGACGACGTCGTGCCGTTCGGCCGGGTCCCCGGGATCTGGGTGGTGAGCGGCTCGCACACCGCATCGGGTGGAGAGTGCTCCGGCACCGCCATGATCAAGATCGAGGGCAACCCGCTGTCGAACCCGCTCGGATGGATCGCCCTCGGTGGGCTGGTCGTGTTCGGAGCGGGGATCGGCTTGGCGGCATTCGCCCGACCGGGGAGGCCATGATGCGAGGACGACCGATCCTGGGAGCGATCGCCGGGCTCTTCTTCGGAGTGTTCCTTTCGCTGAACCTGATGCTGTGGGGAATCTGGCCGCTCGACCGCGTGAGTGTGTTCGGGCTGCCGGTCCTCTTCCTCGTCATCGGGCTGGTGCTCGCCATGCTGGCGCCGCTCGGCCGCAAGCGGACCGGCGGGACCGGCATGCCGAGGTCCGAGGTCGAAGAACCCGCCGAATAGCGCCCGCTTCTCTCCAGGGAGTGGGCGACCGCACGTGAAGCTGTCTTCGGCGCGCCGACCCGAGGCCCCCTCAGGTGTCGGAGCGCATTCGGTGACGCGCCCAAAGGCCGGCGCCCGCAACCAGGGCGACCCCGACGACGAACAACGCCACCAGGGCTGCGGCGGCGTCACCGAAGAAGTGGAACACGGTCTGGGGCACGAAGAGGAAGATCCCGGCGGCACCGAGTATCAGGGCGCTCCTGTGGTCGCCGATGAGTCCGACGACGGCGAGGAGCGCCGCGGTCACGAGACCCAAGGTCAATCCGATCGCCTCGACATCGGAGCCCGCCACGATCTGTGCCCCGAACAGCGCCGTGGCCGCCCCGATCGCGATCCCGGTCTCCCCGGGTGGGAGCAAGCCGCGGCGCGCGACGAGCAGCCACACCGCTCCGAGTCCCCAGTAGGTGAGGCCGGCCAGTTCCTGGGAGTCGAGGCTGGTGAACATGGCGACTCCTGTGGCCAGCATCGCGGCGCTCCCGAAGACGACCAGGTGCTGGAGCACGCGGCGGCGCATGATGAAGAGCGCGACGGCGTAGCCCGTGCTGATCGCTCCGGTCGTCATCGTCGCCGCCTCCTCCGACCACTCGACGAGATCGAGCACGGTGATCCAGGCGGCGGCCGCCAGCGCCGCCACCGAACAGGTCCACAGCACCGACGCCAGTCGGCCGGCGGCCGGTTCGCCGGACTCCCCAATGAAGGATCCGCCGCCGAAGAAGGCGACGGCGGCCAGCAGGAAGAGTCCCGCCTGAGCCCACCACACCAGGTCTGCCCACACGTCGGCAGTGAGGATGGCGATCGCCCAGAAGGCCAGGGCGGCACCCACATAGCCGAGGATCTCGGTGACGATCGGGACCCGGCCCACCGACGTCTCGGGCGGCCGACGTGCGGCTTCGGCGACACGGATCGCCTCCGCCTGTTCGCGGGTGATGAGCCCGGCAGCCGTCCATGAATCGAGGCGTGATTCGAGATCAGGCATGAACCCTCCCCGGGATTCGATCCGGGTCTCGCCCTCCTCACAATACCAACGCCGGGCCCCCCGGAGGGCTCGGAGTGCGGGTCAGTCTTTCGAGCCGGAGAGGGCGGTGGCGACGCCGAGCGTCACGAAGATGCCGCCGGTGAGGTAGCGCTGGGCGGCGATCACCTTGGGACGTCGCCACAGCCACTCACCGAAGGTGCCGGCGGCGAGGGCATAGAGGCCGTCGGTGACGACGCCCATGGCGACGAAGACCGCCCCAAGCAGCAAGAACTGCAGCGCCACCGCCCCCCGGTCGACGTCGACGAACTGCGGGAGGAAGGCCAGGAAGAAGAGCGCGGTCTTGGGGTTGAGCACGTTGACCCAGATGCCCTGGGTGAAGACCCGCCGCAGGCTGCGCTCGGTACGGCCGGGCTCCGCTCCCGCATCGGAGCCACGCAGCCGGCGGATGCCGAGGTAGATGAGGTAGACGGCCCCGAGGTACTTGACCACCGAGTAGGCGACCGCCGACTTCGCCAGGAGGGCGGAGAGGCCGAGGGCGGCGCCGACGACGTGCACCATGGTGCCGAGCGCCACCCCGAGCACCGAGGCGATCCCCGCCCCGCGACCCTGGTCGATGCTGCGGGCGATGATGTAGAGCACCGCCGGCCCGGGGGTGAGCAACAGCACCAGGGAGGCGAGGAGGAAGACGGTGAGTGCCGAGGTGTCGAGCATGGCGCCGGCAGGGTAGCCGTCCCCGACCGCCGGCTCCCTCCCGGCGTCAGGGAGGCAAGCCACCACTCTCTTCTCGTCCCCCCTTCTTGAGCGGGACCGGCGCACGAAGTGCGCCGAGGGGGGTGCGGGGACGCCATGGTGCCGGGGGCGGGACTCCCCCACTCCACCCTCCCCGGTCTCGACAGACGGCTGGGTGAGAGACGAGCGGACGGTGGCGCGGGATCGCGGAATGGCCTCCGAGCGCGAAAACGCGGCCCCAGTCGCGAAAGAAAACCAGCCGGAACGCTTGCCCCTCGGGCGCTCCCGGCGGTAGAACGGCTCCTGTCTTCCCCAGCACCGCAGCACGGTGGTGACGCGTCGTGAATACCCTTGACGTAGTTACAGCGGTGTAACTAAGATGGACATCCCTATGCGATATGTGGGGTCACGCTCACTTCCTCACCCCCACATGTTGTAGGTGTGGGCAAAGTTGTGGAGAAGTCTTCGCCCGGACGCTCAGAGGGCCGGTAGCCAGGGAGGGACCAGATGACCAAGGGTTTGCGGATCGAACGTCGGTTCACGTCGGAGCGGATCAGCCCGTACGACACGATGGAGTGGACCCGGCGGGACTCGAAGATCACCAATCCGGACGGGTCGGTAGTGTTCGAGATGAAGGACGCCGAGGTGCCCGCCCGGTGGTCCCAGGTGGCTTCCGACATCATGGTGTCGAAGTACTTCCGCAAGGCCGGTGTCCCCGAGCTCGACGAACGCGGCAACCCCACCTTCGACGACAACGGCAAGATGATCACGGGTCCGGAGCGGTCTGCCCGCCAGGTCATCGAGCGGCTCGCCGCCACCTGGCGTTGGTGGGGTGAGCAGCACGGATACTTCGCCTCCGAGAACGACGCCGAGATCTTCGAGGACGAGCTCGCCTACATGCTGCTGCACCAGATGGCGGCCCCTAACTCGCCGCAGTGGTTCAACACCGGCCTCCACCACAAGTACGGCATCACCGGCACCGAGCAGGGCTTCTGGTACGTCGACCCGGAGACCGAGGAAGCCGTCGCCTCCCCCGACGCCTACAGCCGCCCCGCTCCCCACGCCTGCTTCATCAACAGCATCGACGACGACCTGGTGAACCCGGGCGGGATCATGGACCTGTGGGTGCGCGAAGCGCGCCTGTTCAAGATGGGCGCCGGCTCGGGCGCCAACTTCTCGCACATCCGAGCCGAGGGCGAGCAGCTCTCGGGGGGCGGCAAGTCGTCCGGTCTCATGAGCTTCCTCAAGGTCGGCGACCGGGCCGCTGGCGCCATCAAGTCGGGCGGCACCACCCGCCGGGCCGCCAAGATGGTCATCGTCGACATCGACCATCCCGACGTCGAGGCCTTCATCAGCTGGAAGGCCGCCGAGGAGGACAAGGTCCGGGCGCTGGTGGCCGCCGGGTACCCGGCCGACTTCAACGGCGAGGCCTACGCCACCGTCTCGGGCCAGAACTCCAACAACTCGGTGCGGCTCTCCAACGAGTTCATCCAGGCGGTGCTCGACGACGCCGACTGGGAGCTGACGGCCCGCACCAACGGCACGGTGATGAAGCGGGTCAAGGCCCGGGACCTGTGGAGCCAGATCGCCGACGCCGCCTGGCGCTGCGCCGACCCCGGCGTGCAGTTCGACACCACCATCCAGGAATGGCACACCTGTCCGGCCGACGGAAGGATCCGGGCCACCAACCCGTGCTCGGAGTACGTGTTCCTCGACAACACCGCCTGCAACCTGGCGAGCCTCAACCTGGGCACCTTCTTCGACGACGCCACCGGCGAGTTCGACCTCGACGGTTACCGCTACGCCATCCGGCTCTGGTCGATCGTGCTCGAGATCTCGGTGACGATGGCCCAATTCCCCTCCAAGGCGATCGCCGAGGGGAGCTACGACTACCGCACCCTCGGGCTCGGCTACGCCAATCTCGGCTCGCTGCTGATGCGCATGGGCATCCCCTACGACTCGGACAAGGGTCGGGCGATCAGCGCCGCCCTCACCGCCATCCTCACCGGGTACTCCTACGCCACCTCGGCGGAGATGGCACGGGTGCTGGGCCCCTTCCGGCGCTTCGCCGCCAACCGCGACGCCATGCTGCGGGTGATGCGCAACCACCAGGCGGCCGCCTACAACGCTCCCCAGCGGGAGTACGACGGGGTGTCCACCAAGGTGGTGGGCATCGACCCGGCCTCCTGCCCCTCGGCCCTGCTGCACGAGGCCCGCAACGCCTGGAACATCGCGGTGAAGATGGGTGAGGAGTACGGCTACCGGAACGCCCAGGTGACCTGCATCGCCCCCACCGGCACCATCGGCCTGCTGATGGACGCCGACACCACCGGGGTCGAGCCCGACTTCGCCCTGGTGAAGTTCAAGAAGCTCGCCGGCGGCGGCTACTTCAAGATCGCCAACCAGTCGCTGGCCCCCGCGCTGCAGCACCTCGGCTACGCCGAGCGCAGCATCGAGCAGATCCTCGAGTACGTGGTGGGAACCATGTCGATGCACGGCGCCCCCCACGTCAACTCGGCGACGCTGATCGCCAAGGGCTTCACCGGCGAGGACATCGAGAAGATCGAGCGCATCCTCCCCGGCGTCTTCGAGCTGCGCTTCGCCTTCAACCAGTGGACCCTGGGCGAGGCGACGATGCAGCGGCTCGGCTTCACGTTCGAGGAGTACAACAAACCCGGCTTCGACATGCTGCGGGCCCTCGGCTTCACCGGGACCCAGATCCAGGAGGCCAACGACTACATCTGCGGTCACCAGACGATCGAAGGAGCACCGGGGCTGCTCGACGAGCACCTCCCGGTGTTCGACACCGCCAACCGCAACGGCCGGCTCGGGCAGCGCTTCATCCACCACACCGGCCACATCAAGATGATGGCGGCCGTGCAGCCCTTCATCTCGGGGGCGATCTCGAAGACGATCAACATGCCGAACGAGGTGACCACCGACGACATCGAGGAGTCCTACCGCCTGTCGTGGGAGCTGGGCCTGAAGGCGATGGCCCTCTACCGGGACGGCTCGAAGGCGTCACAGCCGCTGTCCTCCAGTAGCGACGAGACGGTGTCCGAGCAGGACGAGGACGGCCTGCAGGACGCCCTCGACGGAGAGATGGAGATGGTGTCGGGCCAGATCGTCCACGGCGGCATGTTCGCCCCGGGCGTCTCCCCCACCCAGGCGTACAAGGAGATCCACCGGCCCCGCTTCCTGCTGCCGGGACGGCGGCGCGGGTACACCCAGGAGGCCCGGGTCGGTGGGCACAAGGTCTTCCTCCGCACCGGGGAGTACGCCGACGGCACCCTCGGTGAGCTGTTCATCGACCTGGCCAAGGAGGGTGCCACCCTGCGCGGCATCCTCTCCTGCCTGGCGATCTCGGTCTCCAAGGGCCTGCAGTACGGGGTGCCGCTGGAGGAGTTCGTCGACACCTTCACCTTCCAGACGTTCGAGCCCCGCGGCATGGTGGAGGGCCATCCCAACATCAAGATGGCGAACTCGATCATCGACTACGTGTTCCGGGCCCTCGGGGTGGAATACCTCCACCGGGACGAGCTGGCGCAGGTCCCGCCGGTGCGGGGCGAGCTGCCGGAGCCACCGGAGGGCATGGCGGTCGAGGCCGGCTATCAGATGGCTCTGGAGGATGCCGCCAAGGAGGCCGACATCGCCGCCCAGGCGAGAGCGGCCGAGTTCGTCGACGCCGAGGCCGACGCCTACGTCGAGATCGGCTCAGCCGTCGTGGGAGTGGGCGGCACGCCCACCCCGGTCCCGGCCCGGGCCCGCGGCGGCGTCGCCACCGCCACCGTGATGCGGACCGCGGCCGACGTGCAGACCGCGGCGCTGCAGGCGGTGCTCGCCGACAAGATGGGGGACGCCCCCCTCTGCGACACCTGCGGCCACATCACGGTGCGCAACGGCTCGTGCTACCGCTGCCTCAACTGCGGCGACAGCAAGGGATGTAGCTGAGGTCGGAAGGCAACCGGCGACGCGCGTGAGGGCGTCCCGACGGAGACGCCCTCCGTTTCGTTTGGGATGAATCGACCCCTCGCGGTCACACCGTGAGAAGCGCCGGTACGATGCTCGCTCCGACCCCGAAGGGACCGCACCATGGCGAGCATCCGCCGCCTCTCCCACGAGATCGCCGAAACGGCGGAGGGGCTCACGCTCATGGCCGCCGCCGTCGTGACGACGCCGTTCGTACGCTCCCGGCGCCTCCGCTGGGGCGCCACCAGCGATGAGGTGTCCGGTCCCATGCCCGGCGACGAGCTGGTCCCCGAGCCGAAGTGGAGCTACACGTACGCCATCACGATCAACGCTCCCCGGGAGCACGTGTGGCCGTGGCTCGCCCAGATCGGCCAGGGCCGGGGCGGCTTCTACAGCTACCAGACCCTCGAGAACGTGTTCGGTTGCCGCATCCACAACGTCGACCACGTCGTCCCCGAGCTGCAGCAGCTCGACGTCGGCGACCCGATCCGCCTCCACCCCAAGGCGCCGGCGCTCGAAGTCGCGGTCGCCGCGCCTCCCGAGACGCTGGTGCTGCACGGCGCCCCCAATCCCAACGAGCAGACGGCCGAGGGTGGCTTCGCCATCTCCACCTGGCAGTTCCGGCTCGCCGAGAACCCCGACGGAAGCACTCGCCTCCTCACCCGCGGACGCAGCGACTACAGCCCCGGCCTCGCCAACCGGGTGTTCTTCGGCCCCTTCCCGATGGAGCCGATCCTGTTCGTGATGAGCCGCAAGATGATGCTCGGCGTCAAGACGCTGGCCGAGGCGAGGCCCGGCTCCCCCTCCTAGCGGATCCGACCGGCCAATCGCGACCTCCGCCCGTTCCGCCTCAACGGTCGACACACTGATCCTCGCTCCCCCGAGACGCGAGACGGGACCTCGGGGCAGTTTCCGGGTGATCCCCGATGGATGCGAGTGCTCCCTCCCCACACCATGTCGGGAGTGGCGGACCCGCCGCCGCCCGTCTCGACCCGAGGAGGCCATCACGATGACCACCCGATCGGCCACGTCGTTCCGGGCCCACACCTTCGTGGTGCTCACACTCGGCCTCTCGGCCCTGGGCACGGCCGTCACCGGCATCGCCGCCCACGTTCGCGACGAACCCGGCGCCCTGCTCTCGGCCCATGTCGCCCTCGGCATCCTGGCGATCGTGTTCGGCGCCCGCCACGTCGTCTTCCATCACCGCGCCCTCGTCGCCCAGGTGCGGACGAGACCCCGCGGCCGCGTCCGCTCCGAGCTGCTGCTCGCCGCAACGGTGGTCGCCGCGGTGGTGGTGCTCGCCGTCGTCGCCGGCTGAGCCGGCTGAGCCTCCTTCCCTGAGGGCACCCTGACGGCGCTCGGGGTCATTCCAGGGTGATCCCCAATGGCGCCTGCACCGTGCTCCCCGCACGATGCCCGGGAGACAACGAGACAACACCGCTGCGGCACCCGAGTCGTGGCGACGTGAGGAGGAAGTCATGTCCACCCATGGATTCACCGGGAGGCTGGCCGGAGCGACGGCGCGCCACCCGTGGCGCACGATCGCCGTCTGGCTCGTCGTGCTCGCCGGAGCGGTGATGCTCGCCACCAACCTGGGAAGCGTGCTCACCGAGGAGAGCGACTCGACGGTGCAGACCGAGTCCGAGCGCGCCCAGGACCTCGTCGACAGCCACTTCTCCATTCCGATCACACCCGGAACGGAAGCCCTGACCCAGGAAGCCGAGTACGTGCTCGTCGAGAGCGAAGGCGCCACAACCGACGATCCCGAGTTCGCGGTGGCATTGCAGCGCATCGTCGCCGAGCTGCGGCAGCTCCCCACGGTGACTTCCGCCGTCTCCACCCTCGACGGTATCCCCGGCCTCGTCTCGGATGACGGCACCGTCGCCCTCATCCCGGTCGAGCTCGCCGGCGAAGGCGAGGCGTCCGACCTCGCCGCGCCGCTCGTGACCGTCGTCGAGAACGCCGACGCCACCCCCGGCTTCCGGGTCACGACCATCGGCAACGGCTCGGTCTGGAACGAGGTCGGCGCCCTCGCCGAGGACACCCTGCAGCGGGGCGAGATGCTTGGGGTGTCGATCGCCTTGGTGATCCTCGCTCTGGTGTTCGGGGCGCTGGTGGCGGCAGGGATCCCCCTCATCCTCGCCGTCGTCTCGATCGTGGCGGCGCTCGGCATGACCGTCATCGTTGGCCAGGCGTTCGAGCTGTCCTTCTTCGTCGTGAACATGATCACGATGATCGGGCTGGCGGTCGGCATCGACTACTCGCTCTTCGTCGTCCAACGGTTCCGGGAGGAACGCGCCAAGGGGCGCGACGTCATCTCCGCCATCGAGCACGCCGGCGACTCCGCCACCAGGGCCGTGTTCTTCTCTGGGATGACCGTCGTCATCGCCCTGCTCGGGCTGCTGTACGCCCCGGACACGGTGATGCACAGCCTCGGCATCGGCGCCGTGCTCGTCGTGCTCGCCGCCGTCGCAGCCTCGCTCACGTTGCTGCCGGCGGTGCTCGGTCTGCTCGGCGACCGCATCAACCGGGCCAAGGTCCCCTTCGTCTCCGGCACCACCTACCACGAAGGTGGCAATAGGTTCTGGCACTGGGTGACCCGCCTGGTGACGGCACGACCGCTCGTCAGTGTCGTGCTGGCAGGAGGGCTGCTGCTCGGCCTCGCTTCGCCCTACCTGAGCCTGCACACCGGCCAGAACTTCGTCGAGTCGCTCCCCGAGCAGTCCAACGCCCGCCACGCCTGGACCGTGCTCATCGACAACTTCGACGTCGGCGCCGTGACCACCTCGATCGTGGCCGACGGAGACGCCACCGACCCGGCGGTGACCGCGGCGGTCGCCTCCCTGGTGGCCGACCTCGAAGCCGACCCGGACTACGGGGAGGTCGAGACTCGGACGAGCCCCGACGGCGCCATCGTCGTCGTGGACGCCGTCACCAAACTGGACCCCTCCACCATGGAGGCGAGACAGGCGGTCGAGACGCTGCGCACCGACACGATCCCGGCGGCCTTCGATGCAACCGACACCGAGGTGCTCGTCGACGGCGAAGCCGCATGGACCGCCGACTACGTCGGCGAGCTGAACCGGCGCACCCCGGCGATCTTCGCCTTCGTGCTCGGGTTCAGCTTCCTGGTGTTGATGACCGTGTTCCGTTCGATCGTGGTCCCGATCAAGGCGATCCTGCTGAACCTGCTGTCGGTGGGCGCCGCCTACGGGCTGCTGGTGGCCGTGTTCCAGCACGGCATCGGAGCGAGCCTGTTCGGTTTCCAGCAGACCGACGTCATCGAATCGTGGATCCCGCTCTTCCTGTTCACGGTGCTGTTCGGGCTCTCGATGGACTACCACATCTTCCTGATGAGCCGGATCAAGGAGCGCTACGACGTCACCGGCGACAACGACGGCTCGGTGGCCTTCGGCCTCGGCTCCACCGGCGCCATCATCACCGGGGCCGCCCTCATCATGGTGGCGGTGTTCGGTGGCTTCGCCGCCGGCGATATGGTGATGTTCCAGCAGATGGGCTTCGGCCTGGCGGTGGCGGTGATCCTCGACGCCACCGTGGTGCGGTCGGTGCTGGTGCCGGCCGCCATGAAGCTGCTCGGCGACCTCAACTGGTACCTGCCGCGCTGGTTGGAGTGGCTGCCGCAGATCCACATCGAAGGCCGCCCCGATCCGGTGCTCGTCGTCGACCTGGACGGCACCGCGGATCGGACCCTGGAACTGGTGTAGCGGCCGGAGCGGAGGTAGCGGGCGCTCGACTTCCCGTCCGCTCCTGGAGGGGCACCCCCGGGTGCCCCTCCTCGCCGTTCCGGGTGACCTCAGCTCTGCCGGAACAGATCCATGCCGGCCGCCACCACCTCGCACGCCTCCCGCCGGTACGGGTAGACGCGGAACTGGACGTGGGCGATGCCACGATCCCGGTACCCGGCGAGGGCGGCTGCGATGTCGTCGGGCCCGCCGGTCAGCAGCGGTTGATGGCCCCAGTTGACCGGTTCGGCTCCCTCGCCGCGGTAAATGATCGCGGCCGTCAGCTCGAGAGTGGCCGGGTCACGGCCCACCTCCTCGCACGCCTGCCGCACCTGGGCCAGGCTCTCGTCGACGGTCTCCGGCATTCCGAAGTGGCCACCGTTCCACTGGTCGGCGTAGCGGGCGGTGAGCCGCAGCATGCGCGGCCCCGACCCCCCGACGAGCAGCGGCGGTCCGCCCGGGCGCGGGCTGCGGGGAAGGATCTCACAGCGCCGAGCCCGGTAGTAGGTCCCCTCGAAGTCGACCTCGCCCTCCCGCAACAGCGGGCCGATGATCTGGAGCGCCTCCTCGAACCGGTCGACCCGGTGGTCGAACGGGAAGCCGAAGGCATCGAACTCGGCCCGATTCCAGCCTGCCCCGATGCCGAAGATGAGGCGGCCGTTCGAGATCTCGTCCAGGGTGTGGGCTTGCTTGGCCAGCACCGTGGGGTTCCGGAACTGGTTGCAGAGCACGAGGGGACCGAGTTCGACCCGTTCGGTGACGGCGCCCAAGGCGATGAGGACCGCCCATCCCTCCCACATGCCGATGGTCGGAGAGTCGCCGCCGGGTCGGAACACCAGATGGTCGTAGATCCAGATCGAGTCGAAGCCCCGCTCCTCGGCCCACATCGCCTCGTCGCGGATCTGCTCCCACCGCGGCGCCGTCCCGAGCCCCGCGTCGTCGTCGACCAGGAGTGCCAATCCGATCTTCATGCCGCCTCCCGCCTCGCTGCCGGGGACCATTCTGATCGATGATGGGGAGGGGGAGGACGCGCCGCCGGCCGCCATGGGGGTGGCCGCTTTAGTTTCGGCGGCTCGATTGCCGATACAGGCCCCCCTGCGTCGGACACTCTGGATCGACCGGGCAGCCGGAGATCGCAGCGGAGAGAGTGCCGAGGATGGTCACCTCGATCGTGGACCCACCGTCACCGAGTGTCGTGCCACCCCGTTGGGAACCCGGGCCGGCATGGCAGCGGCAGGGGGATATGCCCCCGTTTCCGGCCCATGCGAGCGAGATCTCGCCGGGTCCGCGACGGCCTCGCCCCGGCGCCCGTTCACGAATGAATCGAGAGGTCGACAATGCTCGATTTGACCCGGCGAAAACCGCCACGATATTGTGAGACCGCTTTCAACAGGGGAGCATCGGTTTGCCTCAGACCCTGGATGATCTTGCCGAGATGAGTGGTGTCTCACGCGCCACCGTGTCTCGGGTCATCAACGGCGGCCCGGTTTCCGAGGCCACTCGGAACCGGGTTCTCGAAGTCATTGAACGCACGAACTACCGGCCCAACATGGCGGCGCGGAGCCTCGCCTCGGGCCGTTCCGGCCTGGTCGGCGTGGTTCTCCACATCCCCCCGGCGATGCTCTTCAAGGATCCCTACTTCGCCCTGCTGCTCGAGGGGATGACCGACGCCCTCGCCGAGCAGGCCGGCGGCATGATGCTGTGGCTGGGCAACCGCACCAAAGAGGAGACGCTGGACCGGATCCTTCAGGTCGGGATCCTCGACGGAGTGATCGTTACCGCCAACACCCTCGACGACCCGCTCGTCGACGGTCTCCTCGCCTCCGAGATGCCCACGGTGCTGGTGGGGCACCGGCAGGCCGACCTCTCCGCCAGCTACGTCGACGTCGACCATATCGCCGCCGCCGAGGAACTGACCTCGCATCTCATCGACATCGGGCGACGTCGCATCGGCCACATCAGCGGAAGGCGTGGCACGGTGTCCGGGGAGGACCGGCTCACCGGGTATCGTCAGGCCATGGCGCGCGTCGGGTTGCCCGTCGAGGGCCTCGTCGAAGACGGCGACTTCACGCCCGAAGGTGGGTACGCCGCAGCCTCCTCCCTTCTCGATCAGGGCGTGGATGCGCTCTTCTGTGGTAACGATCTCAGCGCGGAGGGCGCCCTCCGCGCCATCCGCCATCGCGGCTTGCGGGTGCCCGAGGACGTGGCGCTCGCCGGCTTCGACGATCTGTCCCTCGCCGCCGAGCTCGACCCCCCGCTCACCACAGTTGACCAGGGAGTGGAGGACCAGGGCGCGGCGGCAGCCCATGCCCTCTTCGACCTCCTCAAGGATTCGGAGGGGGGGCCGCGCCGAGTGACCCTCCCGACGAAGCTCGTAATCCGGCAATCAACCGTAGGAGGTGTGCCGGCACGTTGATGCCAGAACGCCCATCGTGCAGCCGCCGGAGTCTCCGGGGCTGCACACCACGAGAGAATGCTCCTCGAACCCTAAAAGGAGGAAGAGAGGCATGTTGATGACGAAACGATGGAGATGGTTGGCCGTTTTGGCGGTCTTCCTTCTCGTAGTCGCAGCTTGCGACTCGGGATCTGAAGACACCACGACGACCACCGCGGCGGAGCCCGGTGCGACCACCACGACCACCGAGGCGCCCATGGAGACCACCACAACGACGATGGCCGCGCCGTCCGGCGTGTACGAGCGTGCTGAGACGCTCTACACCTCGGGCACGCAATGGGGCCCGCCGTCCAGCTGGAACCCGATGGTGACCTGGGGCTACGCGACGGGGACTTTCGGTCTCGTCTACGAGCCGCTGTTCATCTACGACCCGCTGGCAGGCGAGTACACCCCATGGCTGGCCGAGGAGGGCACCTGGACGAGCGACAACGTCTACGACCTGACGCTCCGCCAGGGGGTCACCTGGTCCGACGGTGAGGCCTTCAACGCCGACGACGTCGTCATGACGTTCGAGCTCGGCCAGAAGTTCCCCTCGGTGCAGTACGCCCCGATGTGGGACTGGCTCGAGAGCGTGGTCAAGGTCGACGACTACCACGTCACGTTCACATTCAGCGATCCGCTGTACCAGGAGTGGGGGAACTTCCTCTACTCGCGGCCGATGCTCCCCGAGCACATCTGGTCGAGCATGACTGAGGACGAGGTCACCAACGGGGCCAACGAGAACCCCATCGGTACCGGTCCGTACGTCTTCGCGACAACTGACCAGGACCGCATGGTCTGGATGAAGCGGTCCGATCCCTGGTGGGCCACCGCGGCGCTCGGCCTCGACCCGCAGCCGAAGTACATCGTCGACGTGGTCAACGGCAGCAACAACGTCGCGCTGGGCATGGTGCTCCAGGGCGGTCTCGATCTGAGCAACAACTTCCTGCCGGGCGTCGCGACGCTCGTGGCAGGCGGCTACGGCGTTCAGACGTACTACCCGGATCCCCCGTACATGCTTTCCGCCAACACGGCGTGGGTGCTGACCAACAACACCAAGGCCCCGATGGACGATCCCGAGTTCCGCAAGGCGCTCGCGTTCTCGGTCGACACGAGCAAGATCGTGCAGAACGTGTACGGCAACATCGTGGCGGCTTCGAACCCGACCGGCTTGCTGCCGATCTGGGACGCCTACGTTGACCAGAGCGTGGTCGACGAGAAGGGCTTCAGCTACGACGAGGCCAAGGCGAAGCAGATCCTCGCTGATGCCGGATACTCCGACACCAACGGCGACGGATTCGTCGAGGCACCCGATGGCTCCGAGATCTCTCTCGAGCTCATCGTTCCGTCCGGCTGGACGGACTGGATGGAGTCCATCCGGGTGATCTCCGAAGGCGCCCAGGCGGCTGGCATCAACGTGCAGCCCGCCTTCCCGGACTACAACGCATATGCGGATGCCAAGAACGCAGGCACCTTCGACCTGCTCATCAGCAACGATGCCCAGATGAGCAACACGCCTTGGACGTACTACGACTGGATGTTCCAGGATCCGATCATGGACACGATGACGAACGGCAACTTTGGGCGTTACGACAACCAGGCTGCCTTCGACCTCGTGGTCGAGTTGGACAAGACGCAGGTTGACGACGTTGAGGGCATGACGGCCATCATGTCGCAGCTGCAAGACCTCCAGCTCACGGACATGCCGCTCATCCCGCTGTGGTACAACGGCTTGTGGGCCCAGTACAGCAACGCTGTCTGGACGAACTGGCCGTCCTCGACCGCGGACTCGAACCACTACCTGCCGGCCAGCTGGCGGGGATACTGGAACATGACCGGCATCCTCATGCTGTGCGACCTGCAGCCGACCCCGACCGAGTAGCCAACCGACAGAAGCCGTCGCCCCTCCGCGAGGAGGGGCGACGGCTTTCTATCATCGAGGTGTGCAACACCGACAAGCGGTCAAGACCCGCACGGCGCGAGACGATACGTCCGTGGTGGACTAGTCAAGGCGGAGGCGCGATGTGAGACGGTACTTCGGGCGCAAGCTCTTCACCTACATGTTGACGTTCTTCGTCGCGGTCACCGTCGACTGGATGATCCCCCGCTTCATGCCCGGCGACCCCGTGCAATCCATGCTTTCGAGGGTCTCGGTGCGGCCGGAAGCCGCCCAGGTCATGTACACCCACTACACCGAGGCCTTCGGTCTCGATAAGCCCATCTGGCAGCAATACGCCAATTTCTGGGGAGCCCTCTTCCGCGGTGACCTCGGCACCAGCATCTACGTGTTCGGGCAGCCGGTGCGAACCGTGATCCAGCACGCCCTCCCCTACACCCTCGCGCTCCTCCTCCCGGCGATCCTCCTCAGCTGGCTGGCCGGCAACAAGTTCGGCGCCTTCGCCGCCCGCTCCAAGATCCTCGACAACACCGTGCTCCCGATCGGCTACATCCTCACCGCCACCCCCTACATGTGGCTCGGCATCCTGTTGGCGTGGGCCTTCGGGATCGTGTGGGGCCTCTTCCCGGTCTCCGGTGCCTACAGCTTCGCTCTGGCACCGGCCTGGTCCTGGTTGTTCATCAAGAGTGCGCTCCACCACTGGTTCTTACCGTTCATCTCCCTGTTCCTGGTGATGTTCGGCGGCTGGGCGATCGGCATGCGGAACATGATCATCTACGAGCTGGAGTCGGATTACTCGCACTACCTCGAGGCGCTCGGTGCGCCCCGCAAGCTGGTCCGGAAGTACGCCTTCCGCAACGCCATGCTGCCCCAGCTCACCGGCCTCGCCCTCCAGCTCGGCGTCATCGTCGGCGGGGCCCTCGTCACCGAGATCGTGTTCGCCTACCCGGGGCTGGGGAGCCTGGTGCTGGCCGCGATCCAGAACGAGGACTACTTCCTGCTCCAAGGCGTGTTCCTCTTCATCATCGTCGGGGTGCTCGCCGCCAACTTCATCATCGACGTCGTGTACGTGCTCGTTGACCCGAGAACACGCACCGGGATGCAAGGGGGTACCACATGACGCTTCCCATCGAAGCACCGGCCGAGACTGCGGTTCCCCGCAAACGGAACGAAGCCCTCTACTTCGCCCTGCGCAACAAGAAGCTCGTGATCGGCCTCTCGGTCGTCGGCTTCTTCCTGCTCCTCACCTTCGTGGGGCCGCTGTTCGTGAAGGTCGACAACCCGAACGAGTATGTGGCCTTCGGGCCCCTCTCTCCGTCGTCGGAGTACTGGTTCGGCACGACGACCTTCGGGCAGGACGTGTTCGCCCAATTCATCGACGGCCTCGGCGCCACCTTCCTGGTGGGCATCGTCGGGGGCGGCATCGCCACCATCGTCGGGATGGTCGTCGGTTTTGTCGCCGGGTACCGCGGCGGCATCGTCGACGAGATCCTCAACATGCTGACCAACATCGTGCTGGTCATCCCCACGCTGGCGATCCTGCTGATCGTGGCCGCCTACCTCCAGGTGCGGGGCGTGATGGTGGAGGCGCTCTTCATCGGGTTCACGTCGTGGCCCTGGGCGGCACGCGCCATCCGGGCCCAGACCTTCTCGCTGAACTCGCGTGAGTTCGTCGATCTCGCCCGCCTCAGCGGCAAGAACAGCTACAAGATCATCTTCACTGAGATCGCGCCCAACATGAGCTCGTATCTCTTCATGACCTTCATCCTGATGTTCGGCGGGGCGATCCTCACGGCAGCCACCCTCGACTTCATCGGGCTGGGACCGACCCAGGGCGTCTCGCTCGGGCTGATGATGAACAACGCGTTGCTGTGGAGCGCCCTCCACCTCGGCATGTGGTGGTGGTTCATCCCGCCGGGCATCGCCATCACCTCCATCGTCGGCGGGCTGTACGTGATGAACGTCGGGCTGGACGAAGTCTTCAATCCCAAACTGAGGGAGCTGTAGCGCGTGAGTCTCCAGGTAAGCAATCTCCGGGTTTACTACCAGACCCTCGCGGGAGACGTGAAGGCTCTCGACGGCGCCACCTTCTCGATCGCCGACGGGGAGATCATGGGCCTCGCCGGGGAATCGGGATGCGGCAAGACGACGCTGGGCAACAGCCTGATCCGGCTCCAATCCCGCATGAAGTACGTCGAAGGCGAGATCCTGCTCGACGGCAAAGAGGTGCCGATCTGGGATCAGCACGCCATGGACCCCTTCCGGTTCGAAGAGATCTCGATCGTCCCGCAGTACGCCATGAGCGCCATGAACCCGACCCGCAAGATCGGCACCATGGTGTCGGAGCTGCTCCACTCCCGCGGCATCAACTACCGCGCCTCCCTCCCGGAGCTCAAGAAGCGCCTCGATCTGGTGAAGCTGACCCACGACGTGCTCAGCATGTACCCGATCGAGCTGTCCGGAGGCATGAAGCAGCGCATGGTCATGGTGCTCTCCACGCTCCTGAATCCGTCGCTGCTCATCGCCGACGAGATCACCTCGGCGCTCGACGTCTCCAGCCAGCGGGCGGTGGCCGAGATGCTCGTCGAGTTCCGCGACCGTGAGTTCGTCAAGAGCATCATCGTCATCACCCACGACGTGTCGGTGCTCTACCAGATCGCCGACAGCATCCTGGTGATGTACGCCGGGAAGCTCGCCGAGAAGGCCGCGACCGAGACAATCATCAACGCCCCCCGCCATCCCTACACGGAGATGCTGACGGCGTCCCTGCCCGAGATCGGGGTCAAGTACTCGGAGCGGCGGCTGGAGGGGATCCCCGGGAAGCCTCCACTGCTGCTCAACGCGCCAGAGGGATGCCGGTTCCGGGATCGGTGCCCCTACGCTTTCGAGAAGTGTGTGGTGGATCCTCCCTTCGCGGAGGTCGACGACAACCACTTCGTCGCATGCTGGAAGGCTTTTGAAGATTATGCTTAAGCTCGACAAGGTCTCGAAGACGTACAGGGTCGGAGCCTTCGGACGGAACGAGCTGCGTGCCGTCAACGAGGTGAGCTTCGAAGTCAAGGCCGGCGAGGTCGTCTCGCTCATCGGCGAGAGCGGCAGCGGCAAGAGCACCATCGGGAAGATGATCCTTCGCCTCACGACGCTGTCGAAAGGCTCGATCAGCTTCGGCGGGGTCGACATCTCGGGTCACACCCGGGGCGACCTACGGGAGTACTACCGCACAGTGCAGGGCGTCTTCCAGGACCCCTTCAGCTCGTACAACCCTATCTTCAAGGCCGATCGGGTCTTCAAGATGATCAAGGACGAGTACTTCCCGCACGTACCCAACAATGTATGGACCGAGAAGGTGGAGAGCTCGCTCGAATCGGTCGGCCTCAACCCGGGCGACGTCCTCGACAAGTACCCGCACCAGCTCAGCGGTGGCCAGCTGCAGCGCCTCCTCATCGGACGGGCCCTGTTGCTCGACATCGACTTCCTGGTGGCGGACGAGATCATCAGCATGCTCGACGCCTCGACCCGCATCGATGTGCTCAACCTGCTGGCGGATCTCAAGTCGCGAGGGCTTTCGATCCTCTTCATCACCCACGACCTGTCGCTCGGCTACTACATCAGCGATCGGTCGGTAATCCTCTACCGGGGCAAGATCGTGGAGATGGGATCGACGGAGAAGGTCTTCAACAATCCGCTGCACCCCTACACCCAGATGCTGATGGTGGCGGTCCCGCACCTCCACGAGAAGTGGCAGGACACCGGACTCCCCATCGAGCCCGAGGAGATCCAGGAAGTCGGCAAGGGATGCCCCTACTACGGGAGGTGCCCGGTGGCGGAGACCGCCCTCGGCTGCCCCACCGAGAACCCGCAGCTGATCGAGGTCGAGCCGGATCACCTGGTGGCCTGCTTCCTGCAGCAAGGCTGACGCCGGCCGCAATCTGACATCGTGGGGGCCTCCTCGGAGGCCCCCAATCCGCGTCTGCGGCGGCAGGCGGATTGTCGAATGGGCGCCGCGCCGGAAGGCGCAGGGATGTGGCGGGCGGGAGCGATGACGGGGGGCCCCGTCAACGGGGCCCCGATTACGGGGGCCGGATCGGGCGGCGCGGCCTACTGAGGAACCGTCGCCATCACCTTTTCGATGACCTCGAAGAGCTCGTTGGAGCGGATCGGCTTCGACACGTACTCGTCCATGCCCGCCTGGAGGCACAGCTCCCGGTCGCCCTTCATGGCATGGGCGGTCATCGCCACGATCGGGATGTGCTGGCCGGTGCCTGCTTCGCGGCGGCGGATGGTCCTGGTGGCCTCGTAGCCGTCCATGATCGGCATCTGGACGTCCATCAACACGAGGTCATACTGCTCGGCAAAGATGACATCGACGGCCTCCTTCCCGTTGTCGGCCACCGTCACCGCGTGGTCGCGCTTGCCCAGCATGCCGAGCGCGACCTTCTGGTTGACCCGGCTGTCTTCGACCAGCAGGATCCTCAGGCCCCGGTTGAACCCGACTTCGCCGTTGGTATCGGTTCGTTCCTCGGCCACCGTGGTGCCGAGCACCCCGGTGATGCTGCGCATCAGCTCCGCCGAGGCGACCGGCTTGAGAAGCCGGGCCGTGACACCGGCGGCGACGGCTCGCCCGCTGTCACCCAGGTACCCACCCGAGCTCAGCATCACGACCGCCAGGCCGGCGAAACGGGGATCGGCGCGCATCTCCTCCACGAACGAGATCCCGTCCATCTCGGGCATGTGGTAGTCGGTGATCACCAGACCAAACGGCTCTCCCCGCTGGTCGGCGGCCTGCAGCAGCTCGAGTGCGGCGGCCGCTCCGGGTGCCAGGGTCGGGATCATACCGCGGCCGCACAGGATCTCGTCGAGGATGCGGCGATTCATGGCGTTGTCGTCGACGACGAGGACCCGGACCCCCTCGATCGCGGCCGGCGTCGTGCGGGTCTCGGCGAGCATGCCATCGGGTGCCTTGCCCATCCGGATGGTGAAGCGGAAGGTGCTGCCAGAGCCTTCGAAGCTCTCGACCTGCAGCGTGCCCCCCATCATGTCCACGAGACGGCCCGAAATGGCGAGGCCGAGGCCGGTGCCCCGATACATGCGCGTGGTCGACTTGTCCGCCTGCTCGAACGCCTCGAAGATCGACGCCAGCTTCTCCTCGGGGATGCCGATCCCGGTGTCGATCACCGAGAAGCGCAGCTCGACGTCCCGTTCGGTCTCCGACACCAGCCCGACCTTCAGCAGTACCTCGCCCTCGGAGGTGAACTTGATCGAGTTGCCGACCAGGTTGACGATGATCTCGCGGAGCCGCACCACGTCGCCGATCACGCCGCGCGGCACCGCGGGCTCGATGTGGCACAGCAGTTCGACGTCCTTGTGCGGCACCCGGATGGCGAGCGCCTTGAGCGTCTCGCTGAGCATCTCCCGCAATTCGAACGGCTCGGCGTTGAGTTCCATCTTGCCAGCCTCGATCTTGGAGAAGTCGAGGATGTCGTTGATGACCCGCATCAGTGAATCCGCCGAGTCCCTGACCATCGCCAGGTACTCGCGCTGGGTGGCGTTCAGCTCGGTGTCGAGCACCAACTCGGTCATCCCGATGATGGCGTTCATCGGGGTCCGGATCTCGTGACTCATGTTGGCGACGAATTCGCTCTTCGCCCGGTTGGCGGCCTCGGCAGCTTCTCGGGCGTCGCGCAACGCCTGCTCGGCGAGCTTGCGGGTCGTGACGTCCTGGCTGACGCCGAACGTGCCGATGATCTCTCCTCTGCGGGAGCGGAGCGGGAGCTTCGTGCTGCCGGCCCAGGTGACGACGCCATCCGGCCAGACCTCCTTCTCCTCCTTCAGCACCACCTGCTGCTCCTCGTTGATCAGGATCAGCTCGTTGGCCCGCTGCAGGACGGCGGCCTCCTCGGCGAAGAAGTCGAAGTCGGTCTTCCCGATGGCCTCGCTGGGGTCGGCGAGCCCAAATCTGCGGGCGAGGTCCTTGTTGATCCGCATGAAGCGGGACTCGGTGTCCTTGAAGTAGACGCCGGCGGGCAGGTTCTCCATCAAGGCCTCGAGCAGGTAACGGTCCAGCTCGAGGGCGCCCAGGGTCGCCTGCCGCTTGTGGGCGTAGCGGGTGACCCGATCGAGCCTCCGGGCGCCGAACTCGCCCCTGATGAGGAAGTCGGCCGCCCCCGCGTCGAGCAGGGCGTCGTCGGCGGCGGCGTCGTCCTCCTCGGCAACGACCACGACCGGCACCATCGAGTCGGTTTCGGCGACGGCGTGCAGCACGTCCAGAGCCGTCTGCTCCCCGATGCGGTAGGCGGCGATGATGATGTCGTGCTCGTCGCGCTTGATGGCGTCGAGCGCTTCGCTGAAGGAGGTGACCCACTCGACCTCGCGGTAGGGGTGGGCTGGATCCCGTTGGGTGGAGGCGATCAGGTCGAAAACGGCACGATCGGTGTCGATCAGCAGCACACGGACAGGGCCTTCGTGCCTGTCCTCCAATCTCGGGAATCCCGGGAAGGCGGTCACCATCACACCCTCCGGGAAGTTGAACGACACCAATCCGCAAGCACCGACATGCAGTTCCTTTGCAGCACACCTACGAAAACCATCAAGTCAGTGTCGACAGGTTCACGAAGAAACTGAAGGCGTCACAAGGCCACTCCCACCGCCGGTTTTCGGCGGGTTTCGGAGTCGCCTGCGGCAGGGAGGAGCAGCGACCTCCGCCGGTGGAGAACGTTCATGGCGCCGGACCCGCCGGGACGCCCTCCAGGCATTCCGGCTCCGTGCCGATGGAATGCGAGCGCGAGCCCGAACGCCGCCTTCCGACATGATCGTGGGCGGTTAGGGGTCCCCGGGAAAGCTCGCCGGCGATCAGGAAGCGAGGGAGGACACGATGCGACGTGGCCAGAGGGCCATCCACCTCATCGCCCTGCTCGCGTTGCTCGTGGCAGCCCCGGGCCCGGCGGCCTTCGCCGCCGACGGCGGGCAGCAACTCCCCCCCGGCGGGACGTTCCTCGACGACGACGGGCTCGGCGAGGAAGGCTATATCGAAGCGGCGGTGGCCGCCGACCTCACCCGCGGCTGCAATCCCCCCGCCAACGACCGCTTCTGCCCCGACCGCACCTTGAGCCGGGCCGAGATGGCCACCATGCTGGTTCGGGCACTCGACCTCCCCGCCGTCACCGACGACTTCTTCGTCGACGACGGTGAAAGCGTGCACCAGGGATCGATCAATGCCCTCGCCGCCGCCGGCATCACCCGGGGATGCAATCCCCCGGCGAACACGGAGTTCTGTCCCGAGGACCCGGTCAACCGGGGCCAGGTCGCCGCCTTCCTGGTGCGCGCCCTCGGCCTGGCCGCGGGCGGCGAGACCGACCGTTTCGCGGACGACGACGACTCAGTGTTCGAGCACGACATCAACCTACTCGCCGCCGCCGGGGTCACCTCCGGATGCGGAACGGCGTCCTACTGCCCGCGGGATCCGCTCCCCCGCAGCCAGATGGCCGTGTTCCTGGCCCGGGCCCTCGGCCTCACCCCGATGGTGCCGCCGGAACGGCCGCCCCCGCCGTTCCCCGACGTCGGCGCCGGCAAGCGCATCATCTACTCCAACTCCGAACAGCGAGTGTGGCTCGTCGACGACCACGAGGAGCTGGTCGACACCTACCTGGTGTCGGGGCGTCGGGGCGTTCCGGGGCCGGGCACCTACCACATCTACTCCAAGTCCCTCAAGGCATGGGCGGGACACGACGGGATCACGATGCAGTACATGGCACGGTTTACCCGCGGTCCCCGCCTGGCCTACGGGTTCCATTCGATCCCCCGCTACGGCAACGGCACCCCGATGCAGACCGAGGCCGAACTCGGCGAGTACCGCAGCGGCGGCTGCGTGCGTCAGGCCGACGAGAAGGCCAAGGCCCTCTACGCCTGGGCCCCGATCGGCACTACCGTCATCGTGTTGCGCTAGGGAGGCGCGGCGCCCCGCCCGGAGCCTCCGAACCCCCGCGACACGGGCCCGGGAAACCGGGCTGGAGAGCCGGGACGATTCTTCCCGCTCTGCCCCGCGCGGCGAGAAATCCCTGGTTTGTTGGGCACTTTCCGATATCGTTCGACCCTACCTGGGCGTTGCTGGAACCCCGCCCCACATCGAAGGAGCTGGATGTGAACAAGACCGAGATGGCGAAGAAGCTCGCCAAGAAGACCGGACTCAGCCAGGCGAAGGCCTCCGAGGTCCTCGATACCATCTTCAGCACCGAGCCCGGCAATGGCATCATCGCCGTCGAGCTCGACGCCGGCCGCGACGTGTCGATCGCCGGTTTCGGCAAGTTCGAGACCCGCCGCCGCCGCGCCCGTACCGGCCGCAACCCGGCGACCGGGGCCTCGATCCAGATCGCGGCGACGACCGTGGCCGCCTTCAAGCCCGCCAAGGGCCTCAAGGACCGCGTCGCCATCTAGGAAACCGGCGACGACCGGACGTCACCCGGCTGCAGCAGGCGTCCCCACCGACCACGTTGTCTCGCAGCCAACTCGCCGCCGGCTCCGGCGGCAGACAGGCGTCGTACTTCAGGAGTGCGCGAGCGTCACGGGGTCACCGGGGCCGGTCGGTCGCGAAGAGGATCGGTCGGGCGATGCGGCCCACCCACCCCAGGAGCCGGTGGGCGGCATGGGGGTCCCGGGCCGCGATCGGGCAGTGGTAGTAGTCGGCGTTGAGCCGCCACGCCAGCAGGCCGTCCGTCATGACCAGGTCGCCGACGACCACGGTGGCGGCCGACCCGGTCCCGGCGGCGAGTCTCGATCGCGGAGTGAGCGGCTTGTCGGCACTCCACACCACCGTGGCATGGGACGGAAGCGGCAGGCTGGGACCGGTGCGGCCGGAACCGGCGTTCGACACGATCGAGATCGTCTCCACGTGATCGAGTGTCGCGATGCGCCGCACCGCGTCGTCGATCAGCTGCCGCTCCTGCTCGTCCGACGAGCCGTAGGGCACCACCGTATTGTCGATGTCGAGCACGACATGGCGCACCTCGGGTCGTTGTGCCAGGTCGGCCAGCACCCCGGCCAGGCTGGCGGCCTCGATGAGATGGGAACGGTGCCACGGCGTCCACACGGTGGCCGCACGATACCGGACGGATCCCACCGGGCCTACCGTCTGTTTCCCCGGGCCCGGCGTCGTCACGCGCGGGTGAAGAAGAGCTGGAACTCCATAGTGCCGGCGTCGTCGATCGAGAGCACCGAGAAACTGGTGGGAGCGACGATGTCGTAGCCGGTCAAGGTCACCGCCAGCGACCCCACCACCACGATCGCATCGCCACTGAGCTGTGCCTCCACCGGGATCTCGACGGCGCGGGTCACGCCGTGGAGCGTGAAGTCCCCGGTTGCCGTGACCGACAGCGGATTGTCCGCCTCGGGCACCTGTCCCAACTCGATGGGAGACGTCAGCTCGAACCGCGCGGTCGGGAAGGTGTCCGTCTCGAGGCCGACGCTGCGGAGGCGCCCGTCCCGCTGCGTGTTGTCGCTCTCGAGGGTCGAGAGATCGGCCTCCATCGACACTGTGGTGACGCTCGTCCCGTCGATCTGGAGCGACCCGGTGACGTGCGAGGTGCGTCCCACCGCATCCTGGACGCCGATGCTGGCGAGGCGTTCCCCGATGCGGTAGCCGACGAACGAATTAGACCCGGGATCGATCGTCCAAGTGCCGTCGACACCGCCGGATCCGGCCGCCGCGGCGGTGCCGGCCTGGGTCGTCCCCACCGCGCCCTCCAGCGACACCGGGGGCGGGGCGTCGGAGCGGAGGACGAAGAACCAGACCCCCGCCGCCACCAGGACGAGGGCGGCGGCCGCGACCGTGATGATCCGCTTCGTGCGTTCCCACCCTTCTCGCTGGGGTCGGGGGGCCCGGTGGCGCTCCCGGCGCCGGGCGCCACCCGGTCGCGGCGCACCTGCACCCCCCTCACAGCGCACGGGCGGGCGTTCGCATTCCCCGGGTCCCGCGTAGCGGGCCGGCTCAGTGCTCGGCGATGAGGCGAGACACCTCGTCGGCTTCCTCCAGGGCGGCGGCAACCGACGTCGCCGCCAACTCGTCGAGTAGCGCGGCGCGGGCCCGTTTCCAGGCGGAGTGGAGCACGCAGACGTGCTCCGGAGGGCACTTGACCCCGGTCAGCACGCACCGGCCGTGGTCGGTCTCGCCCTCGATCGCCTCGATGATGTCGAGCACCGACATCTCCTCCAGGGACTGCATCAGGTGGTAACCGCCACCGGGTCCCGGAATCGAATCGACCCAGCCTGCCTGCACCAGCGGTGCCATGACCTGAGGCAGGAACTGGCGGGTGGCGCCGATCTCCTCGGCGAGCGCCGCTCCCGAACGCCGCGCCCCATCCTCGGCGAGATGACCCAACGCTCGAAGCGCCAGATCGGTCTTTTTGGTGAGTTCAAGCCGCATAGCCCACCCAATCTACCGCTCGGGCGGGCCTTCGCCGACATCTCGGCGTCGCCCAGGCCTGCTCCTGTCGGTAGGCTCGCGGGTATCGACTGCACCGGAGAACACACCACATGATCATCGACGGATTCACCCACCAGCTCCCGGACACCGACCCATCCGAGACTCAAGAGTGGCTCGACTCCCTGGACACCGTCATCAACGCCGAGGGCCCGGGGCGGGCCCGGTTCCTGATGGCGAAGCTCATCGAGCGGGCCGGCGCCCAGAACGTCGGGGTGCCCGCCTCCGTGAGCACCCCCTACATCAACACGATCCCGGCCGAGCAGCAGGCCTGGTTCCCCGGCGACGAGTACCTGGAGCGGCGGATCCGTCGCTTCGTGCGCTGGAACGCCGCCGTGATGGTGATCAAGGCCAACCACGAGGCCGACGGGATCGGCGGCCACCTCTCGACGTTCGCGTCCTCGGCGATCCTGTACGAGGTCGGTTTCAACCACTTCTTCCGGGGCAAGGGGGACGGCTCGGCCGCCGACCACGTCTACTTCCAGGGCCACGCCGCCCCCGGCATCTACGCCCGGGCCTACCTGGAGCACCGCTTCGACGAGGAAGACCTCGACCGGTTCCGGCGGGAGATCGGCGGCGGCCTCTCCTCCTACCCCCATCCCCGGCTCATGCCCGACTTCTGGGAGTATCCGACCGTCTCGATGGGTCTCGGCCCGATCAACTCGATCTACCAGGCCCGCTTCAACAAGTACCTCCACAACCGTCGCATCGACGAGACGTCGGAGTCGCGGGTGTGGTGCTTCCTCGGCGACGGCGAGACCGACGAGCCCGAGACCCTCGGCTCGATCTCGCTGGCGGGCCGGGAGAAGCTCGACAACCTCACCTGGGTCGTCAACTGCAACCTGCAACGCCTCGACGGCCCGGTGCGGGGCAACGGGAAGATCATTCAGGAGCTGGAGGCCATCTTCCGCGGCGCCGGATGGAACGTGATCAAGGTCATCTGGGGCTCCAACTGGGATCCGTTGCTGGCCGCCGACGTGGACGGGGTACTCGTCAACAAGATGAACTCCACCGTCGACGGGGAGTACCAGCGCTACAAGGCCGAGGACGGCGCCTACGTGCGCGAGCACTTCTTCGGTCCCGATCCGCGGCTCCGTAAGATGGTCGAGGACATGAGCGACGAGGAGATCTGGCAGCTGCGGCGCGGCGGCCTCGACTACAAGAAGGTGTACGCCGCCTACAAGGCCGCCACCGAGCGCAAGGGCGCCCCCACTGTCATCCTCGCCAAGACGATCAAGGGATGGACCCTCGGCCCCGACGTCGAAGGGCGTAACGCCACCCACCAGATCAAGAAGCTGACGAACCAGCAGCTTCTGACGTTGCGGGCGCGGCTCCACCTAGAGGACGAGATCCCCGCGGAGGCGCTCGCCGGCGACGCCGAGCCCCCCTACTTTCGCCCCCCGATCGGCGCCCCTGAGTGCCAGTACCTGACGCAGCGGCGCAAAGCGCTGGGCGGGCGGATTCCGAAGCGGCGGATCGAGATCCGCCGCCCCTTGCAGATGCCCGACGACGCGGTGTTCTCCGAGTTCGACGCCGGCTCCGGCAAGGCGGAGTTCTCCACCACCGGGGCGTTCACCCGGCTGCTGCGCAGCCTCGCCCGTGACGAGAAGATGGGGAACCGGGTGGTGCCGATCATCCCCGACGAAGGACGCACCTTCGGGATGGACGCCCTCTTCAAGGAGCTGAAGATCTACGCCTCCGAGGGCCAGCTCTACGAGCCGGTCGACCACGACCTGCTGCTCTCGTACGTGGAGGCCCGCGACGGCCAGATCCTCGAGGAGGGCATCACCGAGGCGGGCTCGATGGCGAGCTGGGTGGCGGCGGCGACCTCCTACGCCTCCCGCGGGGTGCCGATGGTCCCGTTCTTCACGTTCTACTCGATGTTCGGGTTCCAGCGGGTGGGTGATCTCATCTGGGCTGCAGCCGACGCCCGGGCCCGCGGGTTCCTGCTCGGTGGCACGGCAGGCCGCACCACGCTGCTCGGCGAGGGCCTCCAGCACCAGGACGGGCACAGCCTGCTGCTGGCGTCCACGGTGCCACCCTGCCGGGCCTACGACCCTGCCTTCGCGTACGAGATGAGCACCATCATCCGTGACGGCCTGCACCGCATGTACGTCGACGGAGAGGACGCCTTCTACTACCTGACGCTCTACAACGAGAACTACCGGCAGCCGCCCAAGCCCGACGGCGCCGAGGAGGGCATCATCCGCGGCCTCTACCGTTGGGCCGAGGCACCCGGCTCCGGAATCCCCCGGGCGGCCATCCTGTTCTCGGGAACCGCCCACCGGGCGGCACGCGACGCCCAGTCGGATCTCGCCGAGCACTACGGAGTGGCGGCAGAGCTGTGGAGCGCCACGTCGTACAAGCTGCTGCGGGAAGACGCCATGTCGGCCGAGCGCTGGAACCGCCTCCATCCCGACGAGGAGCCGCGGGTGCCGTACGTCACCGAAGCGCTCTCCGGCGTCGGAGGACCGGTAGTGGCGGTGAGCGACTACATGCGGGCGGTGGCCGACCAGGTCGGGCGGTGGATCCCGGGCCACTTCCTGCCGCTCGGCACCGACGGCTTCGGCCGCTCCGACACCCGGGAAGCCCTCCGCCGGTTCTTCGAGATCGACACCGGGCACGTGGTGGCCGCCACCCTGGCGGCCCTCGCCGCCGACGGCGCGGTGGAGCCGGCCGTGGTCCTCGATGCCATCAAGCGCTACGAGATCAACGCCGACGCCACCGACCCCTGGGCCATCTGAGCGAGACCCTTCGGAATCAGGCGGGAATCGCTACCGTCGGGCCGTGACCGCGCTCTTCGACTTCCACGGGGTCCGGCTCGCCAAGCAGGGAACGGTGATCCTGCAGGACGTCACCGGTGCCGTGCCCGACGGCGGCCTGACCGTGATCGCGGGACGCTCCGGGGCCGGGAAGTCGACGCTGCTGCGCCTCTGCAACCGCCTCGACGTGCCCGATCGGGGCGTGGTCCGGTTCCGCGGCACCGACCTGACCGGCGTCGACCCGCTATCGCTGCGGCGCCGGGTGGGAATGGTGTTCCAACGCCCCGCCCTCTTCGCCGGCACGGTGCGCGACAACCTCCACGTCGCCGATCCGGCGGCGGCCGAACCCGCCCTGCAGGAGATACTGGAACGGGTCGAGCTCGATGCCGGATTCCTGGATCGCATCGGGGATGACCTCTCCGGGGGCGAGGGGCAGCGGGTCTGCCTGGCCCGAACCCTGGTCACCGGTCCCGAGGTGCTCCTGATGGACGAGCCGACCTCGTCGCTCGACCCGGGGGCGGTGGGCACGCTCGAACGCCTCGCCCGCAGACTGAGCGAGGAGGGAGTGCCCATGCTCTGGGTCACCCACGACGTGGCACAGATGCGACGCCTCGCCGATCACCTGCTGGTGCTCGACGGCGGCCGCCTCGTCTTCGCCGGGGGGCCGGACGACCCGGACGCTCCGACTGCGCTCGCCCGCCTCGGCGGTGACCCCTCGTGAGCGGCGACGTCTCCCCGCTCGGCCTGGCGACGTCGTTGCTGCTCGTCGCCGTCGCCCTGCTCATCTCGCTCGGCCAGCAGCTCCGCCTCGAGAAGCGGCTGGTGTGGGCGACGGTGCGGGCATTCGTCCAGCTGATCGTGATGGGCTTCGTGCTGGCGTGGCTGCTGGAGCCCGCCCGCAGCCTCGCCTACTCGTGGCTGTGGGTGGTCGGGATGGTGGTCTTCGCAGCCTGGACGGTGCGGCAGCGCGCCCCCGAGGTGCCGGGGCTGTTCGGTGTCGCCCTCACCGCCCTGGTCCTCGCCTCCGCCGCCACCCTGGGCACCATCTTCGGCCTCGGCATCTTCCCCGCCGAGGCCCGCGCCATCGTGCCCCTCGCCGGGATGATGATCGGCAACTCCCTCAGCGGCACCGTGCTGGCCGCCCGCCGAGTCACCGACGAGCTGGCCGACAAACGCCGCGAGGTCGAAGCCCGGCTCGCCCTCGGCCAGTCGTCCCGGGAGGCGGCCCGCCCCTACCTGCGGGCCGCGATGCGCACCGCCCTCACCCCGCAGATCGAGTCCACCAAGGCCGTCGGGCTGGTGTTCCTGCCCGGAGCGATGACCGGCCTCATCTTGGGCGGCGTCAATCCGGTCGACGCCGTCCTGGTACAGGCCGCCATCATGTACCTGATCCTCGGCGCGGTCTCCACCACGGCCGTCGTCGTCGCTCTCGGCGTGATGCGCAACCTCTTCACGCCCGATCATCGGCTGCGGCCGCTGCAACGGACCGTCGACTGACCACCGACCGATAGGCTCGAGACCCCAGCAAGGAGCGAGATGAAGCTCGGCGTCACGATGTTCCCCACCGACAAGGCGATCTCCCCGGTCCGGCTCGCCCGGGAGGCCGAGGACCGCGGCTTCGAATCGCTGTGGCTGCCCGAGCACAGCCACATCCCGACGAGCCGGACGACCCCCCGGGGCGGGGTCGCAGGGGCCGGCCCGCTACCGGAGATGTACTGGCGCACCATTGACCAGTTCGTGGCGCTCGCCGCCGCCGCCTCCGTCACCTCCCACATCTTGCTCGCCACCGGGGTCTGCCTCGTCGCCCAGCGGGACCCGATCTGGCTCGCCAAGGAGGTCGCCTCGCTCGACACCCTGAGCGGCGGCCGGGTCCTCTTCGGGATCGGCTACGGCTGGAACAAGGAGGAGATGGCCCAGCACGGGATCGCGTACCAGGACCGGCGCCGGATCCTGCGAGAGAAGATCCTGGCGATGCAGGCGCTGTGGACCGAGGACGTGGCCTCCTTCGAAGGCGAGTTCGTGCACCTCGAGCCGAGCTGGGCCTGGCCCAAGCCGGTGCAGCACCCCCATCCACCGATCATCCTGGGAGGCGACGCCGGACCGAAGACGCTCGCCCACATCGTCGAGTTCTGCGACGGCTGGATGCCGCTGGCGGGCCGCCACCCGGTCGTAGAGCGAATTGTGGCGCTCCGGGCTGCCGCCGAGGCGGCGGGAAGGGATCCGGCCGAGATCGAGATCGGGGTGTACTCCGCCCCGGCCAACCCGGCGGGGTTGACCGAGCTGGCGAACGCCGGAGTGCAACGGGCGGTGCTCAGCCTGCCCCCGGAGCCCGCCGAAACAGTGCTCCCGCTCCTCGACGACTACGCCCGGCTGATCGACCAGATCCCCTGACGGCCTCGCCCGGGCGGCGACCACCGCAAACGGCACCCGCCGGCGGTCGGGCCGATTCATTGGGGCGGCACCGATCGTGCCAGAATTGGGTCACCCAGAAAGCCAGGAGACATGATGGGCGAATACCCCTCGGAATATGAACTGGACATTGTTCTGCGCGACGGCACGGTGGCCCACTTCAGGCCGGTCAAACCGGACGATTCCCGCCGGCTTCGCCGGGCCTTCCGGCGGCTCGGCGAGCGATCCGTCTACCTCCGCTTCTTCAAGGTCAAGCCCGACCTGACCTACGAGGAGGCCGAGTACTTCACGAAGGTGGACTACCTCGATCGGATGGCGCTGGTCGTGATCGAGGACGACGAGATCGTCGGCATCGGCCGCTACGACCGGGACAAGGAGAAGCCGGATTCCGCCGAGGTGGCCTTCGCCGTCGTCGACGACCACCAGAACCGAGGCATCGGGTCCGAGCTGCTCCAGTTGCTGACGCTGCACGCCCGCCGCAACGGCATCGCATCGTTCAACGCCATGGTGCTCGCCGAGAACGCCCAGATGATGCGGCTATTCCGCAACTCCGGGTACTCGTTGGAGCGAACCCTGGACGAGGGTGTCTACTCGGTGCGGTTCCCGATCGAGTACTCCGACGACGCCCGGCAGGCCGAGCTGGCCCACGAACGGCGGGCGGTGGCGGCGTCGATCCTGCCGATCCTGTACCCGAAGTCGATCGCCGTGATCGGCGCCAGCCGCAACCCCGCCTCGATCGGGGGACGCCTCTTCCACAACCTGATCAGCGGCAACTTCGGCGGGTCGCTCTACCCGGTGAACCCGAGCGCCGACTCGGTGCACTCGGTGCGGGCGTTCGCCTCCGTGCTCGACATCCCCGACACGATCGACCTCGCCTACATCGTCGTGCCGTCCCGCTACGTGCTGAACGCGGTCGAGGAATGCGCCAAGAAGAAGGTACGGGGCCTGGTGGTGATCTCGGCCGGGTTCTCCGAGATCGGCGGCGAGGGCACCAAGCTGGAAGCAGAGCTCCTCGACATGGTGCGCGAGGCCGGGATGCGGATGGTGGGCCCCAACTGCATGGGGGTGCTCAACACCGACAAGGCGGTCCGGCTCAACGGCACGTTCGCCCCGCTGGTGCCGTCTCACGGCAACGTCGCCTTCTCCAGCCAGTCGGGGGCGCTCGGCATCGCCATCCTCAACTACGCCGCCCGCAACAACATCGGCATCTCGTCGTTCGTGTCGGTCGGCAACAAGGCGGACATCAGCGGCAACGACCTGCTGCTGGCCTGGGAGGACGATCCCGCCACCGACGTCATCGCCTTCTACCTCGAGTCGTTCGGCAATCCTCGCCGCTTCGCCCGGCTCGCACGGCACATCGCCAAGAAGAAGCCGATCGTGGCGGTCAAGTCGGGCCGGAGCACCGCCGGTTCCCGTGCCGCCAGCAGCCACACAGGGGCCCTCGCCAGCACCGACTCGGCGGTGGAGGCGCTGTTCCGCCAGACCGGGGTGATCCGCACCAACACCCTGGAGGAGCTGTTCGCGGTGACCCAGCTGCTCGCCAGCCAGCCGGTCCCCAAGGGACGGCGGGTCGGGGTCATCACCAACTCCGGGGGCCCGGCGATCCTGGCCGCCGACGCCATGGAGGCGACCGGGCTCAAGCTGCCCGAGCTGTCGGAGACGATCCAGACGAAGCTGCGCTCCCACCTCCCGGCGGAGGCCGCCACCGGCAACCCGGTCGACCTCATCGCCGCCGCCGGGCCGGCCGAATACCGGGCCGCCATCGACACCCTGCTCGACTCCGACGAGGTCGACGCGGTGTGCGTCATCTACATCCCGACCTCGCCGGGGGCCATCGATGCCATCAGCGCGATGATCGACGAGGCCGCCAACGAGACCGAGAGCGACAAGACGATCCTGGCGGTGCTCATGGAGCCCGACCCCCGCCCCCGTGTCAGACTGGAGGGCACCGTGTTGGTTCCGTCCTTCGAGTTCCCCGAGACCGCCGCCCAGGCGTTGGGCCGGGCCGTCGTCTACGGCGAGTGGCTGCAACGGCCCGAGGGAGAGATCCCCGAGTTCGAGGACATCACTCCCGACGAGGCGCAGCAGGTGGTCCGGGCAGCACTCGAGCGTATGGGTTCTGACGGCGGCTGGCTCACCCCGAGCGAGGTGACCGACGTACTCGGCGCCTTTAGCTTCTCGCTGCCACAGACGCACTTCGTCACGAGCCGGGAAGCTGCCGCCGAGGCGGCCGAGGCCGTGGGCGGGCCGGTGGCGGTCAAGCTGGTCGCCCCCAGCGCCCTCCACAAGACCGATGTCGGAGGCGTGCTGCTCGGCATCGAGGGAGCCGAGAAGGCCGCCGAGGCCTACGACCAGGTGACCGGCGTCGTCGACGAACCGGAAGGCGCCCTCATCCAGGAGATGGTGCCCGGCGACCAGGAGGTCCTCATCGGGATGACGGAGGATCCGCTGTTCGGAGCCCTCATCGTTTACGGCGGCGGTGGTGTCACCGTCGAGCTGCTGCAGGACGTGGCCTTCCGGATCCATCCACTCACCGACCGGGACGCCTCGGAGATGATGCGGGAGACCCGCTCGTTCCGCCTGCTCGAGGGATACCGCGGCCTTCCCGCGGCCGACATCCCGGCCGTCGAGGAGACCCTGCTGCGGGTGTCGGCGATGATCGACGCCCTCCCCGAGCTGGTCGAGATGGACCTCAACCCGGTCAAGGTGCTGGATCCGGGACGGGGCGTCCGTCTCGTCGACGCCCGGCTCCGAGTCAAGGAGCCGGACGAGCGCTGGCTGCCCGAGTTCAAGGATCTGCCCGCCGTCGCCGACTGAGGGGCGCCGGACTCACTCGTCCTCGTCGTCGAAGCGGACCTCGACGAGCGGGCTGTGCGCGATCCACTCGTCGACCCGGGCACTGACCCCGAGCCGCAGGGTGAGCCGCTCGAGGATGTCGCGGCGCTGCGCCTTGTCGGTGATCGGGATCGCCCGGGCCGGGAGGTCGGCGACGATGCTCTCCTTGAGATGAAAGGTGAAGTGGGGGTTTGCCAGCAGGTTGGCGTACCACGATCGCGGCCCGGGGGTTCCGGTGAGGTAGAGATGGCCGTCGAGACGGTGGCACCAGATCTCGATCAGCCGCGGCCCGCCGGTACGCCGACCCACCGTGGTGATGTCGACGACCCGGTCGTGCTCGAGCGCCTGTCGGATAGCCTCGTCCATGCCTGCCTCCTCATCCCCTGGAGAGACGCGACCGGGTGGCGGCGTCGGCACCGGCAGTCGTTGCCCTTGTGAGGAAGCAACGGTTCAGACCCCCGCCGTGTTCCCGAGTGAGGAGGGCGGCGGAGATCGGCGCCCGGCTACAGACCGCAGCCACAGCTCATCACCTGGACCGGGCCGAGATCGTCCACCCGTTCGAAGACGAGGAGAAAGACGCCTTCCCCGTAGGAACCGTCGACGACGATCTCCATGCGCCCATCGAGGTTGAGGTCGGCGACCGCAGCTACGGCGGAGGCGTCGACGTAGGTGGACTCGTCGCCGTCGGCGATGAAGGAGTTCACCAGGATCGTGGTGCCCACTTCTCCCCCGACGAGCCTGCGCAGATACACGATCGAGTACGCCCCGGCGTCGGCGATGTACTCCTGATCGGCCTCCGCCTTGGCGGTCACGATCACCTCGTCGACGCCGTCACCCTCGAGATCCGGTCCGGATGACCTGGGTCAGCTCCACCGCGGCGTCGGCGATCCCGAAGCCACCCATCAGCGTTCGGGTGGCGTCGACCTAGGCCTGCTGTGAAGTTCCCAGCAGCTCGACGTCGTGGGGCACGACGTCCCCGTCGGTTTGGATCGCCACCGGGGTCAGGTCACCGAAGTCCCCGGTGAACGGCGGATTCAACTCCACCGTGCGCAGGGGAGGCTGGAAGATGTCACAGATGTCGACCGGGGCCGAGCCGACCGCGGTGGTGATCGGGTCTCCCACCCGCACCACCTAGTAAACCTCGCCCCCGTCGACCGGCGGTTCCCCCGTCTCATACTGGGAGAACCAATCCGGGCCGATCGACCACCCCACGGTGCAGAAGCGGGAGGTCACCACGATCGGACCGGGCGCGGGTGGAAGGGTCGTGGTCGTGGTGCTCGAAGTCGAAACCGCGGTCGTCGTCGTGGAGTCGAGCGAAGTACTCGTCGTCGTCCCCGCGGCGGCGACGGTCGAGCCGGTCGTCGCCGGTTCCGCCTCCGCGGCGCAGGCCACGGCGACGGCCCCCGCCGCAAGAGCGAGGAGCACCCTGGCTCGGAGTGTCGACGCGTCCATCACCGGGACTCTACGCGCCGGTGGCACCGGGCACCGGACGGATCACTCCCCCAGCACGTGCTGCCGGATCCAGGTGTGCATGGCGATGCCGGAGGCGACGCCGGCATTGATGGACCGGGTGGAACCGAACTGGGAGATCGAGCACACCATCGTGCAACGGGCCTGCATCCCGGCCGACAGCCCGGGACCCTCCTGGCCGAAGACGAGCACGCACCGCTCCGGGAGCCGTGCCCGCTCGATCGGGGCCGACCCGGGGAGGATGTCGATGCCCACCAGCGGAAGCTCCGCTTCCTCCGCCCAGGCCACGAACTCCGCAGTGGCGGCATGGTGGCGGATGTGCTGGTAGCGGTCCGTCACCATCGCCCCCCTCCGGTTCCAGCGCTTTCGCCCGACGATATGCACCTCGGCGGCGAGAAAGGCGTTGGCGTTGCGGACGACGGCACCGATGTTGAAGTCGTGCTGCCAGTTCTCGACGGCGACGTGGAACGGGTGGCGGCGCCGGTCGAGGTCGGCCACGATGGCCTCCCGCCGCCAGTAGCGGTAGCGGTCCACCACGTTGCGCCGGTCGCCGCCCGCCAGCAACTCGGGATCGAGGCACGGATCGTCGGGCCAGGGCCGCGGATGAGGACCCACCCCGATCGGGCGATCCTCCTCTCCGCTCACGGCCGGCGGGTGACTGCCGGGCGCGTCAGTCGCGGATGGCGAGACCGGTATCGAGATCGAAGAAGTGGCTCGAGTCCATGTCGACCGCGACCTCGACCGGGCTCCCCACCTTGGCCGTGCTGTCGGGAGCGAAGCGGCCCGCCACCAGCGTGGTCTCCCGGGACAGCACCTCCTCGGCGGCGGCCTCGTCGCTGATGTCGAGGGCCTCCTCGGAGACGACCGGCTTGGCATCGATGTCGAAGTACACGATCTTCTCGAACCCGAGCGACTCGATATTCTCCGTCGTCGAGCGGAGCCGCTGATCGGCGGGCGCATCGGTGTGCACCGACGCGTCCTCGAAGTCCTTCGGCCGGAGGCCGAGGACCACGGTCCGGCCGACGTACTGGCGCAACGCCGGGCGCTTGGTGAAAAGGTCGGACGGGCCGGTCAGGGTCTGGCTCCCGAGGGTGAACACGGGGCGCTCGCCCTCCTCGGCGAGTTGGGCTTCCATCAGGTTCATCGACGGGGATCCGATGAAGGCCCCGACGAAGAGGTTGTCCGGCTCGTCGAAGAGCGTCTGCGGCTCCGCCACCTGCTGCAGCACGCCGGCGCTGATGACGGCGACCCGGTCGGCCATCGTCATGGCCTCCACCTGGTCGTGGGTGACGTAGAAGGTGGTGACTTCGACCCGGCGCACCAGCGACGTGATCTCCGCCCGCATCTGGACCCGCAGCTTGGCATCGAGGTTGGAGAGTGGCTCGTCGAGGAGGAACACCCGAGGATGGCGCACGATGGCCCGACCCATCGCGACCCGCTGCCGCTGCCCGCCGGAGAGCTGTCCGGGCTTCCGATCGAGGATCTCGGAGAGCTCGAGCGTCTTGGCGGCGTCCTCGACCCGCTGCCGCAGCTCGACCTTCGGCACCTTGGCGAGCTTGAGGGCGAACCCGATGTTCTCCGCCACCGTCATGTGCGGATAGAGGGCGTAGTTCTGGAACACCATGGCGATGTCCCGGTCCTTGGGATGCATGTCGTTGACGACCTCGTCGCCGATGTAGATCTTCCCGCTCGTGATCTCCTCGAGACCGGCGATCATGCGCAACGTGGTCGACTTGCCGCAGCCCGAAGGGCCGACCATCACGAGCAGCTCGCCCTCCTTGATGTTGAGGTTGAGATCGGTGACCGCAACGAAGCCGTTCGGGTACACCTTGTTGACGTTTTCAAAGACAACCTCTGCCACAGGCTCCTCCTTCAGCAGTGCGAACGGCCGGGCTCACTCCAACCGAACCGAGCCGGCACCTACCGACCCGGAAACCGTCGAGAGGCACGATCATCTGCCAACGCAGCGTGCGCCTCGCACGCGATGTTGGTCTGCCCCGCGATATCGGGCTCGTCCACGACTCTACCGCACCAGGTCCCCCGCTGCCCAGAGAAACCGGACCGCGACCCTCCCTGGAATCGGAAAGCGCCCCCGGTCAAGCGCCGGATCGTCCCCACGGCCGATGCGTCCCGAGCCCGGTCCGGATACGATCGTGGCGATGCACATCCTGGAGGGGCCTAGAGGTCGCTACCTGATCGACGGCGCGGTGGCCGCCGGCTTGGCGGTGCTGGTGTTGAGCGGTCTCAACGCCTACTCGGGGACGACCCTCGACGAGTCCTACCGCCGGCCCGACGCCTGGCTGATCATCCTCATCCTGTTGGCGGCGCTGCCACTGGCGCTGCGGCGGCGCTACCCGACAACGGTGATGGCGACGGTGCAGATCGCATGGATGATCGAGGTCGCCCTCGCCTATCCGGACACCATGTCGATGTTCGGGCTCGGCGTGGCGCTCCACGCCGTCGGCTCCAACCTCCCGCCGCAACGATCCCGCGTTGTCGCGTTCGTCAGCATCGGCACGGCGCTGGCTTGGACCGGGCTCGGTGTGCTCATCCAGAGCGACGTCGCCCCCGACAGCCTGCTGACGATGGGCGCATTCAGCCTCTTCGCCTGGCTCCTCGGCCGGGAGGTGTCGCTGCGGCAGCTCCGCACCCAGGATCTGGAGCGCCGCGCCTCCGCCGCCGAACGCGACCGAGAGGAGCGGGCCCGTGAGGCCGTGACGGAAGAGCGGATCCGCATCGCTCGGGAGCTGCACGACGTCGTCGCCCACGACATGACGGTGATGACGGTACAGGCGGCCGCCGCCCGCCGCACCCTCCACCGCGACCCCGCCAAGGCGGAGATCGCGCTCGAAGCAGTCGAACAGGCAGGTCACGAGGCTCTCACCGAGATGCGACGTCTGCTCGGAATGCTACGCACCAGCCTCCCGGAGGCCCGGACCCCACAGCCGGGACTGGTGCGGATCACTCAGCTCGTGACGCAACTCGAGGAAGCCGGCCTTCCGGTGGAGTTGGCCATCGAAGGCGACGCCCGGCCGCTGCCGCCGGGGATCGACCTCAACGCGTTCCGGATCATCCAAGAATCGCTCACCAACGCTCTCAAGCATGGCGGCCCCGACACCCGGGCCTCCCTCCGTCTCATCTACCAGCCCGACCGCATCACGATCGAGATCAACGACGATGGAAGAGGTGCGGCCGAGGAGCTGGCGACACCCGGCGAATACGGCCATGGCCTGGTCGGGATGCGTGAGCGCGTCTCCCTGCTCGGAGGCAATCTCACCGCCGGACCCCGCCGCGGCGGTGGCTACCGGGTCCGTGCCGAACTCCCGCTCGGTGCCCTGTGAGCGAGCCGGTTCGTGTCCTCGTGGTCGACGACCAGGCTCTGGTGCGGGCCGGGTTCGTGATGATCCTCGAGGCCGAGGACGACCTCCTCGTGGTCGGAGAGGCCGCCAACGGGATCGAGGCAGTCGCCGAGGCGCGGCGCCTCCGGCCCGACGTGGTCCTGATGGACATCCGCATGCCGGAGATGGATGGCCTCGACGCCACCCGTGAGCTGTGCGCGTCGCCGCGGCCCGGTGGGCACTGCCCCCGGGTTCTCATCCTCACCACCTTCGACCTCGACGAGTACGTGTTCGAGGCGTTGCGGGCCGGCGCCAGCGGGTTCCTGCTCAAAGACACCCCGCCCGACGATCTGGTGGCGGCGATCCGGATCGTCGCCGGCGGCGACGCCCTGCTCGCCCCTTCCGTCACCCGGCGTCTCCTCGCCGAGTTCGCCCGGGTCCCGGCGGGGGCCCACCCGTCGGCCGCGATGGAGCGCCTCACCGAGCGGGAACAGGAGGTGCTGCGCCACCTCGCCCGCGGCCTCTCCAACGCCGAGATCGCCGAGGCACTCTTCGTGTCGGAGACCACGGTGAAAACCCACATCTCGCACATCCTCACCAAGCTCGACCTGCGGGATCGGGTCCAGGCTGTGGTGATGGCATACGAGTCGGGCCTCGTCGTCCCTGGCGACCCTCCCGACTGACCTCCCTCGCCCCCGGCTCATCCCCGCGAACGATCCGGATATCGGCCTGGCGGCTGACGACGCGGCGCATCTCACCCCGTACCTTGACGGTGCCACATCAACCGAAGGGGAAGGCACATGACCACACCATCTCCCACGACGTCCACTCGCGTCGCCGCCAGGATGGAAGGGGGGACCAAGATCTACGGCAAGGGCGACGCTCAGGTCCACGCCCTGCGGGGGGTCACGGTCGGGTTCGAACAGGGCCGCTTCACCGCCATCATGGGACCGTCCGGCTCGGGCAAGTCGACGCTGCTGCACTGCATCGCCGGCCTCGACACCCTCACCGACGGCAAGGTCTACCTCGGGGACGTCGAACTCGGGTCCCTCAACGACCGGGAACTCACCCTGCTGCGCCGCCGGCAGGTGGGCTTCGTGTTCCAGGCCTACAACCTCATCCCCACCCTCAACGCTCGCGAGAACATCCTGCTCCCGCTCTCGATCGCCGGCGCCAAGCCGGACGCCGCCTGGTACGACCAGGTGATCGCCACCGTCGGGCTGTCGGATCGGCTCGCCCACCGCCCCACCGAACTCTCCGGCGGTCAACAGCAGCGGGTGGCCGCGGCTCGTGCCCTCGTCTCCCAACCGGAGATCATCTTCGCCGACGAGCCGAGTGGCAACCTCGACTCGAAGGCGAGCGGTGAGCTGCTCAGCTTCATGCGGCGCGCCGTCAAGGAGTTCGGGCAGACCATCGTCATGGTGACCCACGACCCGGTCACCTCCAGCTACGCCGACCGCATCGTGTTCCTCGACGACGGACAGATCGTCGACGAGATGCTCGATCCCACGTCCGACGCGGTCCTCGACCGCATGAAGAGCTTCGGAGCCTGACGCCATGATCAAGACGACCTTGAAGGGCATCATGGGTCACAAGCTCAGGCTGCTCTCGACCGCCCTTTCGGTGATGATCGGCGTCGGCTTCATCGCCGGCACCTACATCTTCACCGACACCATCAACGTCACCTTCACCGACCTGTTCGACAACGTCTACGCCGGACAGGACGTCATCGTGCAGTCGCAGACCGAGTACTCGGCCGGGTACGAGGGACCGCCCCCGTTCGACGAGCAGCTCCTGGAGACGGTCCGGGCGGTGCCCGGGGTCGCCGCCGCCAGCGGCAACGCCGACGGCTTCGCCGTGATCTACGACAAGAACGGGGACGCCATCGTGCCGATGGGCCCGCCGACCCTTGGCGGCTCGTGGATCGAGGACCCGCGTCTCGCCGGCAATACCGAGCTCCGGGAGGGACGGGGACCCGAAACATCCGGCGAGGTCGCCATCGATGCCGCCACGGCCCACGACAACGACCTGCAGGTAGGCGACACGGTCACGATCCAGACGCCCGGAGGAGTCGGGCAGTACCAGCTCGTCGGCATCGTCGGGTTCGGCGAAACCGACAACGTGGCCGGAGCCACCTACGCCGCCTTCATCCTGCCCGAGGCCCAGACCCTGTTCGGCCTCGAGGGTGAGCTGAGCTCGATCACAGTGCTGGGGGACGAGGGGATCGACCCGGCCGTGCTCCGCGACCGGATCGCCCAGGCCCTGCCGCAGGGCCTGGAAGCCGTCACCGCCGCCGACCAATCCGCCGAGGCTTCCGCGCAGCTCCAAGAGTCGCTCGGCTTCCTACGCACCGCGCTGCTCGTCTTCGCGCTGGTGGCGGTGTTCGTCGCCTCGTTCATCATCCAGAACACGTTCCGCATCATCGTCCGGCAACGGCAGCGCGAGCTCGCCCTGTTGCGGGCTGTCGGCGCCACCGGAACCCAGGTGGTGTGGATGGTGGTGATCGAGGCGCTGCTGGTGGCGCTGGTCGCCTCGATCGTGGGCATCGCCTTCGGATTCCTCATCTCGATCGGGTTGACCGGGATCATGAGCGGGATCGGCTTCGACATGCCCTCGTCCACAGCGCCGCTGGCGGCCCGCACCATCATCGTGTCCCTGGCGGTGGGCATCCTGGTCACGGTGGGCGCCGCGGTGCTGCCGGCGATCCGGGCCTCCCGCATTCCGCCGGTGGCCGCCCTGCGCGACACCGACATCCGGCTCCGCATGTCGCCGCGTCGGCGCATCGCCGTCGGGTTGGTCTCGCTGCTGATAGGCAGCGTCCTCATCGGATTCGGGCTCGCCGGCAAGGTGTTTGGGCCGCTCAACGAGCTCGCCATGGTCGGGCTCGGGTCGCTGATCGTGTTCCTTGCAGTGTCGATGCTGAGTTCGACGGTGGTCAAACCCATCGCCTTGGCACTGGGGCTCCCGCTCCGGCGTGCCGACCGGGTCACCGGATCCCTCGCGGTCGACAACTCGATCCGTAAGCCGCGGCGCACCGCCACCACGGCGTCGGCGCTGATGATCGGCCTCGCTCTGGTGGCGTTCTTCTTCGTGCTCGGCGACTCGATCAAGGCCTCCACCGGAGCTGCCATCGAGCACGGGCTGCGTGCCGACTACGTGCTCAGCGTCGACGGCTTCGCCGGCGGGTTCAGCCCCGACCTCGGCAACACGTTGCGGGAGAACCCGGACTTCGCGGCGGTCACCAACCTTCGTGTGGGGTACTGGGACGAGGACGGCACCGACCAGATGCTCATGGGCATCGACGCCACGACCGCCGACCAGACGATCTTCCTCGACATCAAACAAGGCAGCCTTGACGATCTCGCCGCCGGCGGCGTCTTCGTGTACGAGGGCACCGCCGACGACGAAGGGTGGAGCCTGGGTGACAGGATCCCGATGGGCTTCAACACCACCGGGCTGCAGCAGGTCGAAATCGTCGGCATTTACGGCGAGCAGAACGTGGTGCAGAGTTCGTTCCTCGTCGGGCTCGACTTCTACGAGCAGAACTTCTCCGGCTACGGCACCGACACCGACTTCGTGCTGGCGGTCAAGACCGCCGACGGGGTCTCGCAACAGGCGGCCCGCGCCGCCCTCGACGCCGCTGCCGCCGACTACCCGAACGTGACGGTGCGGGACCAGGTCGAGTACCGGCAGTCACAGGAGGACCAGGTGAACACCTTCCTCGTGATGTTCAACGCTCTGCTCATCCTGGCCGTCATCATCGCCCTCATCGGCATCACCAACACCCTGGTGCTGTCGATCTTCGAGCGCACCCGCGAGATCGGCCTGCTGCGGGCCGTCGGCATGACCCGCTGGCAGGTTCGCCGTATGGTGCTGTGGGAGTCGATCATCGTGGCCATCATCGGGGCCCTGCTCGGCATCGTGGTTGGGCTGGTGTTTGGCGCCGCCGTCACCTCCGCCCTCGGCGATCAGGGCATCACGGAACTGTCGATTCCGCTCGTCCAGATCATCGGCCTGGTGGTGTTCGGAGCCTTGGTCGGCGTGGTCGCATCAATCGCTCCCTCCCGCAAGGCGGCCAAGCTCAACGTGCTGGAGGCCATTTCCTACGAGTGATTCCCGACATACAATGAAAGGTATGGACACCGACCTCGCAGACGTCGTCCGCCGGCTCCTCGAGACGGCGAAGCGCCTCGACAACCTGCCCGCCTCGGCGGTGACGGAACGTCTCGATCTGCGGGAGCAGCTCCGGGCCCTCCAGGCGAGGGCCCGGGCGCTGCAGGGCCGGGTCAGTATCGACCTCTCCGGCGATTCCGTTTACGTCGAGGTCGACCACCGGCGGCGCCGGGCCGGCCGGAGGCGACGGCGGCAGGAAGCGCTGTCCGAGACGGAGCTGGCACGGGACCTGGCAGAGCTGCGAGCCCGCCTCGCCGAGATCGAGAACGTCTGATCGGCAGCGACGGCGCCCCCGGGCATCGCGGCCGGCAGGTTCAGGGACTCGTTTCCCGTAGGTCCGCTTCGACCATGAGGGCGACCAGCTCGTCGAATCCGACCTTTGCCTCCCAGCCGAGCTTCTCGCGGGCCTTGGTGGGATCGGCGAGCAGCAACTCGACCTCGGCCGGGCGGAAGTAGCGGGGGTCGACCCGCACCAGGACCCTGCCCGCCGGATCCATCCCGACCTCCTCGACTCCCTCGCCGCGCCATTCGATCGGCATCCCGGCGAAGGCGAAGGCCTTCTCGCAGAACTCCCGGACCGAGTGCTTCTCGCCGGTTCCGATCACGTAGTCGTCGGGTTCGTCCTGCTGCAGGATCAGCCACATCGCCTCGACGTAGTCGCCGGCATAGCCCCAGTCGCGCTCGGCGTCGAGGTTTCCGAGGTGCACGGGGCGTTGCCGTCCCCGCTTGATGGCGGCAACGGCGCGGGTGATCTTGCGGGTCACAAAGGTCTCGCCGCGGCGCGGGGACTCATGGTTGAAGAGGATCCCGTTGGCGGCGAAGGTTCCGTAGGCCTCCCGATAGTTGCGGGTGATGTGGAAGGCGTAGACCTTGGCGGCCGCATACGGGCTGCGGGGATGGAACGGCGTCGTCTCCGACTGGGGAATCTCCACGACTTTGCCGTACATCTCCGAGGACGATGCCTGGTAGAAGCGCGTCTCGAGGCCGGCGTCCCTGATGGCTTCAAGGAGCCGCAACGTCCCTAGTCCGGTGATGTTGCCGGTGTACTCGGGAACGTCGAATGACACTTTGACGTGCGACTGGGCGCCGAGGTTGTAGATCTCATCCGGCCGAGCGGTCCTGATAAGGTGGTTGACCGCCGAGGAGTCGCCCAGCTCCGAATAGACGAGCCGGAGGCGGAGATCGGGCTCGTGCGGATCCTGGTAGATGTGGTCGATCCGGCCGGTGTTGAACGATGACGATCGGCGGATCGTGCCCCACACCTCGTACCCCTTGGCGAGCAATAGCTCGGCCAGGTACGAGCCGTCCTGACCGGTGATTCCCGTGATGAGGGCGGTCCTCCCATTCCGTTCGGGTCGTTCAGTCACCCCGCACTCCCCTTCCCTCGGTGTCTCCGGTGTAGTGCGCCGCAAACCACTCGTAGGTTGCCCGGAGCCCTGCCTCCAGTGTCGTCTGATGCCGCCATCCGAGCTGGTGCAGCCGGCTCACGTCGAGCAGCTTGCGCGGAGTCCCATCGGGCTTGGAGGTGTCCCACACCAGCTCGGTATCAGGCGCCACGATCGAGCGGATGAGTTCGGCCAGCTCCCGGATCGAGATTTCTTCTCCGGTCCCGACGTTGAGGTGCCCGGGCCCGGCATAGTGGCGCATGAGGTAGACACAGGCGTCAGCGAGATCGTCGACGTAGAGGAACTCCCGCTTCGGCGACCCAGACCCCCACACCACCACCTCGCGGTCGCCGCGCAGCTTGGCTTCATGGAAGCGCCGCATCAGGGCCGCCGCCACGTGCGAGTCGGTGGGGTGGAAGTTGTCCCCCGGACCATAGAGGTTGGTTGGCATGGCCGAGATGAAGTCGTTGCCGTACTGGCGCCGGTAGGACTCGGTCAGCTCGATGCCGGCGATCTTCGCGATGGCGTACGGCTGATTGCTGGGCTCCAAGTAGCCGCCGAGGAGCTGATCCTCGCTCATCGGCTGGCGGGCCAGCTTCGGGTAGATGCAGGAGCTGCCGAGGTAGAGGAGCCGGGTGACGTCAAAGCGGTGGGCGGCTGCGATCACGTTGGCGGCGATCATGAGGTTGTCGTAGACGAAGTCTGCCGGGCGGGTGCTGTTGGCCATGATCCCGCCAACGGTCCCGGCGACGAGGAACACATACTCGGGGCGTTCCGATGTGAAGAAGCGCTCCACCGCGTCCTGGCGGAGCAGGTCGACCTCGTCGCGGGTCGGCGTCAACAGCGTCGAGAAACCCTCTCGTTCCAGGCGTCGCACCACGGCGGAGCCAACGAGGCCACGGTGGCCCGCGACGTAGACACGGGCGCCGGTCGGAAAGGGAAAGGCCATGTCGTGAATCTAGCATTCGCCCCCGATCGATCCCGGCGCCGGTACTCGAGCGCCCCATCGTGACGACCGACGACTCGTTCCCGGCCCGGAGCCGCCCCCCGGGCTTCCCTCCTCACCTGGTGAGCCAGGTGGCGGCGGGATATCCTCACATCGCCGGATGCCGCGGAGAGGATGACCGGTGACGTCAAAGACAGGAACCCGCCTCGTTCTCGCCCTCGCCGTTGCCGGGCTGGTGGGTGGGGCGGTGTCGTGGGCGGTCGGAGCTTCGAGCGCCGCCGACGTGATCTGGGCCGCCACCGGGGCGGTGGCGCTGGCTCCACTGATCCTCGGATTCGTCGAGAGCATCCGGCGGCGGGAGGTCGGGCTCGACATCGTGGCGCTCCTCGCCATCGGCGGCGCGCTCGCCCTCGGTGAGTTCCTCACCACCGCCATCATCGGGCTGATGCTGGCGACCGGACAGGCGCTGGACGGCTACGCCGCCGCCCGGGCGGAACGGGACCTGACTGCCCTCCTGGCGCGAGCCCCCAAGGTGGCCCACCGCTTCGAGGACGGCTCGCTCGTCACCATCGCCATCGACGACGTGGCCCCCGGCGACCGCCTGGTGGTGAAGCCCGGCGAGGTCATCCCGGTTGACGGGGTGGTGGCGGAGGGGGTCGCCGTGGTCGACGAGTCCGCCCTCACCGGCGAGGCCCGTCCCGTCGAGCGAGGGGAAGGCGATCGGGTGCAGAGCGGCACGGTCAACGCCGCCGGGTCGCTCCAGATGTACGCCACCGCCACCGCTGAGCACAGTACCTATGCCGGGATCATCCGCCTGGTGAAGACGGCGCAGGAATCCAAAGCCCCGACATCGCGCCTGGCGGACAAGTACGCCCTCGGGTTCGTCCCTCTCACCCTGGTGATGGCGGGCGGGGCATGGGTCGTCAGCGGTGACCCGGTGCGGGCCCTCGCCGTGTTGGTGGTGGCGACGCCGTGCCCGCTGCTGCTGGCGGTGCCGATCGCCATCGTCTCGGGCATCTCCCGGGCGGCCCGCCGCGGGATCATCATCAAGGGTGGGGGGGTGCTGGAACGCCTCGCCGTCGCCGACATCCTCATCATCGACAAGACCGGGACCCTCACCATGGGCCAGCCCCGGATTGCGGGTGCGGTGTTGTTCGGGGAATGGAACGACGTCGGAGAGCTCCTCCACCTGGCGGCGTCGCTGGATCAGATGTCGAACCACCTCCTCGCAACCGCGCTCGTCAAGGCGGCCCGCCAGCGCGGGCTCCATCTCGTCTTCCCGAGCGACGTCACGGAGGTCCCCGGCGCCGGGGTGTCCGGCACCGTCGACGGGCACCGGGTGTCGGTCGGGAGCCTCGACTGGGTCGCCGAGAACGAGGGGGGCCGGAAGGAGCTGCTGTCGTACAAGCGGCGGGCGGCCCGGGAGCCCACCATGGGCGTCTTCGTCGCCGTCGACGGGGTCCCCGCCGGCGTCTTCGAACTCGACGACCCACTCCGCACCGACACCCCTCGCACCTTGCGCCTGTTGCGGCGTGCCGGCATCAAGCGGGTGATCATGGCCACCGGCGACCATCCCATGGTCGCCGAGTCTGTCGGGGCCGCCATCGCCGTCGACCAGGTGCTCGCCGAACGCTCCCCCGAGGAGAAGGTCGACGCGGTGCGCCGGGCGGTGACCGAGGGGACGACGGTGATGGTCGGTGACGGCATCAACGACGCCCCGGCCTTGGCCGCCGCCGACGTCGGCGTGGCGATGGGCGCCCGCGGTGCCACCTCGTCGTCGGAAGCGGCGGACGCGGTGCTGGTGGTCGATCGGCTCGATCGCCTCGCCGAGGCGATCACGATCGCGCAGCGGTCTCGCCGCATCGCGACCCAGAGTGCCCTGACCGGGATGGGACTGTCACTCGCCGCCATGGTCGCGGCCGCGGTTGGTTTGCTGCCCCCCGTGTTCGGAGCGCTGCTCCAGGAGGGGATCGACGTGATCGCCATCCTCATCGCATTGCGGGCACTACGGGATCGCGGCTTCGGGGCGGTTCGGCCGCAGCTCCCCGCCGACCTGTCGGAGCGGCTCCGCGCCGAGCACGACCACCTCATCCCGGCGCTGGAGCAACTCGACGTGGTGGCCGATCGACTCGACCGCATCTCCCCGGCGGAGGCCCGGGAGGAGTTGGAGCGGATGGACCGTTTCCTCCAGGAGGAGATCCTCCCCCACGAGGCCGAGGAGGAACGGGAGGTGTACCCGCAGCTCACGGCCCTCATCGGAGGCGACGACCCGCTCGCCCCGCTGAGCCGGACCCACGGCGAGATCTTCCACCTCACCGGGCTCTACCACCGCCTCGTTGAGGGTATCGGCGGCGAGGGACCGGGACCGCTCGAGCTGCGGGACGTACGCCGGGTGCTGCACAGCCTCCATGCCATCCTCCGGCTCCACTTCGACCAGGAGGAGGAGCTCTACCTCTCCCTCGACGACAGCTACCTCGACGCCCGCGCCCCCGTCCCCTGACCCTCCAGGTAGGGTCGCGACCGAACGGACGGAGGGCTCCGACGATGGACGAGCGGCGCATCATCAACATGTGGTCGGGGCCCCGCAACGTCTCGACCGCCATGATGTACTCGTGGCGGCAACGCTCCGACACGACGGTGTGGGACGAGCCGATGTACGGCCACTACCTCGTCGTCTCGGGGGCGGACCACCCGGGCCGGGACCGCATCCTGGCGGCGGTGCCCACCGACCGGGACGCCATCGTCCACCAGATGCTCTTCGGTTCCGCCCCGACCCCGATCCGGTTCTACAAGAACATGGCGCATCACCTGCTCGGCTTCGACTGGGACATCGTCGACCGGATGGAGAGCCTCCTCCTCATCCGCGACCCGCGGGATGTGCTGCCGTCGCTGGCAGCCGGCCTCGGCCGTGCTCCCACCATGGTCGACGCCGGGTTCGAAGTGCAGCTGCGGATCCTGGACCGCATCCTCGCCGCCGGCGGGATCCCGATCGTGGTCGACTCCCGGGAGCTGCTCACCCGTCCCGAGGCCGTGCTCCGGGAACTGTGCGCTCGCCTCGATCTCCCGTTCGAGCCGGCGATGCTGTCGTGGCCGGCCGGGCCCAAGCCCGAGGACGGCATCTGGGCGCCCGACTGGTACCGGCGGGTCCATCGCACCACCGGCTTCGAACCGCCCCGGATCGGGCATGCCCCGCTGCCGCCCGGACTAGAGGCGTTGCTGGCCGAGTGCCGGGACTGCTACCGGCGGCTGCGGGAACACGCCATCGGCGCCACCTGAGCGGAGCGTGGCGGCACCTCAGTCGTTGAGGGGCCGGTCGATCGGCTTCCAGTCCGCGGTGTGGTCGATGAGGTACTCGCTGACGGCCCGGCAGCGCTCCAGCGTCTCGCAGAGCTGCTCACGGCCCATCATCACGTCGACCAGGGACAGCTCCCGGCGGCCCACGATGGAGAGCCGGCGCTCGGCCACGGTGGCAAGGGCGCCGGTCGACTCGACGCTGGAGACCTCGATGGGGAGCTCCATCCCCCCGATGCCGGCCAGCTCGGCGGCCAGCATCACCAGCTCCGGTGGGGCCGCCAGCGGCGGCAGCGCCCAGTTGAACAGCAGCGGCAGCCGGTAGTCGCCCTCGGGCTCCTCGTAGTCGTTGCCCATCTCGACCATCTGGTCCTCGAGGCTGAGCACCACCCGCGGCTCGACGTCGAAGGCGACGTTGAGATCGAGCGGCCCGTCACAGGCGAAATCGGGGTGCATGTCGACCTCCCACGCCTGGCGGAGCGAGTAGGTCTCGATGAAGTGACGCTCGTCGTGGACGTGGAAGCCGTGCTCGACGGCGTGGTCCTTCAGGTAGGTGATGAAGCCGGCGATGTCGATGGCCATGACCCGATGCTACCGGGAGCGGGTGACGACGTCGGGGGCGTCCTCGCCGGACCCGGCAACCGTGAGCGATACGGTGAGGCGGCCGTTGCCTGTGATCGACACGGCCCGGAGGTCATCGACGGTGGCGGCCGCCTCGAAGGAACCGGGAGGGTGGGTGGTCGCCACCGCCACCACCACCGCTCCGATCGAGCGGGCCGCGGCGGCGCCGCTCGGGGAGTCCTCGAAGACCACCATCGCCGACCCGGCAACCCCGAGCGCCTCCGCCGCCGCCAGGTACGGATCGGGATGCGGCTTGCCGCGGGCGACGTCGTCGGCAGTGACCAGCACCGGCGGATCGGCGATGCCGGCCGCGGCGAGACGGGCGGTCGCCAGCCGTCGGGATCCCGAGGTGACCACCCCCCAACGACCGTCCGGGAGGGCGGCGATCAGTTCGGCGGCGCCCGGCACGGCCCGCACCCCGGGTGCCCGCGCCTGCTCGAGGTCGGCGAGACGGGCCACCGCGGCCGCGGCCTGCTCCGGTGCCAGCCGGGGACCAAGGGTGTCCTCGGCCCGGACCCCGTGCATCACCGCCATCACCTCGGCGGTGTCGAGAGCGAACTCGGCACAGAGCTGGCGCCAGGCTTCCTCCACCGCCGCCACGGAATCGACCAGCACGCCGTCGGAATCGAACACGACGGCGTCACAGCTCAGCTTCACGTTCTGCCACCCCACCGTCTCGGCGCCGGATTCTGGTTGCCGCCGCAGCCTACCGGCGCCCTCAGTCGAGCATCCGCACGATGAGGCCGCTGCCGACCTTGGGAAGAAACCAGGTCGACTTGGGCGGCATCACCATGCCCCGGTCGGCGACCGCCTCCACGTCGTCCATGCTCACCGGGTGAATGGCGAAGCACACCGCGCAGCCGTCGCGGTGCTGGAGCTCGTCGAGGCCCCGCGAGCCCGGGACGTAGTCGATGCGAGGGTCGGAGCGGGGATCGCCGACGCCGAGGATCGGATCGAGGACCAGCTCCTGGAGCAGCACCGCGTCCAACCTGCCGTATACGTCGTCGGGAACCCGCTCCGGCGGCACGGTGAGCCGGAACCATCGGTCCCCCATCGCCATGCCGAACACGCCGGCCCGGAGGGGACGGGCCGCTTCGGGATCGCCGGACGGCAGCTCCTCGACGGTGACGACTTCGCCGACCCGTGCCAGGAACTCGGCCGGAGCGAGACCGTTGAGGTCCCGGATGCAGCGGTTGTACTCCATGATCCGGAGCTGGGCCTCGGGGAAGAGCACCGCCAGGAGGTAGTTGTAGGACTCGCTGCCGGTGTGGTCGGGGTGGGCGGCCGCCTCCTCGTGGGCGTAGCGAGCCGCCGCCGCGCAGCGGTGGTGGCCGTCGGTGATGTAGAGGGTGTCGATCGAAGCGAGGGCGTCCTCCAGCCGGCGCACCTCCTCCGGGTCGTCCACCACCCAGATCGTCTGCCGGAGCCGATCGGCCACGAAGTCGATGAGCGGCTCGCGGGAACAGACCTGTGCGGTCACCGCGGCGGCCCCGACGTCGGTCCGGTAGGCGAGCGCCACCGGATAGGAGTCGGCTCGTAGCTCGGCGATGTGGCGCGCCAGCCGCTCCTCGGTGGCGCGGGTGGTGTACTCGTGGCGCCGGATCCGACCCTCGTCGTAGGCGGAGACCGCGACCTCCGCCACGACGCCGGTGCGTCCCTGGACGCCGTCCGACAGCCGGTAGACGTAGAACGCCGGGGTGTCCCTCCACCGGTAGACGCCGTCACGGATCATGGCATCGAGACGGGCTCGGCCTCCGACGACCGCCGCGGGGACGAACCCCTCGCCGGCAGTGCGGATGGTGTCGCGCATGACGTGCTGGAAACTGTAGGGGTTCTCCGCCTCGAGACGCTCCCAGTGCCCCTCCGGGACCCGGGATACCGGCGGCGTTGCCACCTGGGCGGCCAGTTCGGGTCGCGGCAGGTACGCGCGGAATGGACGGATCAGTGGCCCCATGTCCCCATCTCAGTGATCGCCGGTCGATACCGCGATGACGTCACCCAGCGCCTCGATCGCCCACACGACCTCCTTCTCGACGTCACCGGCGACCCGCATCACGACCGAGGCGGCCCGCCCGCCGGCGAACACCGAGTTCTCCATGTGCTCGACGTTGAGGTCCGCTTCCCGCAGGATCCCGAGGACTCGGGCCAGCACCCCGACCCGGTTGTGGTGGCGGATGGTGAGCGACGTCATGCCGTAACCGGTGGGGAGCAGGTTGACGCAGTTCGGCACCGACCCGTCCTCGAAGGCATCGATGATCCCGATCACGGCGTCGGCGATCGCTTCCTGGGCCTGCTCGGTCGAGGCGCCGATGTGGTGGGTGCCGTAAACGTTGGGGTGGCGGGCGATCGCCGAATCGAACTCGGCTTCGCCGGTCTGCGGCTCGCCGGCGTAGACGTCGAGGCCCGCCCTGATCCCCTTGGCGTCCATCGCCTCGATGAGCGCCGCCTCGTCGACCACGCTCCCCCGGGAGGTGTTGATGATGATGGCGCCGGGTTTGACGTGCTGGAGCAGGTCCCGGGAGACGAGGTGCTCGGTGCTGTCGTCGGCGGGCACGTGGAAGGTCAGCACGTCGCACGTCTCCGCCAGCCGGACGAGATCGGGGACGTAGTGGACCCCGAGGGCGTCGAGTCGGGCCTGGATGTCGGCGTTGCGGCCGGGACGCTCGATGACGACCAGCTCCATGGCGAAGGCCTTGGCCCGCTCCGCCACGGCGAGGCCGATCCGGCCGACCCCGACGATGCCGATGGAACGGCCGGCCAGTCCCCGTGCCTTGCCGTAGCGGGCCTTGTTCCACTTGCCGGCGCGGAGATCGTGCACGTTGTCGGCGATGCTGCGGTCGATGGCGGTGAGCAGCCCCATGGTCAGCTCGGCGACGGCGACGGCGTTGCGGCCCGGGGTGTTGCACACGAAGATGCCGCGGTCGGCGGCCGCCGCGACGTCGATCGTGTTGGTCCCCGCCCCGGCCCGGATGATCAGGGTGAGGGTCTGGGTTGCTTCGACCGCCTTGGCGGTCACCCGGGTGCTGCGGACGACGAGGACATCGTGCCCGTTCAGCTCGGCGGGAAGGGTGTCTCCGGTGAGGTCCGGCAAATAGGTGACGGTGTGTCCCATCTGCTCGAGACGCTCGCGGTGCGTTTCGGGGAATGTGTCGGCCAGGAGGATTCTCACGGTCTGCCCTCGCGATGAGTGGGGTGACGACCACCATCTTTACACTTCGTACAAGCGGCGGCCAATGCCACCTCGCAGCATCGCACAGCGGTGCCGGCTTGGGGAAGGGTCTTCGAGCCGAAGAGCGGCGAGGCCGGCCATGCCGCGCGTCGCGGCGACGTCACCCGGGAGGCGGCGCCGAGCGGCGACGTTCGTCGAACGCGTCCAACATGTCCCGCACGGTCCGACGGCAGGTCGCCTCCCGCCAGTCCCGCATGCGGGTGGCGACGGTGGGCGGAAGCCCGTGGTCGCCCTTGTCGATGTCGTCGTCGGCGGACCGATCGCCATGTACGGCCTCGACTACGAGAACGGGGACCTCTTCCTCGGATCGTTCTACGTCATCGTGGTTCTCGGGGCCCTCGCCATCCCCACCGGTGCCGCCCGGGAAGCGATTCGACAGGGCACACCGCTCGGGCGGATGCCGGCAGAACAGGAGACGATGGCCGGCACCGTGTCCTGACGGCGCTCACGGCGCCGCCGGCTCGGCGGCGTGATCTCAGCCGGCGGCGTAGGCCGCAAGCTCGGCAGCGAGTCGCTGCTTGGCCCCGGCATCGAGAAAGCTGGCTTCGATCGAATTGGCGGCGATGGTGACCAGTTCCTCAGGAGTGAGGCCCAACGCCTCCTGGGCCGCCAGGTAGTTGTCGCCCACGTACCCTCCGAAGTAGGCCGGGTCGTCGGAGTTGATGGTGACGCAGAGCCGGGCGTCGAGCGCCCGCTTCAGGTTGTGCTCCTCGAGCGTACCGAAGACGCCCAGCTTCACGTTGGAGAGGGGGCACATGGTGAGCGGGATGCGATCCCGACGCAGCCGCTCCACCAGACGGTCGTCCTCCAGGGCCCGCACCCCATGGTCGATACGCTCGGCGTGGAGTAGGTCGAGAGCCTGCCACACGTAGGCCGGGGGCCCTTCCTCCCCGGCGTGGGCGACTCGGTGCAGGCCCTCCGCCTCGGCTCGGGCGAAGACGTCGGCGAACCGTGACGGCGGGTTCCCGACCTCTGAGGAGTCCAGGCCCACCCCGAGCAGAAGGTCGCGGTGAGCCAGCCCCTGCTCGAGGGTCGCCATCGCCGCTTCGGCCGAGAGATGGCGGAGGAAGCACATGATGAGACCGGTGGAGAGATCAAGGCGGCGCTCCCCGTCGGCCAGGGCGGCGCTGATGCCACCGATGACCGCTTCGAACGGGACCCCGCGATCGATGTGGGTCTGTGGATCGAAGAACACCTCGGCTCGCCGCACCCCGTCGGCCTGCGCCCGCTCCAGGTAGGCCCACGTCACCTCGTAGAAGTCGGTCTCGGTCTGCAGCACGGCGGCGCCCTGGTAGTAGAGGTCGAGGAAGTCCTGCAGGTCGCCGAATCGATAGGCGGCACGAAGCGCCTCCACCGATGGGTAGGCGAGAGGAACCGCGTTGCGGCCGGCCAGCTCGAAGAGCAGCTCGGGTTCGAGAGTACCCTCGATGTGGAGGTGGAGCTCCGCCTTCGGCAACCCGCGCGAAAAGGAATCCATGTCGATCCACCTCCAGAGCCGTCGATTCGGCGATAGTACCGGATGGCATGCGCGCCGACGGTCTCACGATCAGGAGGTCACCATGCGCTTCGTCTTCGGATCTCCCCGCCGCCGTCCGTTGGGGATCGCACCCATCCTGTTCCGGGATCGATCGAGCTGGTACGACGCCGCCGGCAGCGACTTCGGCTGGCGCCCCACCCGGCCCGCCCGGGAAATGCGAGACCTGGAATGGGAGTTCGACGAGCCGGACGAGTACCCGGCTCTGGTGGCCCGCCGCACCCCCGGCATGCTGGCCTCGGCGGCGGAGAAGGCGATGCAGGCCGCCATCGCCGGCGGCGACCCCGAGCAGATCCTGGCGGCCGCCGAACAGCACCCGACCCAGCGCATCGTGGGCCAGGCGGTCGCCGGCCTGCTCCTGCTCGAGCCGGCGCTCCCCCGCGGCATCGAGTTGCTCACCGCCGTGATCGGGGCCGACGAGGACGTGCAGAACCACCGGTTCGTGCGCACCTACCTGCAGGATGCCGGCCTCACCGTCGCCATCGCTCCCGCCATCGTGGCCCATCTCCCCCTCATGCGGATGTCCCTCGGCCTGCTCGTCGCCGAGCTCCTCCAGCTCCGGGGCCGCCACGACGAGGCGGAGGCGTTGCTGGCGTCGCTGGAGCAGACCACCTGGGTACGGGTGTCCTACGCCGAGATCGCCTTCGCCGCCGGTGAGCACGACACCGTGATCGCCCTCACCGAGGGGGTCGTCAACGACGACGACGTGACCGCCCTGCTCCTCACCTACCGGGGCCGGGCCCTGGCCGAGACGGGACGGTACGGCGAGGCGATGACCGCCTTCGCCCGCGCCCTCGACTACGACGGCCGGGCCTCCCAGATCCGGGCGATGGCCCACGTCGGCCGCGGCCTCGTCCACCTGGCGCAGGATGCCGACGAGCAGGGCATCCAGGAGCTGACCCTGGCACTGGTGGAGGAGCCCAACGAGCCGACGGCGCTCAAGGTGCTGGCACGGATCCGGGGACACGCCGGTTCGTGACATCCGGAGCCGAACCCGGAAGGAGCCCCATGTTCCACCCCATCCCGCCGCCGATCCTCGCCCGCATGGAGGATCTGGAGCGGCACGACACCCGAGACCGGCAGGACGGCACGCCCCGCCTGGAGCGACTCCGCCAGATCCCGGCGGAGACCGGCCGGTTCCTGGCGATCCTGCTGGCGACCGCTCCCGCCGGCGCCGTCGTCGAGATCGGCACCAGTGCCGGGTACTCGACGTTGTGGCTGACGCTGGCCTGCCGGGCGGTGGAGCGCCGGATCACCACCTTCGAGGTGCTCCCCGAGAAGGCGGCCATGGCCCGAGAGACGTTCCGGTTGGCCGGGGTGGATGATCTCGTCGACCTGGTCGAGGACGACGCCCGCCGCCACCTCGCCACCATCGGGGACGTGGGTTTCTGCTTCCTGGATGCCGAGAAAGACGTCTATCACGACTGCTACGAGGCGGTCGTCCCCCACCTGGTCCCCGGCGGCCTGCTCGTCGCCGACAACGCCATCAACCACCGGGAGATCCTGCAGCCGATGCTGGACCGGGCTCTGACCGATGCCCGGGTCGACGCCCTCGTCGTGCCGATCGGCACCGGGGAGCTGGTGTGCCGCCGCACCGAGGCGGGCTGACCGGGCCGGGCAGTGGCGCCAGCAGGCAGAGGGCGACACCTCTAGCATCGACCGCATGACCACCGACACCATCCGCTGGGGCGTGCTCGGCGTGGCGAACATCGCCACCGGGACCGTCATCCCGGCCATCCAGCAAGCCGACGGCTGCGAGGTCGTCGCCATCGCCTCCCGCTCCGCCGAGCGGGCCGCCGCCGCGGCCACCCGGCTCGGCATCGCCCGCGCCCACGGCTCCTACGAGGCCCTCCTGGCCGATCCCGAGGTCGACGCCGTCTACGTCCCGCTCCCCAACCACCTCCACGCCCCCTGGTCGATCCGGGCCCTCGAGGCCGGCAAGCACGTGCTGTGCGAAAAGCCGCTGGCGCTCGGGGTCGACGAGGCGGAGACGATGGTCGCGGCGGCGGCACGCACCGGCGGCAAGCTGATGGAAGCCTTCATGTACCGGTTCCATCCGCAGTGGGAGCTGGTGCGGAACCTGATCGCGGCAGGGCGGATCGGTCCGCTGCGGATGGTGAACAGCTGGTTCACCTACGAGCCGCAGCCGGAGGACGACTACCGCAACGTGCCGGAGGCGGGCGGCGGCGTGCTGCTCGACATCGGCTGCTACTGCGTCAGTGTCGCCCGTTTCCTCTTCGGCACGGAGCCGACCGTGGTCGGCGGCGCCATCCGGCGCGACGGCCACGGCGTCGACATCGCCACCGCCGGGATCCTGCGCTTCCCCGAAGGCGAATCGGTGTTCTTCTGCGGCGGCGACCACGCCCACGACCAGGGGGTGCACCTCACCGGCGCCACCGGGACGATCACCGTCGACCTTCCCTTCACCCCCGATCCGAGCCGGCCGGCCACGATCCGGGTGGTGACCCCCGACGGGGAGCAGACCCTCGAATCGGCCGTCGCCAACAGCTACACGGTGGAGGCGGAGCGTTTCGCCGAGGCCATCCGGCACGATCTGCCGGTGCCGACGCCGCTCGACGACGCCCTGGCGAACTTGCGTGTCATCGAAGACGTCGCCGCCGTAGCCCGTTGAGGCCGACCCGCTGGCCTCGGCGGGGCGCCGCCGGCGGTAGCCTCGTCTCCCGCAACCTGTGAACCGGGAGACGGAGCGCGTGCAGAACCATCCGGTGTTCGAGCTGAGCGACGCCATCGTCGACGACCTCGCTCGCCTCTTCCCCAGTGCCGCCACCATGCTCGGGGTGTCCGGTCACGACGACCGCTGGCCGGACCTGAGCCCGGACGGCGCCGAGGCCACCGCCGCCGAGCTGCATTCCTGGCGACGGCGCCTCGAGGCGCTGCCCCCGCCCGGGGACCGCTGGGACCGCCTCGCGATCGAGGTGGCGAAGGATGCCCTCGACGAGGAGCTGGCCCACTTCGCCCACGACGACCACCTGCGGGACCTCAACTCGATCGCGTCACCGCTGCAGAACTTCACCGAGGTCTTCGACCACATGGCCACCGAGACACCCGGGCAGTGGGAGCTCGTCGCCATCCGACTGGAGCGCCTCCCCGCCGCCCTCGACGGCTACCGGGCCTCGCTGGAACGCGGGCGCCGCCACCGCCTCGTCGTGGCCCGCCGCCAGGTGGAGGCGGCCGTCGCGCAGTGCCGGGTGACGGCGGCGCCGGGCACCCGGCTGGGCCTGCTGGTCGACGTCTACGACAGGTCGCAGGGCGGGGCCGGGTTGGGCCGGCGGCTGCGGGAGGCCGCCGACGGGGCCCGCCACGCCTTCGGGGAATTCGGCCGCTATCTCGCCGAGGTCTACGCGCCCGACGCCGTTGCGACCGACGCCGTCGGCGAAGGTCGGTTCGTCCGTGAGGCGCGCCGTTTCCTCGGCACCACCATCGATCCCGCCGCCACCTACGCCTGGGGGTGGGACGAAATGGCCCGCATCGGAGCTCGGCTCGAGACCGTGGCCGCCGAGATCGTGCCGGGTGGCGGCCTCGGCGAGGCGCGGGCCCTGCTCAAGTCGGACCCGGCCCGGGCCGCGGCCGACGCCGTCGAGCTCGCCTCCCTCATGCAGCAACGCCTCGACGACGCCCTCGACCGCCTCGACGGAACCCACTTCGAGGTCCCGGGGCAGATCCGGCGGGTCACCGTCAACATCGCCCCTCCCGGCGGGGCGCTCGGGGCCTACTACGTCGGGCCGTCGGAGGACTTCACCCGGCCGGGCAGCGTCTGGTGGTCACTTGCCCCCTCCGGGCCCTACCCCCTCTACGACGAGGTCTCGACGGCGTACCACGAGGGGTTCCCCGGCCATCACCTCCAGGTGGGCACCCAGGTGGCGCAGGCCGACAGGCTGTCGCGGCTCCACCGGCTCTGGGTGTGGAAGGCCGGCTCCGGTGAGGGGTGGGCGCTGTATGCCGAGCGGCTCATGGACGAGCTGGGGTTCTTCGACGAGCCCGACTACGTCTTCGGCTGGTTGACGTCGCAGATGCTGCGCGCCTGCCGGGTCGTCGTCGACATCGGGAGCCACCTCCAGCTCCCGATCCCCCGCGGCCAGGACTTCCATCCCGGCGGGGAGTGGACTTTCGAGATCGCGGTCGAGCTGCTGGAGCGCTCCGCCATGCTCGATCGGCCCTACGCCGAATCCGAGGTGGTCCGCTACCTGGGGTGGCCGGCCCAGGCGATCTCGTACAAGGTTGGCGAGAAGGTGATCCTCGAGCTGCGGGACGAGCTGCAGGCCCGGCACGGCGCCGCCTTCGACGCCAAACGGTTCCACGCCGGCCTGCTCGAGGTGGGACCGGTCGGCCTCGACCTGCTCCGCCGCGAGCTCCTCGCCTGAATCCGCCAAACCATGTGCCGAGGCCCAGCAGAACCATGCAGCCGGCCTCGCGACGGGTGAGACGGGCGGCTCCTAGCATCGGGGGCATGGAGGCCTCCGAGAAGCTGATCGAGACGATCCGTAGCTCCCTCATCGGGAGCGACGAGGTGGTCGACGGCCCGTTCGGCCCCCGCAAGGTCACCTATGCCGACTACACCGCCTCGGGGCGTTCCCTCACCTTCATCGAGGACTTCATCCGCGACGTCGTGATGCCCTTCTACGCCAACACCCACACCGAATCCTCCGGCACCGGCCTCCAGACCACCCGGTTCCGGGAGGAAGCCCGCGACATCATCAGGCAGTGCGTCGGCGCCGGTCCCGACCACGCCGTGCTCTTCTGCGGCTCGGGGATGACCGGAGCCGTCGACCGCCTCATCGACGTGCTCGGCATCCGGCTCCCGAGCAACCTCGAGGACCGCTACCGGCTCTCCGACCACATCCCGGCCGAGCAGCGACCGGTCGTGTTCGTCGGACCCTACGAGCACCACTCCAACGAGCTCCCGTGGCGGGAATCGATCGCCGACGTGGTGACGATCCAGGAGGACGCCGACGGGCACGTCGACCTGCACCACCTCGAGGAGGAGCTCTCCCGCTACCGGGAGCGTCCCCTCCTGATCGGGTCGTTCTCGGCCGCCTCCAACGTCACCGGGATCCTCACCGACGTCGCCGCGGTGTCGACGCTGCTCCATCTCTACGGCGCCCTCTCCTTCTGGGACTATGCCGCGGCAGCCCCCTACGTCGAGGTGTCGATGCATCCGGGCAACGGTGACCTCGCCCGGCTCGACGCCATCTTCCTCTCCCCCCACAAGCTCATCGGGGGTCCGGGCACACCCGGGGTTCTGGTGGCCCGCCGCGAGCTGTTCACCAACCGGGTGCCTGCGGTGCCGGGCGGCGGCACCGTCGCCTACGTCAACCCGTTCGGACACCGCTACCTCGACGACGTCGAGCGCCGGGAGGAGGGAGGCACCCCGGGGATCATCGAGTCGATCCGGGCCGGACTCGTGTTCCAGCTCAAGCAGGCCGTCGGGGTGGAGGCGATCCGGGCCCGGGAAGCGTCGTTCATCTCCCGTGCCGTCGCCTCCTGGTCGCGGAATCCCGCCATCGAGATCCTCGGCAACCGCGACGCCGACCGGCTCTCGATCGTGTCGTTCGTGGTCCGCCACGGCTCCCGCTACCTCCACCACAACTATGTGGTGGCGCTGCTCAACGACCTCTTCGGCATCCAGTCCCGAGGCGGCTGCTCCTGCGCCGGCCCCTACGGGCATCGCCTCCTCGGCATCGACCTCGAGCGCTCCTACCGCTTCGAGCGGGAGATCGCCCGCGGTTGCGAAGGCATCAAGCCGGGCTGGGTGCGGGTCAACTTCAACTACTTCATCTCCGAGGAGGTGTTCGACTTCATCCTCGAGGCGGTCCATCTCGTCGCCACCGAGGGATGGAAGCTGCTCCCCTACTACCGCTTCGACCCGGCGACCGCCCTCTGGCGGCACCGGGAGCCGGCGGCGGAGCCGCCGCTCAGTCTGCACTCCGTCGGCTACGCCGGCGGGGAAATGTCCTACCCCCACCGTGATCACCCCCGCCACGGCGACGCCGCCCTCGCCGCCTACCTGGCGGAGGGGCGCCGCATCCTGACCGAGGCGGGAGCGGCCCCACCCCCGCCGCCGCTGGGGACGCCGGACGTCACCGAGGATTTTGAGCACCTCCGCTGGTTCCCGCTTCCCGACGAGATCGCGGCCGGGTGACGGCGATGGACGCTCCGACGATCTCCGCCGCCCCGCCCGACTGGTTCCGGCGCGCCCTCGCCGCCCCTTACGAGGAGCGGTGGATCCCCGTCGGCGGGGTTTCGATCCACTACGCGGACTGGGGGAACCGGGGCGCCCCCGGCCTGGTGCTCATCCATGGGGGGGCCGCCCATCTCCATTGGTGGACGTTCCTGGCGCCGATGTTCGCCTCCGACTGGCACGTCGTCGCCCTCGACCTCTCCGGCCACGGCGACAGCGGCCGGCGTGACGACTACTCGCACGAGGCGTGGGCCTGCGAGGTGCTCGGGGTGGCCCACGACGCCGGCTTCCCCGGCCCGCCGGTGGTGGTGGGGCACAGCCTCGGCGGCATGGTGGTGATCCAGGCGGCGTCGCAGCACGGCTCCCGCCTCGCCGGCGCCGTCGCCGTCGACTCGCCGGTGCGCCGCCCCGACCCGGAGTCGGAGGAGGCCGCCCGGGGCCGGGCCTTTCGCTCCCCCGGGGTCTACCCGGATCTGGAGACGGCGCTGCAGCATTTCCACCTGATCCCGCCCCAGCCCTGTGAGAACGGCTTCCTCCTCGATCACGTCGCCCGCCACTCCCTGCACGAGACTCCGGAGGGTTGGACGTGGAAGTTCGACCCGCATCTCTTCGCCCATACCCTGATCCCGCTCCGGGAGCAGCTCGCCAGCGTGCAGTGCCGTATCGCTCTCCTCCGCGGCGAGTACAGCGTGGTGGTGCCCCCGGACACGGCGGAGTACATGTACGACCTGCTGGGCCGCAACGCCCCGCTGGTGTCGATCCCCGAGGCGCACCACCACCTCCTCCTCGACCAGCCGCTCGCCTTCGTGGCCGCGCTGCGCACCCTGCTCGCCGACTGGGACCACTCGGTCCCGCGGCGCGGAGCGAGCGCAGCGGGGACGATGGCCTCAGGTCCCCCCTGCCCCCCGCCGATACCAGGGGAATCGCCGCCGGAGAGGTAGGTCGGAGCAACGTGACGAGGAATTCGTGATGGGCCAGTACCGCACGCCGACGCTCGGCCTGACCGAGGCGTACCACGTTGCTCACCGCTGGCTCGACCACATCGGGGCGACGCCGGAGTCGATCAGCGAACCGGTCGACGGCGTCGTCGAGCTTCGAAGCGGCGCTCTGGTGGCCCGCATCAAGGTCGACCGGTCACGGCTGGCCCAGTCGGCGGTCCTCGCCCTGCTCAAGGCCGTCGCCGAGCGTCACGAGGAACGGGAGCACCTCCACTGCCTGCTGTTCTCCGTCACCGGGTTCTCGGGGGGAGCCAAGACCCTCGCCGAGTCCCACAACGTCGGCCTCTTCGACCTCGACGCCATCGGCGACGTCCATCCGGTGACGACCTACGCCCGCAACATCATGCCGGCCGAGCCGCTGGAGCCTGCCTTCCTGTTCGTGCCGAGCGAGGAGGAGAGCAAACAGCAGGCCCGCGCCGAGCTGATGCCGTTCGGTCCGGTGGAGAACGACCCAAAGGACTGGCTCGATTGCCCGCGCTGTGGGGCGACGCATCACCGGAAGGCCAACTTCTGTGCGGCCTGTGGCGCCGACCTCACGGTCCGCAGCACCCTCACCACGACCTCCACCAAGATGCCGCCGCGAGGCCACGCCGCGGCGCCGCCTCAGCCGGCAACGATGGCGCCCGGCGCCGCCCCAGGTCCGTGGGGCGGCTCGACGCTACGATGCCGCACCTGCGGCTCCCAGGACATCGAGATGATCGGCCAGCCGCCGGTCCCGGGACGGACGCGGCGCTGAGCTACCCTCCGAGCCCCGATCCGGAGCAGGGATGGCTCGAGACCAGCACGAGGCGGGTGACCCGACGTGGGATCCCGACCAGTACCACCGATTCACCGGGCACCGGCTACGGCCGGCGCAGGAGCTGCTCGCCCGGGTCGATCATGCGGCCCCTCGCCTCATCCACGACGTCGGATGCGGGACCGGGGAGATGGCCCGGCTCATGGCGGAGCGCTGGCCCGAGGCGAGGGTGATCGGCTCCGATCTCTCCGCCGAGATGCTGGAGCAGGCCGCCGCGGTACCCAGCACCGTGGAGTGGCGCCGCCTCGACGTGCGAGATTGGGATCCTCCCGAGCCGCCCGACGTCGTCTACGCCAACGCGATGTTGCACTGGGTCGACGGCCACGACGACCTGTTTCCCCGCGTGGTGGGCTCCCTCGCCGACCGGGGTGTGCTGGCGATCCAGATGCCGCTGTCGTGGGGGGAGCCTTCGCACCGACTCATCCGGGAGGTGCTCGCCACCGGCGGCGAAGGGGGACGGCCCCTGGGCCCCGACGGTCTCAGGACGCGGATCAACCGGTGCCCGGTGCACGAGGCGGCCTGGTACCACGATCTGCTGGCGCCACTCGTGCGCCGCCTCGACATCTGGGAGACCCGCTACCTCCAGGTGCTGGAGGGGCCAGATGCGGCGCTGGAGTGGGTGAAGGGGACGGCGCTGCTGCCGGTGCTGGAGCAGCTCGACGACGCCGAGTTGGAACGCTTCTTCGCCGCCTACCGCCCCGCCCTGGCGAAGGCGTACCCACCGCGACCGAGTGGCGTCACCCTGTTTCCGTTCCCGCGCCTGTTCCTGGTCGCTGCCCGGTAGGCGGCACGGGTCGGCGGCGCCGGCGCGAGAAAGGCGGCCCGGAGGCCGCCCTTCTCATTCCTCCGACGTGGGAGGTGCAGGTCGGGGGTGGAGCTCTTCCGCCTCACCCTGGCCCTGCCGGTTCCTACCCGCGGCGGGCGCCGGTCTCTCACCGCTCGGCGAAGACGGCTGTCTTCGCCCATTCCCTCCCTTGACCGTGCCCAACTAACTATAGACGCGGAGTCAGGAACTCAAGGACCGTTTTTTGGGGGGCCTGCCTGACCTCGCGTTGTCTCGCCCGGTGCCCGATCGTTCAATCGCCAGCCGGCTGGAGGAAGATGGTGCCGAGCGGCGGGATGCTGAACTGGAGTGATTGGGGACGGCCGTAGGCGGCGACGGCCCGGGTGGCGACCCGCCCCCGCGGTCCCCGACCCTGCCCCCCGTAGCGCCGCGCGTCGGAGTTGAGCACTACCTCCCACTCGCCGACGGCGCCGACGCCGATGCGGTGCGACTTGCGGGCCTGCCCGGTGAAGTTGCAGACGACGACCATCTGGGTGCCGTGCCCGTAGCGGTTGAAGGCGACGATGCCGGTCTGGTGGCCGGTGTCGATCCATCCGAAACCGGCCTGGTCCTGGTCGCGCGCCCACAACGCCGGGTGCTCCCGGTACACGTGGTTGAGGTCCCGCACCCAGCGCTGCATGCCCTGATGACGCGGCTGGCGCAGCAGCCGCCAGTCGAGCGAGGCGTCGTGGTTCCACTCGGAACGCTGGGCGAACTCGTCACCCATGAACAGCAGCTTCTTGCCGGGGAGGCCGTACATGTAGCCGTAGAGGGCGCGCAGGTCGTCGAAGGACCAGGCGCCCCGCCCCGACATCTTGCGGATCATCGACCCCTTGGCGTGCACCACCTCGTCGTGGGAGAACGGAAGGATGAAGTTCTCGTTGTAGGCATACAACATGCGGAACGTCAGCTCGTCCTGGTGCATCGTCCGGTACTCGGGCCAGTGCGACAGGTAGGAGAGGGTGTCGTTCATCCATCCCAGGTCCCACTTGTAGACGAACCCGAGGCCCCCTTCCTCGACCGGACGCGACACCCGGGGCCAGGCGGTCGACTCCTCGGCGACGGTGAAGGTGCCGGGGTTGCCGGACAGCACCGTCGGGTTCAGGTCACGCAGGAAGTCGATCGCCTCGAGATGCTCCCGCCCCCCGTGGACGTTCGGCTCCCACTCCCCGTCCTCGCGGGAGTAGTCGAGGTAGAGCATCGACGCCACCGCGTCGACCCGGATCCCATCGACGTGGTAGCGATCGAGCCAGAAGCTGGCGCTGGAGGTGAGGAAGCTGCGTACCTCGGGCCGCCCGTAGTTGAAGATGGCGCTGTGCCAGTCGGGGTGCCATCCCCGTCGCGGGTCGGGATGCTCGTAGAGGGCGGTGCCGTCGAAGGTGAGCAGGGCGTGCTCGTCACCGGCGAAATGGGACGGGACCCAATCGAGGATGACCCCGATCCCGGCTAGGTGGAGCTGGTCCACCAGGTACATGAAGTCCTGGGGGTCGCCGTAGCGGGAGGTGGGGGCGAAGTAGCCGGTCGTCTGGTAGCCCCACGACGGGTAGTAGGGGTGCCCGGTGACGGGAAGGAACTCGACGTGGGTGAAGCCGAGGTCGGTGACGTAGTCGACGAGGCGGGGAGCCAGCTCCCGGTAGGAGTACGACTCGGAGGGGCGCTTCTTCATCCACGACCCGACGTGGATCTCGTAGATGTCGAGCGGGCCGTCGGGGTCGTGGCCCCGGCGCCGCTGCTCCATCCAGTCGCGGTCGGACCATTGGTAGCCGAGGTCCCACACCAGCGAGGAGTGCTGCGGCGGCACCTCGGTGGCAAAGGCGTAGGGGTCGGATTTCTCCACCACCGGTCCGCGCCGGGTGCGGATGCGGTAGCGGTAGGCGTCGCCGGTCTTCGCCCCGGGCACGTATCCCCACCACACCCCGCCCGGTCCCGCTTCGAGCACACCGTGCTTGCGGTCCCAATCGTTGAAGTCGCCGATGACGGACACCTGACGGGCGGTGGGGGCCCACACCGCAAAGCGGGCCCCCTTGGCGGTGAGGTGGGCGCCGAGGTAGCGGTAGGCGTCGTCGAGGCGTCCCCGGCCGAAGCGTTGGGCGTTGCGGATGCTGAGCGGTCTCCTCATGGCTCCCCGGTTGGTCGTCCCGAGGCTACCCGGCCGTCGCCGCCGGGCACCACTCACCAGACCCGATCCTCCTTGGCCTCGTCGTAGTAGTCGAGGCGGTGGATGGGAAACACGATCGACGTCATGAGGTTCATGACGTGGGCGGTGATCCGCTTCAGGAACCGGTAGAAGAGCGCCCGGGCCACCGCGTCGGAGGCGGGCCCGGTGGAGGTGAACGCCGCCTTGACGTGGTCGTCGTACTCGTCGAGCAGGGCGTCGGCCTTGGCGATCAGCTCCTGGGCCCGCGCGATGTCGCGGGATTCGAACACCGCCGCCGCCTCGTCGATGAGCCGCCCGACGCTGTCCCGGTAAGACTCCAGCTCCTCCCGGTCCGGGGCGGAGGTGAAGTCGGCCCCGTACTTGGCGAGGTCGTAGATGTTCTTGGCGTAGTCGCCGATCCGCTCGGCGTCCTTGACCACGCTCATGTAGACGAGGGTCTCGGGAACGTCGACGGGGCCGGCCACCGAGGCGTGGATGACGAGGGCCTTACGCACCTCCTGCTGGGCGACGTTGATGCCCTTGTCGGTGCCTTTGACCTCGTGCTTGGCGGCCTTGGAGGCACCTCCCCCGAAGACCGCGGCCATGGCGGCGTCATAGACGGTTCTCCCGTCACGCACCATCTGGGCGAGGCGGTCTTCCACCTCCTGGAGCGTGGAACGGGCCGAGGAACGGAAGAACTCGAACACCATGTCAATTGCTCCTATCTGAAAATCAGGATACCAAGCAGGGGTATCACCACGAACATGCCCAACGTGTAGGCGACGGCGATCGGTTTGCGGTGCACCGCCACCACCGCCAGCTTCTCGGCCATCGTGACCGGGAGGTAGCGAAGCCGGGGCGACGGATAGATGATGGCGATGGCGGCGACGTTGAAGAGGGTGTGGGTGAGCGCGATGGTCAGGGCGTCGACCTCCCCGGTGGCGAGCGCCGCCAGCAGGGCGGTGATCGTCGTCCCCACATTGGCCCCCAGGGTGATCGGGTAGGCGTTGCGCAACACCAGGATCCCGGAGGCGACGAGTGGGATCAGCATCGAGGTGGTGATGCTGGAGGACTGCACCGCCATCGTCACGATCATCCCGACCAGGATCCCGACGATGCCACTGCGGCGAAGGGCGGCGTTGAGGGTGCGCTCGATCCGGTTCGCCACCAGCGACCGCATGTTCTTGGTGATGAAGGTGAGGGTGACGAAGACGAGGGCGACCCCGGTGACCAGAGCGAGGACCCCCATGGCGGTGGCGTTCCCGGCGATCGCCTCGAGGGTCGTTTCGATGCGGGTCACCCCCCAAGTCACCGCTCCCTTGATGGGGCTGTCGAAGGTTCCGCCGGAGGCGCCGCCCGAGAGGAGTTGGGCGATGTCTCGTGCCAGGGTCGACAGCAGGTGAGTGCCCAGCTCGAGTGGGAGCAGCAGGGCGACGGCCATGATGTTGAAGAAGTCGTGCATCGTGGCGGCGCTGAATGCCAGCTCGAACTCGCGCGATTGCCGCATGTGCGCCAGCGACACGATGGTGTTGGTGACGGTGGTGCCGATGTTGGCGCCCATAACCATGGGGACTGCGTTGGAGACGGGGAGCACTCCGGCGGCCACCAGCCCGACGATGGTGGACGTCGTCGCCGAGGAGGACTGCACCAGGACCGTGGCGAGGATGCCGACCAGCAGGCCGACGAACGGGTTCTCCACCCCGCGGAACAGGCTGTCGGTGAATCCGCTGCCGAGGTGCCCGATGCCGCGTTCGAGCAGGCCGACGCCGACGAGGAAGAGGTAGAGGAGGCCGATGACGAGGGCGGCACGCGCCGGAGTGCGCAGTCGCCCCGGGGGCACGGCCGACACAGACGACGCGTGGCCTACATCCATTGTTGCGCGGTCTCCCAGTCCTCCGATACCGCGGGAGCCTGTCTAGATGACGGAGATGATTCCACCAAATCGTCTTCGGGTCGGCGGCGCCGCCGCCGGTAGGGTGAGGCGGTGAAGTACGCGGTCGACGTCCCCAACTTCGGGTACTGGGCCGATCCGCGCCGGATGGCGGGCTTCGCCGCCGGGGTGGAACGAGCCGGTTGGGACGGGCTCTCGCTGTGGGATCACATCCTGGCCTGGGACGGGAACGAGGTAGCCGACCCATGGGTGCTGCTGGCGGTGGCGGCGACGGCGACCGAGCGCCTCACCTTGATGTCGATGGTGACGCCGCTGCCTCGCCGCCATCCCTGGAAGCTGGCGCGGGAGGCGGTGAGCATCGACCTGCTCAGCGAGGGGAGGCTGGTGCTGGGTGTCGGCATCGGTTACCCGCCGGAGGAGGAGTTCGGCCGCTTCGGGCTGCCGGTCGACAATCGGGCCCGGGCCGACATGCTCGACGAGGGTCTCGAGGTGATCACCGGTTTGTGGACCGGCGAGCCATTCGAACACTCCGGCGAGCACTACCGGGTCGGGCCGGTGACCTTCCTCCCCAAGCCGCTGCAGCAGCCCCGCATCCCGATCTGGGTGGCCGGGATGTGGCCGAGCCGGCGTCCGTTCCGGCGGGCGGCCCGCTGGGACGGGGTCGCCCCGATCGCCTTCGAGCACGGTGAGTTCCGGGACATCACCCCGGCCGACGTGGAGGCGATGCTGGCCCTGGTCGCCGAGCATCGCTCCCCTGCGGAACCGTTCGAAGTCGCGGTGGCGGGCTCGGTCCTGACCAGGGGCGCCACCGGACGCGACGAGGCGGCAGCGCTCGCCGCCGCCGGGGCCACCTGGTGGCGGGAGGGGTGGGACCCGGCATCGGGGATGGCGCTGCAGACCTGGATCGAGCGGATCATGGAGGGCCCGCCCGGCTGAGCGGATCGGTCAGCGGGCCCGCCGCATCCCGATCCATTCCAAGATCGCCAGGTCGAGCATCCCCAACCCGACGGCCCCAAGCGCCCATTCGGCGCGGGCGAGGAGGGCGTCGGGGAAGGCGACCACCACCACCACGATGGCGGCCACGCCCACCAGGTTCCCGGCGACGACGGCTGCGGCGCCGCCGATCGCCGGCGGGACGCGACGCACCACCCAAACCACCATGACGACCCAGGGCATCAGCGCCAGCCCGATCCCGAGCGGCACACCGAACGGCACGTCGGCGAACCGGCCCACCGGGCCGGCCAACACCACCAGCAGCAGCAGGAATGCCCCCGACACCCAGGCGTCGGTCCACAGGACGCCGCGCAAGAAGCGGGAGGCGGAGACCGCCTCTTCGGTGACCGGTGGCGGCGAGATCATGATTCCTCCTCGGGTCCGACCCCGCCATCGTGCGCCGCAACGGTGAGCGAATCAAGGACTCACCGGACGGGGGGCGGCCCCGGGGTAGGGCCGCCCCGCCGCCGGCGATTCGGCTCCTCTGCGCCTGGTCTCCGGTCTGGAACCGGTCATCGGGCGTGGAGCATCTGGCGGGCGGCATCGTGCTGCCGGACACGGCTGCGCCGCTGCTCGTCGGCCCGGCGCGGCAGGCGCCATGCGACGGCGCCGTGCTGAGCGACGACCCGCTCAATGCGCTGTTGGTGGGGTACGTATTGCACTGCTTCCCTCCTCTCGCACTCGTACCTGCTCCTTCTGGGTGGCGACGAGCCCGCCACGCCGCATCGAGGGCCGCCGGCCGGCTGATCAGGCCGTGACGCCGGCTCGGTGGCCTGCGAAGCAACGTGACGGGTTCGCCGTCGCGGAACGGGGAGGGATCGAACCTCTGGAATCTCCCGACGAGACCCGTTCCAGGGGATCCCGGGTGGGGCCGTGAAGAAAGCCGCCCCGGGGGCGGCTCCTCTACGGAATCGGCGGGACGGAACGGTTAGTGGAAGTTCTCGTCTCCACGGCCGAGAGGAGCCGGGGTGCCGGTGCCGAAGGCACCGACCGTGCTGCCGGGCACGTCCCCGGTGAGGGGCGCACCAATGCAGAACGTGGTGAGATCACGGCGATTGATCGTCTTCATCGGCCCCTCCTCTCTCGTCGTCGGTTCCAGATACGAAATACGCCGCAACTCCCCCGGAGGGGTGTCACGGCCGAGGCGGCACTATGCCAGGCCAGAACGCGGGTGTCAAGTACGGTGGCGCGGGCCCAAGCTCCGACCGGCGGAACTCGCCGGCGTCGCAGTGCGGAATCGAGGCGATCGTCTCAGCCGGCGACGCGCAACGCCGCCGCCACCCGGTCGGCGAAAGCCCGGATCTGCTCCGGGTCTCGCCAGTCGCCGGCCACATTCTTGGTCATCTTGGAGGCGATGAAGCCCTTGGCGTCGGGCTCGAGCCGGCCTCCGATCGTCTCCACCGGCGGTGCCCCGACCTTCTCGGCGAGGGCCGCCACCTTGCCAGGGAGCTTCTGTGGCTTGGACGCCCCCTCGTCACCGAGCGGCCCGCTGTGGAAGATCCACACCGGCGGGTGCTGCGGGTCCTTGGCGAGCCGGCGCAGCGCCCGGATCGCGTCGGATTGCCACCGCCCGGCGTAGAGGGCACTCCCCAGCACCACGGCGTCGTAGTCCCGGAACGACCGGGCCTTCCCCGCCGGAGACAGATCGACGTCCAGATTGTCTTCCCGGAGGCGGTCGGCGACGGCCTCGGCGATGCCTCCCGTCCCGCCCCGTTTTGATGCGTACGCCACCAGCACCCGTGTCATCACAACCTCCTCGCAGCGGGCACCTCGATCCGAGCGTACTCCCGACCGGAATACGCCGCTCGGGCCGTTCCACTCTCCGGAAAGGGCCCGATGCTCCTACTAGGGTGCCGACCTTCGGCACTCTGCATCGTGTGGCGAGGAGACGAAGTGCTGTCCTGCCTGGGGATCGTGAAACGTTTTGGTGACGTCGTCGCCCTCGACGGCGCCACCTTCGAGGTGCAACCCGGCCGCATCCTCGGGTTCCTCGGCCCGAACGGAGCCGGCAAGACCACCGCGATGCGGTGCATCTTCGGGCTCGTCCGCCCCGACGCCGGTGAGGTGCGGTGGAACGGCGAGCCGGTCACTCCCGAACAGCGGCTCCGCTTCGGCTACATGCCTGAGGAACGCGGCCTCTACCCGAAGATGACGATCCGGGAGCAACTCGTCTACTTCGCCCGGCTCTCCGGGCTGGGACGCACCGAGGCGAACGAGGCGGCCGATCGCTGGCTCACCACCTTCGGCCTCAGCGACCGGGCCTCCTCCAAGCTGGAGGAGCTGTCACACGGCAACCAGCAGCGGGTCCAGCTGGCGGCGGCGCTGGTGCACGACCCCGAGCTCGCCGTGCTCGACGAGCCCTTCGCCGGACTCGATCCGATCGGGATGGAGGCACTGGCCGAGACGTTGCACACCCTGGCAGCCTCCGGCGTCGGCATCATCTTCTCCAGCCACCAGCTCGATCTGGTGGAGGACGTCTGCCAAGACGTCGTCATCATCCACCAGGGCCGGGTGGTGCTCACCGGCGACCTCGACACGCTGCGGGCCCGCTCCGAGCACCGTCACCTCGTCGTCGAAGTCGACGGTGCCCCGTGGGCGCCCGACATTCCGGGGGTGGAACGGATCGAGAGCCGCAAAGGCCGGCCCCGCTACCTGGCCCGGCACGACACCGGCATCGACCAGATCCTGGCGCGGGCACAGCAGGAAGGCGAGGTCACCCGCTTCGCCTTCGAGCCGCCCAGCCTCTCCGACCTGTTCCGGGAGGCGGTGGCGCGATGAGCGGTCGACGGATGAAGAGCGTCACCCAGATCCGGCACATCGCCGTCCGTGAAATCAAGCAGCGGGCGCGCAGCCGTGCCTTCCTGGTCACGATGGTGCTCGTGGTCGGGTTGGTGCTGTTCCTCGGCCAGCTCATCGCCTGGGAGACGCGGGACGAGCCGACCTCTGTCATCGGGGTCGCCGGGGAGGCGCCTGCCGGCATCGAGGCCGCCCTCGACAGCGCCGCCGCCGCCTTCGACGTCGACATCGACGTGCGCCGCTACCCGGATGCCGCCACCGCCGAGCAGGCGGTGCAGGACGGCGACGCCGCCGTCGCCCTCGTCGGCACCTCGAACCTGGTGTGGAAGGCCGATCCCGATCTCCGCCTCGCAGCCATCGTCAACGGCGCCGTGGACGACCTCGCCCGCCGCCAGCAGGCCGCCGAGCTGGGGCTCACCCCCGAGCAGGTCAACGCCCTGGTGGCGCCGCCGCCGCTCCCCAACCAGCGATTGCAGCAGGAGGACCCCGAGGAGGGGCCGCGCCGCATCGGCGCCAACATCGGCACCTTCCTGCTCTACATGGCGATCCTCATGTTCGGCCAGTTCGTGATGATGGGCGTGACCGAGGAGAAGTCGAGCCGCGTCGTCGAGGTGGTGCTGTCGCGGGTGCGCCCCTACCAGGTCCTCGCCGGGAAGGTCATCGGCATCGGCCTGCTCGGCCTGGCGCAGGTGGTGATCCTCGGCGGCGCCATCCTGCTGTCGCTCACCACGTTCGAGATCGCCGACGTCTCCCTTCCCAGCCTGGGGGGCAGCATCCTGCTCTCGGTCGTCGCCTGGTTCCTGCTCGGGTACGCCTTCTACAGCGTCATCTATGCCGCCCTCGGAGCCACCGTGTCCCGCCAGGAGGACATCCAGAGCGTGGCGATGATCCCGGTGCTGTTGCTCATCCCCGGGTTCTTCATCTCGATCCTGGCGCTCGACGATCCCACCACCACGCTGGTGCGGATCACGTCCTTGATCCCGCCCACCTCGCCGATGGTGATGCCGACCCGCATGGCCGTGACCTCGGTTCCGCTGTGGGAGGTGGCGGTGTCGGTCGGGCTGCTGCTCGCCGCCACCTACGGCCTGATCCGCCTCGGCGGCAGGATCTACGCCGGCGCCATCCTGCGGCTCGGCGCCAAGGTGAGGCTGCGGGACGCCTGGAAGGCGGCCGAGTAGGAGGGTCGAAGAGTCCGCCGAAGGCGAACGATTCGAGGAGAGTCACGGTTCCGCCGCCTCACTGCACACCCCCCTCGACTCAGCCGCCAGCCTCGCTGGCGCTTCATCGGTCCCCCCTTTTCCGCAAGGGGCAACGACAGCATGGCTCGCCGGTCCCCCCTGATCCCAGGAGGGACGAGGAAGCGCTCAGGACTCGTCGTCGCCTTCCTGCTCCTCGGTGTTGCCGCGCTCCCGCTCGTGGAGCTTGCGGTGCCGCTCGAGCCGTTCCTCGTAAGCCCGCGACGCCTTGGAACGATGGACCCGTCCGCCTTCGAAGTGATGGGTGAGGTCGCGGCCCCCACGGCGGAAACCAGTCACATGACCCATGCAGTCGGCTCCTCTCGTCGCTGTCTCCATCTTCCCCCCATCCCGGGAGTAAGTGAAGGGCAGACCGCCTACCAGCGCGAGAAGGGATGGGCGATGAGGTTGGCGTTGTAGTAGCGAGGGTCGCCGGTGACTTCCTCCCCCGCCCAGGCGGGCAGCTCGACCGCTTCGTCCTCGGCCTCCAGCTCGACCTCGGCGACGATGAGACCGGCGTTCTCGCCGGCGAACTCGTCGATCTCCCAGTCGTGGCCGCCGGTGGCGACGACGTACCGGGTCTTCTCGATGAGGGGCCGCTCGCACAGCCCGTCGAGCATCCGGTCCGCGTCGTCGACCGGGATCTCGTATTCGAATTCGCTGCGGGTCGCCCCCACCGTGAGGCCCTTGACGGTGAGGAAGCCGCGCTCACCAATCGTGCGGACCCTCACCGTCCGCTCTTTGACGGTCGACAGGTACCCCTGGCGGTACACGGTGCCCGCCGCGTCGTGGCGCCAGGCGTCGCCGAGGACCAGGAATTTGCGCTCGATCTCCTGCCCCATCTGCAGTCTCCTCCCCGCCTCAGGCTGCCTGTTCCGCCAGCCGGCAGATCTCCGCCGGGTAGCTGACGTTCTCGTGGGCGACGAGGCCGATCCGGCCCCCCACCGCGATGACCTCGGCGGCGTCGACTCCTTCGATCGCCACCGTCTGCAACGAACGGTCCGCAAAATCGACAGTGGCGATCTCGGCGAGGCAGCCGTCGATGGTGAACCCGCGCCGCCGCTTCCCGATCCTGGCGATCATGAGTTCGGGGTGGGGTCGCACCACATCCTCCAGCAGCTGCTCCCGGGTGTACTCGTCACGTTGCAGCTCGGGAGCGTCGAGGCCGAGCAGCGGGAAGAAGGAACACCGCACCGCCTCGGCCAGGAGCGGGAAGGCCGCCTTGAACCGCGGCTCCCACTGCTCCAGCCCCTCGTGAACTTGCACCAGCACTTTGACGTCGAGCTTGCCGCCCCGGATCTTGGGGTTGACCGCCGGATTGGAGGGAGCGACGACGTAGGTCTCGACGCTCTTGCGGAGCTGGCCGTTGTGGCCGTCCTCCTCGATCCGGGCCTCGAGCGCGGCGAGGTTCTCCCCCCACACCCGGTACTCGTACCGGGGCGCCGGCCCGCTGCTGCGCTTGCTCCCTGCCACGAGCGATCGATGTTAGCCCTCGGCCCTCCGCCCTCATCCGTGCGCCCTTCCTTGACAACCCCGCCGGCCCGCTGCCATAGTCACCTCGGGCCGTGAACACCGACTGGTGCCGCGGCCGTTCGTGTTCGTGCGACCGACCTGCGGTCAGAGAGGACGAGAAGAGGTGACGGTGTTCTGCCATCCAGATGACATCGTCACGCGTCGGCTCACCGCGTGACAGGTTGACCCTCACGGGTCAATGAGCCAGTGCCGGCGGCTTCGCCGCCCTCTTCGACACGGTCCCCAGAGGCTCCGGCCTCCCCGATGGAAAGCACGACATGATCCCCGTACGCGCCTACCTGCGCCTGCTCACCGACTACCTGCGTCCACTTCGGACTCGCGTCCTCTGGCTGTCGGTTCTGCTGTTCGTCGGCATCGCCCTCCAGCTCGTCAACCCCCAGTTCATCCGGACGTTCATCGACCGTGCCACCACCGGGGCCGGAAAGGGTGAGCTGATCCCGCTCGCCGTCTGGTTCATCGTGATCGCCGTCGCCCATCAGGGCATCGGCGTCGTGGCCACCTACCTGGCCGAACATGTCGGGTGGATCGCCACCAACGAGATGCGGGCCGACCTCGCCACCCACGTCGTCGGCCTCGACATGGGCTTCCACAAGAGCCACACCCCCGGCGAGCTCATCGAGCGGATCGACGGCGACGTCACCTCGTTGTCGAACTTCTTCTCGGCGTTCACCATCAGGGTGCTCGGCAACACCGTGCTCATCGCCGGGATCCTGGCGCTGCTGTGGCGAGAGAACCTCTGGGTCGGCTTCGGCCTCACCCTCTTCTCGCTGGTCGCCCTCTCCGGCATGTTGCGGATCCAGGCGTACGCCGTACCGCTGTGGAGGCAGGTGCGGGCCCGCAGCGCCGCCTTCTTCGGCTTCGTCGGTGAGCAGCTCGACGGCACCGAGGACATCCAGGCCAACGGCGGCAGTCCCTACATGATCCACCGCTTCACCGAGATGCATCGGGCCTGGCTCCCCGACGCGGTGCAGGCTCGCATGGGCTTCGCCGCGCTCTGGGGCACCAGCATCCTGACGTACCTCGTCGGCACCGCCCTCGTGTTCTGGCTCGGGTCGCTGTTCTTCAGCAACGGGACCCTCTCGCTCGGATCCGTGTACCTGATCTTCGCCTACACCGAGATGATGCGGCACCCGATGGAGCAGATCCGCACCCAGATGGAGGACTTCCAGAAGGCGGGGGCAGGGATCGCCCGTGTCGAGGCCCTCTTCGAGTTGACCTCCGTTCTCGACACCTCGGGCACGATCCGCCTGCCGGGCGGACCGCTTTCCGTCGACCTCGACGGGGTCACCTTCGCCTACGAGGACGAAGTCGTGCTCCACGGCCTCTCGTTGCGAGTCGAGCCCGGGCACGTGCTCGGAGTCCTGGGGCGTTCCGGAAGCGGCAAGACCACCCTGGCCCGCCTCCTGTCACGTCTCTACGATCCCGTCTCGGGTGAGGTGCGCCTCGGCGGGGTGCCGGCCCCCTCCGCCGTCGTCGGTGATCTGCGCCGCCACGTCGGCATGGTCACCCAGGACGTGCAGCTCTTCCGGGCCTCGATCCGCGACAACCTGACCTTCTTCGACGCCGCAGTGTCCGACGAGGAGCTGGCGGCCGCCCTCGACGAGTTGGGGCTCCACGAGTGGGTGGAGACCCTGCCGCACGGCCTCGCCACCGAGTTGGATACCGGAGGAAGCGGACTGTCCGCCGGCCAGGCCCAGCTGCTCGCCTTCACCCGCATCTTCCTGGAGAACCCGGGTCTGGTGATCCTGGACGAGGCGTCCTCGCGCCTCGACCCCGCCACCGAGCATCTCATCGAGCGCGCGGTGGATCGGCTCCTCGCCGACCGGACCGGGATCATCATCGCCCACCGCCTCGCCACCGTGAACCGGGCCGACGACATCCTCATCCTCGAGGACGGGCGCGCCGTCGAATACGGGGCGCAGGAACGGCTCGTCGCCGATCCCGGCTCGCGGCTGTCCCGGTTGCTGGTGACCGGCATGGAGGAGGTGCTGGCATGAAGGCGACCCGCCGTACGGTCCCGGTCGCTCGAATGATGGGCAAGCTGGTGCGGGCCGCCCCCGGCCGCTACGCGGTGAACGTTGTGGTGTGGACGGGGATGTGGGTGATGCCGGTCGTTCCGGCCCTCATCACCCGCCGATTCTTCGACGGGCTCGGTCAGGTCGGTTTTAACGCCGCCACCCTCATCGCCCTGCTGGCGGGCTACGCCATGGCGCGGCTGGCGATGATGGCCTTCGGCTTGTGGAACGACGTGCACTTCATGTTTCGGGTCGGGACCCTGCTGCGCCGCAACATGCTCGAACGCGTCCTCGACCTCCCCGGAGCCCAAGCGGTCGACGAAGTTCCGGGGGCGATGATCTCCCGCTTCCGGGAGGACGTCGAGCACACCGAGGAAGCGATGAGCTGGACGGTCGACATGATCGGCTCGCTGGTGTTCGCCGTGGTGGCCGCCTTCATCCTGGTGTCGATCGACGCCTGGATGACGGTGCTGGTGTTCGCCCCACTCGTCGTGGTCGTGACCGTGGCGGAGCGGGCCGGCAACAAGATCCGGGCCTACCGCACCGCGGCGCGGGAGGCGACCGGGCGCATCACCGGCGCTCTCGGGGAGATGCTGGGTGCGGTGCAGTCGATCAAGGTCGCCGGCGCCGAACGATCGATGATCGACCACTTCCGGCGGCTCAACGACGCCCGCCGCACCGTGATGGTGCGTGACAAGGTGCTCACCTCCGCCCTCGAGTCGGTCTTCTGGAACACGGTGAACGTCGGCACTGGGCTCATCCTCATCTTCGCCGCCGGGAGCATCGGACCGGGGCGGAGGCTCTCCGTCGGCGAGTTCGCCCTCTTCGTGTACTTCCTCGACTTCGTCACCGACGCCGGGTACTTCGTCGGGCTCTTCATCGCAAGGCTCCGCCAGGCCGGGGTGTCGCTGGAGCGCATGATGAGCCTCATGCGTGGCGCCCCCACCGAGGAGTTGGTGAGGCGCCGCGAGCTGCACCTCACCGGCGACTTCGCCGCGCCGGCGGCGCCGCCTCGCACCGCCATCGACCGCCTGGATCGGCTCGAGATCCGGGATCTGACGTTCCGCTACCCCGGCACCACCAACGGCATCGAACAGGTCGACCTCACCCTCGATCGCGGCACCTTCACGGTGGTGACGGGGCGCATCGGGTCGGGGAAGACCACGCTGCTGCGCGCCCTGCTGGGGCTGGTCGACGTCGATGCCGGCGAAGTGCGATGGAACGATGCGCCGATCGACGACCCGGCCCGGTTCTTCCAGCCGCCCCATGCCGCCTACACCCCGCAGGTGCCCAAGCTGTTCTCCCTCACGCTGCGGGAGAACCTGCTGTTGGGGCGCGACGAGAGCGACGGTGAGCTGGCGGAGGCGATCCGCTCTGCCGCTCTGGATCGGGACGTCGACCAGATGCCGCACGGGTTGGAGACACTGGTGGGTCCCCGCGGCATGCGACTCTCGGGCGGTCAGGTGCAACGCACCGCCGCGGCGCGCATGTTCGTGCGGCGCCCCGAGCTGCTCGTCTTCGACGATCTCTCGAGCGCCCTCGACGTCGAGACCGAGAAGCTTCTGTGGGAGCGGCTGTTCTCGGACGACGGTGACGTCACCGCCCTGGTGGTGTCCCACCGCCGCCCGGCTCTGCAGCGCGCCGACCAGATCGTCGTGCTGTCCGGCGGGCGGGTCGAAGCCCGCGGCACCCTCGACGAGTTGCTCGACGGCAGCGAGGAGTTCCGGCGCCTCTGGTCGGGGGTAAAGGCCTGAGGCCCCGCGCCGAAGGGGGTGCGAGATCGTGACAACCGCACCTGGCCCTTCCTCTCGTCCCCCCTGTCTGCAGGGGGGACCGGCGAGGCGCCTCCGGAGGAGGCATCCGAGCCGAGGGGGGTACAGCAACGCGGGACCACCTCACTCCACCCTCCCCTCTTCTCGTCCCCCCTGTCTGCAGGGGGGACCGGCGAGGCGCCTCCGAAGGAGGCGTCCGAGCCGAGGGGGGTACAGCAACGCGGGACCACCTCACTCCGTCCTCTCCGGT
>CAYQEC010000002.1:0-36144 GCA_964416425.1 uncultured Acidimicrobiaceae bacterium | reverse complement strand
TCCGAGCCGAGGGGGGTACAGCAACGCGGGACCACCTCACTCCGTCCTCTCCGGTCCTGACGTCTGAAGGTGCGAGGTCGCGCACCCTCCGACCCTCAGCCCAGCCGGGGCGCCGCGGCGTCGAGCGCCGACGCGAAATGCGCCGCGGTCGTCCCGGAGAAGCCGACGAGGCGGACCTCCTCGACAGTTCCCTCCTGGTGGTCCCGCAGCCAGTCGATGACGGTGGCGGCGATCACCGCGGTCGCCTCGGCCACCGGGTACCCGAAGATCCCGGCCGAGATCGCCGGCATCGCCACCGAGCGGACTCCGACAGAAGCCGCCGCATCGAGGGCGGCACCGACGGCTTGGGCGAGCAAGGCCCGGTTGTCGCCGCCCTCGTGGAAACGGGGACCCACCACGTGGATGACATGGGAGGCGTGGAGCGCCCCGCCGGTGGTCACTGCAGCCTGCCCGGGTCCCACCGGCCCGTGGTCACGAACCCATTGATCGGATTCCTCCTGGATGACCCGGCCGCCGGCTCGCACGATGGCGACGGCGACACCTCCACCGTGCGCCAGGTTCTCGTTGGCGGCGTTGACGATCGCCCCGACCGGCTGCTTCGTCAGGTCGCCCTGGATGACGAAAACGTTGGCTCTGCCGACACGGCACGATGTGGTGCTTTCCATGGTCTCACGGTACCCGAGGGGCGGCGGGAGGTCACAGTTCGATGCCGTGGATCTGCGGATCACCCCCGACGAGGCGACGGAGCTGGGCAGTGAAGGTGGCGGCGTCACCGGTCGTGAAGTACTCGACCGAGCCCACGGTTCCGGCCGGCCGGGGCCGGCCCAGGAGCCGGGCGACCTGGCGGGCCACCGCCGCTGACGGGTCCACCAGCCGCACCCCGGCGCCGAGGATCTCCTCGATCACCGGGATGAGAAAGGGGTAATGGGTGCACCCGAGCACCAGGGTGTCGATGCCCTCCCGCTGCATCGGCTCCAGGTAGGCCGTGAGCAGCCTCCGCACCTCCGGTCCCGCAATCTCACCGCGCTCGATCAGGTCGACGAGGCCCGCGCCCGCCTGTTCGACGATACGGACGCCACCGGCGTGGCGATCGACCACCGAGGCGTACAGCTCCCCCTGGAAGGTGGCGTCGGTCGCCAGCACCCCGACGACCCCGCGGCCGGTCAGCGCCGCCGCCGGTTTCACCGCCGGCTCCATGCCCACGAACGGCGTCCCGGGGAAGCGCGCCCGCAGCGGATGCAGGGCGGCGGCCGAGGCGCTGTTGCAGGCCACCACCACCAGGACCGCCCCGCGACCCAGCAGCTCTTCAACGACGCGGATCGACCGTTCCCTCACTTCCTGCAGGGTGCGCTCTCCGTAGGGGACCCAGGCCTGGTCCGCCAGGTAGAGGAACGATGCGCCGGGAAGCAGGGCACGCAGCTCCCGCAGCACCGTGAGGCCGCCGATCCCCGAGTCGAAGATCCCGACGGGTGCCTGATCGCTCACGAAGCCTCGCTGCCGTCCATCGGTCCCATGTCAGCAGATTGCGGCCGGCCCGGATCGCCTTTCCACCCCGGCTCCGGCCACGGTCAGGCGCGGCGTCCGTAGAGCGCCAGCAGCGTCACGGCCTCGCTGCTCCCGGCGGGTGGCTGCAGCGCCGGTGCGAACACGTTGGAGGCGGCCATCAGCTCACGCCGCGGCTCGGCGTAGGCGCGGACGAACTCGGTGACGTCGTCGACCAGCGACTCGTCGGCTCCGACCCCCCGGGCCAGGTCCCACCCGTGGATCAGGTGATCGGCGGTGAGCTGGGTCACGTATTCGCGAGCCGGGATCATGCCCCACGACACGTGCACCATGGCGAAGAGGTCCGCCTCGGCCACGGCCACCAGCGCCGCCTCGCTGGCGTCGGCCCACGCCCCGACCGGGTCGCCGCCGAGCAGGTCACCCTGGTAGCGGTCGCCGACCTGGGCCAGCGTCTCGCCCGCCAGCAGGTGCGGCGCCCACCGGCTCTCAAAGGTGAGGTGGTTGACGAGGTCCCGTACGTCCCATTCGGTGCACGGTGTCGGGTTGGCCCACTGCTCGGCGGTGATGGCATGCACCCTCCGGTCGAACTCGCCGACGGCGCGCCGGTGCAGCTCGACGATGCGGTCCGGGGGGTATGACGCCCAGTCCACGGTCACAACGCCTCGTCGAGGAGGGTGTGGGCGAGGTGGGGCCGGAACAGTGCCGGCTCGAGCAGGAAGGAATCGTGTCCCTTGTCACTGTGCACCGTCACCCGCTGGAAGGGCACGTCGGCCAGCTTGAGGTAACGCGCCATCTCCTCCTGCTCGTCCGGGTAGAAGCAGACGTCGGAGTCGATGGTGAACAGCATGTAGCGCTGGTGCTTGCAGCGCAGGAACAGGTCGCTGAGATCGACCCCCGCCTCCGCCGCCAGGTCGAAGGTCTGCCAGGCGTGCATGATGCGAAGGTAGCTGTTGGCGTCGAAACGGCGCACGAACTTCTGGCCCTGGTGCCACATGTACGACTCGAGCGGGCTCCCGATGCCGTACGTCCCCGGCCCCTCGTCGTGGCTGACGACCTCCGACTCGGCCCGTTCCTCCATCGCCTCCAGCGACACGAAGGTCTTGTGACCGATCATGCGGGCGAGCGCCAGGCCCCGCACCGGGCCCGGTCCGTCGTAGTAGTCGCCGCCCCGGTACTCGGGATCGTTCTCGATGGCGGTGATCTGCTCGAAGTTGTGGATCACCTGGAGGGCGGTCACCCGCACCCCCGAGGCGATCGGGATGACGATGTCGACCAGGTCCGGGTAGCGGGTCGCCAGCGAGAGGCCGAGCACCCCCCCGGTGGAGGCGCCGATCACGGCGTGGAGCTTCTCGATGCTGAGATGCTCCAGCAGCCGCACCTGCACGTCGACGATGTCGGCGAAGCACATCTGCGGGAAACGCGAACCGTAGGGCTTCCCGGTGGCGGGCTCGATCGACGACGGCCCGGTCGAGCCGTAGCAGCTCCCGAGGTAGTTGGCGCAGATGACGTAGAAGCGGTCGGTGTCGATCGCCTTCCCCGGGCCCACGAACAGGTCCCACCACCCTCGCTGGCATTCCTCGGTCCAGCGATGCTCGACGCCTGGGACCGCCGGGTTGCGCCCGGCGGCGTGCTGGCTCCCGGTGAGGGCGTGGAACACCAGGATGGCGTTGTCGCGGTCCTCGTTCGGCTCCCCGTAGGTCTCGTAGGCGACCGTGACTTCGTCGAGGGTGGCGCCGCACTCCAGTACGAACGGATCCTCGGCGCTGCCGAAGGTGAAGAACTGGGTTGCGACGAGGCCAACCGACACCGGAACTACCTCCAAGTCGAATCACCATAGGCGTCTAGGGAACGTCGTCAATCCCAGGGGCCACCGCAGGCGCTGCTCGGTGGCGGCCCGGCGGCGAATGGCGGATCGGGGCGGGGAGCCGTCTATCGTCCGGCGGATGCGCATCGGCTACCAGGGCGAGCCCTACTCCTACAGCCATCGGGCCGCCGTCGAGTTGTTCCCCGACGACGAGCACGTCGGGCTGCACTCGTTCGTGGCGGCCTTCGCGGCGCTCGAAGTCGGGGACGTGGACCGGCTGGTGCTCCCGGTGGAGAACTCGACCACGGGGAGTGTGCTCCCGGTGCTCGACCGGCTCCCCGGGTACGGGGATCACGCCCCGATCTCGATCGTCGCCGAGCACCTCGTCGAGGTACGTCACGCCCTGCTCGGTCTCCCCGGGGCGACCCTCGACGGCATCACCGCGGTCAAATCGCACCCGGAGGCGCTGGCGCAGGCCGCCGAGACGCTGCTCGCCCTCGGAATCCACCCGGTGCCACGGCGTGACACGGCGGGGGCGGTGCGTGAGGTGGCCGAAGACGGTGACCCGACCGTGGCGGCTCTGGCGCCGCCGGAGGCGGGACCGCCCCACGGCCTCGAGGTGCTGCGGCGCGACGTGATGGATCGCCCCCACAACACGACCAGGTTCGTGGTGCTCACCCGCGGCGAGGCGGAGATCGGGCCCGACGATGACAAGACCACCGCGGTCTTCACCACCGGGCACACCCCCGGTGCGCTGGCGCTCGCCCTCACCGAACTGGGGTTGCGGGGCGCCAACCTGACCCGCATCGAGTCACGACCCAGCGACGAGGCCTGGACGTACCGTTTCTTCGTCGACCTGATCCACCCCCCCGGCCCTGCCGGCCTCGAGCAGGTCATCGATCCCCCGCCGGCCACCCTGGCCCATCTCCGCATCCTGGGGAGCTACCGCGCCGTCCAGTGAGCGGAGTGGAGTCCCGGCTCGCGGCCGGCCCGGGCAGCCCACTCCAAGTTTTCGGCCTTGTGTAGCTCGCAGCCGTTGCTACCGTTCATCACCATCTGGTGGCCGGTGCGAATCGGAGGGGAGCTGGGGCTGATGGGAAGGGAGCAACACAGGGTGCGCGCACGTCGCTGGGGTGTCGCAGCCGCCGTCTTGGCACTGGTGCCGGCACTGCTCGTGGCGGCCCCGGCCGCGGCCCAGACCCCCCACTACGAGTTCAGCGAGCAGGCCGATTCGACCTGGATGACCAACGGCGCCGGCTCCGGCGAACCGTGGGTGCGGGCCTTCGCACAGATCGGAGACGTCGTCTACGTCGGCGGCGGGTTCGACGCCATCCGGTGGACCCGCGGCGGGGCCGACTACGCCCCCGGGTTCCTGGCTGCCTTCGACCGCGCCACCGGGCAGCCGCTTCCCGGATTCCAGCCGACGCTCGACGGCGGGGTCCGTGCCCTCGCCTCCTCCCCCGACGGCTCCACCCTCTACGCCGGCGGGTCGTTCACCTCGGTCAACGGCCAGAGCCGCCCCCGGCTCGTCGCCCTCGACCCGCTGACCGGCGCCACGAAGACGACCTTCGATGTCGACATCGCCAACGGAGAGGTGCGCGCCCTGGCCGTCCATCCATCCACCGGCGAAGTCTACGTGGGAGGTTCTTTTTGGAGAGTCGACGGAGCTACCCATAACGGACTCGCCCGGCTCGACGGGATCACGGGTGCTCTCGACGGCTCCTGGGACCCCCAGGCCAACAACGGCAGCGTCTGGGACCTCGAGATCCCCGACGCGGGCGGCCGGATCTACGCCGGCGGCGGCTTCACCAACGTCGATAATCAGACCAACACTGAATACCTCGCTGCCCTAGACCTCAACACGGGGTCACCCATCTCGTCCTTCGACTCTGGTGCCAGCCGGATCGTGATGGCGATCGACTCGGCCGAGGATCACGTCTTCGTCGGGGTCGGCGGCCAGGACTCCGGGTCGAACCGCGGCCTCGCCCTGGCGGCGAGCGACGGGCATATCCAGCGCACCTACGGGGTGGACGGCGATGTCCAAGCGGTGCAGGTCGTCGGCGACCGCGTCTACTTCGGGGGCCACTGGTTCAACGAGTTCGGAGAAGGCGCCTTTGGGCCGCTCCGGCGACTCGGCGCCGCCCGGCTCGACAACCTCAACGTCGACACTTCGTTCAACCCGGTCCTGGGAGGCACGATGGGGGTGTGGGCGATCCATTTCGACGGCTCCCGCCTCTGGGTGGGCGGTGACCTCACCAGCGGTGGAGGCGTGCAGTTCCGCGGCTTCCTCCGATTCCGCCAGGTGGGTGACACCGATGCGTCGGCGCCAAGCGTGCCCACCGGTGTCAGCGCCGAGCCGGCGAGCCCGACCCGCATCTTTCTCTCGTGGAACCCGTCGAGCGACGATTCCGGCAATGCCTACTACCGGATCCGCCAGGACGGTGCCACCGTCTTCACCACCGTCGACACCAGCTTCCTCGCCACCGGGCTCGGGGTCTCCTCCACCCACTCGTACACGGTGGAGGCGATCGACCCCCATGGCAACCTCTCCGGCCAGTCGACGTCGGCGGTGGCCACCACCTTCGCCTACTCCACCACCGACTTCGTGCCGGACGGATCGACCTGGAAGTACCTCGCCAACGGATCCAACCAGGGCACGGCCTGGCGCCAGGTCTCCTTCAACGAATCGGGTTGGAGCTCGGGCCCGGCCGAGCTGGGATTCGGCGACGGCGACGAAGCGACCAACATCCACGGCGAGGGCGCCGTCACCTACTACTTCCGCAAGGCGTTCACCATCCCGGCCGGCACGACGGTGCACACCCTGGAGCTCGACCTGAAGCGTGACGACGGCGCCGTCGTCTACCTCAACGGGCAGGAGCTGACCCGGGTCAACATGCCGAGCGGAACGATCCTCTTCTCCACCACCGCCAACGGCGGCGCCGAGAACGCCACCGACTCGTTCGAGTTCTCGCCGGGACTCATCCAGTCGGGCACCAACGTCCTGGCAGTCGAGGTGCACCAGGTGAGCGCCGGATCGAGCGACGTCAGCTTCGACGCCCGCCTCGCCGGTTCCACCTCCCAGGCCGTGGCCATCACCTCGCCGTCTCCCGGCGCCACCCTCGCCGGCGGGGTCACGATCCAGGTCGCCGCTTCCGATCTGGAGGACGCCCCCGGCACCCTCGACGTCGAGGTCTCGACCAACGGCGGTTCCACCTGGCACGACGCCGCCTGGAACTCGTCCGCCGGCGCCTACCGGTACGCCTGGAACACGGTCAACGCCTCCGACGGCACCCACAGCCTCGTCGCCCGTTCCCGGGACAGCGCCGGGCACCAGGAGACCTCGTCGGCGGTGGCGGTGAGCCTCGCCAACCGGCCCACGGTCGCCATCATCACACCGAGCAGCGGCGCCGTCGTCGGCAGCACGGTGACGGTCGAAGTGGACGCCGACGACCTCACCGACCCCACCGGGACGCTCCACGTGGAGGTGTCCGTGGCCGGTGGCGCCTGGCAGGATGCAGCCTGGAACGCCGCGACCGGCACCTACCGGTACTCGTGGAACACCGCCGCCCTCCCCGACGGTCCGGTGTCCCTCCAGGCCCGGGCTACCGACAGCCACGGTCTCGAAACGGTTTCGCCATCGGTCGCCACCAGCGTCAACAACAGCGACGCGGTCCCGCAGGTGAGCATCACCTCGCCCACCGGGGGCTCGGTGTCGGGCAACGTGCAGGTGACGGTGGCGGCCTCGGATACCGAAGACCCCGCCGGGACCCTCGACGTGGCGGTCTCCACCGACGGGGGCGCCACCTGGCACGACGCCGCCTGGAACTCGTCCGCCGGGACCTACCGGTACGCCTGGAACACGAGCGCGCTGCCGGATGGCACGGTGGCGATCCTGCGAGCCCGGGTCGTCGATTCGGTACTCCACGAGGTCCTGTCGGCTCCGGTGCAGGTGACGGTCCTCGACGACGGCGGCGCCGACTTCGTGGACGTTCCGGTGTCGCATCTGTTCGCTTCGGATATCGCCTGGCTCTACGACGCCGGGATCACCCGGGGCTGCAACCCGCCCGCCAACGACCTGTACTGCCCCGACGACGCCGTCACCCGGGGTCAGATGGCGGCGTTCCTGGTACGGGCCCTCAACCTGACCGCAGTCGACACGGCGATCGACTTCGTCGACGACGACGGTTCGGTCTTCGAGGCCGACATCGTCAAGTTGGCGACCGCCGGGATCACCCGAGGCTGCAACCCGCCGACCAACGACCGGTACTGCCCGACCGATGACGTGACCCGGGGTCAGATGGCGGCGTTCCTGGTACGGGCCCTCAACCTGACCGCGGTCGACACGGCGATCGACTTCGTCGACGACGACGGTTCGATCTTCGAAGCCGACATCGTCAAATTGGCGACCGCCGGGATCACCTTGGGCTGCAACCCGCCGACCAACGACCAGTTCTGTCCCGAGGACCCGGTCACCCGAGGCCAGATGGCCGCCTTCCTCCACCGCGCCCTCGGCACCTAGGGCACGCCCGCCTCGTCCCCCCTCGCCGAGGGGGGTACATCATCGCGGCGTTCTCCGGTGACCCTCCCCGGATCGTTCACCTGCGGGTGCTACGGTTTCGCACCAGGAGGACCCAGGTGGCCACCAGCACCGCCAGCTTTGGCGCCGGGAAGCGAGAGAGCCATGACGCGACCGCGTACTACTCCCGGCGCATGACCGACCCGCCCCCGCCCCTGCAGAAGGCGGGGTTGGTTCAGGACGCCCCGGCCGCCGTGCTCGACACCCTCCACTGCCAGTCGTCGGAGACGATGGAGCAGATCCCCGACGGGTCGGTGGCCCTCATGGTCACCTCGCCCCCCTACAACGTCGGCAAGGACTACGACGACGACCTGAGCCTCGACGAATACCTGGGCCTACTGCGGCGGATCTTCCGGGAGACCTACCGGGTCCTCGAAGCGGGAGGGCGAGTCGCGGTGAACGTCGCCAATCTGGGACGCAAGCCGTACCTGCCCCTCAACCACCACGTCGCCCGGCTCCTCACAGAATGCGGGTTCCTGCTGCGGGGCGAGATCATCTGGCAGAAGGCCCGCGGTGCCGGCGGGTCCTGCGCCTGGGGATCGTGGCAGTCGGCGAAGAACCCGACCCTGCGGGACGTGCACGAGTACGTGGTGGTGGCCTGCAAGGAGTCGTACCGCCGCCTCCGGCCCGGCGCCGACTCGATCTCGCGAGACGACTTCCTCGCCGCCACAACCTCGCTGTGGGAGATCGCCCCCGAGTCGGCTCGACGGGTCGGGCATCCCGCCCCGTTCCCGGTGGAACTGCCGCGCCGACTCATCGAGCTCTACACCTTCGAGGGCGACCTGGTGCTCGATCCCTTCGTCGGCGCCGGCTCCACCGCGGTGGCCGCGGTCGAGACCCGTCGCCACTTCGTGGGGTACGACGTCGACCCGAAGTATCTCCGCCTCGCCGAGCAACGGATCGCCACGGCGCGGGCCGGGCTCGAGGTCGGGCCGGATCAGGACGCAGCGACCTGACCGCGGTCCCGGCACCCGTCAGTCGCCGCCGGCCGCGTATTCGTCAAAATCATCGAGGCCCATCGCGTCCCGGGACGCTTCGAGCTGCTCCTGCGGTGTTCTCCCCATCCTGCGCAGCAACGTGTAGCCGATGATCCCGGACAGGGTCGATCCCATGAAGATGCCGACCTTGGCGGCGTCGGCCAGGGCGACCGTGTCGAAGGCCAGCTCGGTCACGAACAGCGAGACCGTAAAGCCGATGCCCGCCAGGAAGCCGAGACCGACGATCTGGTTCCACCCGGTGCGCTTCGGCAGCTTGCCCACCCCGAACTTCACCGCCAGCCAGGTTGCCAGGGTGATGCCGACCACCTTGCCGACCAGCAGGCCGAAGCCGACGCCGAGTGAGATCGTCGAGGTGATCGCCTCGGTGATGCCGGATTCGAAATCGACGAACCGGACCCCGGCGTTGGCGAGAGCGAACACCGGCACCACCACGAACGACGACCACGGCAGCAGCACGTGCTCGAGGCGGTCGAGCGGGGCCACCGATTCCCGCGCCACCGCCGACAGTTCCAGCGCGTCGTGGTCGAGACGCTCCCGTCGCTCCGGCGAGGCGGCATCCATCTGGTAACGGTCGAGCACCATCCGGGAGCGCCGGTAGAAATCGTCGTCCGAGTAGAGCGGGCGCACCGGTGTCATCAGGCCGAGCGCCACCCCGGCGAGGGTGGCGTGTACCCCCGACTCGAAGACGAAGAACCACACCACCACCCCGGCCACCACGTAGAACGGGATCGATCGGATGTTGACCCGCTGCGCCACCAGGATGAGCCCCAGCCCGGCGATGCCCGCCGCCAGCCAACCCAACGCCAGGTCGGAGGTGTAGAAGATGGCGATGACGGTGATGGCGCCGACGTCGTCGGCGATCGCCAGTGCCAGCAGGAAGAGCTTGGCTCCGACCGAGACCCGGGTGCCGAGCAGGGAGATCACCCCGACCGAGAAGGCGATGTCGGTGGCCATCGGGATCGCCCAACCCTGGGAGGCTTCCCCGCCGGTGTTGAGCACAAATGCGGTGTAGATGAGGGCCGGCACGATCATCCCCCCGAGGGCGGCGATGGCCGGCAACGCCGCCTTCTTGGGATCTCGCAGCTCGCCCACCACCAGCTCCCGCTTGATCTCGAGGCCCACCACGAAGAAGAAGATCACCATGAGGGCGTCGTTGACGACGTCCTTCAGGCTCTCGGCGAAATGGAACGCCCCGATGTCGATGGTGAGGTGGGACTCCCAGAACTCACGGTAGGTCTCCCCGAAAGGGGCGTTGGCCCACAGCAACGCCACCACCGCCGCAGCCAGCAGCACCATCCCGGAGGCTGCCTCGATGCGGGTGAATCGCATCACGGGCCGGATGAAAGCACGCGGGATCCCCCGGTCCGAGTGGATCCACGTCTTGTGCAGCCTCTCCGGTTCCGCGTCCACGCCCAACTCCTCACCCGTGCAGCCCGTCACGCTACTCGCGATCCCACCGATCCCCGCCAATCGCCCCCGTCCGGGCCGGGACCGGCCGCCGAGGCACCACCCCGTCGCTACCATCGCCGCTCAGGCTCAGAATCCGGAGTGCCCTGCTGGTTCCCTCGATCGTCTCCGTCCTCGTCGGGCTGGTGCTGCTCATGGGCGCCGCCGACCGGCTCGTGCTCTCCGCAGTGCGCATCTCCCGGGCCCTCGGCGTGTCCGCAGTCCTGATCGGGGCGCTCGTGGTCGGCCTGGGAACATCGATCCCGGAGATGCTGGTGTCCACGTTGGCGGCAGGAGCAGGCGAGATCGACGTGGCGATGGGCAACGTCGTCGGATCCAACGTCGCCAACGTCACCATGGTGCTGGGAACCGCGGCCCTCTTCGGCCAGGTAGTGACGAGGACCCGCACCCTGCGGCGGGAATGGATCCTGATGCTGGTCACCCTGGCGGTGCTCGCCGCCGTGCTCGGCGACGGCCAGATCGGCCGCCTCGAGGGAGTGGCCCTCCTCGCCGGACTCGTCATCGCGCTCGGGCTCCTGGTGCGCTGGTCCAACGAGCCAGAAGCCCGCGACGCGGCGCTTCCCATCGAAGAGGAGGAAGGCGAAGTCGTGGGGTGGGCCGAAGCCCTCATCGGGGCGGCGTCGCTCGCCGTGACCGTCTTCGCCGCCGACCTACTGCTGGGCGGATCGCTCGACCTCGGGAAGCGCTTCGGATTGGCGCCGGCGTTCCTCGGCCTGCTCCTCGGGGTGGGAACCAGCCTGCCGGAACTGGCGACGACCCTGGCGGCGGTCCGCCGTCACCAGTCGGACCTCATCGTCGGCAACGTACTCGGCTCGAACCTGTTCAACTCCCTGGCGGTGGCCGGCGTCGCCGGGGTGGTGGGGCCCGGCGTCCTCCAGGACCTCTCGGTGCCCGCCCTGGTGGCAATGGTGGTCGTGGCGCTCATCGCCGCCACCTTCGCCTACAGCGGCGAGCGCATCGTCCGTGCCGAGGGCGCCGTCCTGATCGCCGTCTTCGTGGTGTTCACGATGATCAACTACTGATGGATCGCAACCGGGAGGTGGCGCGGCTGTTGGGGGAGCTGGCCGAGCTGCTGGTCCTCGACGAGGGGAGCTCGCAGGCGTTCCGGGTGCGCGCCTACCAGAAGGCGGTGCAGGCGGTGGAGAGCCTCGACCGCGACATCGCCACCATGACCGACGCCGAGCTGCAGGCGGTCGAGGGCCTCGGTAAGGGCACGGTGGCCCGGATCCGGGAGTACCTCGACACCGGATCGATCGGCCGCCTCGAGGAGTTGCGCCACACCTACCCGGCCTCCCTGGTGGAGCTGACCCGGATCCCGGGCCTCGGACCGAAGTCGGTGCGGATGCTGCGAGACCGGCTCGGGGTGGAGTCGATCGTGGACCTCGAGCGGGCGATCGCCGCCCACGCCCTGCGGGACCTCCCGGGGATGGGCGCCCGCTCCGAGGAGAAGATCGGCCGCGCCGTGGAGCGGCTCGGGCTCCACGGCAAGGACCGCCGGATCCCGATCGCCGACGCCCTGCCGATCGCCCTCGAGCTGGTGGCGGCACTCGACCGGGTCCCCGAGGTGAGCCACGCGGAGTACTGCGGCAGCCTGCGCCGATTCCGGGAGACGATCGGCGATGTCGACATCGTGGCGGCCTCCACCCGCCCCAGGGCCGTGATGGACGCCTTTGTCGCCCTGCCCCAGGTGCGCCAGGTGCTGCTCCACGGCGACACCAAGACCTCGATCCTCACCGCCGGCGACATCCAGGTGGACCTGAGGGTCGTCGCCCCCTCCCAGCTCGGCGCCGCCCTCCTCTACTTCACCGGTTCCAAGGAGCACAACATCGAGCTCCGGCAGCGGGCGATCGTTCGCGGCCTCCTCCTCAACGAGTACGCCCTCGCCGACCCGGACGGCGACCGGGTCGTCGCCTCCCGGACCGAGAAGGTGATCTACCGTGCACTGGGGTTGCGCTTCATCGCCCCCGAGCTGAGGGAGGGCCACGGCGAGGTGGCCGCCGCCGCGGCGGGATCGCTCCCCCGCCTCGTCACCGAGGCCGACATCCGCGGCGACCTCCACGTCCACTCCACCTGGTCCGGGGACGGGCGCAGCTCGCTGGACGACATGGTGGCGGCGGCCGCCGGCCGCGGCCTCGCCTACATCGCCATCACCGAGCACGGCGAGGACCTCATCATCAACGGCCTGTCGCGAGACGAGGTACGGAAGGAGCGGAGCGCCATCGCCCGCCTCCGCGAGCAGTACCCGGATCTGCACATCCTGCACGGCGCCGAGCTCAACATCGGCCCCGACGGGTCGCTCGACTACGACACGGACTTCCTGCTCGACTTCGACTGGTGCGTTGCCAGCGTCCATTCCCATTTCGACCTGCCGCAGGCGAGCCAAACCGAACGGGTGGTCCGGGCGATGGCCCATCCGGCCGTCAACGTCATCGGGCACCTCACGGGCCGCCGCATCGGCCACCGGCCCGGCATCGAGCTCGACTCGGCCGCGATCTTCGCCGCCGCCGCCGACACCGGCACCGCCCTCGAGGTCAACTGCCATCTCGACCGGCTCGACGTGCCGGCCGACCTGCTGCGACGCGCCACCGGGGTCGAGGGGATCCGGTTCCTCGTCTCCACCGACGCCCACCACACCACCGAACTCGGCAACATGCGGTGGGGAGTCGCCGTTGCCCGTCGCGGCTGGGTGGACAAGGCGGCGGTGGCCAACACCTGGCCTGCCGAGCGCTTCCTCACCTGGGCGCGGCACAGCCGTCGGGCGTGACGGGGCGGGAGAGTTCACTGAATCGTAAGCCCCGATCGTCCCCAATGCGCCAGGGTCCCTGCTAGACCTGGGCAGGTGAACCAGTCAGCCACGATCAGCCGCCGTGCCGCCGCCTTCGCCGGAGCGGTCTCGGCCGGACTCGCTCTGGGCCTCACCGAGCTCGCGGCCGGGTTCACCGATCGTGTGCCTTCCTCGGTCGCCGCCGTTGGTGGGTTCCTCATCGATTGGGCGCCGCGCTCCGTCAAGGAGTTCGCGATCAGCACGTTCGGCACCGCCGACAAGGGAGCGCTCGCCCTCGGCACCACCTTCGTCGCCATCCTCATCGGCGCCCTGGTCGGGATCCTCTCCCTGAGGTGGCGCTGGGTTGCCCCGGCCGCCTTCGGCGTCTTCGGGGTCGTCGGGATCGTCGCCACCTCCACCGAGACGACCTTCTCGCCGATCCCCACCGTCATCGCCATCGCCGTCGCCTCCGGCGCCGGCTTGCTCGTGCTGCGGGCGCTGCTCTACCGGGAAGTGGAGACCCCCACCGACGGCGTTCCGGGCAATTCCAGCCGGCGTATCTTCATCGGCAGCGTCGCCGGGGTGGGCATGGCCGCCCTCCTCACCGGCGTCGCCGGTCGGCGCCTCATCATCAACCGCTCCGAGCGGGTCCGGCAGGGCGCCGTCCTCCCCACGCCGCCGATGACCCTGCCGCCGCCGGGCCCGAACGCGTCATTCGCCGTCGACGAGCTGACGCCGGTCGTGGTCCCCAACAGCGACTTCTACCGGATCGACACCGCCCTCGTCGTCCCCCGTCCCGATCCCGAGACGTGGCGGCTCAAGGTGACCGGCATGGTCGACAACGAGCTGGCGCTGTCCCTCGACGACGTGATGGCGATGCCGATCGTCGAGGACTACGTCACCATCTCCTGTGTCTCCAACGATGTCGGCGGCCACCTCGTCGGCAACGCCAAGTGGACCGGGGTGCGCCTCGTCGACATCCTCGACCGTGCCGGGGTCCAGGAGGGCGCCGGCCAGATCGTGGGCCGGTCGGTGGACGGCTGGACCTCCGGCTTCCCCACCCCGCTCGCCTACGACGGGCGCGAGCCGCTGCTGGCGCTCGGCATGAACGGCGAGCCGCTGCCGCCCAATCACGGCTACCCGGCCCGGCTCATCGTCCCCGGCCTCTACGGGTACGTCTCCGCCACCAAGTGGATCGAGGAGATCGAGTTGACCACCTGGGACGGCTTCGACGGCTACTGGATTCCCCGCGGCTGGTCGAAGGAGGGACCGATCAAGACCCAGTCACGCATCGATCGGCCTCGCCGCGGCCAGTCACTCCCCGGCGCCCCGCTCGTCCTCGCCGGGGTGGCCTGGGCGCCGACCCGCGGCATCGAACGGGTCGAGGTCCAGCTCGACGGCGGGGACTGGATCGAAGCCGATCTGACCACCCCGCTGTCCGACAAGGCATGGGTGCAGTGGAAGGTGGACCAGAGCCTCGCTCCCGGTGACCACGAGGCCAAGGTTCGCGCCACCGACGGCGACGGCATGACCCAGACCTCCGAGGAGACGTCGCCGGCGCCGAACGGCGCCACCGGCTGGCACACCATCGACTTCACCACCACCTGAAACGGCCGGCTGGTCCTCCGCCCCTCCGATGCCACCCGCTCCGGCCCTGGTTCACCGTCGGTCCGTCGCCACGCCGAGGTTGGAGCGCCCCTCACCGCCTCGAACCGTCGTATCCTCGGTGCATGAGCACTGAACACCCACCCCATGAGGACGAACCGCTCCACCCCCAGGTCGTCGAAGACGAAGTCGAGGGCCAGGAAGTCGACGGTGAGGAAGGCACGTACATCACCGAGCCGTCGAAGTTGATCCGGATCGCCTCGATGACCCGGGCGATGTTGGAGGAGGTGCGGGGAGCCCCGCTCGACGAGGCCGGACGCGCCCGCCTGCTCGATATCTACGCCAGCTCGCTCGAACAGCTGCGTGACTCGTTGAGCGACGACCTCAAGGACGAGCTGGCCTCGATCTTCCACCCTCTGCAACGGGAGACCACCTCGGAATCGGAGCTGCGGATCGTCCAGGCGCAGCTGGTGGGATGGCTCGAAGGCCTGTTCCACGGGATCCAGGCGTCACTGTTCACCCAGCAGGCGGTGATGGCGGCCCAGCTCGAGGAGATGCGGCGCCGCCGGGCCCTCGAGTCGACGCCGGAACGCGGATTCCCGGCGGGCCAGTACCTCTGATCCGGGCCGCGAACGCGGGGCCCGCCGCCCCGATCTGTCGCATTCCCGACCATTCGCCCCGTGGGGCGGCGCCGTTGGTGAAGCGAGAAACCTCTTGACCTGGCCCGCGAAGGGGTGCACTATCCGTTGCCTTCCCTGTGTCTGCGAGGGAATAGAACGCGCGCAGCACCGGTTGTGGTTCGGATCGCCCGAAGGGGAGCGTACGAGACCGTGATGGCATTGAATGATCTGCTGTGGGAACCCGACGAGGGGTGGCGCACCGAAGCCGCCTGTTCGGGAGCCGATGCGAGCCTGTTCTTCCCGCCCGGGGAGGAGGAGTCTCTCGCCGAGACCGCCAAGGCGATCTGTGCCGTCTGCCCGGTGCGCGAGGAGTGCCTCCAGTACGCACTCGCCACCAACCAGTCCGAAGGCGTCTGGGGTGGCATGAGCGCCGGCGATCGGCGTCGCCTGCGCCGCCGTCTCCGTGACCGGGAGCGTCGCGCCAGCTAGCCGGCACTCCCGTCCCCGTCACGACTCCGAAATCGTCACCCGTTCGATGACACAGTCCTCCACCGGCCTCTCGCCGCGCCGAGGGGCGGCGGCGATGGCGTCGACTGCCTCCATGCCGTCGCTCACCTTGCCGAAGATCGTGTAGGCGTGCGGGAGCCCCACGTCCTCGAGGCAGATGAAGAACTGGCTGCCGTTGGTGTGGGTACCGGCGTTGGCCATCGCCACCGTGCCGCGGGTGTAGGACCCGTCCCCCTCCAGCTCATCCCGGAAGCGATAGCCGGGACCACCGGTGCCGGTGCCGGTCGGATCCCCGCCCTGGACCACGAACCCGGGCACGACCCGGTGGAACACGACCCCGTCGAAGAAGCCCTCTCCGGCCAGGAACAGCCAGTTGTTGACCGTGAGCGGCGAGCGGGCGGCATCGAAGGAGATCTCGATGTCGCCGTGGTTGGTATGGAGGGTCGCCGCGTAGGACTTGGCGAGATCGATGGTCATCTCGGGAGGTGCGGAGTAGGGGCCGGCCATGACTTCACCTTTCGTGGGTGCCTGGGGCCGGACTCTAGGAGGACCCGGCACCAACCGGAACATTCTGGCCCTGAACACGGGCCCGCGGCTGAAGGCGGGTTGGATCAGCCCGCCATGATGGTGACGACGACTCCGGCCCCGTCACCGACCTGAGTCACGACGTCACCGTCCTCGGTTCCGGCGTCCCACAGGTGCACCAGGTCGCTGACGTCGCCCGTGATCGGGATGTCCCCGTCGAAGAGGGAGATCCCGCCGTCGTCCGGACCGAAGAACCGGTCGTCGGACTGCACGAGCATCGTGGCGAACGACAAGGAGTCCCCGTGCCCGGCCTCGAAGGTGAAGCTGTAGGAGTCGCCGGGCGCGGCGGTTCCGGCCGCGGCGGCCCCGTCGGGGGTGTCGAAGATCCCGACTCGGTACCCCATGTCGTCGGCTTCGAGGGAGGCGGCGAGTTCGCTGGGATCCCCGGCCTCGGTGAGCGGCTCGAGGCCCTGCCCGCGATCGGCGGCGCCTTCGGCGTAGATCGGCATCCCCTCGTGGGCGATCACGAACACCCCGGGCCTTCGTCTCCGGCGGCGACGTTCTCGACGGTGACGGTGAAGGTGGTGGCGTCCATCATCCCGTCGTCGGCCATCTGATCGTCGGCCATCTGATCGTCGGCCATCTGGTCATCGGCCGTGGTCGTCGTGGTGGTGGTCGTCGTGGTGGTGGTCGTCGCCTGAGTGGTGTCGTCACCGCTGCCGCAGGCTGCCGCCACCAGTACGAGCACGGCCGCCAGGAGACCGAGGCGCATGGATCGGGACATGAGGGTGCTCTCCTTGATCGGGTACCTGCCCATGCTGCGGCACCGACCTTGCGAGGCCCTGACCAATGCGTGAACTCCGCCGGTGGCCTCGAAGGGGTGGCAGGAGAGGAAGGGCGCCTAGAGGCGCCGGCGGCGGCGAGGCCCGCCGAGACGGGGCCGTGAGTTCGCCTTGCGCGGCACCAGCTCGGGATCCGGCTCCCAGGAGGTCAGATCGGCGAGTCGCTCGTCGTTCGAGAACATCTTGATGATCGGGATGTTGAGCCCTGCCTGGCGCTGGATCCGGATGACCTCGTTGACCTGGTCCCATTCCACCAGGGTGACCACCAGGCCCGACTCGCCGGCGCGCGCCGTCCTCCCGGATCGGTGCACGTAAGTCTTCGGGTCGTCGGGTGGGTCGTAGTGGAGCACGATGTCGACGTTGTCGATGTCGAGACCGCGGGCGGCGACGTTGGTGGCGACCAGCACCGGCGCCTTGCCGCCGGCGAAGGCACTCAGTGACTTCTCGCGGCGGCTCTGCTGGAGGTCGCCGTGCAACGCCCAGGCTTCCACTCCCTCGTCCTGCAGAGCCCGGGCAACCCGATCACAGGCGGCCTTGGTCCGCACGAACATCAGGGTTCGGCCGGCGCTGCGGGCGATCGCCGCCGCCACTCGCACCTTGTCCATGTGGTGCACCTTGAGGAACCGGTGCTCCATGGTGTCGACCGTCTCAGTGGCCGTCATCACCTCGTGGCGGGCCGGGTGCTCCATGTAGCTCTCGACCAGGGTGCCGATCTGCCCGTCGAGGGTCGCCGAGAACAGCGACGTCTGGCGGGTGCCCGGCACTTCTCGCATGATGCGCCGCACCTGGGGAAGGAACCCCATGTCCGCCATCTGGTCGGCTTCGTCGATGGTGACCGTCTCGATGGCGTCGAGCCGGACCTTGCCGCGCTCCATCAGATCGATGAGCCGGCCCGGGGTGGCGACGACGATCTCGGAGCCGTCGGCGAGGGCGCCGATCTGCCGTTTCATCGGCGATCCCCCGTAGACGGACACCAGCCGGAAGCCCCGCAGGGCCGCCAGTGGACGAATCACCTCCGACACCTGGACCGCCAGCTCCCGGGTCGGGACCAGCACCAGGGCACGGGGCCGCTTCGGTTCGGCCCGGCCCAGGCGTTGCACCATGGGGAGGCCGAACGCCAGCGTCTTGCCCGATCCGGTCTGGGCCTTGCCGCACACGTCGCGTCCGGCGAGGGCGTCGGGGATGGCGAGCTGCTGGATGGCGAAGGGGCGCTCGATACCCTGGCGGGTGAGCTCTTCGCGGAGGTCGTCGGCGACTCCGAGTTCGGCGAACGTGGTGGTGACGATAGTGGTGGCTTCGGTCGACGCGGCGGTCAAGCGGTTGCTCCTCAATCAGGATGAGGCGACGTGGCGGCCCGATGCGGGAGAACCGCCGCGTTCAAGATAGTGCCCCGGGCGCTGCAAGCTGACATTCACTGGCGGTTTCGGGTCATCTCCGCGATTCCAGCTCGGCGTTCAGCTCGGCCCCCACCAGCACGACGAGCCCGGAGAGGAAGAACCACAGCAGCAGCACGATGGCGGCGCCGAGCGCTCCGTAGGTGGCGTTGAAGTCGGTCACCCGGCCGACGTAGTAGGAGAATCCGAACGTCACCACGACCCACAGCACCGCGGCCACCAGCGCCCCCATCGAGAACCAGGGCGACCGCCGCGCCGGTCGATTGGGGGCGATCTTGTAGAGCAGGCCGAGCCCGGCGACGACGACTAGGAAGATGGCGGGCCAGCGTCCCAGCTCGATGAGGCGGCGCACCTCGCTGCCGGCCCCGAGGTGTTCGGCCAGATTGGGCAGGAACGTCACCACGGCGACGCTCGCCACCACGAAGGCCGTGGTCCCGACGGTCAGCAGCAGGGCAATCCCGCGCAACACCAGGAACGACCGGTCCTCCTCGGTGTCGTAGGCGATGTCGATGCCCACCATCAGCGACTTGATCCCGGCCGACGCCGACCACAGTGCCCCGAGGATGCCGAGAACGGATGCCACGCCCAGCCCGGTCCGCGAGGTCAACACGATGGCGTTGAGCTGGTCGTTGACGATGGAGGCGATCTCGCCGGGCAGCACCGAGGTGATGCTGTCGAGGTGGGCGTTGAGCTGCGCGGGATTCAGCACGATCCCGTAGATCGACACCGCGGCGATGGCGGCAGGGAACACGGCGAGGAACGCGTAGTACGACAGGCTTCCGGCCAGCATCGTGAGGTGGTGCTCCCGGATCCGCCCGGTGGTGCCGGCGACGACGGCCCGGACCGGCGCCAGTCGCTCCTGGCGGCTGGGCGTCCGGCGCGACGGGGACCCGGATCCCGTCCCGGCGTGACGTGGCTTGCCGAAGAGCGCCCCGACCGCGGCCGCCACGGCCAGGCCGCCGAGCAGCCAGGAAAGGAGCCGCTTCACGAAGTGGCCCTGATCCTGCCGTGGCGCCGCCCCAGCAGGTAGGCGGCGAGGGTGAGCCCGGCGGCCCCGGTGGAGGCGGTGGTGAGGCGGATCAGCTTCTTCCGGGTCTGGCTGAACTCGACCACCGGCCAGCCGCGGGAGGCCGCCACCCGCGCCAGGATGGCGTCGGGGTTCACCGCCACCGGATGCCCTACCAGCTCCAGCATGGGAAGGTCACCGGCCGAGTCGCTGTAGGCGTAGCAGAGGTGGAGGTCGTACCCCCGCTCGGCGCACAGTTCGGCCACCGCCTGCGCCTTGCCGGGCCCATAGCAGAACGGGGCCGCCAGACGCCCGGTGTACACGCCGTCGATGATCTCGGCGACGGTGCCGACCGCCCCGGTCATGCCGAGGGCGGCCGCCAGCGGATCGAGGATCTCGACCGGCGACGCCGAGATGATGTAGGTGTCGCGCCCGCTCTCGTGATGGAGGTCGATGAGCCTCTGAGCCTCCCGCCGCACATCGTCGAGGAGGCGCGGCACCACCTGCTCGGCGAGGGCGTCCAGGTCGGAGCGGCGATGCCCGACGATGCGGGACAGGGTGGCGTCCCGCACCTGCTCGGTCTTGTCGTCCGACGCTCCCGAGAGGCGGAACACGACGGCGCTGAGCAAGTCTCGCACCAGCTCCCGGGTCGGGAGCTTGCCGTTGCGCCAAGCGACCAGGCCGGCCACGTAGAGCGACGACCCGCCGATGACGGTGCGGTCGAGGTCGAAGAAGGCGGCGCCCCGGTGCACGACGTCGGCACCGCTGCTCAACGCCAGCCTCCCGGGAGCAGTGCATCGGCGCCGCGCACCACCGCCGGGGCGAGACCGATCGCCTGCGGCAGGATCTGCTCGGCGTAGAAGCGGGCGGTCGCCACCTTGGCGTCGAGCCATTCGTCGGGGGTGGTGGTGGTGAGGCGGTGGGCGACCAGCGCCTCCTTGGCGAGCAGGGCGCCGCCGGCGACGACCCCGAAGAGGCGAAGGTAGGGCGACGCCCCGGCCAAGGCGTCGTTGGGATCGGTCCGTCCAAGCAGCCACTCCGTGGTGTCGCGGAGCGCGATGAGGCCGGCCCCGACCTCGGTGCGTATCGTCTTCAGGTCGGCCCCCGCCTCTCCCAGCTCGGCGTCGAGGGCAGCAATCTCCTCCAGGAACGAGCGGACCGCGGCCCCGTCGTCGTGGGGCAGCTTGCGGAGCACGAGGTCGATCGCCTGGATGCCGTTGGTCCCCTCGTAGATGGGTCCGATCCGGGCGTCCCGGAACAGCTGGGCGGCTCCCGTCTCCTCCACGTAGCCCATCCCCCCGTTCACCTGGATCCCGATCGAGGTCAGCTCCACCCCGAGGTCGGTTCCCCACCCCTTCACGACCGGGGTGAGGAGGCCGCCCCGGGCAGCGGCGGCCTCCCGCCGGGCCGGGTCGGGATGGTGGTCGGCGACGTCGAGAGCGGCGGCGGCGACGTAGGTGACGGCCCGCAGCGCCTCGATGTTGGCCTTCATGGTCAGCAGCATGCGGCGCACGTCGGGGTGCTCGATGATGAGCGACGACTCGTTCGCCGCGGCACCCACCGCCCGGCCCTGGCGCCGTTGCTCGGCGTAGTCGAGCGCCTGTTGGTAGGCGCGCTCGGAGACGCCGAGGCCTTCCAGCCCGACGTGGAGGCGGGCGTCGTTCATCATCGTGAACATGGCGTGCATGCCCCCGTTGACCTCGCCCACCAGCTCGGCGACGGCGCCCCGCTCCTCGCCGAAGGCCATGACGCAGGTGGGCGCGGCATGAATCCCGAGTTTGTGCTCGACCGACAGGCACTGCACGTCGTTGCGTTCCCCCGGCGTGCCGTCGGCGGCGACGAGGAACTTGGGGACGACGAAGAGGGAGATGCCCCGGGTCCCGGCGGGGGCGCCCGGGGTGCGGGCGAGCACGAGATGGACGATGTTGTCGGTCATCTCGTGGTCACCCCAGGTGATGAAGATCTTGGTGCCCCGCACCAGCCAGGTGCCATCGGGTTGGGGCTCGGCGACGGCCCGTAGAGCGCCCACGTCGGATCCGGCCTCCGGTTCCGTCAACGCCATCGTCGCCGCCCACTCCCCGGAGAGCAGTTTGCCGAGGTACTGCTCCTTCTGCTCGTCGGTGGCGTGCTGAAGCAGCGCCTCGACCGCGCTGGCGGTGAGCATCGGGCAGAGCGAGAGCGACAGGTTGGACGAGGTGAGCATCTCCTGGACCGCGGTGCTCACCACGCCGGGGAAGCCGTGCCCGCCGTACTCCGGTGGTCCCTTGACGGCGATCCAGCCGCCCGCGGCGTACTTCCGGTAGGCGGCGACCAGCTCGTCGGGCACCACCACGGTGCCGTCGGCCTGCCGGGTCGTTCCCTGCTCGTCCCCGATCCGGTTGGTGGGGGCGATCACCTCGCTCGTGAGGCGCCCCGCCTCTTCGAGCACGGCGAAGACCAGATCGGGCTCGGCGGCAACAAGATCGGGGAGCGTGGAGAGCTCGCCGATGCCGGCGAGGTGCTCGAGGACAAAGCGCATGTCCTGGAGGGGAGGACGGTAGGTGGCCATGACCCGAGCTTAGGAGGCGACCCGCGGCGCGGCGAGACCGGTGGCGCGGCGGTGGAGGCCTCGCTCCGGCGACGGCTCGCTAGCTGCCAACCGCGGGCAGGATCTCGAGGAAGGTGGCGGCGGCGCTGTCGACGGTCACCGTATCGACGATCGCCGCCGGGATCACCACGGTGGTGCCCTTCGTCACGGTGAGGTCGTCGAAGTCCCCCACCGTCGACTGCATCACCACCGATCCGGAGGCGACGAGCACGATGCGGCACGCCGCCGGGCCGTCCCCGGCGAAGTCGACCGGGCTCCCGGCCGGCCGATGCTCGGTGATCCGGTAGAAGTCGGTGTCGATGAGCAGGCGGCTCCCGCCCGGACCCGACGGGGCGGAGATCGGCTGCGGTGGAGCCTCGAGCACCACGGAGGCCAGCCCGTCCTCGATGTGGATCTCGCGCGGGGGGCGGCCGTATTCGGCTCCCCAGTCGTAGAGCCGGTAGGTGGTGTCGCTCGGCGTCTGGATCTCGGCCACCATCACCCCGGCGCCGAGGGCATGCACCGTGCCGGCCGCCACGTGGTGGACATCCCCCGGAATGGCCGGCTTGCAGTCGAGTAGTTCGATGATGGAGCCGCGGTTGGCGGCCGCCGCCAGGTCCTCGTGGGTAACACCGGGCCGCACGCCGTTGAAGAGGTAGCTGCCGGGATCGGCCTCGAGCACGTACCACGACTCGGTCTTGCTCACCGCCGGGGGATGCGCCGCGGCGTAGGCCTCGTTGGGATGGACCTGCACCGAGAGGTGCTCGCGGGCGTCAAGCAGCTTGACGAGCAGCGGGAAGCCGCCGGTAGGCGACGGCAGGGCCGCCCCGAGCAACTCGTCGCCGCACGCCGTGACGAGATCACCGAACACGCGGCCGGCGAGAGGGCCGGCGGCGACCACCGACCGGTCGTCCGGGAGATCGACCACCTCCCAGCTCTCGCCGATGCTCGCCCCGGGGGGGAGGTGCTTGCCGTAGCCGGCGAGCCGCACCCCGCCCCACACCCGCTCCTTGACGATGGGCTCCAGGGTGAAAGGGAGACGGCACTCCGTCATCGCGGCGACCAGGCGCGGGCGCGGGGAGCCACGACCCGGGTCGGGATGCTGATGTGACGGACAGGGCGGGTCGGGCGATCGAGACGCTCCAGCAACAGCTCCATGGCCTGGGTCCCCAATGCCGACACGTCGTAGCTGACGAGGCCTATCGGCAGCTCGGCCCGGTTGGGCAGGTCGTCGAAGCCGACGATGTCGACGACGGCGGCGGCTCGGGTCACGGCCCGGGCCACCCCGAGCGCGATGAGGTTGTTGCCGGCGAACACCGCGGTGGGCGAGGTCGTCCCGGCGAGCAACCAGGCGGCGGTGGCTTCGGCCGTGTCGACGTCGTGGGTTCCCATGTGCACGTCGAGGCCGTCGGCGAGGTCCGCTTCGATCATCGCCTGCTCGTAGCCGGCCCGGCGTTCGCGGGCGGTGGCGAGGTAGTCGTGGTCGCCGATGAACGAGATGCGGCGGTGGCCGCGGGCGACCAGACCGGCGACTGCCTGCCGTGCCCCACCCCGGTTGTCGATCGTCACCGAATCGGCCTCCAGGCCGCGGGGAGGACGGTCCACGAACACGATGCCGGTGCCGGCGGCGACGTCGGGGGCGAGGTACGAGTGGTCGTCGTCGGCCGACACGAGCAACAGGCCGTCAACGCGGCGGGCAAGCAAGCCCTCGATGACCTCGCGTTCCCGGACCCGGTCCTCGTCGGTGTTCACCATGATGATGAAGTAGCCGGCCGCCCTCGCCACCTGGTCCACCGCCTTGGCGATGACGCCGTAGAACGGGTTCGACACGTCCCCGATGGCGAGACCGATCGATGCCGAGGGTTGCCCGGGCCGCAGGCTGCGCGCCAGCTCGTTCCGCCGGTAACCGAGCTTGCGCACGGCCTCCCACACCACCTCGGCGGTTTGTGCACTCACGCCGCGCTTCTTGCCCAGGACACGGGACACCGTCATCACGCTGACGCCGGCTTCCGCCGCGACGTCCCGCATCGTCGGACCTCGCGCCGTCATCCCATGCCCCTTCCCGAACGTGTCATCTGCCAGCTCTCGACCGATTCCTACGGGCGCACCCGAGAGGCCGGGGCGTACCCCATGGTCGGGACGCGCACCATACCACTGGGAAGAGACTTCCATCCGCCCGTCCGAAGAAATCCTCCAGACCGGCACCAAACCACTTCTGCTAACGATACCTGGTGACGTTAACAGCGAAGTGGGGATCGCAATTCGATTCCTCTAGGCGCCCCCCGAACCGAGAGATTCGCCCCCCCCACCATGACGCACAGCCAAACCGCGACCCCCACCGGGGTTGCCGTCCTCGATGTCGGCGGCACCTTCCTCAAAGCCGGGGTCATCGACGCCCACCACGCCATCGTGAGGGAACCGGTCGAGACACGAGCCGAGGGCGAGGCCGGAGCGGATCGCATCATCGCCTCCATGGGTGACCTCCTCAGCGATGCCAAGGCGAGTGGCCGCAGCGCCGGTCTCAGAATCACCGGCGCCGCCGTCTGCATCCCCGGTCTCTTCGACTACGGAGCCGGCGTCTCGAAGATGTCCCACAAGCTGACCGGCATCCACTCGGTCGACCTGCGCTCCCCCCTCGAGTCCCGCCTCCAGGTCGACATCGTCTTCCTCAACGACGCCGACGCTTTCGGCATCGGGGTCGGAGTGCTCGATCGGGAGACGCCGGGGACCGCGGTCGGGGTCACGTTGGGCACCGGCATCGGGTCCGCCTTCCTGGTCGACGGCAAGCTCACCACCGACGCCCCCGGGGTGCCCCCCGACGGCGAGATCTGGCTGGCCCCCTTCCGGTCCGGCATCTTCGAGGACTACGTCTCGGCCGCCGCCATCACCCGCCGCTACCGCGAGATCGACAGGGGGCGGGAGGCGAGTGTCCGGGAGATCGCGCTGCGGGCCCGGGACGGAGACGAGGCCGCCGTGAAGACGTTCCGTGAGTTCGGCGAGGTCCTGGGTGAGGGATTCGGCCTGCTGCTCGGCGACTTCGCCCCCGATCGGGTCGCCGTCGGCGGCAAGATCGCCCGGGCATGGGATCTCTTCGGAGACGTCACCGTGGCCCGCTACCGGGACATCACCTCGACCGACACCCCCTTCATCAGCTACGCCGGGCGGCACGCCGCCATCATCGGCGGCGGCGACGCCGCCCTCACCCGGGTCCCCGAGCTGCACCGCTGAGTAGGCGCCGCCGGCTCGACCCCCTCCCGGTCAGTGGCTCGCCGCGCCCGAATCGGGGTCGACCATCAGCGACGACACGTCCACCGCCTCGAAAGCCGAGCCTGGGATGTTGCCGAGCTGATGGAGGTCGTCGTTGTTCCAGCGTGAATCGGGCTCCCCACTGAGGAACCACGACGCTCCGTTGTCGGCCAGGACCATGCCGTACTCCTTGAGGGCCCGCAGCACGACCTGCACCTCGGGCGAGAACCCGGAGATGTCGAAGTCCGCCTTGAGTCGGAACCGCTGGCCCATCGGCGGGTAGTTGAGGCCGGTGAGGTTGGAGGCATCGTGGCGAGCCGGCCAGACGTGGGCCTTCCGGGTGGAGGGCGCGGTGAAACGGATGGCGTGGGTGATGTGGCCCGCGGCGACCTCGTCGTAGCCGACCAGGAGCGGGTACATCGGCAGGCCGGCGGCGTCGGCCGAGGTCCACGTGTCGGGGCGGAGGGCGTTCGAGGTCAGGTCGAACACCACACCGACCTGGGCGTCCCACGACCCGTCCGACCGGGGGAAGGCCCGTCCCAGCTCGTACAACATGCAGTTCTCGGTGTCGACCACCAGCACGTGGCGGTCACCGTTGCTGTCGGGTCCGCCCTCGATGGGGGCGTCGGGCGGGACCGGGTAGGGCCCCGGGTCACTCTCCGACCCGTAGGCGGTGAAGTGAATCGGGACGAACTCCTGATCGCCGAGCACCGCCACCAACGGGATCCCGATCGGGCTGGTGCTCCCCGGCGGCCACACCCCGGAGCCGAAGTCGGCGTGGACGTGCTCGCCGGTCCCGATGGCGGCGACGTACTGGCCGGAGCGGGAATGCACCGGGAGGTCGTCGACCCGGCGGTTGAGGATGTTGTCCGCCGGCAGGATCGTGCAGCGGGGCGGAGGCGTCGTCGGGGTCAGCCCGAGCATGCGGGTGAGGAACGTCGCCATCTCGGCCCGGGTCACCGCCTGGTTGGGGCAGAAGCGATCGTTGACCGGCGGGTTGCAGCCGAGGGTGATCCCGGCCCCGGCCAGCGCCTCGATGTCGGCCTCGAACACCGAACCGTCGTCGTCGACGAACCGCCCGGCCGGCCCGGCAGGCAGATCCAGCGCCCGCACGATGAAGGCGGCCATCGCCCCCCGCGACACCGGGTCCTCGGGGCAGAAGCGGTCGTTGACCGGCGGGTTGCAGCCGAGGGTGATCCCGGCCCCGGCCAGCGCCTCGATGTCGGCCTCGAACACCGACTCGTCGTCGTCGACGAACCGCCCGGCCGGCCCGGCAGGCAGATCCAGGGCCCGCACCAGGAAGGCGGCCATCTCCCCCCGACTCACCGATCGCTCCGGGCAGAAGCGGTCGTTGACCGGCGGGTTGCAGCCCCGGGTGATGCCTTCGAGGGCGATCGCCTCGATCGATCCCTCGTGCACGTTGCCGTCGTCGTCCACGAATGTGCCGCCTGGTTGAGAGGAGTCGGCGGAGGCGGTGACGGCGGCGGCGCCGGCGGCGAGCAAGAGGACTGCGACGATGACGGTGGCGCTGCGGCGTGGCATGGACCCTCCTCTGAGGCGGACCTCAACGGGCGGCCTGGCGCACCGACTCGCCCAGGATCACGAGACCTTCGGTGGCTTCCTCCGCCGTGATCGACAGCGGTGGGGCAAGCCTCAACACGTTACCCCACAGCCCGCCTTTTCCCAGGAGTAATCCGCCGCGGCGCGCCTCCTCCAGGATGCGCAGCGTCAGCTCCGGATCGGGCTCGTCGCCGCCGGATCGCACCAGCTCGACCCCGATCATCAGGCCCTTGCCTCGCACGTCGCCGATCACCGGCAGCTCCCTCTGCAGATCGTCGAGGCCTGCCCGAAGGAGGCGACCCACGTCGAGAGCATTGCGTTGCAGGTCGTGTTCCCGCAGGTACCGGAGGTTGGCGAGGGCCCCCGCCGTCACCAACGGGTTCCCACCGAAGGTCGAGATCGAGTTGGCAGCGAGGCAGTCGACCACTTCGGCTCGCCCCACCACCCCGGCGATCGGCAAGCCGTTGCCCACCCCCTTGGCGAAAGTGAGCAGGTCCGGGGTCACCCCGTGGGCCTGGTAGCCCCAGAAGTGCTCGCCGGTGCGTCCCCAACCGGTCTGCACCTCGTCGCTGACGAAGAGAATGCCGTGCTCGTCGAGGACCTCCTCGAAGGCCCCGTAGAGACCGTCGGGAGGAAGGGTGAAGCCGCCGACGCCCTGGATCGGCTCGGCGATGAGGCAGGCGACGTCGCCGGCGACGGCGACACGGAGCAGGTCGCGCAGGTCGGCGACGGCGGCGGCGATGAAGTCCTCGTCGCTGCGGTCGGCGAACGGGCTCCGGTAGCGGTAGCCGCCGTGGACGTACACGGTGTGGAACGGGCTGAGCTGGGTCGCCGACCAGGCGGAGGTGCCGGTGACGGCCACCGTCGAATGCGACTTGCCGTGGTAGCTGTTGCGCATCGCCAGCACCTGATTCGAGTGGCGGTACTGGGTCGCCATCATCAGGGCGGTGTCGTTGGCCTCGGTGCCGGAGTTGGTGAAGAACACCTTGGCGCCGGGGATGCCGGAGAGCCGGGCGATCTCCTCGGCCAGCTCGATCTGGGCCTCGATCAGGTAGAGGGTCGAGGTGTGCAGCATCCGGCCCGCCTGCTCCTGGACGGCGGAGACGATCTCGGGAACGCCGTAGCCGGAGAGCGTCGCCAGGATGCCGCCGAAGAAGTCGAGGTAGGTGCGACCCTCGGCGTCCCGCACCCGGCGCCCGCTCCCTTCCACCAGGCAGATCGGCTCGTCGTAGTACAGGCTGAGCCAGGTGGGAAGCACCTCCCGGTGGCGGGCGAGCAGGTCGTGGTGGCGGCCCATCAGCGCCAACCCGGTGTCGCCATCGCCAGCTCCGTCGAGTCACCGTCCATCGGAAGTCTCCCCTCGCAGCTCGGCGGCACGGCCTCCAAGCTAGCGGGCGGCACGGCAGGGTCTACCCGGCCGACCCGGGGAAGGAGCGGTCAGATGTTGCCGGTGACGTGGAGCAGAGCGAGCAGCCCGCAAGCGATGGCAGCGGCGACCTGGATCAGCACGACGATGCGGACCCGGGTCCGGTAGGCGTGGGGGTCGATCGCCTCCGCCTCTCCGGTCGCGTCCTCGTCGTCGTAGGTGCGACGGAACGGGTGGTCGTCGCCGTCGATGAGGGCGGCCTTCATGTCCTCGACGTCCCGGTAGTGATCGTCGCCGTGCTCGTCGGCGCCACCGTGCTCGGGAAGCTCCTCGGAGATGGCGCGACGCAGGTCGTCGAACGAGGGTCCGGAGCCGGGACCGGTCCGACGACTCTCCAAGCCGAGTCCGGCAGGGTGAGGCCGTGCCGACCCCTCCATCTCGCGGAGCCGGGCGGCGAGGTCGCTGTGCCCGGCCTCACGGTGCTGGGACCCGACGGGGACCCGGGACCGGCCTTCGCCGGGTTCGGCCCGGGCGACCGCGGAGGTGATCACCGAGGCTTGGGCCGCAGACTCCACCGCAGAGCTGGAGGTCGAGGTCACGTTGGAAGGGTCGAGGAGACGCTCCACTCGCGCCTGGAGAGCGGCAAGGTCGGGCTTGGATTCGTCAGAGAATCCTGCGCGATCGTCGTCGCCATCGGAAGCCCGAGGCTCGCTGGGCCCGTCGGCGTCCTGCATCGAGGAACTCCTCTGTGATTCCGGATTCGATCGGCGCTCCCCCCGGGTGCCTTGAGGGAACTCTCTCCGAGCCGCGAGAAACGGGTCAGAGGTGGGACGGAGGCACAGCCACCGGCGCGACGTAGGATGGCAGTCTCCCCACAGAGGACAACTCACCGTGAAACGCCGTTCCTGGCCGATCGTCATCTCGGCCGCCGCCCTGCTCCTCGCCGCCTGTGGTGGCGGCGACGATGCCGCCGCCACCACCACCGAAGCCGCAACAACCACCACCACCGCCGGAGTCACCACGACCACCGTGCGCGTCGGCGACCCCAACGTCGCCCAGGCCGGCGACACCGTCGCCGTCCACTACACCGGCACCCTCGACAACGGCGAGGTGTTCGACTCGTCACGCGACCGGGAGCCGTTCGAGTTCACCCTCGGCTCCCAGCAGGTCATCGACGGCTTCGACGCCGCCGTCGACGGCATGACCGTGGGAGAGACGGTGACGGTGCGGATCCCGCCCGAGGAGGCGTACGGCGTCCACGATCCCGAGCTCGTCTTCTCCGTCCCGATCGAGAACGCCCCCGAAGACGTGGCGGTCGGCGATCACGTGCTGATCAGCGAGATCACCGAGGCGGTGGTCACCGAGGTCACCGACACGTTGGTGACGGTCGACGCCAACCATCCCTTCGCCGGGCAGGCGCTGACCTTCGAGATCGAACTGCTCGAGATCAAGAGCTGACCCCGTGCCTCGGCTCCGGCGCAAGCTCACCGTGACCGGCGTCGTCCAGGGAGTCGGGTTTCGGCCGTTCGTGCACGGCCTCGCCACCGGTCTCGGCCTCGGCGGCATCGTCGGCAACGACAGCGGCTCCGTCTTCGTCGAGGTGGAGGGCTCGGCGGCGGCGGTCGACGAGTTCACCCGCCGCCTCCGGGACGACGCCCCGCCCCTCGCCGCCGTCGAGACCGTGGAGACCGCCGACCTCGCCCCCACCGGCGACGGGTCGTTCCGCATCGTCGCCAGCCGGGTCCGGGCCGGCGCCAATACCCTCATCTCGCCCGACGTCGCCACCTGCGACGCCTGCCTCGCCGAGCTGTTCGACCCGACCGACCGTCGCTTCCGCTACCCGTTCATCAACTGCACCGACTGCGGCCCCCGCTTCACCATCATCCGCGACGTCCCCTACGACCGGCCGCTCACCACCATGGCCGGCTTCGTGATGTGCGACCGGTGCCGCCGCGAATACGAGGACCCGACCGATCGGCGCTTCCACGCCCAACCCAACGCCTGCGAGGACTGCGGGCCCCGACTCTGGTTCGAGCAGGACGGGGTGACGGCGCCCGGCGACGCCGTCACCGCGGCCCGTGCCCTGCTCGACAGCGGGGGCATCGTCGCCGTCAAGGGCCTCGGCGGGTTCCACCTGGCGGCGGCCGCCGCCGACGACGGGGCGCTGCGCACCCTGCGGGAACGCAAGGGACGGGTCGACAAGCCGTTCGCCGTCATGGTGCCGGACCTGGACGCCGCCCGCACCGTCGCCGTGGTCGATGCCGCCGAGGCGGAGCTGCTGAGGGGACGGGAGCGCCCCATCGTGCTGCTCCGCAAGCGTCCCGACTCGGCGCTGTCTGAGCTGGTGGCCCCGGGCAACGACTACGTCGGGGTGATCCTCCCCTACACCCCGCTCCACCATCTGCTGCTGGCGGAGGGAGCGCCGCTGGTAATGACGTCGGGGAACCTGTCGGAGGAGCCGATCGCCATCGACAACGACGAGGCCCGGCGCCGCCTGGGACGTCTCGCCGACGCCTTCCTGCTCCACGACCGGCCGATCCACGTCGCCTGCGACGACTCGGTGGTGCGCCACTTCGCCGGGAGGGAGCTGCCGGTGCGACGCTCCCGCGGCTACGCCCCGTTCCCGGTGCGGCTCCCCGTCGAGGTGCCCCCGACCCTGGCCGTCGGGGGCGAGCTGAAGGCGACGTTCTGCCTGGCCGCCGGCACCCACGCCTTCATGAGCCAGCACATCGGCGACATGGAGAACCTGGAGACGCTCGCCGCCTTCGAGCGGGCCGTCGACCATTTCAAGGCCATCTTCCGGATCGAGCCGGAATGCCTCGTCGGGGACCGGCACCCCGCCTACCTCTCCACCCGCTGGGCCGAGCAGCAGCGCGGCGACCGCCGCTGGGTGCAGGTCCAGCACCACCATGCCCACATCGCCTCCGTGATGGCCGAGAACGGCGTCGCCGGGCCGGTGATCGGCTTTGCCTTCGACGGCACCGGCTACGGCGACGACGGCGCCATCTGGGGTGGCGAGATCCTCGTCGGCGACCTCGACGGCTTCGAGCGGGTCGGACATCTCGGCTACGTGCCGCTGCCCGGCGGCGACGCCGCCATCCGCCGCCCCTACCGCACCGCCCTGGCCCACCTGTGGGCGGCAGGGGTGCCGTGGGACGAGGCCCTGCCGGCGGTGGCCGCCTGCCCGCCCGACGAGCGCCGGGTACTGCTCCGCCAGCTGGAACGCGGCATCAACACCGTCCCCACCTCGAGCGCCGGGCGGCTGTTCGACGCGGTGGCGTCGCTGGCCGGGGTGCGCCACACCGTGACCTACGAGGCGCAGGCGGCGATGGAGCTGGAGGCGCTCGACGACCCGGCCGGCGGTCGGTACCCGTTGGCGGCGGCGGAGGACGGAACGATCGACCCGGGGCCGCTCGTCGCCGCGGTGGTGGCCGACATTCTCGCCGGTGTCGGGAAGACGACGGTGTCGGCCCGCTTCCACGAGAGCATGGCGCGGCTGCTAGTAGAATCCGCCCAACAGATACGGAATCGAACCGGTCTCGACACCGTGGCCCTGAGCGGAGGGGTCTTCCAGAACGTCCGGCTTCTCGGAAGGGCCAGCGAACTCCTTCGAGACTCCGGGTTCCGGGTCCTCACGCATCGGCTGGTCCCCCCCAACGACGGGGGCTTGGCGCTGGGTCAGGTGGCGGCGTCGGCCGGCATGGACGGAGGAGTGTGATCGCCCGATGTGTCTCGGCGTTCCCGGCAAGGTGATCGAGGTCTACGACCAACAGGGCACCCCGATGGCGAAGGTCGACTTCGGCGGCATCACCAAGGAGGTGTGTGTCGCCTACGTGCCCAACATCACGGTCGGCGAGTACGCCATCGTCCACGTCGGGTTCGCCATCACCAAGCTCGACGAGAAGTCGGCGCTCGAGACGCTGAGCCTCTTCGAACAGATGGGCGTGCTCCAGCAAGAGCTCAACGCCGAAGGCTGACCATGAAGTACCTCGACGAGTTCCACGATCCCGCCCTCGCCCGCACCCTGCTCGACGACCTGCACCGCATCACCACCCGCCCCTGGGCGATCATGGAGGTCTGCGGCGGGCAGACCCACTCGATCATCCGCTACGGCATCGACCAGCTCATCCCCGAGCAGATCGAGATGATCCACGGGCCCGGCTGCCCGGTGTGCGTCACCCCGCTGGAGGTGATCGACAAGGCGCTGGTGATCGCCGCCCGCGACGACGTGACGTTCTGCTCCTTCGGCGACATGCTGCGGGTTCCCGGCTCGGAGGCCGACCTGTTCCGCATCAAGAGCGGCGGCGGCGACGTCCGCATCGTCTACTCCCCGCTCGACGCCCTCCGCATCGCCCAGGAGAACCCGGAGCGGCAGGTGGTGTTCTTCGGCATCGGCTTCGAGACGACGGCGCCCGCCAACGCCATGGCGGTGCACCAGGCGAAGCGACTCGGGGTGGAGAACTTCTCGATGCTGGTGTCCCACGTGCTCGTCCCCCCGGCCATCTCGGCGATCATGGACTCGCCGGTGACCCGGGTACAGGGGTTCCTGGCGGCCGGCCACGTCTGCAGCGTGATGGGCTACTGGGAGTACGCCCCGCTGGTCGAGAAGTACCGGGTCCCGATCGTGGTCACCGGGTTCGAGCCGCTCGACGTGCTCGACGGGATCCGCCGCACCATCACCCAGCTCGAGGCGGGCCGGGCCGAACTGGAGAACGCCTACCCGCGGGCGGTCAACTACGAGGGCAACAAGCCGGCCCAGCAGATGCTCGCCGACGTCTTCGAGGTGACCGACCGGGCGTGGCGCGGCATCGGCGTCATCCCCCGGAGCGGGTGGAGACTCAGCGAGGCCTACCGCGACTTCGACGCCGAGTCCCGCTTCGACGTCGGCGACATCGTGGTGCAGGAGTCGGCGGTGTGCCGCAGCGGCGAGGTGCTCCAGGGCCTCATCAAACCCTACGAGTGCGAGGCGTTCGGCACACTGTGCACGCCGCGCAACCCGCTGGGCGCCACCATGGTCTCAAGCGAAGGTGCCTGCGCCGCCTATTACCAGTACCGTCGCCTCGACGACCCGAAGGTCCGCACCGGTGAGTGACACCCCGCTGAATCTCGAAGGCTGGACCTGCCCGCTGCCGCTGCGCGACTACCCGACGATCGTGCTGGGCCACGGCGGCGGGGGCAAGCTCTCCGCCGAGCTGATCGAGCATTTGTTCCTCCCTGCCTTCGCCAACCCCACGCTCGCCGGCCTCGCCGACTCGGCCATCGTCGACGTCGGGGGGACCAGGGTGGCCTTCTCCACCGACAGCTTCGTGGTCCAGCCGCTGTTCTTCCCCGGCGGCAACATCGGCGAGCTCGCCGTCAACGGCACCGTCAACGACATCGCCATGAGCGGCGCCCAGCCGATGGTCATGTCGGTGGGCTTCATCCTCGAAGAGGGCCTGCCGCTCGACCGGCTCGGCGTGATCGCCGAGTCGACCGGTGCCGCCGCCCGGGCCGCCGGCGTTGAGCTGGTGACCGGCGACACCAAGGTGGTCGACCAGGGACACGGCGACGGCGTCTACATCAACACCTCCGGCTTCGGGATCGTGCCCGAGGGGGTGGCGATTGGGCCCGATCGGGCCCGACCCGGCGACGCCGTGATCGTCAGCGGCGACCTCGGGGTGCATGGCATCGCCATCATGAGCGTGCGGGAGGGGATCGAGTTCGGCACCGTCGTCGAGAGCGACACCATGCCCCTCAACGGCCTGGTCGCCGCCATGCTCGAAGCGAGCCGCGACGTCCATGCCCTGCGGGACCCGACCCGGGGAGGCCTCGCCGCCACGCTCAACGAGATCGCCTCGGCCTCGGGGGTCGGCATCGAGTACGAGGAGCGGCTGCTGCCGGTCCCGGAGGCGGTGGCGGCGGCGTGCGGGTTCCTCGGCCTCGACCCGATCCACGTCGCCAACGAAGGGAAGCTGGTGGCGATGGTGCCGGCCGCCGTGGTGGACGACGTGCTGGCCGCCATGCAGGCGCATCCGGCCGGGAGCGGGGCCATCGTGATCGGCCGGGTGGTCGACGTGCATCCCGGGGTGGTGGTGGCCCGCACCGCCATCGGGGGCAGCCGGATCGTCGACACCCAGATCGGTCAGCAGCTCCCCCGGATCTGTTGAGATATCACGTCGTGTACTTGAACGCCAGATCGCCTAGAATATCTCTCGGGAACGACGTTGGGAGCGCCCATGGCAGGAGCTGAGGACTACCCGCCGGTCCTCGACACGACGATGGTGGCAGAACTGCTCGGCATGAACGTCCAAGTGGTGCGGCGCATGGCCCGCGAAGGGACCATCCCGTCGTACCGCATCCCCGGCGGACGGGCGTTCCGCTTCTTCCGTGACGAGGTTCTCGAATGGTTGCGAGGCTTCCCCGTCCACGAGCAGGTCGACGAATCGGCCCGCAGCGACGCCTGAGGCGCCTCGTCACATGACCTCCTGGTGGAGCGAGCATCCCGATCTCGAGGGCGTCGCCCGGCGCGGGCGGGGCGAGATCCGGCAGGAGGCCGAAGACGTCGAATCCGACGCCGAACACCTGCGCCGCCGGCGACGTTCGTTGGTCGAGGTGTGTTTCGAGTGGATGAGCCGGGGTGACCTGGTCACGATCGGGGTCGGCGCCACCGAGTACCAGGGGAGCCTGGTGGCGGCGATCAACGACCTGGTGATCCTCACCACGCCGGTACTACGGGTGGCGATCGACGCCGGCGCCGTCCACTTCGCCCGCAGCGACCGGCCCGCCGCCCACGAGGGCAGCAGCGGCGAGCGCACGATCGGCTCGTTCCAGGCGCTGCTCGGCTCCTACGAGGTCGAAGGCAGGCCGGTGCGGCTCCGCGACGCCGGCGGCTCGTTCGACGTCACCGGCATCGTCACCGCCACCACCGCCGATCATGTCAACGTTCGCGACGGCGACGGCCGGGAGTGGGTCCTCGCCCGCGGCGCGGTCACCTGCGTGTTGGAACCGGCTCTCGGGTAGGATCGCCCGGCCCGCTCAACCAAATCCCCCCAACCACCGATACCCACTCCATGCGCCGAGCTCTCGCCCTCATCGCCCTCTTCTCGGCGCTCGCCGCGCCCGCCGCCGCCCTCGCCTCCGGCAGCGCCATCGTCGACGAGGACTTCGAGAACGGCGTCGACGTGCTCGACCCGGGGGCTTGGGGCATGCTCCCCTTGACGGACGGGCACGACGGGGCGGGCCTCCGCACCGAGATCCCCGCCGGGGAGCACTGGGGTGGCAGCGGCCACTGGTACTTCGCGGACCACGGCCTCGCCGAGCCCGAGGAGCTCTACTTCCGCTACTGGCTGCGGTTCCCGGAGGGCTTCTACATCGAGCCGCCCAACCGCGGCAAGCTCCCCGGCATCGGCGGCCTCTCCACCTACAACTGCCTCGGGAACCGACCTTCCACTCCCGAAGAGCCGTGCTTCTCGGCCCGGATGCTGTTCTCCCGCACCTACCCGTCGTGGGGGCAACCGGGCTACCCGGACGGACCCGACGACAAGACCCTGATCGGATACTACGTCTACCACCTCGACAGCCCGCCGACCCGGGGTGACATCTGGACCTGGGATCCCGACGTGGCGACACTCGATCACGGGCCGTGGTACTGCGTCGAGGGACACATCGACCTCAACACCCCCGGTGTCCACGACGGGGTGCTCGAAGGTTGGGTCGACGGGACGCCGGCGTTCCAGCGCACCGATCTCGCCTTCCGCGGAGCCGACGAGGACTGGATCAAGATCAAGAGCTTCTGGTTCGACGTCTACTACGGCGG
>CAYQEC010000001.1:91815-219646 GCA_964416425.1 uncultured Acidimicrobiaceae bacterium | reverse complement strand
TCAAGCCGCGCGATACTCCCCGGTTGTGGGACCAGATTCGGACCGATCGTCATTACCCACTGAGCCACGGGTCCGAGGCGACTCGTGGTGAGATGGCGACCCAGCGGATCGACGTACTCGATGTTGCCATAGACCATCACCGCGGAGGTGTCCGATTTGAGTGCCTCCCGGCACGCGTCGATCGCTCCCGGAAGGAGCACGTCGTCGTCGTTGAGCCACAGGAAGTAGTCCTGATCGCTCCCGGCGGCGAGGCCTCGGTTAAGTGCAGCAGCGAGTCCAGACCCGGGATCTCCTCGAAGATCCGCGTCGAACCGATTCGTCATCTCCTGCGTGGCGGGGTCGTCCACTCTCGGGGTCACGATGACGATGCTCATCGTGTCATCAGCCTGCTCGTCGAGGGAACGGAGCGTCCGTTCGAGCAGATCGGGTCGCGTTCCGAGGGTGGGCACTACCGCCAGCAATGACATCACTGCTCTCCTCTGTGCGTGCATGGTTGCGTCACGGGCTGCTCTCCGAACCGGACAGCCCGACAGTCTTCATCCTCAGACCAAACAGCATCGCGAGCAGGGTGACCGCCGTGCCAATTGCGATTGCGATAGGGGCGACGATGAGTCCTGATGCAGGAATCGCCATGATAGAGAGGAAGACGGCAATGCCGATTCCCCACGAGACGACGAGAGCGGTATTTGCAGACGCGGCGACGATAGCGGCCTGAACCGCCACCACTGCCAGAAGAGCGATCCCGGCTGAAGAGAGCAATGCCACCGAAACGGGTGACACGCCGTAGTCATCACCGAGATAGAGACGGAGCGCGAGGCTCCCGAGGTACCACCCGGCAAACCAGGCGCCGATACAAAAGGCGGCGAATGCGGTGCCGAGCCTTCGCAAGAGACTCCAGAGCGCGGCGGTGTCGCCGGCCCGAACTGTGCGGACCATCGGGGGCAGCAACGGCGATTGGACTGCCGAAGAGAACAGCAGAGGCATACGCGTCAGCGCGAGCGCTGCGACCACCCCTGCAAGTACGACGGGAGTGTCGCGATCAAACAGGCCGAGGATCGGCGGCGCTCCATTGGCGAGCAGTTGACCGCCGAGAGCGGCGGCTACGAGAGCGGCCAGACCGGCGAGGTCGATGCCGGTTGAGACGGTCGACGCCCGGTGGCCGACAGGTTCCGACGAGTGGTGCATCGAGCGCGACAGCGCAATCTGACCGGCAGCAAACCCAATCGTGGCCGAAACAGCTAGCGACAGCGCGAACGCGTTCGGGGATGCCGACCCCCACACCACGATCAGGCCGGGAAGCACCAATCGCAGAGCACCGTCCGTTCCGAATTGCCAGAACAGCGGCCAGAACCGATCGTGTCCAACGGCCACGCCTCGCTGAATCGCCTGCATCGCCAGGATCGCGAGGTATGCCATGGTGACAGGAACGAGGAGCCATGAGCCTCCCATGAGACGGGGCACCACGATCGAATGGAACACAAGGCCCACGACCAGCGTCCCGATGAGACCCGCTGCCGTGTACGCCGCGGCCTGCCGTCGCATCCGGTCCGTCAACCCGTCCGCAGCAAGCATCGCCTTCGCAATCGCCGTCTCCAGAGGCACGAAGAGCCCGAACGCGATGACGTTCGCCAAGCCGAACCAAACACCGAACTGGGCGAACCCGTTGGACTCCAGCGAACGGGAGACGATCGCGAGGAGTCCGAGGCTCCCCAATCCGATGATTGCCAACCCGGCTCCGACCACGATGATATTGCGGGACAACCCGGGCTGCTTCTTCCCGCTCATGGCGCGTCGCGGGGTGGGTCTCCATCGGCAGGTTCTTCGACAGCGAGCCGGAGGAGTGCTACCTCTTCAGCGAGGGCACGAACGTGTCGTTCGAGCCTCGCGATCTCGACACCGGCCTGGAGAGCGAGTGCGAACAGGACGACGATCGAGATGAAGAAGATGAGGTTCGACGGGAGTTCGAATCCCAATGCAGAACTGATCCGCTCGGTCGCGACCGGTAGGAAACCGACGAGGACAAGAGAGATCCCGAGCAGCATCCAGAACACTGCGTGTCTCTCCCTCATGCGTCTCCGGCGAACGAGTTCGAAGACGATGCCGAGGAGTATGAGGCCAAGAAGCGCGGGCACTATCTGCTCAGAAATGAGATCACCGCTCCTCAATCTCGTTCGGCACGGCTTCCGGCGGTCGACGCATCAAGATGAAGAGGAGCGCAACTGAGGCTCGAAGCAGGTTGACGCCAGAGCGGAAGGGTGACTGCGATGGCTGACCGAATTCCCGTGGACGCATCTCGACAGGTACCTGTGTGATCTTCAATCCAGCACGCCCCGCCATGACAAGCGACTCGATCGTGTCGCCGAGATACTCCTGAGGATATTCGCGGGCGAAGAACCGGACGGCCCTTGGACCACTCGCCCTGAACCCGGACGTGACGTCGGTCAGCCGAACGCCGAGGAGATGACTCAGCACTCGGGCGAGTACGGTCATGGCCCACTTCCGAGGGCCGCGGGCGCTGTAGGAACCGACACCGGCGAATCGCGCACCAATCACAACGTCGGAACCGTCCAGTCCAGCCAAGAGATCGGGCAAGTGACTTGGTGGATGCTGTCCATCCGCGTCGAGTTGGATGACGACGTCGAAACCGTGCTCAGACGCGTATTTGAAACCAGCGCGCATGGCGCCGCCTACGCCGAGATTGAACGGCATCTCAAGCACCGATGCACCGCTGCGCCGGGCGACTAGTGCGGTTCGATCATCGGAGTGATCATCGACGACGAGGATTGGGATCTCCCGGGAGACTTCCCTGAGTTCTGCGATGAGCCCAGGAAGCGACTCCTCTTCGTTGTACGCGGGCATGACGATCAGGCATCGCCAATCGTGTCCTCCGGGCAATCCGGCATTCCCATGAGTCACGGCTGGGAACTCCTCAAACGTTCGAACATGTCGAGATCTCTTTTCATGGCCCCGAGGGGTGACAATCCGTCATCGACGTCGCGGTGCCATGCAACGGTCCAGTTGACCGCATCGCGGCCAGAAAGCAGAGGCTTCCATCCGATCTCCGCGTGTGCTCGAGCCGAATTGAGGAGGAGAAGCCCCGCCTCGTGTGGATGGTCCGTCGCTGGATCAACAATGACCGTTGCGCTCCCTCCCCACGCGATCGCTGCGGCATCAGCAACCTGTCGGACCGTCATGCTGTCATCCGGGTCGGATCCAAGGTTGAGCGGTGGAACTGCATGTCCCGACAGTTGGCGCTCGACGATGCGAATATAGCCGTGGAGAGGATCGAGCACATGCTGCCAGGGTCTCACGGCGTCCGGGTACCGCAGGACCGCTGGTTGGCCTTTGGAGAAGCTCCGTATCAGGTCAGGGAGGAGCCGATCGTTCGCGATGTCCCCGCCTCCAAGGACGTTCCCCGATCGCACCGTCGTGATCCGCATACCGGGTCGTGTTCTCGATTGCTCAAGCGCGTGGGTGGCCAACTCGGCGCATGCTTTGCTGGCGCTGTAGGGGTCTTCCCCTCCCAGGGGATCGTCTTCGCTATATGGAGTTGTCTGTTCGACATTGCGGTACACCTTGTCGGTTGTGATGATCAGCGCAGCTTCGACGGAAGGAGTATCCATCGATGCGATGAGCGTGTTGACCGTTCCCATGACGTTCGTGGAGAAGGTGTCGACCGGGTGGAGATACGAATCGCGAACCAGGGGTTGAGCTGCAAGGTGCACGACGGCATCGGGCGATATCTCGGTGATATTGGATCGGAGTTCTGACAGATCGCGAATGTCGACGCGTCGGTCGGATGCGAGGACAGAGGCGACATCGGCCCGCTCGAACAGCGCCCCTGGGATCGGATCGAGCGCGATTCCGTGCACATTGGCACCCATCGCGTCAAGCCACAGAGACAACCACGAGCCTTTGAATCCCGTGTGGCCGGTGACGAGGATGTTGCGTCCCGCCAACCCGGATACCGTCATCACGTGCCCTTTCGTTTCGTGAATAACTTGTACCGTGCGACTCCACCGATATCGGCGGCGGCGGCCGATATCGAGAATCGTCGGGAGTCGGGGACAACATCGTGCTCCGCTCTCAGCAGAGCGGCAGTTGCGCCTCGATTGCGCAGGCGCCGCATCGTCTTCTTGGAGATCTGGGGTTCCGTTGACTGCAGCAGAGCCCACATGCTTGACGCGTAGCAGCCGAGGAGTTTGCCTCGACGAGAAGAGATCGTGATCGAGTCTTCGGGCATCCCGAAGTTGACCAAAGGTTCGTCGATATGAACGCCCTTGGCCCCGTTGAAGACGTCCCAGTAGGTGAGAACAACGTCGGGTCCGATGGCCGAATTGAAACAGCCGGGCGGGAGTATGACCGATTTGAGTCCGTCCAGTGCCGTTTCCCTGCGGACGAGAGCCGCTGAAGGAGACGCCGGCAGCGTGGCGGGGAGCCGGAGGAGTCCATCGATAACAGTCTCCGGCGTCAACTCTGATACCGGCGTTGTGTACCACTCGGTGCTGCGATCTTGATGATGAAGGCTCGCCCCACACGTAACGGTGGACGACCCCGTGGCTTCAGCTACCGAGACCAGTCGGTCGATCGCTCCGGGTTCGACCCAGTCGTCCGACCAGAGGATCTTGAGCCAGTGCCCTCGGGCGCGCTCGATGCCGCGTTTCCAGTTCTCGATTGGTCCCAGATTCTTAGCCCAGCGATAGAACCGAAGATTGGTGATGCGCTCGGCCGCGGCGGCAACGACATCCTTCGTTCCGTCGGTGCTCGCGTTGTCGACAACGACTACCTCGAATGGCCGGGATGGTTGGGCATCAGCAAGCGATCGCAGCGCTCGGTCGAGTGTGTCCGCCCGCTCATAGGTCGGAATCACCACGGAGATGAGGTCGGGACTCATGGCGCCTCACGGGTGATCTCGGCGGCCCAGCCGACGAGACCGTCGAGCCCTGATTCGATCCCAATGACTGGGCGCCATCCCAAGCCGTCGAGTTCGGAGATGTCGGCGATGAAGACCTTCTGGTCGGCCGGACGGGGCGGACCGGCATCGTATGGAGGACGATTGCCGGTCCGATCTTCGAGTGCATCGAAGATCTCAAGGAGCGAGAGGCTGTTCGCCGGGCCGCCGCCGATGTTGAAACTCTTGCCAGAAGTAGATTCGGATTGCTCGGCGACGATGACGAACGCTCGATAGAGATCTTCAACGTGCAAGAGGTCTCGTACCTGTTTTCCGTTTCCGCTGATTCTGAACGGCTCGTCGCGGACGAATCGCTCGGCGAAGAACGTCGCCCACCCCTGGTCTTCGGTTGCGAATTGGCGCCCACCGTAAACACTGCTTTGCCGGAAGACCACACCCCGGAGATCGTGATGTCGGGACCAGTCGAGAACAAGCTGATCGGCGACCGTCTTGCTAACGGCGTATCCCCCAGAGGGCCGGAGCGGAAGGTCCGGCGGTACGCCGTTGGGGTAGTCCGTCAACTCGTAGCGTGTTTCGCGTTCGTTGATGCGGAGATCGGAGAGGGTGCCGTAGACCTTGTTGGTGGAACTGAACAGGAGCGTGGCTTCGGGACAGTGATTCGCGACGGCCTCCACTACGTTGAACGTACCGAGTGCGTTCGTCTCGAAATCGGACCTTGGGTCTCTCAGGCTGGACATGAAGGACACTTGTCCGGCGAGATGCACCACAACGGCCGCGTCCGCATGTGCGGAAAAGAAGCGATCAACAGATCCCAGGTCTCGCACGTCCCCGATGGTGACTTCCACCCCAAGTTCGTCTCGGAGGAACGTGAGATTTCGGTGGACGCGAGGTCTCGAGATGTTGTCCAGAACCACCGGCTCGAGTCCGTCGCGAACGAGGCTCTCGACGACGTTGGTGCCGATGAATCCACATCCTCCGGTGACGATCCACTTCATGAGATTGGTTCCCCCGCTGCATCGCCAACCATACCTGCCAATCCTTGTCGGAGCGGAATCTCGGCAGAGAATCCCAGACTTGTCATTGCGGGGCGCGGGTCTGCTACCAGGTCCTCGACCCACGGTCGGCCGGGCCCAGGGTCCAAGCTCCATGCTTCGGACGCACCGGCGAGTTTCCCGATCATGGTCGCCACGTCGCTCAACTTGTAGCCCACGCCGGTACCGATCTCAAGCGACGCCCACGCCGGCGCTCGGGCCTCGATGGCCGCGACCACAGCTCTGGCGACATCGTCTCGGTGAATGAAATCTCGCGTCACGTTCGGAGTTCGTAGAGGGAAGGGAATCCCCGCAACGATCGATCTGACCATTGCATTCACGACACCGGGAGAATCCACTCCTCCGTAGACGATATGAGGCTTCAACTCGTACACGCCAAGCCCGTCGGCCTCAGCGATGAGACGAAGAGCACCGGAAGCGAGGTGCTTTGATCGAACGTACGGCGAGTCGGCGATAAGCCGCTCGGACTGCTGGGCGGCGGTTCCGATCTGTACGAGCCGACTGCCCATCCGCAGGGCCAAGTTCGCAGCGGCGAGCGGTACGACGAGATTCGCATCCAGCAAGTCAACGCTCGACAACTTCTCTTGGGAGTTCATTCCGGCGCCGGCACAGTTCACAACCGCGTCGATCGATCCTCGAGAGAGTTCGGGCCACGCATTCACTACTCCGGATCGATTGCAGGTGACCACACTCCAGCCGCTGTCTCTCGCAGTCGAGCAAACGGAACGCCCGATGTATCCAGTCGCACCAACAACTGCGATAGCGGTCACTGCTACCAGACCTTCCATGGCGCTGCGCCGGTGCGCCAGAGATCTTCGAGGATCATTCGTTCGCGGAGGGTGTCCATTGGCTGCCAGAATCCCGAGTGAAAGAATGCGTGCAGTTCGCCATCGGCGGCGAGACGTTCGAGAGGGCCTCGTTCCCATACGGACTCGTCACCATCGATGTAGTCGAGTGCCGATCGGTTCAGAACAAAGAATCCGCCATTGATCCAGCCCCCTTCGGCTTGTGGCTTTTCCCCAAAGCGCACGACAGAGTCGCCGTCGAGTTCGAGACGTCCGAATCGTGCAGGCGGGTGGACTGCGGTGACCGTTGCCAGACGACCGTGCGCTCTGTGGAACTCGACGAGAGCACCGATGTCGACATTCGCGACACCATCGCCATAGGTGACCATGAAGACGTCGTCATCGAACGTGGCGGCGGCTCGGAGGATCCGGCCACCGGTCTGAGTCTCACCCCCCGTGTTCGCCGCAGTGACGTTCCAATCGTTGGTTCGCCGATCTCCGATCAACGTCACATCGTGTGATGACGTGCTTACCGTGAAATCGGAATCGAAGTACCTCAGATTCAGGAGGTACTCCTTGACGATCTCGGCCCTGTACCCAAGAGCCAGAACGAAGTCTCGGTGTCCGTGTGCCGCGTAGATGCTCATGATATGCCACAGCATCGGCTTCCCACCGATGGTGACCATCGGCTTCGGCCGAGTGCCCGTCTCTTCGCTGAGTCTGGTACCAAGCCCACCCGCAAGAATGATCGTTCTCATATGCCCCTTTCTCCCCAGCTATCCACTTTCGAACCGTCAGTCATCATGAACTGCTCACGCCTGACGCAGCGTTCTGTGTATCGAGTTCACAATCCGAGAACAGGCCGTTCCGAGGCCGCTCCGGGATCGGTCAGAAACTCCTTGATCGATGACGCCGCGAACTCAAGCATCTCATGCGACAGGCCCGGATATACGCCAATCCAGAAGGTTCTTGCTGTGACAACATCGGAGTTGCTGAGATCGCCCACGACCCGAGATGGCAGGCCCTGGTAAGCAGGCTGGCGCAAGAGGTTGCCGCCGAAGAGCAGGCGCGTTCCGATCTTTCGGTGATCGAGGAATCGAAGAAGGTCAACCCTCTGAATCGGAAACTCTGGGTGAAGCGTGATCGGATAGCCGAACCAACTGGGCTCCGACCCCGGTGTTGCTGTTGGAAGAATCAGTTCGTCGGTTCCGGAGAGGAACCCGTCGAGTATCGAAAAATTCTCACGACGCTTTGCGACGAATTCGTCGATGCGTTTCAACTGGCTGGAGCCGATGGCAGCCTGCATATCCGTTGCTTTGAGGTTGTAGCCGATATGGCTGTAGATGTACTTGTGGTCGTAGCCGAAAGGCAGATCACCCAACTGCCACTCGAACCGCTTCTTGCAGGTATTGTCATGACCGGGAGGGCAGTAGCAATCGCGACCCCAGTCACGGTACGACTCGAGGATTCTCCGCAGAGCGGGCCGATTCGTCATTACAGCGCCGCCCTCGCCGGTTGTGATGTGGTGTGCCGGGTAGAAGCTGAGCGTCGCAGTGTCGCCGAAAGTTCCCACGTTCCGGCCATCGAAGGTTGCCCCCAACGCATCGCAGGTGTCCTCAACCATCCACAATCCATGTCGGTCACACAGTTCGCGTACGGCAGAAGCATCAAAAGGGTTGCCGAGAGTGTGGGCGATCATGACGGCCTTCGTGAGGGGTCCGATCGCAGCTTCAAGGGCGTCGGGTAATGGGCCATAGGTGCCTAGTTCGATGTCGACGAATACGGGAACGAGATCGTTCTGGACAATAGGGTTGACCGTCGTCGGGAATCCGGCGGCGACCGTGATGACTTCATCTCCGGGCTTCAGTCGGCGATCTCCGAGTTTGGGACTCATCAGCGCTGTCAGAGCGAGGAGATTTGCCGACGATCCCGAATTCACCATCAGTGCGAATCGAGATCCCACAAATGTGGCCAGATCACGCTCGAAGACCTCGGTGAATCTGCCCGCGGTGAACCAGCCGTCGAGGCTTGCGTCGACCAGCGCCTCGAAGTCGGACGGACCGAGGACCTTCCCGGAAACGGGTACCGGATCAAACCCGGCCCGGAATGGGCGTGTTGCCGTGGCAAGTTCGGCGAACCGGCGGGTCAGAGAGAGTATCTCTCCACGCAACGCCATTTCCGAATCGGTATCCACCGAACCCCCGAACCACGAGCATCCAACCTGAAAGCGATAACTCTAGACCTGGAGTCGTGGTGAGAGTCGTTGAGCCCACCGACAAAGCCCGAATCGATCGTGAGGAGGTCAGCGACCGCCCACGCCCTTCGCGCTTCGGGGCACACGCGAACCCCGGCGGTTCAGCGAGGCGATCGGCGATCCAGGCGCGTTCGTAGGCTTCGGCTGGGCGGCCTCCGGACGACGCTTGGTGGAGCGCGTTCTCAGCTACGGGGGCGGGTCGGAGCCGCGCAAGATGGATCCTGCCGTCTGACCGGAGGGTAGTGGGGTGGCGGCTTCCTCGGGATCACCGGGCATGCCGCGGCGCCGAGATGTGCGAACCACGGCGTTCTCGGGATCTTCTGTGACCTTGGCCTCTGGGGAGCGGTTGGGTGTTCGACGGTAAGGTCACTGCCTCCGACGCCGCCAGCTATGCGCTCTTCGGTGGGCAACCCGCCCGACAACACCATGTTCTGTCCCGACGCCTACGTGAGCCGGGGTCAGATGGCGGCGTTCCTGCACCGCGCCATGGGTTGATTCGGGCGTCGCTTTGGAGGCTCAGAGGTCGTGGAGCCAGGTGCCGAATCGCACCCCGAACCCGTCGGGGTCGGCGACGGTGAAGTCGCGCAGCCCGTAGTCGTGGTCGCCGATGGGGGTGACGATCCGCAGTTTCCGCTCCTGGGCCGCCTCCCAGTGGTGGTCGACGTCGGGCACGAGCACCCGCAGGTTGGCGTGCTCGGCCTCGGGCGGCTCGAAGTCGGGGCGGTGCACCAGAAAGAGCTGGTGGCCCTCCCAGGCGAGCACGGAGAACTCGTCGCTGTCGCGCAGCACCTCGAAGCCGAGGCCGCGGTAGAAGTCGAGCGACACCTGCATATCGCGCACCGACACCTCGACGACGAGCTGGGTGGTGGGGTCGGAGTATTTCACGATGCTGCTCCTCGGTCGCGGGTGGGGGGAGCCGGAGCCCGGGCCGGAGAGTCAAGCAGGCCCGGGTCGCTCCTGCCCGATGTGGTGCTGTCGCCAACCCTATGCGCCGGAGACGGTGGCCGGGTAATCCGGGCGTGGCGCCTCGACCGCTAGCCTGGTCCCATGGCAATCGAAGAAGAACGTATCGGCCTTTTCATCGACTACGAGAACCTGGCCATCGGCGCCCGGGAAGATCTCGGCGGAATGCAATTCGACTTCAAACCGGTCGCCGACGCCCTGGCCGAACGGGGCCGGGTCGTGTTCCGGCGGGCGTACGCCGACTGGAACTCGTTCGAGCCGGATCGCCGCATGCTCGCCCGCAACCACGTCGAGATGATCGAGATCCCGCAGCGGATGGGCGCCGTTCGCAAGAACGCCGCCGACATCAAGATGGCCGTCGACGCCATCGAGCTCGCTCTCGAACGCGACTACGTGACCACGTTCGTCATCTGCACCGGCGACTCCGATTTCACACCGCTGGTGCACAAGCTGCGCGAGCTCAACAAGCGGGTCATCGGCGTCGGGCTCAAGGCCTCCACCTCGGCGCTGCTCCCTCCCGCCTGCGACGAGTTCCTGTTCTACGAGCGACTCGACGGGGTCGAGCTGCCGAACCGCGCCACCGCCAAACGGCGGAAGGAACCCGAGGCGGAGGACACCCCGCCGGCTCCGGCGCCGCAGGATCTCGACCAGCTCGCGGTGTCGCTCGCCCAGACGCTGGCCGGGCTGCAACGCAGCACGGGCGGCGGGGTGCGTTCCTCGTCGCTGAAGCGGGCGCTGTTGCGCAAGGACCCCACCTTCAACGAGGCCGACCACGGCTTCCGGGCCTTCGGTGAGCTGTTGCGGCACCTGGCGGAGCGCAACGTCTTCGCCCTGGAGGACTCCGACGCCCAAGGGGATCCCACGGTGGACTTCCCCGAGGCGGGCAACGAGGCAGCCGGGTTCGCCCTGTTGCACGACGTCGTCGCCGAGCTGCAGCGCGCCGGCACCGTGCCGGTGCTGTCGGGCCTCAAGAACCGGATGCAGAAGCGCCAGCGCAACTTCAGCGAACGCCGCCACGGGTTCAGTGGCTTCCTCCAGTTCGCCCGAGCCGCCGCGGCCCGCGGCTTCGTCGAGCTGGAATGGGACGACGACCTCGATGACTACCGTCTGAGCGTGTCCGAGGCCTGAGCGGCCGCTACTCGCTCTCCGCGTCGGGGTCGAACCAGTCGATGTTCTGCAACACGGTGGGCTCGTCGTCGTCCTCGGGCTCCCCGGGCTCGCTCTCGGAGGGGGAGCCGTCGTCCCCGGCCTCGTCGGGAGCGGGCTCAGGAGGCTCCGCCCAGGGGGGAACGGCCTCGGTTTCGCCGGGGCGGCGCATCCCGAAGAGCGACCGGATCCGGTACCGCGCGATCCGGATCGTACGTTGCGGCGCCTCGGGATGCTCCCGCAGGTACTCGGGGACCCGCTTGATCCAGCCCACCGCGATCAGGGTCCCGATCATGGCGGTCCCGGTGATGGCGATGATGCCCACCCCCGCCAACAGCACCACCGGGCGCGGTAGGTGCAGCTCGAAGAAGTTCTGGGAGGCGTCGGTGAGGAACAGCAGCACGACGAACCCCGCCATCGAGCCGATCAGCACCCGCTTCCATGGGACGAGCGGCCGGGCGACGACACCGAGGGCGAACAGGCCGATCGAGGCGAGCACCAGGGTCGCCACGGTGCGCGCCTGGTTGAGTTCGACCCCTTCGGAGATGGCAAGCTCGTAGGCGCCGAAACTGGCCAGGCCGGCGGCGACGCCGGTGGGGAGGGCGAAGCGGAGCACCCGCATCACGAAGCCGGGTTTGGCCCGCTCGACGGAGGGGGCGAGGGCGAGGAAGAAGGCGGGGATGCCGATCGTCACCGACCCGACCAGGGTGAGGTGGCGGGGGAGGAACGGGAAGGGGCGGCCGGCGAGTCCGACGGCGAGGGCGATGAAAATGGCGTAGATGGTCTTGGTGACGAACAGGTTCGCCACCCGTTCGATGTTGGAGATGACCCGCCGCCCCTCCGCGACGACGCCGGGCAGGGTTTCGAACTGGCCGTCGATGAGGACGAGCTGGGCCACCGAGCGGGTGGCGGCGCTGCCCGATCCCATGGCGATCCCGATGTCGCTGTCCTTGAGGGCGAGCACATCGTTGACGCCGTCGCCGGTCATCGCCACGACGTGCCCCCGTGACTGCAGTGCCTCCACCATGGCCCGCTTCTGGTGCGGGGTGACCCGCCCGAAGACGGTGGCCCGTTCTACCACCGCGGCGAAGGCCTTCGGCTCGCTCGGCAGGTCGCGGGCATCGACCACCTCGGCGGAGCCGGGCACCCCCACCTCACGGGCGATGGCGGCCACGGTGTTGGGATGATCGCCGGAGATGATCTTGGCCTGCACCCCCTGACGGGCGAAGTAGCGGAGGGTGTCGGAGGCGTCCTTGCGGATCTTGTCGCCCAGCACCACCAGCGCCACCGGGTGGAGGCGGCGGGGGAGGCGGTCGCCTTCGATCCGGTAGTCGGTCCAGGCGAGCAGCAGGACGCGGCGACCCCGGGCGGCGTGCTCCCCGGAGCCGGAGGAGACGGCCGGGTCCGAGGGGGCCAGGATCTCGGGGGCGCCCAGCACCCAGGTGCCGGAGTCCGGGAACGAGGCCGCGCTCCACTTGCGGGCCGACGAGAACGGCACCGCGGCGTCGGGTTCCCATCCCGGCGGGTCGGGGAAGCGGGTGCGGATCGCCAGCAAGGTGGCGTTGGGGTCGGATTCGGCGGCCGCCAGCGCCGCCAGGGCGGGGGCGGGGTCGATGTCGCCGAGCTGGTCAACATCCTGGACGACCAGCTTGCCTTCGGTGAGGGTGCCGGTCTTGTCGAAACACACCGTGTCGACCCGGGCGAGGCCCTCGATGGCGGGCAGCTCCTGGACGAGCACGTTGCGTCTCCCGAGGCGGACGACGCCGACCGCGAAGGCGATCGAGGTGAGCAGCACCAGGCCCTGGGGGATCATCCCGACCGCTCCGGAGACGGCCGATCGCAGCGCCTCCAGGTAGCCGACCTCGGCCCGGTGCGAGCTCCATACCAGGAGGGCGATCATGGGCCCGACTGCCCAGCTCACCCCGCGGATGATGAGGTCGACGCCGTCGCGCAGCTCGGAGCGCACCAGGGTGAAGCGCTTCGCCTCCCGCGCCAGCCGTGCCGCGTAGGCCTCGGCGCCGACGTGCTCGGCCCGGTAGTAGCCGGAACCGGCGGCGGCGAAGGAACCGGAGAGGCACACGTCGCCGGGTGTCTTGACCACCGGGTCGGATTCCCCGGTCAGTAGCGACTCGTCGATCTCGAGGCTGCGCGCCGCCAGCACCGGTCCGTCGACGACGAGCTGATCGCCGGCGGCGACGACGACGACGTCGTCCCGCACGATCCGGTTGACGGGGACGTCGACGATCTCGCCGTCGCGTACCACCCGGCTGGTGGGGGCGGTGAGCAGGGCGAGGCGGTCGAGGGTCGACTTGGCCCGCAGTTCCTGGATGATGCCGATGGCGGCATTGGTGACGAGCACGATCCCGAACAGGGCATCCTTCGGCTCGTGCACGATGGCGAGGATCACGACCAGCAGCACGCCCAGCAGGATGTTGAACCGGGTGACGACGTTGGAGCGGACAATCTCGGCGGTGGTGCGGCTCGGTCCTTCCTGCACCTGGTTGACCTCGCCGCGGGCCATCCGTTCCCGCACCTCGGCGGTGGAGAGGCCGTCGAGCGCGTGTTCGTTGATCGCCGAAGCCCTCATGGCAGCGAGCCTACTCAGACGGCACCCGATCCCCGGGACGCCGGGCGGCTTCTCCCGCAGACGGTGACGTTCGGCTGGTAAACTACACGGCTGTAACTCGTGGAGTAAGGGGTACCGCCATGGCCATGGCCATCCAGACCGTGTTGCACACCGTGGACCGCGTCGTCGAGGGAGTGATGGCGGCCTACGCCGGCCGTCAGGATCGGGCGATCACGACGCTCCTCGGCGAGGTGTGCGATCGGCGTCTCTCCGCCGAGGTCTCCGAGATCCCGTGCACCGTTGCCGGGGCGCAACGAATCGTCGAGATCGTTGTCGACGCCGAGCCCGACTGCGACCTGCTGGCGCCGGCGGTGTGGGCGCTGGCGGAGCGGGGATGGCAGGTCGTCGCCCTGGTGCCGCTGGAGCGGCTCGGCGAGGCCCACGGGGCGCTGCGGGGATCCCCATGCCTGCTGCAACCGTGGTGGCTCGACGCCGATACGGTCCGGTTCGGGCGCAGCGAGACTCCCTAGGCGGTGTGCCGCGGCGCGAGGTCCTAGGCTTTCCGGTATGCCCGTTCCCTTGCATACCCAGACGGTCATCGCCTTCCTGTGGGATTTCGACCGCACCCTGATCCCCGACAACATGCAGGGGCCGATCTTCGACGAGTACGGGGTCGACGAGGCGGGGTTCTGGCAGGAGGTCGAGGGCCTCGTCGATTACCACCGGAGCCAGGGTGAGGTGATGGGCCGTGACATGGCCTACCTCATCCACATCCTCACCTACGTCGAGGCGGGGATCTTCGCCGACCTCACCAACGCCAAGCTGCGGGAGCTGGGCGCCCGCCTCAAGCCGTGCCCCGGTATCCCCGAGCTCTTCGAAGCGACCCGGGAGCACGTGCGGGAGGTCTCCGAATTCGCCCACGAGGGCATCACGGTGGAGCACTACGTCGTCTCCACCGGGATCCGGCCCATGGTCGAGGGCTCCCCGGTGGCTCCCCACGTCGACGGGATCTGGGCCAACAGCTACATCTCGCATCCGGCGCCGCCCGGCTACCTCGACCGGCTCCCGGTGCCGGAAGGCGATGCCCCGATCAAGTACCTCGCCGAGGCGATCGGCCACACCTCCAAGACCAGGGCGATCTTCGAGATCAACAAGGGCGTCAACAAGAACCCGTCGGTCGACGTCAACGCCCAGATGTCGGAAGCGCAGCGCCGGGTGCCGCTGCGCAACATGATCTACATCGCCGACGGGCCCAGCGACGTGCCCGTCTTCTCGATCCTGAACCAGCACGGGGGCAAGACCCTCGGCGTGTACACCCTCGAGCCGCGCAGCAACCACAAGCAGGTCAAAGAGCTGCAGGAGCAGGGCCGGATCCAGAGCATGGCCGAGGCCGACTACCGGCCGGGAGAGGCCGCCTACCTGTGGCTGATGGACAGCCTGGAGCAGATCGCCTACGAGATCGTCGAGAACCGGCGTCAGGCCTTCGCCCAGATAAAGAACCCGCCGGGGCACGTGTGAGCGAGGCGATCGACCGGGTGGGGGTCGTCGGCGGCGGGCAGATGGGCGCCGGGATCGCCGAGGTGTGCGCTCGCGGCGGCGTCGACGTCGTCGTCCACGAGATCGACGAGGCGTTGGCGACCGCGGCCCGGGCCCGGGTGGAGGCGTCGCTGGGGCGGGCGGTGGAGCGGGGCAAGCTGACGGCGGAGGAGCGCGACGTCGGCTTGGGTCGGATCCGGTTCGGGACGGACCTGGCGGCGATGGCCGACCGGCAGCTCGTCGTCGAGGCGGTGGTGGAGGACGAGGCGCAGAAGCGGGAGGTGTTCAGGCGCCTCGATGCGGTCGTGGCCGACCCCGCAGCCGTCCTCGCCTCCAACACGTCGTCGATCCCGATCGTGCGCCTCGCCGGGGCGACGTCACGTCCCGGGTCGGTGGTCGGGATGCACTTCTTCAATCCGGCCCCGGTGATGCCGCTGGTCGAGATCGTGCGCAGCATCGTCACCGCCGAGGAGACGGTGGACCGGGCCGCGGCGTTCGCCGTCGAGACGCTTGGCAAGGTGGTGGTGCACGCCCGGGATCGGGCCGGGTTCATCGTCAACCTGTTGCTGTGCCCGTATCTGTTCGAGGCGATCCGCATGTACGAGGCGGGCTTCGCCGGGCGGGACGACATCGACGCCGCCATGGTGAACGGGGCGAGCCACCCGATGGGCCCGCTGGCGCTGTGCGACCTCATCGGCAACGACACGCTGCTGGCGGTGGCCGAGTCGCTGTTCGAGGAGTACCGGGAGCCCCGCTACGCCCCGCCGCCGCTGCTGCGCCGCATGGTCGAGGCCGGCCTGCTCGGCCGCAAGACCGGCCGCGGCTTCTACGACTACTGACCGCGGCGGCCGATCCTCAGGATTCGGCGCGGACGGCGCCGTTGGATTCGAGCACGCGCTGCAACTGGTTCTTGCGGACCAGGCCGGAGGTGCGCCAGCGGGAGGTGATCCGCCGCCCGGTCGCCTCGGGGACCTGCCCGCCGGACCGCTTCTTGGGCTTCTTCACCGGTGCCGGCCCGAGCAGGACGAACGTGGGGGTGGACTGGACCCTGAAGACTTGGATCGCCCCCGGCACTCGCCCCAGGTCCACCTTGACGATGTGGGCGGACTCTCCGTATTCCCGGGCGAGCTCGTTCACGATCCCGTCCATCACCTGGCAGGCGCTGCACCCGACCTGGTAGAGATCGAGCAGCACCGGCCGCCCCGACTTCAGCAGCGGCTCGAGCTCGTCGAGCTGCTGGAGCTTGACCGCTCGCGGCTTCTTGCTGAACAGGGCCATCGGGCTCCTCGGGGTTGTTCCGTCACGGCCGTCAACCCGGCCGGCCCCGTGAGTATGCCGGGCGGGTCCCCGCATTCACAACCTACGGCTCAGGTCGCGGCCTCCAGCACCTCGACGATGGGGGCGGCAGCGCCGCTCAGCTCGGGCCAGCGGGCGTCGGTGGTCACGATGGTGGTGGCGTCGGCAACGATCCCGGTGGCGACGACGAGCGCGTCCGGCATTCGCCATTGGCGGCGCCTGCGGTCAGCCATGGCGATCGCCCGCATCTCGGCCGCGCGCCTCGCCACCGCCCGGTCGATCGGGAGGAGCGCGATGGGGAAACGCTCCAGGAGCGTGTCGAGGATGCCGGGGTCGGCGCCGGCACGAATCACGCCGACCTGGGTCTCCGCGTAGGAGATCGCCGACATGGCGAGGGTTCCGGCCCGTCTCCCCTCTCCGATGGCCGTCACCGAGGGACCGTGGAACGGATCCGAGCCGTCGAGGAATCCGACCATCACCCCGGTGTCGAGGAGGGTCAATCCCATTCGTCCCGCAGTCCCTCGATCTCCTTGCGATCGAGACGTCCGGTGAGGACGCCGGCGAGTTCGCCGACGGGGTCCTCAACACGCTCGAACTCGATCCGCCCCGGTCCCGTCGACCGGATCGCCAACCGGTCACCCGTCCGCAACCCGGCGTCGCGGATAGCCGCCATCGGGATCGTCACCTGATGCTTGCTGCTGATCGTGCTGTGCCCGAAGCGCCGTCGCTTTACTTTCGCCATCGCGAGTAAAGGATACCATCGTGGGGCCTGCGCCGGAACCCACCTGCCCTAGCGGCACACTCCGGCCTCGTCGGAGGGCACCGCGTTGCCGTCCTCGTCGAAGGTCCAGCCGAACGACCACGAGCCCAGGTCGGCCAGGATGTCGGCGGCCTCGCCGCCGGTGGCGGGGCGGGGCCGCCCCGACTCGATCCGGATCGGGTGGGCTCGAAGCGAGATCCCGTCCGTGGTCACCGTGAACTCGAAGAGGGCGGTGATGGCGCTCCCCGAGCGCGCCGACGGGAAGGCGAAGTTTCCGGTGGAGTTCACCAGCCACGCCCCGTCCACCTGTTCGACGCCCTGGAGCACATGGGGGTGCCCGCCGATGATGAGGTCGGCTCCGGACCGGGCCCAGGCCTGTGCCAGTGCCCGCTGGTACGGCTGGGGGCAGTGGTCGCCCTCGATGCCCCAGTGGACCATGACGACCGTCAGATCGGAGTCGGCCGCCGCCTCCGCCACCGCCGCCATGGTGTCGGGCACGAACGGCTCGCAGGTCCACGCCACCTCGGGCCGGGTGTTGGTGCCCGAGCCCGCCCAGTCGCACGGCACCCGGGAGAAGGCCACCACGCCGATCCGCCACCCGTCGACGTCGAAGAAGTGGGGAGCGTAGGCGGCCTCGGGGTCGGTGCCGGCCCCGGCATGGGGCATGGCGTCCTCGTCGAGCAGCTCCAGCGTCCGCAGGATCGCCGGCGTCCCGAAGTCGAGGGTGTGGTTGTTGGCGAGCTGGACCCCGTCGATGCCGGCGTCGGTGAGCAACTCCACCGAATGGGGTGGGGACTTGAACGTGAACCGTTTCGGGGCGGCCTTCCCCACGCCCGATTCCGCCACGGTGGTCTCCAGGTTGACCAGCATTAGGTCGGGCGCCGACAGCAGCGCCTGGGCGTCGCCGAGCGGGTCGCGCTCGTCGAGGCCGTTCGTGAAAGAGGTGTCACCGGCGAATCCCAGCACGATCGGCGGCAGCGTCGTCGTCGTCGTCGTCGTGGTGGTGGTCGTCGTCGTGGTGCTGCTCGTGGTGGTCGTCGCCGGCGCGGTGGTCGACGTTGGCGGGGGTGCGGTCTCCGGACCGGAGGACGATGCGCCGGAGCAGGCTCCGATCGCCAACAGGACGGCGGCAGCGAGGCCGAGGCGGAGGGCGGTCAGGGCTCGGGAGGGCATGGCCGTCAGCGTACCTGCGCCGCCACCCCAGGCAAGCTCCTCCTACAACACCACCAGGGCGATGGCGCCGACGACGAGGCAGTAGACGCCGAACGGGACCAGCCCGATCCGCCGGATGAGCCGGAGCAGGAGGGCGATGGCGGCGTACCCGGAGACGGCGGCGACGAGCAGCCCGACGTACACCGCCCCGGGGATGCCACCGGGCTCGCCGGCCAGCTCGATCCCCTTGAAGAGGCCGGCTCCGGCGATGGCCGGGATGCCCAGTAGGAACGAGTAGCGGGCGGCCTCGGCGCGCTCGAATCCCCGCAACAGCCCGGCGCTGATGGTGATGCCGGAGCGGGAGATGCCGGGCACCAGCGCCACCGCCTGGCCCAGCCCAATGAAGGCGGCGTCCCCGTTGCCCGAGTCCTCGACCCGGCGGGCCCGGAGGGCGATGACCCGGGTGGCGAGCAGCATCACCCCGGTCACCATGAGGGCGACCGCAACGTAGCGGGGCGTCTCGGAGATGCGGTCGAAGAAGCTCTGGAACGCCAGGCCCAGGACCGCGGCCGGGATCGTGCCGATCACCAGCAGCCGGATCAGCAGCTTGCCGTGCTCACTGAAGCGCAGCATCTCGAGCAGGTCACGCCGGAAGTAGACCAGCACCGCCAGCAGGGTGCCGAGGTGCAGCATCGCCGAGGTCGCCAGGTCGGGGGGTTCGGTGCCCAGCAGCGCCGGGACCAGTACCAGGTGGCCGCTGGAGGAGATGGGGAGGAATTCGGTGAGGCCTTGGATGAGACCCCAGAAGGAGGCTTCGAGCATGGCGGGGAAGGTTACCCACGCCGGGGAGTCACCGCGTCACGGTGCGAGCAGGACCACCACGTCGGAGGTCATGACGGCCGCCGCCACCCGAGTGGCCGCCTCGGCGGGGAAGGCGGCAAGGCCGATCGCCTCGTAGTCCTCGGGTGAGGGTGCCGCCACGACGACACCGTCGACCACCTCGCCGCCGCCGTGCATCACCGCCCGTAGCGGGCTTCCGGGCACGGCGCGGGCCGGGAGGGCCAGCGGCACCGCCCACCAGTCGGCCGGGAGCGGCGCGACCGCCGTCACCGAGGAAGGGAGCAGCGGATCACCCGGCAGCAGGTCGTGGCCGGCGACGGCGCCGGCCAGCTCCGGCATCGGCAGCAGGCCACGGGGTATCTCCCGCCACGCCACGTCGCTTTCCTCGATCGGGGTCCCGGCGTCGATGGCGGCGGCGGCGAAGGGATGTGGCGTCGTCGGGGCGGGGCGCAGATCGAGGTAGGCGGCGCCGGCCAGCAAGACGGCGATGGCGACCCAGCGGAGGGCGGCGGGACGGCGCAGCCAGTACACGCCGCCGACCGTACCGGAGCACGGGTGGCGAGAGAAGAGGTTTGACCCTCCCCGTGTCCCTCCCTCACGAAGAGGGAGGGAGCTTCACGCAAGCAGGGGGAATGGTGGGGGACTTGCGATCGGCAACACGGGGAGGGGACTGTGGGCGGTGACGTGGTCGAGTCCCGATCCGTACGACGGCGTCGGCGGCGCACCTGCCTCGCCCGCGCCGGGGAGGTCGAACTCCCCGCGTCGCGGCATCGGTTGGACCGTCCAGTTGTAAGGAATCCCCATCCGGCCGCCCCCAGCAGGTAACCGACAATGCGTCATGCCGGAGTGTAGTGAGGACACCGTCACTCGTGGTTGCTTTCTTGGTCACCCTTCGTTGTTGCCCGCTGTTCCGGGCCGGGCCGTCCCGCTTCTAGACTCGGACCCCTTGGAAACATTCGTCGCTCTCGCCGCCGCCTATCTGTTGGGAAGCATCGATTTCGGGGTGATCGTGCCCCGACTTGCCGGTATCGATATCTACACCCGGGGGAGCGGAAACCCCGGCGCCTCCAACGTGCTGCGCTCGGTCGGCAGGAAGGCCGGGGCGGCGGTGATGGTGGGCGACGTCGTCAAAGGCATGCTCGCTGCCGCCGTCGGCGACTTCTGGGTTGGCGAGGCGGTCGGGTTCGCCTGCGGGTTGGCGGCGGTGGTCGGTCACGTGTTCCCGCTGTGGCATCGCTTCCGGGGAGGCCGCGGCGTCGCCGCCGCCATCGGCGCCGCCATCTGGCTCGAGCCCTGGTTCGGGCTGGGGACGGCGCTGGTGTGGGTCGGGATCGTCGCCGTCACCAAGACCGCCTCAGTGGCCTCGCTGGTGGCGATGGTCGCCTACGTCCCCGGCTTCGCCCTCTTCGGGCATCGTGGCTGGTCCCTGGTGTGGGCCGCGGTGGCGGCTCTGCTCGTGATCTGGCGCCACGCCCCCAACATCCGGCGGCTTCTCGGGGGAAGCGAGCAGACGGTGGAGGGAATATGAAGCCGCTGGCCGACGCTCAGCGGGCCGTGCTCGACGCGATGAAGCCGCTGCCGGTGGTGGCGATGCCGCTGCGGGAAGCCCGCGGCTTGGCGCTGGCGGTGCCGCTGGTGGCGCCCCACGACCTCCCGCCGTTCCCGAACTCGGCGATGGACGGCTACGCGGTACGGGCCGCCGACGTGGCGGCCGCCCCGGTGACGCTCCCGGTGCTGGAGGACGTGCCCGCCGGCCGGGTGCCGTCGCAACCGGTCACGGGGGGAACCGCCATCAAGATCATGACGGGCGCCCCGCTCCCGGACGGAGCCGACGCGGTGGTGAAGGTCGAGGACACCGAGCCGGGCGACGGCGAGGTCCGGATCCTGGTGGCGATACCCGCCGGGACTGCGGTGCGTCCCGCCGGCGGGGACGTGACCGCCGGGTTCGAGGTCTTCCCGGCCGGGGTGCGGCTCACCCCGGCCCGTCTCGGCATCTGCGCCTCATTCGGCGTCGCGACGCCGCAGGTGCGGCGGCGGCCCCGGGTCGCCATCCTCTCCACCGGCGATGAGCTGGTGCCGGCCGAGACGGCCGATCTCGCTCCCGGCAAGATCCGGGACTCGAACCGGTTCCTGCTGCGGGGCCTCATCGAGGAGCTGGGGGCCGTCGTGATCGACCACGGCATCGTCCCCGACGAGGCCACCGTCCTCAACCGGGTGCTGGGCCACGCCGCCGCCAACAGCGACGCCGTGGTCACCAGCGGCGGGGTCTCGATGGGGGAATACGACCTGGTCAAGAGCGAGCTCGCCCTGCTCGGGACGGTGGACTTCTGGCGGGTGGCGATGCAGCCCGCCAAGCCGTTCGCCTTCGGGAACCTGGGGGGCACCCCGTTCTTCGGGCTTCCCGGGAACCCGGTGTCGGTGGTGGTGTCCTTCGAGCAGTTCCTGCGCCCGGCGCTGCTGGCGATGATGGGGGCGGCGCGCCTCTTCCGGCCCAGGGTCCCCGGCATCCTCGACGGCGACGTCCGCACCGATCCCGAGAAGACGGTGTTCCTGCGGGTGGCGGTCACCGCCGACGGCGGCGACGGGCGCCTCCACGCCCGGCTCAGCGGCGCCCAAGGCTCCAACGTCCAGTCCGCCATGGCGGCCGCCGACGCGTTCGCGGTGGTCCCGGTCGGCGTGGCGGCGCTGGCGGCGGGTGCCCCGGTCGACCTCGAGCTATTCGGAAGCCCCGAGACCCGCACCAGGGAGGAGGCACTCGGTGGATGACGACCTGACCCACCTCGACGAGCAGGGCCGGGCCCGGATGGTCGACGTCGGCGGCAAGGAGCCGACGGTGCGGGTGGCGGTCGCCGAGGCGGTCATCACTCTCACCCCGGCGGTGCGGGACCGGCTCTTCGCCGGCGACCTCCCCAAGGGAGATGCCGTGGCGGTGGCCCGGGTTGCGGCCATCATGGGGGCGAAGCAGACGTCGTCGCTGGTGCCGTTGTGCCATCCGATTCCCCTCGACGCCGTCGAGGTGGCGATCGAACCGATCGACACCGGCGCCCGGGTCGAGGTGACGGCGCGTACCCAGGCGAGGACGGGTGTCGAGATGGAGGCGATGACGGCGGCGGCGTTGGGAGCGGTCACGCTCTACGACATGGTGAAAGGCCTGGATCGGGGTGCCGAGATCGGGCCGGTGCGATTGCTCGAGAAGAGCGGTGGACGCTCGGGGAGGTGGCGGAGATGAAAGCTGCGGTGATCACGGTGAGCGACCGGGTGACGCGCGGTGAGGCCGAAGACGAGTCGGGACCGGCGGCGGTCGCGGCGCTGGAGGAGATCGGCTTCCAGGTGAGCGAGCAGCGCGTGGTGCCGGACGGGGTCGAGTCGGTGCGGGACGCCCTCCGCATGCTCATCGACGAGGTGTCGCTGATCGTCACCACCGGCGGCACCGGATTCTCCCCCCGCGATCTCACCCCGGAGGCCACCACCCTGGTCGTGCAGCGCCGGGCGCCGGGACTCGCTGAGGCGATGCGCTCCGCCGCCTGCGCCGAGAACCCCTTCGCCATGCTGTCCCGCGGCGTGGCCGGCATCGCGTCCCGGACGCTGATCATCAACCTCCCGGGTTCGGTCCGTGGCGTCGAGGAGTCGCTGGCAGTGATCGGTCCGGCGCTCATGCACGGCGTCGAGTTGGTGATAGCGGCGCAATCAGACCACAATGCAGATCACTCGTGAGGGACGGCGAGGCGGTCCTTTGACCGCGGAACCTGGACGCCTACTCTCAGTTGCGAACTGAGTAAGGGAACAGATGGAAATCCTCGCTTTTGTGCTGATCGGGGGGATTTGGGCAGCATTCCTGCTGCCTTCGTTTGTCGAGAACCGTCAACGGGCTCCCATCAACTCCACGCGGAGCTTCGCCCGTTCCACCGCCTTGCTGGCCTCCGTCGCCGGTAACAGCGCCCGCGACGTGATGTTGCGGCGCCAGGTGCAGGACCGGCGCCGCCGCGTGCTCTACTCCCTCGCCTTCGGCGCCCTCGCCACCCTCGGCGTGGCGATCTGGCGCGACAGCATGGTCTGGCTGGGCGCGACGCTGCTGTTCGACCTCGCTCTCGGCGGGTACGTGTCCCTGCTCCTCAACGCCGGGCAGCGGAACAGCAGCATGGGCCGGGTGCTCTCGCTGCGGGCGCACCGCGACCGAGTGGTGACGGTGCCCGAGCCGGAGCCCACGGTTCGTGTCGTCGCCGGCTGACCCGCCGGTTCGCCGGCTGAGCGACCGGACGATGCCTGAGGCGCATCTCAACCTCGACGCACTCGAAGCTGCCGTGCGCGAGGAGCTCGACGGCAAGTACGAGGCCCGCGAGCTGGCGCTGAAGAACTGCCGCAAGATCATCCGCCAGTCCGCCAACGCCATCCGGGCCCTGCACCGCAACGATCCGGCCACCGCCGAGGAGCTGCTGGTCGAGGCCCGCACCCTGATCGCCGAGGCCGAGGAACCGCTGCAGGGCCATCTCGACATCTACTACGCCGGGTTCTTCTACGACGCGGTGAAGGAGTTCGCCGAGGCGGAGCTGACCGCCGCCTTGCTCGCCGCCGAGCCGCTGCCGCTGCCGGATGCGCTCGGTCTGCACGCCGTGCCTTACCTGAAGGGCCTCGGGGAGGCGGTCGGGGAGCTGCGCCGTCGCCTCCTCGACCAGCTCCGCACCGGGCAGCTGGCGGAGGCCGAGCAGACGTTCCACGCGATGGAGACGATCCATGATCTGCTCACCTCGCTCGACTACCCCGATGGGATGACCGCCGGGCTGCGCCGCACCACCGACGTGGCTCGTGCCCTGATCGAGCGGAGCCGGGCCGATCTCACCACCACCATCGTGCAGGAACGGCTGCAGGCCCGGCTCGAACAGCAGGACTGACGGGCTACACTTCCCTGCTCCCGGGGGTGTAGCTCAGTTCGGCAGAGCACTTCGTTCGCAACGAAGGGGTCACGGGTTCAAATCCCGTCACCTCCACTCCACGAGAACCCTTGCCCCGCAGGGGTTCTCGCCGCGTTCGGGGTCGTGCCGCCCCGCCCTCAGTCTCCCGGTGCCGGTGCCGGGCCGGTGGCCGCCGGGAGCGACACCACGGCGTCGAGGCCCCCGCTGGGGGACGGCAGGAGGCGGGCGTCCCCACCGCCGGAACGGGCGAGCTGGCGAACGATGCTGAGACCGAGCCCGGTTCCCCTTCCCGCCTTCCCCGAGGCGAACCGGTCGAAGGCGCCGGCCCGCTGCTCGTCACTCATCCCGGGGCCCTCGTCCGACACGTGGAGCTCCCACAGGTCCCCGGCGGGGACGACCGCAATCGTGATCCGCTTCCCCTCCGGGGTGGCGTCGAGAGCGTTGGAGATCAGGTTGTCGAGGATCTGCTCGGTGGCGCCGGGCACCATCCGGGCCGGGGCGGCCGCCGGCAGCTCGGTGGCGATCGTGACACCCCCGTCGGAGGCGAGCGGCTCCCACACCTCGGTGCGGCCCGCCGCGATCGTGGCGAGGTCGACCACCTCCCCCGGGGCGTGCTGAGCCTCGGCCCGGGCCAGGGCGAGCAACCCGTCGACGAGCCGGGTGAGGCGGCCGGTCTCGGAGAGGGCCGCCTCCACCGCCGACAGATCCTCGGCGTCCACCGCGTACCGCAGGTTCTCGAGGCGGAGGCGGAGCGCGGTCAACGGAGTGCGGAGCTGATGGGAGGCATCGGCGACGAAGCCACGCTGGGAGTCGATCAAGGCCTGGAGCCGGTCGGCCGTCTCGTTGAAGGTGCGGCCCAGCTCCTTGATCTCGGGTGGTCCGGAGACCGTCACCCTCGCCGACAGGTCACCCGCCGACAGGCTCGCCGCCGTCCGCTCCAGGGCCCGCACCGGCCGGGTCACGCTCCGCGCCAGGGCGAACCCGACGAGGGTGACCGCCGCCAGCACCACCAGCGAGAGCACGCCCAGCCGCAGCCAGTTGTCGCGCACCGAATCCTGCAGCGTGGTCGCCGGGTAGGTGATGCGGACCGCGCCCACGATGCTGCCCCCCGATCCGGTGGGGACGGCCACGTAGATCAGGTCCCTCCCGAGGGTCTCGGAGGATCGGATGCCGCGGTCGACCCTTCCGGCGAGGGCTTGGACGAACTCGGGTCTGGTGGCGAAGTCGCGGGGTGGTCCGCCGAGATTGTCGGAGTCCGCCACGCTGATACCCCTTGCGTCGACAATGACGATCCTGCCTCCCGGATCGATCGCGTAGCGCTGCAGGAGCCCGTCGAGGCCCAGTGACGTCCCGTCCTCGAGGGCCTCCTCCGACATGCTGGCGACCACGGTGGCGTCCCGCTCGATGGCGGAGATGAGCCGGTCCTCCTCCCTGGCGGCAAAGGTTCGCCCGAGCGGGATGATGAGGACGACCAGGACGAACCCGGTGATGGTGAGGTAGGTGCCGAGGAGGCGCCGTGTCATCCCGGTTCCTCGAGGCGGAACCCGACGCCCCGGATCGTGGTGATCCAGCGGGGGTCCCCCAGTTTCTTGCGGAGCGAGGCCATGTGGACGTCGAGGGTCTTGGTGGGGCCGTACCAGTGCTCGTCCCACACCTCGCTCATGATCTCCTCGCGGGTGAACACCGCCCCCGGCTCGGAGGCGAGCAAGGCGAGCAGGTCGTACTCCTTGGGGGTGAGCTGCAGCTCCCGGCCCTCCAACGTGACCCGCCGCGCCCGGCGGTCGATCGCCAGGGCGGCGAGCTCGACGGCCCCGGAAGGATCCTCGGCGGCGCTGCCGGTGGTGCGCCGCAGCACGGCGCGGATGCGCGCCACCAGCTCCCGGAATCCGAACGGCTTGACGACGTAGTCGTCGGCGCCGAGCTCGAGCAACACCACCCGGTCGACCTCGTCGCCCCGGGCGGTGATGACGATGATCGGCACCTGGGAGCGTTGCCGCAGCTCCCGGCACACGTCCTTGCCGTCGATGTCGGGGAGCCCGAGGTCGAGCAACACCAAGTCGCCGGGCTCCGTCTCGAGGGCGGCCCGGCCGGTCGAGACGCGCCGGGGCTCGAACCCCTCGCGACGGAGACCGTCGACGAGAGGTTCGGCGATCGCGTCGTCGTCCTCGACGACCAGCAGGTCCATGTGGCGTCCCAACGGGCCCCGAGGGCGGTTCGGAATCTTTGCCGAACCTTTGCCCGAGCCGGATCGAGTGCTGTACCGGCCCACTCTACGGTGAGTGGCAGGATCAAGACCCGACCCAAGGAGCCAGTTCCATGAGGATCCGCCAAGCCTTCGTCTCTTCGGCCGGTGCCGCGGCGCTGACCGTGGTGGCCGCCGCCTCGGCTCTCGTGGTGAACCTCGGCCTGCTCCGGCAGCCGCCCGGGGACGGGGTCGGGACCCTCGCTCCCGACCAGGTCGAGACGACCACGACCTTCGCCCCCGCTCCCGACCGCTACGTGACCATCTACGTTCCGGATTCCACCTTGCCCGCCGACCCGGCGCCGGTGACCACCGTTCCGACGGCCACCGTCTCCGATGCCGTCCCGGTCTCCTACGAGGACGACCAGTACGAGCAGGAAGGTCACGAGGACGACGGGTGGGAGCACGAGCAATACGAGGGAGCCGAAGACGATGACTGAGGAGCAGCGGCGCCGCATCGAGCAGTTGCAGCAGCGCCGATCCGCGCCCGCGGCCGGCCGGGGAACCGACGCCCCGGTCGTGGTGGGCCGGAAGCCGCCGTCCCGCGGCGTCCCGAAGCAGCATGTCGCCCGCCGCAGCCGGATGCTGACACTGAGCGGCAGCGTCGCCGGCGCCACCCTGCTCGTCTCCTCGATGTGGACCCAGGCGGCCGTGCAGGCCGGCTCGGCGGCCCCGGCGCCCGCCCCGGACCCGGTCACCATCCCGGCGCTGCCGGCCCCGCAGGACGGGGTGGTCCACCTCAGGTTCGTGCGAGTTCCCTCCAGCGGCGGGGCCGCCACCCTGCGCCAGGCCAACCCGGTGACCAACGTGACGACCCCGCCGCCCGTCGATCCCCAACCGACCGCCGTCGCCCCGGCGCCGAAGCCGGTCACCCGCAGCCGTGGAAGCTGAACGCCGCTTCCGGGCCATGGGCTGCGACGCCCATCTGCTGGTCGTCGGCGGGGCCGAGGCGCTCGCCACCGCCGCCGTGGAGCGGATCGAGGATCTCGAGGCGCGTTGGAGCCGGTTCCGGCCCGACAGTGAGCTGTCGCTGCTGAACGGCATGCCGGGCCGGCCGATCGCGGTATCGCCGGAGACCTACGACCTGATCACCCGGGCGGTGTATGCCTGGCAGGTGACCGGGGGGGCATTCGACCCCACCGTGCTGTCTTCCCTGCTGGCGAGCGGCTACGACCGCAGCTTCGAGCTGATCGACGCCTCCGCCGACGCCGCCCCGCCGGTCCTCATGCCCGCCCCCGGATGTGGCGGGATCGAGACCGATCCGGCCACCTCGTCGGTCCTGCTCCCCGGCGGCGTCACCATCGATCCCGGGGGCATCGGCAAGGGCCTCGCCGCCGACATCGTCGTCCGCGAGCTGCTCGCCGTCGGCGCCGCCGGAGCCATGGTGAGCCTGGGCGGCGACGTCCGGGTCGCCGGCCGGCCGCCCCGCGGTGCGGTGTGGTCGATCGGGGTCGATGATCCGTTCGATCCGCCCGCCGAATTGACGCGCGTCCACCTCACCGACGGTGCCGTGGCCACCAGCAGCCGGCTGCGACGCAGCTGGGTGCGCGGCGGCGAGACGGTGCACCATCTCATCGATCCGAGGTCGGGTGCCTCCTTCGGGGGCGACGTGGCCACCGTGACCACCGTCGCCTCCGAAGGTTGGTGGGCGGAAGCCATGACGAAAGTCGTGTTCGCCTCCGGTCTCGAGGGCCTGATCAACGCCGAAGCGGTCGTCGTCGCCGGCGACGGGCGAGTCCGCTGCAGCGCCGGGTTCGGGCAGGTGGCGGCATGAGTTCGCAGTTCTGGTGGTACGTCGCCCGCTCCAGCGGCATCGTGGCCTGGGGGCTCGCCTCGCTCTCGGTCATCTGGGGACTGCTGCTGTCGACCCGCCTGCTCGACCGCAAGCCCAGCCCGCGCTGGCTGCTCGACCTGCACCGCTACCTGGGTGGCATCACCGTGGTCTTCGTGGGCATGCACCTGGCGGGCCTCGTCGCCGACAACTACGTGCACTTCGGCGTCGCCGACCTCCTGGTGCCGTTCGCCACGACCTGGCGCACCGGAGCGGTGGCGTGGGGCGTCGTGGCGTTCTACCTGCTCGTGGCGGTCGAGGTCACCTCGCTCATGATGAAGCACCTGCCGCGCAAGGCCTGGCACGCCGTTCACCTCACCAGCTACGTGCTGTTCTGGATGGCGGCGCTCCATGGCGCCACCGCCGGCACCGACGCCTCCAACCCGGCGTATGTGACGGCAACGATCGGCAGCATCGTCGCGGTCACCTTCCTCACGCTGTACCGGATCCTGGTGGGCAAGCGCGCCCTCAGCCGTTCCCAGGTCCGTCGCCCGGCACCGGCCGCCGCCGGCCGCTGAGCCGCCGGTCCCGGCCGGGATCGCCGCGAGACGACTATTGGGCATCCGTCCGTAGGATGGCGCCCGTGACAGCGCGACGGATGTTGGGGTGGAGGCTCGGGCTTGGCTTGGCGGCGTCGCTGCTCGCCGGCTGCACGACCCCATCGACCGGCTCGAATCCCGACACCACCGCCGCACCCTCGGCGCAGCACGAGACGGGAACCGATGCTGCCCTCCCTGAGTTCGCCATCGAGGAGCGGCCCGACGGGCGAGCTTCTTCGCAGCCGAGGGCCTGGTCGGGACCTTCGCCCTCCACCGCATCGGGAGCGACGTGGTCGAGGTGCACGACCGGGGCCGAGCCGAGACCCCGTTCGTTCCCGCCTCGACGTTCAAGATCCTCAACAGCCTCATCATCCTCCAGACGGGCATCCTCCCCGACGTCGACACCATGGTGAAGTGGGACGGCGTCGATCGGGGTCTCGAGGTATGGAACCGCGACCACAGTCTCCGCACCGCCATCGAAGTGTCGGCGGTATGGGTCTACTCGGCCATGGCCCGCGAGGTGGGGCGGGAGGCCATGCAGCAGTGGGTGACCGCCGCCGACTACGGCAACGGTGACATCGACGGACCGATCGAGCGCTTCTGGCTGGACGGCGATCTCCGCATCAGCGCCCTGGAGCAGATCGACTTCCTCACTCGCCTCGTCGACGGCGATCTCCCATTCGACGACAGCGTGGTGCGGGCGGTGCGCGACATCCTGGTGCGAGAATCGGGTCCCGGATGGGCCTGGTCGCACAAGACGGGAACGGTGATGTCGGGAAGTCCGCAGGTCGGCTGGCTGGTTGGCATCGCAGAGCGTGACGCCGACACCTGGGTATTCGCCCTCAACATCGATCTCGAGACGGACCCGGAAGTGGCGAGCCAGATCGACCCGCAGGCACGCCAGCATCTAGCACGGGCCATCCTCGAAGCCGAAGGCGCCCTTCCCGCAGGGTGATCTCGCCACGACGCGCCGCACGGGGAAGGTGATTCGAGGTGGCACAAGTCGCAGGCCCGGTAGAGTGGAAGATACCATCGGTCCCCCAGGGCAGAGGGGCGACGGGCCCGCGGGCGCATGGCCGACGTTGTCGTGGCGTGGAGACGACGAGAGGGCTGTGCGGTGACGATACGGATTCGAGAGGGCTTCGGGAGGCACTGGGCGACGCCGCTTCGGGTGGCGCTCAGTTCCGGCCTGCTCTGGTTCTTGTTCCTGCGCCTCGGGGACGAGTTCTCTCCCTCCCGGGTGATCCCGCGGCTGACCACGGTGCGCCTGGCGTGGATGGCGGGCGCCGCCCTCATGCTGATCGGCAGCTTCATGCTCTCCACCGTGCGGTGGCGGCAGGTCGTCGGCGCCTTGGATCTGCACGACGGCTTCGGGCGGCTGCTCTCGCACTTCCTCGCCGGTCAGTTCCTCTCCAACGCCCTTCCCACCACCATCGGCGGGGACGTGGTGCGGGTGGCCCGCCTCGCCCGCGACACCGGGGACTCGCCGTCGTCGTTCGCAAGCGTCGTGCTCGATCGGCTCACCGGATGGGTGGTGCTTCCCCTCATCACCCTGCTCGGCTTCGGTCTCAACCCGGTGCTTCGTGGCCTGGGGGCGCAGACCAAGATCGCCCTGCTCATCGCCGCCACCACCCTGGTGCTGCTGATGATGCTGTTGACCGCCGCCGCGGTGAAGCGGTTCGGCGGCCGGTTCGCGGGCCGGGCAGGCTGGCAGCGGTTCATCGACGCTATTCACCTCGGGATCGTCCGGCTCCGCCACCGTCCCCGGGCGATGTTGCTGGTGATCGGGGCCGGGTTCGTCTACCAGCTCGTGCTGGTGATGGCGGCCTTCATGACGGCCCAGGCGCTCGGCATCAACGTCGGCCTCACCGCCATGATGGCCTTCTTCCCGGCCGTGCTCATCGCCCAGGTCCTCCCGGTGTCGATCTCGGGACTCGGCGTCCGCGAGTTCATGCTCGTCTGGCTGCTCCGTAGCGTCGGGGTGCTGCAGGCCCAGGCGATCGCCCTCGGCCTCGTCGTGTGGGCGATGACCGCCGTCACCAGCCTGCTCGGGGCACCGTCCTACGCCTTCGGCGCCCGCCGCCGCTTCGGCCGGGAACCGGTCGGATGATCCCCAGCCCCGACACGTACCCCGCCGCCGAGCCGAACCGGAGGTGGTGGTGGCGGGAGGTGCTGTACGCCCTTGCCTTCTACCTGGTGTACTCGTACATCCGCAACCACTTCGGGTCGGCGGCCGTCTCTCCCGACGAGGCCCTCGCCAACGCCCGGAGGGTCATCGACATCGAGCGCTTCTTCGGGCTCTACCACGAGCCGACGATCCAAGGCTGGTTCGTCAGCTCCTCCGGCGGCGGGCTGACGTTTGCCTTCGCCGGCGCCCGGGTACTGATGCAGCTGTGGGACATCCTCTACGGCACGCTGCACTTCGTCGTGACGGCCGGGGTACTGGTGTGGCTCTACCGCCGTTTCGGCTCCGACTACCCGCTGTGGCGCAACACGCTGGCGTTCACCACCGGGCTCGCCCTGGTCGTCTACGTGCTCTACCCGCTGATGCCACCCCGGCTCCTTCCGGACTGCGGCGCTTATGGGGCCTGTCTCGGGCAGTACCACTACGTCGACAGCCTGGCCTCCATCGGCGGGCTCTGGTCGTTCGACTCCGGCACGATGCAGAGCATCTCCAACCAGTACGCCGCCATGCCCTCGCTCCACTTCGCCTGGGCCTCGTGGGCGTTCTTCGCGCTGCGCCACCGGCTCGGTCACCGCTGGTCACGGGCGGCGATCACCGTCTACCCGTGGCTGACGCTGTGGGTGATCGTGGTGACCGCCAACCACTTCTGGCTCGACGCCGCCGGGGGAGCGGCGGTGCTCGGCCTCGGCTTCGGGGCGGCCAAGGTGGTCGAAGTGGCCGGCGGGCGATCCGCCTCGCGGCCCACCCTGCCCGCCGGGCTGGGTGCCTCCGACCGCGATCCGGCGGCGCCCTAGGCCTCCCGCTACCGCTGCAGCGTCAGCTCCACCACCGGGATCTGCGCCACCATGGCGACGCGGCCGGCGTCGGCCCCGTCGTAGGACACCCTCATCATCTCGGTGAGGCGCCCGGCCGCCTTGGGATGCGCCGCCTCGTAGGTGGCGAATGCCGCCGCCGCCTCCGTGTCGTCGAGGAAGCGCTGGGCGACCGGGAACCGCTTCGCCCCGACCCAGAGGGCCTCGGCCGGGTGGGCCTGGAGGTTGCGATACCAGTCGGCCTTCCGGCCGGTGCCGGAACACAGGACGTAGGTGTCACCTTGCCGATGCACGGTCTCGAGTGGGGTCCGGCGCAGGCGCCCGCTCTTGCGGCCGCGATGCTCCAGCATCACGATCCGCCGTCCGAGCAGGAAGCCGAGGCGGGCCCGGAAGATCCACACCGGGGCGTGCAGCAGCCACTTGAAAAGGCCGCGGGGCTTCTGGCGGAAGTTGAACTCGTTGCCCATACCCATTCAACCGATGTTATCGCCCCGGCCTGCCCCGGAGCCGGGGCCGCCTTTCTGGTGGTACATTCTCGACGATGAGCGCTGACGCCAAGGTGACCGCCATGGTTCTCGCCGGGGGTGAAGGCAAGCGCCTCTACCCCCTCACCCGCGACCGGTCGAAGCCGGCGGTCCCCTTCGGTGGCATCTACCGGCTCATCGACTTCGCCCTCTCCAACCTGGTGAACGGGGGCATCCGCCGGATCGCGGTGCTCACCCAGTACAAGAGCCACAGCCTCGACCGCCACCTCTCGCTCACGTGGCGGATGTCACCGCTGCTCGGCAACTACGTCACCCCGGTCCCGGCCCAGATGCGGCGGGGCCCCCACTGGTTCGCCGGCTCGGCCGACGCTATCTACCAGAACCTCAACATCCTCACCGACGAGGCGCCGGATCACGTGATGGTGGTCGGCGCCGACCACATCTACCGAATGGACCCGCGTCAGATGCTCGCCCAGCACTTCGAGACCGGGGCCGGGGTCACCGTCGGCGGTATCCGGGTGCCCGTCGCCGAGGCGAGCTCCTTCGGTGTCATCGAAGCCGACCGCTCCCACCGCATCCTCTCCTTCACCGAGAAACCGGCCCACCCCAAGCCGCTGCCGGACGACCCCGCCAGCGCCTTCGTGTCGATGGGGAACTACATCTTCGACGCCGCCGTGCTGCGCGACATCGTGACCGTCGACGCCGACGCCGGGGACGGCTCCCGCCACGACGTCGGCGGGGACGTCATCCCGGCCCTCGTCGCCCAGGGAGCCGCCTACGTCTACGACTTCCTAGACAACGACATCCCGGGCCAGGCCGAGCGGGAGCGGGGGTACTGGCGGGACGTCGGGACCCTCGACAGCTATTACCAGGCGAGCATGGACATCATCTCGGTCGACCCGATCTTCAGCTTCTACAACGACCGCTGGCCCATCTACACCTACCTCCCCTCGTTGCCGCCCGCCAAGTTCGTCTTCGACGTCGACGCCCGCCGCGGTTCGGCGATCGAATCGGTCGTCGGCTCGGGTGTGATCGTGTCGGGAGGCACCGCCCTCCGCTCCATCCTCTCGTCCCGGGTGCGGCTCCACTCGTTCTCCCAGGTCGAGGACTCCGTGCTGCTCGACGGCGTCGTCGTCGGCCGTCACGCCGTCGTCAGGCACGCCATCCTCGACAAGAACGTGCAGGTGCTCGACGGCGCCAGTGTCGGGGTCGACCCGGTGCGGGATCGGGCCCGCTTCACGGTGACCGACTCCGGTGTGGTCGTGGTGGGCAAGGGTGAGGTCGTCGCGCCGTAGCCGTCGAGAGGCGCGGCACAAGGCGGAGCCGGCGGTACCCTGACGCCCCGAATGGCCGGAACCTCCCGCCCCCGCCGCTGGCTCGTACTCGTCGCCGTCGTGGCGACGGTGCTCCCCGCCTGCACCTCGGGGGGCGCCGTCACCACCAGCACGCCGGCTGCGACGACCTCCACGACCACCACCACGACCACGCCGGACGACCCCAACGTCTCCGACGACGTCATCTCGCGGCTCCGTGGCGAGATCGCCGACCTCGTCGACCAGACCGAGGAGTTGCGCGGGCTTTCGTTCATCGACGAACCCGACGTGACCATCCTCGGCGGCGACGCCTTCGCCGCCCGGGTGCGAGCAGACCTGGAGGACGAGCTCGACTCGGAGGGGCTGGGGGTCGACGCCAGAGTGTTCCGGCTCCTCGGCATCCTCGACCCGGGGGTCGATCTGGAGCAGCTCTACCTCGATCTCTACACCGAGCAGGTCGCCGGCTTCTACGACGGCGACAGCGGCGAGCTGGTGGTGGGCGGCGACCGCGACGACCTCAGCGTGGTCGATCGTTCCACCGTGATCCACGAGCTGGTCCACGCCCTCGGCGATCAACACTTCGCTTTCTCCGACACCCTCGACGAGCTGGTCGACGAAGAGCGGTTCGACGAGGTGAACGCCCTCCAGGCGCTCGTCGAGGGAGACGCCACCTACTTCCAGTACGTTTACATCCAGGACCTGCCGCTCGCCGATCAGCTCGAGCTGGCGGTCGAAGCGATGCAGGTCGATTCCTCGGTGCTGGCGTCGGCCCCGGACTGGGTGGTCTCCAGCCTCTTCTTCCCCTACGAGGCGGGGGAATCCTTCGTCGGGCAGCTCGTCGCCACCGGCGGCATCGCCGCGGTGGACCAGGCCTACGCGGCGCCGCCGACCTCCACCGAGAACATCCTCCATCCGGAGCGCTACCAGGCCGGCGAGACCATCCGCACCGTGCCCCCGCTCGGTCTGGCCGTCGACGGCTACACCACTCACGAGGAATCCAGCTTCGGCGAGCTCGGCTTCCGGCTGCTGCTCATGGACACCGTCTCGCCCGGCGTGCTCACCCAAGCCGTCGACGGGTGGGGCGGGGACGCCTACCAGGTCCTCTTCGACGCCGACGACGTGGCCTTCGCGGTCGCCTACCGGGGCGACTCCGAGGAGGATGCCGTCGAACTCGCCCAAGCCCTCGTCGAGCACGTCCGGTCCGTGATGGGCGCCGGTGCCGGGGTCGACTTCGGCGGCGGGCTCCTCTTCGACGAGGGCAACGGCTACGCCTTCATCAACCGTATCGGCGACGGGTTGGTCATGGTCGCCGCCACCGATCGCACCCTCGGGGCGGCGGTCCGGTCGCAGATGATCGTGCCGTAGGTCTTCTCCCCGCAGGCCCCGCCGGATACGGTCGGCGGCATGACGGGACGCGTCACGACCACCGGCGGCGACAAAACGGGAAGGGGAGAGAGCCTCGGCGCGGCTCAGCCGCGGCCGGCGTTGGGGCGACGGCCGTGGTTGGCCTTGGAGCGGCGGGCGCGCAGCTTGCGCTTCTTCTTGGTTGCCATTGCGGACGGGAGGGTACCACGGTCACGGGCGCGGCCGGCCGAAAACGTCACGTTGCAGTCATTGGCGTCGGGCTGGACGTCACCTCCGCTCCGACTCGCCGCCGGGGTGGCGGCCCGCTGGCGCGGCCTGCGAGGCAGGCGCAGCCGGGGCCGGGAGCCGGCCCTGCTGCTGCGGACCCGAAGCGTCCACGGCTTCGGGCTGCGGGACCGGCTCGAAATCGTGATGATCGACCGGGCCGGTGCCGTCACCGGAGTGGGATGCCTCGACCCGCGCCGGGTCCTCGTGTTCCCGGCGGCGACCTGGGTGCTCGAGCTCCCGGCCGGGCATCCGGTCCCGGCGGTGGGGGAGCGGCTGATGGGCCGCCGCTCCCTATCCTGACCCCGTGACCGGCCGCCTCATCCTCTGCGCCACCCCGATCGGCAACCTCGGCGACGTCTCGACCCGGCTCCGGGAGGCGCTCGCCGCCGCCGACGTGGTCTACGCCGAGGACACCCGCCGTTCGCGGCGACTGCTGGAGAGCCTCGGGGTGTCGCGGCCGCTGCGTTCCTTCTTCGTCGGCAACGAGCAGCGGCGGGCCGCCGAGTTGTCGGAGTGGCTCGCCAGTGGCGCCACCGTCGCCCTCGTCACCGACGCCGGGACGCCCGGAATCTCCGACCCCGGATTGGTGGCGGTGCGGGCGGCGCTCGATGCCGGCGCCGAGGTGAGCGTCGTCCCCGGGCCGAGCGCGGTCACCGCCGCCCTCGCCGTCTCCGGCCTGCCGAGCGACCGCTTCGTGTTCGAGGGCTTCCTGCCGCGGCGGGGATCGGCCCGGGCGGAGCGGCTTGCCGAGCTGGCGACGGAACGCCGCACCACCGTGCTCTTCGCGGCGACGGCGCGGGTCGGCCGCGACCTCTCCGACCTCGCCGCGGCGCTCGATCCCGACCGTGAGATCGTGGTGGCCCGCGAACTCACCAAGCAGTTCGAGGAGCTGTGGCGAGGCACGCTCGGCGAGGGTGCGGCGCGGTGGAGTTCCGACGAAGCCGCCCGCGGCGAGTTCACCCTCGTCATCGGCGGAGCCACTGCCGCCCCCCCGAACTGGGCGGCGGCAGTCGAAGCGGCCGAGGAAGTCATCGCCGCAGGGGCCTCGATGACCGAGGCGGTACGGCAGGTCGCCATGACGACCGGGCTACGACGACGCGAACTCTACGAGCGGGTACTGGCGTCCAGGGGTCGGGCCGAGCCCGGCGCCTGACTGGCTCAGCTCAGCTCGCCGTGGCACACGGCGCAGACGCCGCGTCCCTTGAAGGGGCTGACATCCTTGGTCGAGCCACAGAACACGCACGTGGCTTCGAGCTTGCGAATGATGATCGAGTCATCATCCACGGAAATCGCCAGTTCATCCCCCTCACGAATGTTGAAAAGTCGACGGGTCTCAGCCGGAATCACGATCCGACCCAGGTCGTCGATCTTGCGCACCATGCCGGTGTCCAAGGCGGGTACCTCCATTTGGTGACCGATTTCGGCCTCGTCCCCGCCGGCCGGTGTCCATCTGCAGGGGGCAGTGTACCCGGTCAGCGAACCGACGGAGTGTCGGTTCCCCCGACTGGTACCATCGCCGTCCTTGGACGACTCGCGCGCTGACTCCCGGAGCATCCTGGTGGCTGTGGCCTGGCCGTATGCCAGCGGCCCGCGCCACCTGGGACACCTCGCCGGCGCTTACCTGCCGGCGGATATCTTCGCGCGCTACCACCGGGCGATCGGCAACCGGGTCCTCATGGTGTCCGGCTCGGACGTGCACGGCACCCCCATCACGGTGCGGGCGGAGGACGAGGGGGTCGAGCCGCAGGACATCGTCGACCGCTACCACCACCAGTTCCTCGAACAATGGGACGCCCTGGCGCTCGACTGGGATCTCTTCACCTCCACCGGGACCCCCAACCACCACGCCGTCACCCAGGACCTGTTCCTCCGCCTCCTCGAGAACGGCTACATCGACAAGCGGTCCTCCGATCAGTTCTTCGATCCCGAGGCGGGGCGCTTCCTGCCCGACCGCTACGTGGAGGGGACGTGCCCCCACTGCGGCTACGAACACGCCCGCGGCGACCAGTGCGAGAACTGCGGCCGCACCCTTGATCCGATCGACCTCGTCGATCCCCGCTCCCGCCTCAGCGGGGCCACCCCCCAGCCCCGCGCCACCGAGCACTTCTACCTCCGGCTCTCCGACTTCTCGGACCGGCTCGAGCAGTGGCTGGAGAGCCGGACCGGGTGGCGCAAGCACGTCCTCAACTTCTCGCTCGGCTGGATCGCGGAGGGCCTGCACGACCGGGCGATCACCCGCGACATCGACTGGGGCGTCGACATCCCGGTGGACGATCTCGGTCCCGGCAAGAAGATCTACGTCTGGTTCGACGCCGTGATCGGCTACCTGTCCGCCTCCAAGGAGTGGGCGCAGGACGCCGGCCGGCCCGAGGCCTGGCGCCAGTGGTGGGAGAACCCCGCCTCCGCCCACTACTACTTCATCGGGAAGGACAACATCCCCTTCCACACCATCATCTGGCCGGCGATGCTGATGGGCTACGGCGGGCTCGAGCTGCCCACCGACGTGCCCGCCAACCAGTACGTGACCTTCAAGGGCGGCAAGGCCTCGGCCAGCCGCGGGGTCGGCCTCACCATCGGGGACGCCCTGGAGCGCTACGAGCCCGATGCCCTGCGCTACGCCCTCGCCGCCAACCTCCCCGAGACCTCCGACGTCGACATCACCGAAGCCGAGCTGGTGCGGCGCATCAACGACGAGCTGGTCGCCACCTGGGGCAACCTCGTCAACCGGGTGGTGGCGATGACCCACCGCTACTTCGTCGGGGTCGTGCCCGAGGCGGGACCGCAGGACGAGGTGGACCGGGCCGCGCTCGAGGCGGTTGACGCCGCCCTCACGGCGGCGGGGGAGTACATCGGAGCCGTGCAGCTCCGGGCCGGGCTGGGCGCCGTGCTCGGAGGGGCCCAGGCCGCCAACCAGTACCTGTCGGAGCGGGAGCCGTGGAAGACGGCCAAGACCGACCTGGAGCGGACCGGCACCACCCTGTTCGTGGCGATCCAGGCGATCGCCGGCCTGGCGGCCGGGTTCGCCCCCTACCTGCCGGTCACCTCCCGCCGGGTCTTTGCCACGCTGGGGCTCGACGTTCCCGAACGCCAGCCGGCCTGGGAGCGGCGGGCCGTGACCCCGGGTACCACCCTCGGCGAACCAGTGCCGCTGTTCGCCAAGGTCGAGGCGCCCGGCGACGGCGAGTAGCACCATGGCGACCGGCTGGGTCGATAGCCACTGTCACCTCTTCATGGTCGAGGACCCGGTCGACGCGGTCCTGGCCCGGGCCGCCGCCGCCGGGGTCGAATGGTTCGTGTGCCCCGGAGTCGACCTGGAAACGTCGCTCCAGGCGCGGCGGGTGGCGGTCGACCACCCGGAACGGGTGCGGTGGGCCGCCGGGCTCCACCCTCACGAGGCGGAGCACTGGCCGGAGCAGCAGGGCCGTCTCGAGGCGCTGATCCACGCCGCCGACGCGGTCGGGGAGATCGGTCTCGACTACTACCGCGACCTCTCCCCCCGCGAGGACCAGCGCCGCGCCTTCCAGGCGCAGCTCTCCTTGGCGGGGGACCTGGGCAAGCCGGCCATCATCCACATCAGGGACGCCTTCGCCGACGTCTACGAGATGGTCGCCGCCGCCGGGATGGGGGAGCGGGCCGTGCTCCACTGCTGGACTGGCGGCCCCCGTTGGACCAAGCGCTTCGACGAGCTCGGCGTCACGTTCTCCTTCGCCGGGCCAGTCGCCTTCCCCAACGGCGACACGGTGCGCCGGGCTGCCGCGGTCGTTCCCCGGGACCGCACCATGGTCGAGACCGACAGCCCCTACCTCGCTCCCCCGCCTCACCGGGGAGAGGCCAACGAGCCGGCGTTCGTGCCGCTGGTGGGGGCGGCGCTCGCCGAGGTGTGGGGGGTCGACCCGGCCGAGGTCGCCCGCGTCTCCAGCGCCACCGCAGCCCGCGTCTTCGGGGGCCCGTCGTGACCGGCGGGCGGCCCCAGGGGCGCCGTCAGGTGCGGGACCTGCTGGAGCGGCACCGCCACCGGCCCCGCAAACGGCTCGGCCAGCACTTCCTCGCCGACCCCAACCTCGTCGAGCGGATCGTGCGCACCGCCGGGGTCGGACCGGGAGACCGCGTCGTCGAGATCGGGGCCGGGACCGGCACCCTCACCCGGGCGCTCGCCGCCACGGGGGCGGCGGTCGTCGCCTACGAGATCGACCGCGGCCTGGAACCGGTGCTGGCCGAGACCCTGGGCGATTCCACCGCGGACGTGCGGTTCGAGGACGCCACCAAGGTGGACCTCGCCGCCGCCCTTCGGGGTGGACCCTGGACCCTGGTCGCCAACCTGCCGTACCACGTCGGGACGCCGCTGCTGCTCGACGTCCTCCGCCACGTGCCGCAGGTCACCTCCATGGTGGTCATGGTGCAACGCGAGGTCGCCGATCGCCTCACCGCCGGTCCCGGGAGCCGAACCTACGGGCTGCCGTCGGTGGTGGCGCAGCTCCACGCCGTGGTCCGGTTCGGGTTCCCGGTGCCGGCCGCGGTCTTCGTGCCCGAGCCCGGGGTCGATTCGGCGGTGGTGACGCTGGTGCGGGTCGAGCCGCCGGCCCCGGCGGAGCGGGCGGTGCAGCTGGCGGCGGCGGCGTTCAACCAGCGGCGCAAGATGCTGCGCCGGTCGCTGGCCGGGGCCCTGGAGGACGTGGGGCCGCTGCTGGCCCGGGCCGGGATCGACCCCACCGCCCGCGCCGAGGACCTCGCCCCCGAGGACTACGTCCATCTCGCCAACGCCGAGGTCGGGCTCTGATGCGGGCCCATGCCTACGCCAAGGTCAACCTGGGTCTGCGGGTGGGGACACGCCGCGCCGACGGGTACCACCCGCTCCACGGGCTGTTCCAGTCGATCGACTGGCGGGACGTGGTGCAGCTCGAGGTGGCCGAGGAGGACACGGCCGAGACCGCCACCGGTGGTGATGAACTGCCGGAGGGATGGGCCAACCTCGCCTGGCGGGCGGCGGCGGCGGTCCGGGACCGCTCCGGGTCGGGGCGGGCGATGCGTCTCCGCCTCGCTAAGGAGATCCCGGTGGCGGCCGGGCTCGGCGGCGGCAGCGCCGACGCCGCTGCAGCGCTCGGCCTCGCCGGCCGGATGTTCGCGATGGCGCCGAGCGAGGTGCAGCAGCTCGCCGCCACCATCGGCTCCGACGTGCCGTTCTGCCTCCAGGGCGGCCTTGCCCTGGTCGAGGGGCGCGGCGACCTGGTCCACCCTCGCCCGCTCGCCGGCGGGTACGCCCTCGGGGTCGTCGTTCCCCCCGTCGAGTTGGCCACCCCGGCGGTGTTCGCCCGGTGGGACGAGCTCGGCGAGCCGCGGGGGAGCGAGATCAGCGGGGCGGCCCTCCCGCCGCTGCTGCGGGACGAGGGACCGCTTGGCAACGACCTGTTCGCGGCGGCGACGGATCTCAGCCCGGAACTGGACGACTGGCGGTCCGAGCTTGCGACGCGGTGGGGCCGACCGGTGCTCATGTCGGGCAGCGGGCCGTCGCTCTACGCCTTCTTCCTCGACCGCGCCGAGGCGGGGGAGGCGGTGGCGGGGGCGCCGGCAGGAGCCAGGGCCGCCCGCCCGGTCGAACCGGTGCCGCGGGGCTGGGCGGCCCTCCCCGACGACGACGCCGGGGAGTGAACCGGCCGGCCCGGGTACACTCGCCGGGCTCACCCTTTGGGGGGTGGTGTAAGTGGCAGCACAAGTGGTTTTGGTCCACTCAGTCCGGGTTCGAGTCCTGGCCCCCCAGCGAATGACCCCGATCCCCGCCACCATCCGATGAAGGCGATCGTGCTCGCCGCCGGCAAGGGCACCCGGATGAAATCCGACCGGGCCAAGGTCCTCCACCGGGTGGCGGGACGGCCCCTGCTGCAGTGGGTGCTCGACTCCGCGGCGGAGATCGGGTGCGACGACCTGGTGGTCGTCGTCGGGCACCAAGCCGACGCGGTGGAGGCGATCCTGCCTCCCGGGACCCGGACCGCGCTCCAGGCCGAGCAGCACGGGACCGGGCACGCCACCCAGATCGGCCTCGCCGCCCTCGATCCGGCCCCCGGAGACGAGATCCTGGTGCTCCCGGGCGACATGCCCCTCGTGCGTCCCTCCACCCTCCGCAGGCTGCTCGACACCCACCGCCGGGAGCGAGCGGCGGCCACGCTGCTTTCGGTCGTCGACGGGCCGCGCGACTTCGGGCGGATCGTGCGGAGGGACGGGGTGGTCGTCGCCGTGGTCGAGGCCCGCGACGCCACGCCCCAAGAGGCGGCCATCCGCGAGGTCAACACCTCGGTGTACGTCTTCGACGGCACGCTGCTGGCCGAAGCCCTCGCCGCTCTCCAACCCGACAACGACCAGGGGGAGCTGTATCTCACCGACGTCATCGGGATCCTCGCCCGGAGGGGGGAACGGCTGGCGGCAGTGAGCGCCGCCGCCGAGGAGGCGCTGGGGGTGAATTCGCTCGATCAGCTCGCCGCCGCCGAGGCCGCCCTGCGGCGGCGCGGCTCCACCGGAGCACCGGACGGGCTCCCCGGCTGACCCGTCACGGGTTGGTCGTTGCCCGCGATCCTGAGCTACGCTGCGCGGTGCCTCAGCGGGGAGGATTGCGGAGGATGGAGATCTCGGGGCGGAAGCGCCTCATGGTGTTCTCGGGCTCGGCCTATGAGGGACTGGCCCGGGAAGTCGCCAACATCCTCGGCGTCGATCTCGGCAAGGTGGAACGGTCGGTTTTCGCCAACGGCGAGATCTACATCCACTACACCGAGAGCGTGCGCGGCGCCGACTGCTTCGTGATCCAGAGCCACACCCAGCCGATCAACTTCCACCTGATGGAGCAGTTGATCATGATCGACGCCCTGAAGCGCGCCTCGGCGAAGCGGATCACGGCGGTGGTGCCGTTCTACGCCTACGCCCGACAGGACAAGAAGGGACGGCCCCGCGAGCCGATCACGGCCCGTCTCGTCGGCGACCTGTTCCGGGTCGCCGGCGCCGATCGGATCGTCTCGGTCGACCTCCACACCGGCCAGGTCCAGGGCTTCATCGACGCCCCGTTCGACCACCTCACCGCCCTCCCGGTGTTCGTCGACTACCTGAAGCGACGCGGCAACGGCCCCACCACGATCGTGTCCCCCGACTCGGGCCGGGTCAAGCTGGCCACCAAGTACGCCCGTCACCTCGACGCCACCGTGGCTTTCGTGCATAAGCGGCGCAGCACCGACGAGCGCAACCAGGTCGCCGCCCTCGAGGTGGTGGGCGACGTCACCGGCCGCCACTGCATCATCGTCGACGACATGATCGACACCGCCGGCACCGCCACCGAGGCCGCTCACCTCCTCCACGCCCGCGGCGCCCTCAGCGTGCTGCTGGTGGCCACCCACGGTGTGCTCTCCGAGCCGGCGGTCGACCGCATCAAGAACGCCCCGATCGACCAGGTCGTGATCGCCAACACCTTGCCGGTGCCGGACGCCGCCGCCGATCTCGACCAGCTCACCGTGCTCTCGATCGGCTCCCTGCTCGCCGGCGCCATCAACGCCATCTTCACCGACGCTTCCGTGAGCGAGATCTTCGCCGGCGAGAACATCTGACACCGCCGGCCGCGGCATGGGCGCAGGAGGGACCATGGACACCACCGTCATCCAGCTCGACACCGGGCGTCGCCGCGGCGTATTCGACGTCACCGCCGAGGTGGTCGGGTTCACCGCCGGCAAGGGCGACGGCCTGGTATCGGTCTTCGCTCCCCACGCCACCGCCGGGCTGGCGATCATCGAGACCGGGGCCGGCAGCGACGCCGATCTGATGGACGTGCTCGACGAGCTGGTGCCGCGGGACGACGGTCGCTACCGCCACCGGCACGGCTCACCCGGGCACGGAGCCGACCACGTGATTCCCGCCCTGGTGGCACCGACCCTGACGATCCCCGTCGTCGACGGCCGCCCGGCACTGGGAACCTGGCAGTCGATCGTGCTCGTTGACCCCAACGGCGACAACCCGCGCCGCTCACTCCGCCTCAGTTTCCTCCCCGGCTGACGGCACCGGGCGCCGCAGAGACGGCCGGCCTTTGCCCCCGAACGCAGGAGGGCGCATAATGTGGCTCACTCCCGGCGGTCTGGACGCCATGGACGCGGCCGATCCCGGCTGATCAGCATCGAAGCACACACGAGGAGTCGTCAACAATGGAGCAGGTGACGTTGCGCGCCCAGCAGCGCGTCGAAGCCGGTACACGCCCGTCCCGGCGCCTGCGCCGCGCCGGCATGGTGCCCGGCGTGGTCTACGGGAGAGGCTCCGATGCCGTTCCGGTGGCCGTGAACAGCCACGATCTCTACGTGGCGCTCCACACCGAAGCCGGCCTCAACGCTCTCATCAACGTCGAGGTGGAGGGCGGAGACACCGTGCTCGCCGTCGCCCGGGAACTCCAGTACCACCCGGTGCGGGGCGAGATCACCCATCTCGACCTCATCAAGGTCTCGCTCGACGAGGCGATCGAAGCCGAGGTCGCCCTCGACTTCGTCGGCATCCCTCCAGGGGTGACCGACGAGGGCGGTTTCGTCGAGATGATCGCCAACGCCGTTCTCATCTCGGCGTTGCCGACGGCGATCCCGTCGTTGATCGCGATCTCGATCGACGAGCTCCACATCGGCGACACGTTGAAGGTGTCCGATCTCCCCGAGGTCGAGGGCGTCGTCTACCTCGACGATCTCGACCGTCCCCTCGTCACCGTCCTGGCGCCCCGTGCCGAGGAGGAAGAGGTGTCGGCCGAGGAGGAGCTGGAAGAGGGTGCAGAGGTCGGGGCCGCCGAGGAGGCCGCCGAGGAGGAGTCGGCGGAGAACGAGGAAGGCTGACCCGTCACGGATCGCCTCCCGGTCATCGTCGGGCTCCGCAACCCGGGCTCCAACTACGACGGCTCGCGCCACAACCTTGGCGCCGAGATCGTCGCTGCCCTCGGTGAACGACACGGAGGGCGGTTCCGGCGGGCCCGCCGCTTCGTCCGGGCCGACGTCGCCGAGATCCGCATCGCCGGCGCTCGGGCCGTGCTGGCGATTCCGCGCACCTTCATGAACGAGTCGGGGGGTGCGGTGGCGCCGCTGGTCCGCTACCACCATGCCGCCCTCGACGACCTCGTGGTCGTCCACGACGACATCGACCTGCCGTTCGCCAAGCTGCGCCTCCAGCACGACCGAGGCTCGGGGGGCAACAACGGGGCACGCTCGGTGATCGCCGCCCTCGGCACGTCGTCGTTCTGGCGCCTCAAGTGCGGGGTGGGCCGCCCGCCGGGCACCATAGACCCGGCAGTGTTCGTGCTGCGCCGCTTCAGCACGGCGGAACGTGCCGAGGTCGAGCACGTGATCGTCGCCGGGGGCGACGTGCTGGAACGCTTCGTGACCGACGGCAGCGAGGCGGCCCGTCAGGCCGCCGGCGAGCTGAGCCCGGGCGGATGACGAGGAGGAGCCGTGGCCTACATCGGAGCGATCGATCAGGGCACCACCAGCACCCGCTTCGCCGTCGTCGACCATTCCGGCGCCATCGTGGCGATGGCGCAGCGGGAACACTCCCAGATCACCCCGCAGCCGGGCTGGGTGGAGCACGACGCCCTCGAGATCTGGGCCAACACCGAGATCGTGATCACCGAGGCGCTCGACGCTCTCGGCAGCTCCGCCTCCGAGCTGGCGGCGGTCGGCATCAGCAACCAGCGGGAATCCACCGTCGTGTGGGATCCCGACAGCGGCGATCCGCTGGCGCCGGTGATCGTCTGGCAGGACACCCGGACCGCCGAGCTGTGCCGGGAGCTGGGCGGTGAGGAGGGCCCGGAGCGTTTCCGGGCCGCCACCGGGCTGCCGCTCAGCACCTACTTCTCCGGACCCAAGTTGCGTTGGCTGCTCGACCATGTCCCCGGGCTGCGCCGCCGCGCCGAGGCGGGCTCGGCCCTCTTCGGCACGGTCGACTCGTGGCTCGCCTGGAACCTGACCGGGGAGCACGTCACCGACGTCACCAACGCCAGTCGCACCCTGCTCATGGACCTCGCCACGACGGCATGGGACGAGTCGTTGCTCACCGCCGTCGGGGTCCCCGCCGCCATGCTGCCCCGCATCGTGCCCTCGGTCGGGGTGGTGGGCCGGGCCCGCGGCATCCTGGAAGGGGTCCCGGTCGGGGGCATCCTTGGCGACCAGCAGGCCGCCATGTTCGGCCAGGCGTGCTTCGGGCAGGGAGACGCCAAGAACACCTACGGCACCGGGTGCTTCCTGCTCCTCAACACCGGGCTGCGCATCGTGCGCTCCTCCCAGGGCCTGCTGTCCACCGTCGCCTACCAGGTGGGAGACGGCAAGCCTCACTACGCCCTGGAAGGCTCGGTCGCCATCGCCGGGGCCGGAGTGCAATGGCTGCGGGACAAGCTCGGGCTCATCTCGGAGGCGGAGGACATCGAGGAGCTCGCCTCCCGGGTCCGGGACAACGGGGACGTCTACTTCGTGCCGGCCTTCTCCGGCCTCTTCGCCCCCTACTGGCGCGCCGACGCGAGAGGGATCATCGCGGGGCTCACCCAGTACAGCGAGGCCGGTCATGTCGCCCGCGCCGTGTTGGAAGCGACCGCCTTCCGGAGCTGCGACGTGCTGGAGGCGATGGAGGCCGACGCCGGGGTGCAGCTCCGGGAGCTGAAGGTCGACGGCGGCATGGTCGGCAACGAGCTGATGATGCAGTTCCAGGCCGACGTACTCGGGGTGCCGGTAGTGCGCCCCGCCGTCACCGAGACCTCGGCGCTGGGGGCGGCCTATGCCGCCGGCCTCGCCACCGGATTCTGGAGCGGGATCGACGAGGTGCGGGAGCACTGGGTCGAGGCCCGCCGCTTCGAACCCGCCATGGACGAGGAGCGTCGCCGCCACCTGCGGTCCCGCTGGGCCAAGGCCGTCACGAAGAGCTTCGGATGGCTCGACTGAGGTCCGCGCCGCGCCCGCCCCGCCGCCAAGACGCACTCGACCTGAAACCGGCCGGCGCCACCGTTTAGCATCGCACCAGATCGCAACGAGGGAATGGCTGTGAACCTCCCCAACCTGCTCGCCTACGTGCGGATCGGCCTCACGCCGGTCGTGATGGCATTCGTGCTGCTCTCGGACCGCATCGACCACGCCTTCGGCATCGCCCTCACCGTGTTCGTCGTCGCCGCCGTCACCGACTACGTCGACGGCTACCTGGCCCGGCGCTGGGAGATCACCACCGTGCTCGGGGCCTTCCTCGACTCGGTCGCCGACAAGGTCCTCGTCACCGGAAGCCTGCTGGTCCTCATCGAGGTGCAGCGCGCCTGGTCGTGGGCCGCGTTCGTGATTATCGGGCGGGAGCTGGCGGTGATGGGCCTGCGCGGAGTGGCCGCCCTCGGCAAGTCGACGGTCCCCCCGAGCTTCTGGGGCAAATGGAAGGCGGCCTTCCAGTTCACCGCCATCGGATTGGCGATGATCCGGCCCAGCTCGGAGCTGGGGCCGTTCTTCCTCGACGAGTGGGCCATGCTGGTGGCGGTGGCGGCGACGCTGCTGTCGGCGTGGGACTACTTTGCCCGTTACGGCCACGCCTTCAAGGAGGTCCCCGCCTAGTTCCGGGCGGTCACCGGCCCCGGTTCCCGTTCTCACCCGGGGAGTACGATGGCGTGCTCGTGACCGCTCCCTTGTTCCCGCTCGTCCGGCGGTGGCCGGCGGCCGTCCGTCCCGGACCCGGTGACCGGCTCGTCGTACCGCCGGCGCTGCGCGCCGTCGCCACCGCGGGCATCGCCGCCCGGCTCGATCGGCCCCTGGTGGCGGTCGTGCCCGGGGAGCGCGTCGCCGAGGAGCTGGCCGACGACCTGGCACTCTTCAGCGACGACGTGCTGCTGCTCCCCGCCTGGGGCACCCTGCCGTTCGAGCACGTCTCCCCCAACGTGGCGACGATGGCGCACCGCAACGAGGCCCGCCACCGGCTCGGCGCCGGGACGCCGGGGACGATCGTCGTCGGATCGGTGCGGGCGGTGACCCAGCGACTCGGCGTGTCGTCACCGGCCCCGATCGTCATCACCGCCGGGACCGAGGAGCCCTTCGAAGCCCTGGTGGAGCGCCTCGCCGCCGCCGGCTACCACCACACCGACCGGGTGGAGGCCCGGGGCGAGTTCGCGGTACGGGGCGGGATCGTAGATCTCTTCCCGGCCCAGGGGGAGGTCCCGTGCCGGATCGAATTCTGGGGGGACGAGGTCGACGGCATCCGGCGGTTCGCGGTCGGCTCGCAGCGTTCGGTCGAGGAGGTGGCCGAGGTGGTTGCCTTCCCGGCGCGGGAGCTCCGTCCCGACCCGACGGTGCGGGCCCGGGCGGCGGAGCTGGTCTCCACTCAACCGTGGGCGGCGGCGACCTGGGACCGGATTGCCGCCGGGGTGCACTTCCAGGGGATGGAATCCTGGCTGCCCTGGCTGGCCCCGGAACGCACCTTGCTCGACGAGGTGCCCGGGGCCCTCGTCGTGCTCTTCGACCCGGCGCAGTCCCGGGCCCGCAGCGGGGAGCTGCAACGGGAGGAGGCCGACCTCGCCGCCTCCCTCGCTCCCACCTGGGGCCAGGGCGCCCCGCCGGCGGGCGACCATCCGTCCCTCTACCTGCCGCTGCGGGACGACGAGGTGGTGGCGGCGCCGCCGCTGGCCGCCGGGCCCGACGACGCCGCGGTGGAACTGCGGGGCCTCGACGCCGTCCCCGCCGACGCCGACTCGCTGGTGACGGCGCTGCGGCGCTGGCAGGAACGGGGGGTCGCCATGGTGGTGGCGATGGACGGCGAGGCGGCCGCCACCCGGGTGCACCGTGCCCTCTCCGACGCCGGGTACGACCTCCCGGTGCGCCAGGCGCTGGAGCGGGTCGAGCCGGCGGTGATCGCCCTCGGGATCCACCACGGATTCGTCTCACCGACGCTCGGCTGCGGGGTGGTGGGGGAGCACGAGATCGCCGGCCGGAGGAGATCGCACCGCCGGGTCCGCCATCCCGCCGGTGGGACCGCCGAGGTCGCCTATCGGGACCTGACGCCGGGCGACTACGTGGTCCACTACCACCACGGCATCGGCCGCTTCGAGGGGCTGGTGCACCGCGAGATCGCCGATGTGGAACGGGACTACCTGCTCATCGCCTACCACGGCCAGGACCGCCTCTACGTGCCGACCGACGCCCTGGCGGCGGTGCGCCGCTACACCGGCGGCGAGACGCCCCGCCTCTCCCGCATGGGCGGCGCCGACTGGGCCGCCACCCGCGGCAAGGTGCGGAAGGCGGCGGCGGTGGTCGCCGAGGAGGTCGTCGACCTCCATCGGAGGCGAACCCGGGCGACGGGCCATCCCTTCGAGCCGGACGGCCCGTGGCAGCACGAGTTCGAAGCGGCCTTTCCCTACGAGGAGACTCCCGACCAGATGACGGCGATCGGCGACATGAAGCGGGACATGGAAACCCCGGAGCCGATGGACCGGCTCATCTTCGGCGACGTCGGGTTCGGGAAGACCGAGGTGGCCCTGCGGGGCGCCTTCAAGGCGGTGCAAGGGGGACGCCAGGTGGCGGTGCTGGTCCCGACGACGCTGCTCGCCCAGCAGCATGCCTCCACCTTCGAGGAACGTCTCGCCCCCTACCCGGTGCGGGTCGAGATGCTGAGCAGATTCCTCACTTCCGCCCAGCAGCGGCAGGTGGTGGCGGCGATCGCATCCGGAGCCGTCGACATCGTCATCGGCACCCACCGACTGCTGTCGGACGACATCGTCTTCAAGAACCTGGGGCTGCTCGTCGTCGACGAGGAGCAGCGCTTCGGGGTGGCCTCCAAGGACAGGCTGAAGCGGCTCCGCACCTCGGTTGACGTGCTCACCCTGACGGCGACCCCGATCCCGCGCACCCTGGAGATGGCCCTCACCGGCATCCGCGAGGTGAGTCACATCCGCACCCCTCCCGAGGACCGTCATCCCATCCTCACCTACGTCGGGCCCTACGACGAGCCGGCGGTGTCGGCCGCCATCCGCCGCGAGCTGCTGCGGGAGGGACAGGTGTTCTACGTCCACAACCGCATCCAGTCGATCGACCGGGCGGTGGCCCATCTGCGGGAGCTGGTCCCCGACGCCCGCTACGCGGTCGCCCACGGCCGCATGAGCGAGGGCCAGCTCGAGCAGGTGATGTACGACTTCTGGAACCACGAGTACGACGTGCTGGTGGCGACCACCATCATCGAGTCGGGACTGGATCTTCCCCAGGTCAACACCCTGCTGGTGGAGCGGGCCGACCGCCTCGGCCTCGGTCAGCTCTACCAGCTCCGGGGGCGGGTCGGCCGATCGAGTCAGCGGGCCTACGCCTACCTGTTCCACCCCGAGGAGCAGACCCTGGGGGAGGAGGCCTACCGGCGGCTGGAGGCGATCGGGGAGTTCTCCGACCTCGGCTCGGGTTTCGAGCTGGCGATGCGCGACCTGGAGATCCGGGGAGCCGGGAGCATCCTGGGCGAGACCCAGGCGGGGCATATCGCCGCCGTCGGCTTCGACCTCTACGTCGAGCTGGTCGCCGACGCCGTCGCCGAGCTGAAGGGAGAGGAGGCCCCCGTCGTCGAAGCGCCGGAGGTGCGGATCGACCTGCCGGTGGACGCCCACCTGCCGGAGGACTACGTCAGCGGCGGCAACGAGCGGCTCGAGGCCTACCGGCGGCTGGCGGCGGCCACCACCCCGGCCGGAGTCGACGACGTCGCCGCCGAATGGCGGGACCGCTACGGTGAGCCGCCGCCGCCGGCCCGTTCCCTGCTCGACGTCGCCCGGCTCCGGGTGGAGGCGTTGCGGGTGGGGCTCGGCGAGATCGTCAAGGTGCGCAACGAGATCCGCCTCAGCCCGGTTGCCCTCAGGGAATCCCAGCAGGTGCGGCTCGGCCGGCTGGCACGGGGCGCGGTGATCCGGGGCGAGAGATTGTTCCTGCCCGCCCCGCGCGGGGCGCTGCTGGATTCACAACTCTCGTTCATTCGTAGAATGTGGCCTCCCGTCGACGAGGAGCCAACGTGAAGCATCGAGTCCGCCGCCTGCTCCTGATCGGCGCCGTGATCGCCCTGGCGGCGACCGCCTGCTCCTCCACCTCCGAGTCGCTGGCCACGGTCAACGGCACCGAGATCACCCGCGCCGACCTGGTCCGGCTGCGACCGAGCTACGAGGATCCCCCGTCGATCGACAGCGAGCGGATGCGCAGCGACCTGACGGCGCTGGTCGTGCTCCAGGCGGTGCAGGACAGTGCCAAGGAGCAGTTCGGGCTCGAGTTCAGCGACGCCGAGGTCGAAGAGCGGCTCGCCCACCCGCCGGAGCGTTACCGGACGCTGCTCACCGGGCCCACCGCCCAAGCCGATATGGGGGAGTTCGCCATCCGGGCGGATGCCCTCAACACCCTGCTCCGCGACAACGTCGTACCCAACCTCCTCGACCTCGACCCCGCCAAGGTCGAGCCACTGATGGCGAGCAATCCGGAGGAGTTCGCCAAGCTCTGCGTTCGTCACATCGCAGTGCAGACCGAGGACGAGGCCAACGCGGTGCTGGATCGGCTCGACAACGGGGAGGACTTCCTCGACCTGGTCGACGAGCTGTCGATCGACACCGTCACCCCCGGCGGCCTGATCAGCAACGACGGGACCTGCCCGATCTCGATCGCCAGCGCCGGCGAGGAGTTCGCCTCCGTCGCCGTCAACGCCCCGCTCAACGAGCCGGTCGGCCCGATCAACGCCAACGGGGCGTGGCACGTCATCCTCGTCGAGCAGCGCGAGATGCCGGCCTCCGCCCAGGATTTCATCGACGATCCGCTCGCCTGGCTCGACGGGTCGTTCGTCACCTCCCTCTACACGGAGTGGTTCAACACGGCGGTGCTGGCGGCCGACATCGAGGTCTCCCCGACGGTCGGCACCTGGTCGGCGGCCGCCAACGGCATCATCCCGCCCGGTGAGTGAGCCGGACCTGATCATCGTCGGGTTGGGCCCGGCGGGCCTCGACCGGCTCCCCGGTCCGACGCTTGGGTTCCTGGTGGCGCCGGGGACCACCGTGATCTCCCGCACCCGGCAGCATCCCTCCGCTGCCGAGCTGGCGGAGCTGCGGGAGGTGACGGACTGCGACGACCTCTACGAGCAGGCCGCCGGCCTCGACGAGGTGTACGGGGCCATCGCCGACCGGGTGGTGGCGGCGGCGCAGGCCGGTCCCACCGCCTACGTGGTGCCGGGCAGCGCCGTGGTGGGGGAACGCGCCGTTGCCATAGTGCGGTCCCGCGCCGAGGAGGCGGGGCTGACCGTGGTGGTGATCCCCGGGGAGTCCTTCCTCGACCTGCTCTTCGAGCGCACCGGCCTCGACCCGATCGGGCGAGCCACCCTGATCCTCGACGGCCGCGACCTCCCCGATCCGCTACTACTGCAGGCGGCGACCGTCATCACCCAGGTGGATCGGCCGGTGGTGCTCGCCGACGTCGCCACCGAACTGGCGAAGGTGCTGCCCGACGACACCCCGATCACCTACCTCGACTCGCTGGGCACGGCGGAGGAGGCGGTCATCACGGTGCCGTTGAGCCGGCTGGCCCGGCTCGTGCCGGGTCCACGTACCAGCCTCTACCTCGATCCACCACCGGTGGGCTGGTACGGCCTGGTGACGACGACCCGCCAGCTACGCCGGGAGTGTCCCTGGGACCGGGAGCAGACCCACCACACCTTGGTGCGCCACCTCATCGAGGAGGCGTACGAGACCGTCGACACCCTGCTCGCCCTGCCGGAAGCCGCCCCGGACGGCGAGGTCGACTTCGGGGCCTACGCCGAGGTGGAGGAGGAGCTGGGGGACCTGCTGCTGCAGGTGGTGCTGCACGCCACCCTGGCCCGCCAGGCCGGCGCCTTCGACGTCGAGGAGGTCGCCGAGGGCATCCGCCGCAAGCTGGTGCACCGCCACCCCCACGTCTTCGGGGACGTGGTGGCCGACGACAGCGCCACCGTCAAGGCTAACTGGGACGACATCAAGGCCGACGAGAAGGAGCTGGGATCGCTGATGGACGACGTGCCGGAGGCGCTCCCGGCCCTGGCCCGGGCCGACAAGCTGCAGCGCCGGGCGGCGACGGTCGGATTCGACTGGGACGAGGCGGATCCGGTGCGGGACAAGGTGCAGGAGGAGATCGCCGAGCTGAGCCGGGCCGTTGGGGATCACACCGCGACCCAGGCCGAGCTGGGGGACGTCCTGTTCGCGGTGGCCAACCTGGGCCGCCACCTCGGGATTGATCCGGAGCTGGCGCTGCGCCAGGCGAACGCCCGTTTTGGGGCCCGTTTCCGGTCGATGGAGGCGGCGGCGGCCGAGGCAGGATCTTCGCTGGGGGACCTGCCGGCGGAGCGGCTCGAGGAGCTGTGGGAGGCGGCCAAGGCGGCCGAGGGCGCGGACCGCGGGTAACGCGTCCCGACCCCGCTTCAGTCGAAGCGCAGCAGGTCGAGCGGGGCTTCGCGTTCGGCGGCGAGCACCTCGAGATCGGGGGATGCGGCGAGCCGATCGAAGCAGGCGGCGTCGCAGGCGACGTAGGTGGAGGTGGCGTCGATGTCGGTGGCGACGAACCAAGCCCGATCCTCGGGCCACCACAGGTTCGGTGACTCGAACCAGCGGAGAGGCCCGAACCGGAGCGACGCCACGACGGTGAGCGGACCGTGGAGCAGGACGTAGTCGAGTCCCCCGATTCGGAACCGCGGAGCCATCGCGGTGCGGGCGTAATCGTGACGGAGGAGGCGAGCCGAGCGCCACAATTGCAGGCGGTCCCGCCACCGTGCCGCCCGGCGCCCACCGACGACGATCATGGCGGGAGGGCCGTGCAGGAACCCGAGACCGTCCCAGAAGGCGAACCAGCAGCGCTCTGGGGTGGTGGTGGCCCCGGCCAGCATCGTGGCCAGGGTGGTGGCGCCGGCGGCATCCAGCGTCCCGTCACGCGGCGCCTCCCCATCCCAGGGGGCAACGGCGGACGCGCCGGGCGGGGCGACCGCGATGTCGCCGAAGCCGCTGTCACGCTGCAGCGGGCGACCGCTCCAGGCGGCGACCTCCTTCCAGCGGACCGGCTCGGGGCCGCCGGCCGTGGCGCGCGTCACCGGGTGGAGGACGCGGGCATAAGCCTGGTACCCGGTCGGGAGCAGGGAACCGACGGTGAGCCCGTGGCGCCTCGCGCCGCCCTCGTTGCTCAGGCGGGGTGGGACCCACGCCGCCGCGGTCACGTCACCGGCCAGATCGAACTGTCGGATCCCGAGCCACATCGTCCACCTCTCCACCCTGAGACGTGGAAAATGGTAGCAAGCGCCCGAGGGTCGCTGCGGCTCGACCTGGGAATGCGTGGTGTACCTTGCGTGACGTGATCGGTTGGCGGCGGCCGTGAGGTCGAGCTGAGCGCTCCTCGGATCACCTATGGGAGAGGGCGGTGGAACGGAATGGGCGAATCTCCGACCTGGGACGAGGTCCGGGAGCTGATGGTGCGACGCCCGAAACCGCCGATACGGGCAACCGTGACCGACACTTCACGGACGCCGCCCCGCCGCCTCCACGTGATCCACGACGGCCTCGACGGCTGGCTGATCGAAGAGGATGCCCGGATCGAGATGTCGGCCGGCAAAGCCTCGACGGTGATGTTCGACGGCCGCGAGCTCGCGGGATTCCGAGGTCAACACGTCTCCTCCGATACGCACGTCAAAGCCATGTTCGAGGGGCACCTGATGGCCTCCATCGACGAGGCATCGGGGACGGTGATCGGTCGCGAGGTGTGCGCCGGGCGGGAGGCTTGGGTCGTCGACGTCGTGGGGCTGAGAAGGGATAGCGAGGATCGGTTCCGCCTCTCCGTCGACGCCGAGCACGGGTTCGTGGTGCGCCTCGAGGGCCGCGACGCCGTCGTGGCGATGGACGACGTGGTGATCGGCACTCTGCGGGGCATCGCCGGCATGACCCCCTGAGGGCCGCTGGCTACCGCTCGATGCGTTCCGCCACCCGGTGGCAGATCGCCGTTGTCTCGGCCTCGTCCCGGATCGGATGGCCGTCGCGGCGGACGTGGAAGACGTCGACGACGTCGGTGCCGCGGGTCTCGACCACGGCGAGGTCGATGTCGAGGTGCTCGGCGTAGAGGGCGCCGACGATGTCGGCGAGCAAGCCGATGCGGTCGGTGGCCCGCACCTCGACGACGGTGTGGCGGGGGGCCGCCCCGGGACGGGGCGCCACCTGCACCGGGGTCGCACTGCGGCCGGTGTACGCCTCGGCGCGCTTGCGCACCATCTCGGCGACGTCGAGGCGCCCGGCGAGCGCCGCCCGCAGGTCGTGCTCGACCCGGGCCCAGCGTTCCGCCGGGATCGGCTCCCGGCCCCGGTCGCGGTGCACCTGGAAGGTGTCGATGACGGTGCCGTCGGCCCGGGTCATGAGGCGGGCTGAGAGCACCCCGATGCCGTTGGCGGCGAACACCGAGGAGGTGGCGAAGAGGAATCCGGCCCGGTCGCTGCCGACGACGACGACGGTGTCGGTGGGGGAGCCCGGGCGGACGTGGATCGAAGCGTCACCCTCCCGCCGCGCCGCCGCCTCCAGGTGCCACAGCACGTGCTCGGGCGAGAAGACGTCGAGGTACCCGTCGGGCATGGCGGCGACGTGCTCCTCGACGGCCCGCTGAGTCAGCGGGTCGCCGGCGGCGGCGAGCACCGCGTCGAGGGCTGCGGTGGCGGGATCGGGCGGCTCCTCCCCGAACTGGGCGGCTGCCCGCACGAAGAGCTGGCGGAGCAGGGTCGCCTTCCACTCCGACCACATGGTGCGCCCGGTGGCGCGGGAATCGGCGATGGTGAGCAGGTACAGGATCTGGAGCGCTCGCAGATCCCCGGCGGTGTCGACCACCTCGGCCACGACCGCCGGGTCGGCGATGTCGCGGCGGGTGGCGGCCCGCGCCAGCATGAGATGGTGGCGCACCGCCCCGATGACGGCGCCGCTGGTGGCAGGACCGAAGCCGGCGCGACGGAAGAAGCGCTCCACCGCGACGGCTCCCACCTCGGCATGGTCGCCCCCCTGCGCCTTCCCGATGTCGTGGAAAAACGCCGACAGGATCAGCTCCTCGGTCGAGCCCAACTCGGCGACCACCTTCCCGACGAGCGGATCCCCGCCGTCGAGGAGGGACTGCATCTCGTCGACGCAGCGCCAGAGGTGGGCGTCGACCGGATGCTCGTGGAAGGGGGCGAGCTGCGGCGCCGCCGCCACCGCCCGCCATTCCGGGATGGCGATGGAGACCCAACCCAGCTCCTCCAGCCACCCGAAGGCGGCCCGTCCTCGCTCCCCGGCGGTGAGCAGCGCGAGGAATGCCTCCCGGTCGCCGGCGGTCCATTGCTGGTCGACGCCGGCCCGGATCTGCTCGATCTCGACCGAGTCGAACCACACCCCTTCGGGTCGGGCGGCAGCACGGGCGGCCAGCTCGAGGGGCCGGCGAGACGGGGCGATCTCGACGGGGCGGAACCGGCTCCGGATGCTGGCGAACACCCTGCGCCCGAACCCGACCATGGGGTCGTCGCCGGGGTGGATGTCGGGCCAGTGGCGCTCGGCGAGGTGGTCCCCATAGCGGAGGGCCCGGCAGAGGCGGGCGCTCACGGTGGCGACGTCCTCACCCAGCCAGCGTGCCACCGGTTCCCGCAGGTCGGGGTTGTACTCGTCGATGGCCCGACCCGCCACCGCGTGGAGGGCGTTGCGCACCGCCAGCAGGGTGCCGCGGGCTTCCCGCTCCTCCGGATGCTCCGGGTCGGGCTCCCGGCCCAGGAGGGCGGCGCGCCGCCGCTCCCACCACAGTCCCTGGAAGGTCCGCAGCGCGCCCCGGCCGTTCTTGAGGTCGGCCGCCATCACCTGGTAGGGGTCGACGGAGCGCCGCACCCGCTCCTCGGTGGCGAGGGCGGGGGAAAGGGGCCGGCCCTTCACCAACCCGGCGAGGCGTTTCTCGAAGGCGGCGAAGAGGGCGGCATCGCCGGCGACGAGCCGCCCTGACAGCAGCGAGGTCAGGGTGTCGAAACGGGACCGGGCGGCTATGACGGCCTCGGCGACGGTCCGCACCGAGTGGCCGACCTTGAGGTTGGCGTCCCACAACGGGTAGAGCACGTGGCGGGCGAGCCGGTCCGGGTCGGACACCTCGTGCAGCAGCATGACGTCGACGTCGGAGTGGAGGCACTGCTCGCCCCGCCCGTAGCCGCCGAGCGCCACCACCGCCGCCCCGGGCTCGTCGGCCATCGGAGCCGCCAGGGCGGCGAGGGCGGCGTCGAGGGAGGCGGTGAGGGCGGCGCAGGTGTCGAGGCCCCCGTCCCCGATCGGGGAGGCGGCGACCTCCCGGCATAGGTCGAGGAAGCCCTGGAGGGCGCTCATCTCGGGCCTGGTGGGCGACACGGGACCTTCCTTTCGCCGTTTCGCCCAGTCGGTGGCGATCGAGAGCTTACAGGGCGTCGGGGCCGCGTTCGCCGGTCCGGATCCGCACCACCTCGTCGACGGGGAGCACGGCGATCTTGCCGTCCCCGATGTCGCCGGTGTGGGCGGTGGCGGCGAGGGTGTCCACCACGGTAGGGGCGAGTTCGTCGGAGACGAGCACCTCGACCTTCACCTTGGGGACAAAATCGACCTCGTACTCGGCGCCGCGGTAGACCTCGGTCTGGCCGGACTGGCGCCCGAACCCGGAGGTGTCGCTGGTCGACATGCCGGAGACGCCGGCGGCCTTGAGGGCGTTCTTGACCTCGTCGACCTTGAAGGGCTTGATGTAGGCGATGATCAGCTTCACGGGCGTCCTCCTCAGCGACTGTCGGCGAAGACATAGGCCCGCTCCTCGTGGAGCGTGATGTCCAGGCCTTCGATCTCTTGACGATCGTCGGCGCGCAGGCCGACGGTAGCGTCGACCACCTTGGCGATGAGCCAGGTCGCCGCGAACGAGAAGGCGAGCACCGCCCCCACCGCGAGGAGCTGTTTGAAGAACAGCCCGGCTCCGCCGTAGAGCAGGCCGTCACCGCCGCCCGGGTTGACCGACGCCTGGGCGAAGACGCCGAGCAGGATCGAGCCGACGATGCCGCCCACCAGGTGCACCCCGACGACGTCGAGCGAGTCGTCGAAGCCGAAGCGGAACTTGAGGGACACCGCCAGGTAGCAGGCGAACCCGGCGATGAGCCCGAAGGCGAAGGCGGCCTGCGGCCCCACGAACCCGGCCGCCGGGGTGATGGCGACGAGGCCGGCGACCGCCCCGGAGGCGGCGCCGAGGGTGGTGGGCGCCCCGGCCTTGCGCCACTCCGCCGCCACCCAGCCCAGCGCCCCGAGGGCGGCGCCGATCTGGGTGGTCATCACCGCGTTGACCGCGATTCCGTTCGCCGCCAACGCCGAGCCGCCGTTGAAGCCGAACCACCCGAACCACAGGATGCCGGTGCCGATCAGGGTCAACGGCAGCGAGTGGGGCCGGATCGCCTCCCGCGGGAAGCCCCGGCGCGGCTTGAGCAGCAGCACGAGGGCGAGGGCGGCGATGCCGGCGTTGATGTGGACCACCAGCCCGCCGGCGAAGTCGAGCACGCCGAGATCGGAGAGCCACCCGTTCCAGGCCCAGTGGGCCACGACCGGGTAGACGAGCAGCGACCACAGCGTCACGAACAGCACCCATGCCGAGAACTTCATGCGCTCGGCCACCGCCCCGGTAATCAGGGCCGGGGTGATGATGGCGAACGTGAGCTGGAACATCACGAACAGCAAGTCACCGCCGGAGGAGACGTCCCGCAGGAAGAAGTAGTCGAGATCTCCGATGAGGCCCCGACCGCCGTTGCCGAATGCCAGCGAGTACCCGAGGGCCGACCAGATCACGGTCACGATCGAGATCGTGAAGAAGTTCATCATCAGCATGTTGAGTACGTTCTTGACGCGCACCATGCCGCCGTAGAACAACGCGAGGCCGGGTGTCATGAACAGCACCAGAGCAGCGCTGATCGACACCCAGGCGATGTCGCCTGAGTCCATGCGGGATCCTCCTCGGGGTATCCGCGTTGATCGGTTGGCCGACAATGTGGCACGGGTTCATTTCGGCAGGGTTACCGGGGTGTTTCGGTCGTGTTGCCCGGCCCGGAGGCGGCTCCGGGCCGGGCGGGACCGAGGCGGTTGAGGCGCCCGGAGGGCCGCCGCGGGCCCCGGCGAGATCACGATTCCACCCGCCGCCCCTACGCTGATACGCTCGGCGTTGCGTCTCAGATTGGAGGACCTGTGATAGATTCCACCCACAACCGAAAGGGCCCACAGTGACCACGATCACGAAAGTATGGGCCCGTGAAGTCCTGGACTCTCGGGGGAACCCGACTGTTGAGGCCGAGGTCTTTCTCGCTGGCGGGGCATTCGGCCGGGCGATCGTTCCCTCCGGGGCGTCCACAGGGGCACTCGAAGCCAACGAGCTTCGTGACGGCGGAGACCGCTACGGCGGAAAGGGCGTGCAGCGGGCCGTCGGAAACGTCAACGAGACCATCGCCCCCGCGATGCTGGGTCTCGACGCCACCCGTCAAGAGCTGATCGATCAGCGCATGCTCGACCTCGACGGGACGCCCAACAAGGAGAACCTGGGCGCCAACGCCATCCTCGGCGTGTCACTGGCCGTTGCTCGTGCCGCCGCCGCCGGGGTGGGGCTGCCGCTCTTCCGCTACCTGGGGGGCACCAACGCCCGGGTTCTGCCCGTGCCGTGCCTCAACGTGCTCAACGGGGGCGCCCACGCCGCCAACTCGGTCGACATCCAGGAGTTCATGCTGGTGCCGGCCGGGCTCCCCACCTACAAGGACGCCCTGCGGGCGGGGGTGGAGACCTACCACGCCCTCAAGAAGGTCCTCGCCGGCCGCGGCCTGACGACCAACGTCGGCGACGAGGGCGGGTTCGCCCCCAACCTCCCCGCCGACCGGGCCGCCCTCGAGCTGCTGTCGGAGGCGGTGGAGGCCGCCGGCTACAAGCTGGGTGAAGACATCAGCTTCGCCATCGACGTCGCCGCCAACGAGCTGTACCGGGCGGGCCGCTACGAGCTCGACGGCCGGCAGCTCACCTCCGAGGAGCTGGTCGACTACCTGTCGACCCTCATCGACGATTTTGCGCTGGTGTCGGTCGAGGACGGGCTCGCCGAGGACGACTGGGACGGCTGGAAGCACATGACCGACCAGCTCGGCGGCCGGGTCCAGATCGTCGGCGACGACCTGTTCGTCACCAACGTCGACCTGCTGCAGCGCGGTCTCGACAACGGCATCGCCAATAGCATCCTGATCAAGGTCAACCAGATCGGGACGCTGTCGGAGACGTTGCGCACCATGGAGCTGGCCGAGGGCCACAGCTACGGCCGCATGGTGTCGCACCGTTCCGGCGAGACCGAGGACAGCTTCATCAGCCACCTGGTGGTTGCCACCAACGCCGGGCAGATCAAGACCGGCGCCCCGGCTCGGGGTGAGCGCACCGCCAAGTACAACCAGCTGCTCCGCATCGAGGAGGCGCTGGGCAACGAGGCCCGCTTCGCCGGCTGGGCGCCGTTCCGGAGGTAGTCATTGGACGAGACGATGTTGCAGGACCGCGACACACCCCGCCAGCCGAGAGGCCGGCGGGGGCCGGTGGTCGCGGTCCTGCTGCTCGTTGCCCTCGCCATCACCCTCGCCGGCATCTTCCCGTTCCGGCAGATGATCGCCCAGCAGCGACGGGTGGAGAACACCCAGGCCAAGCTGGAGGCGCTGCTCACCGAGAACGACCGCCTCGAGGGAGAGGTCGCCTCGCTGGAGTCCGCCTCCGACCTGGAGCGGATCGCCCGCGAGCAATACGGGCTGGTCCGTCCCGGCGAGACCGGCTACACCATCGACCCGCCTGCGCCGGAGCCGGAGGCGGTTGTTCCCCAGCAGGGGCAGCCACCCGAGGACGAGCGGTCCCCGCTGGAGAAGGTGTGGGACTTCCTCACCGGCCGCGACCTCGTACCGGATGAGTGATCGAGAGACGGTGACGGCCCAACTGGGCCGGGAACCTCGCTCGCCGATCGACGTCGTCGCCCGCTGCCACCTCGGCCTCCCGGTGGTGACCGCGGTCCCGCCCCACCTCGACGACGGCACTCCCTTCCCCACCCGTTACTGGCTCACCTGCCCATTGGCGGTGCGCCGCGTCGGCCGGCTGGAGGCCGCCGGCGGGGTGAAGGAGGCGGAGGCCAGGCTCGCCGTCGATCCCGACCTGGCGGAGCGCCATGCCGCCGCGGTCGCCCGCTACGCGGCGGAGCGGGACGCCCTCATCCCGGCGGATTCGCCGCTGCCGCGCCCCACCGGGGGAGTAGGAGGCGCCACCCGAGGGGTCAAGTGCCTCCACGCCCACTACGCCGACCACGCCGCCGGCAACGACAACCCGGTGGGGGAGCACGCCGCCGCCCGGATCGAGCCGCTCGACTGCACCGTGCCGTGCGTGATCGACGGGGCCCTCAACCCGGAGTGGCGCGAACCGAGACACTGAGGGCGGGTCAGCGCTGGAGCAGAATGGACATCCATGACCAGAGATGATCCTCATCTGATGGCCCCCGGCCATGCGCCGACACCGTTCTCGTCCGCCGAGATCCGCCACGGCTGCCCGCCGGGCCGGACGATGCGGCTCCTCGTCGAGCCGGCGGACGAGCCCGCCTCCCTGCGAGTGGTGCGTTTCCTCTCCTGTGACGAGGAGGGCGCCGAACAGGAGGGGCAGCGATTCTCTCTCGACGGGGAGCCCCTGCAGCCGGCGACGGCGGAGCGGACCCGGTGGGAGGAGTTCCAGGCGCACGCCTCGTTCCCGGTGGAGCGCACCAGGATCGAACGGGAGACGATCGAGACGCCGCTCGGCGTCATGAGATGCCTCCGCTACACCGTCGACGACGGCGAGACCGTCCGTACCTTCTGGTTCGCCGACGACCGTCCCGGGATGCCGGTCAAGGTCGTCACCCGGGCCGGTGACCGGGTCGTCTCCACGATGACGATGACCGAGGACTCCTACCCCGGGGACGCCTCGCCGTAGATGAAGTACTGGGCGGTCGCGGTGATCCGGGCCTCCCAACCGAGGCCGCCGAGTCGCTGCGCCAACTCCGCCGGCTCGTGGAAGACCTTGACGATGCGGTACCAGTGCCCGTCGTTGAGCTGACGCTCCACCGAGGTGGAGTCCCGGTCACCGAGACGACCCCCGAGGGACGTCGCCGATTCGATCCACTGGTTGTCGACGAAGACGGCTCGGCCACCCGGGCCCAGGGCGCGGCCCACCAGTCCCCAGAAGGCCTCGAACCGCTCCGGGGGTACGTGGGAGAGCCAGAACGAGAAGAACACCGTGTCGAAGCGCCGCGGCGGCATCCAGCCGAACAGGTTGGCGGTGAGGTACTCGATCGAGTCGTCCCCGAGCCGGGCCCGGTTGAGGCCGATCATCTCCTCGCTGGCATCGACCGCGGTGAGGGTGGCGGCCTGGGGCCGGAGGCGCCGGGTCCAGATCCCGGTGCCGCACGCCAGCTCCAGGGTGTCGCCGAACGGCCCGAGGGCGTCGATCGCCGCCTCCAGCTCGGCGACTTCGCGGTACCAGGCCTCGTTCAGCTCCGGTCCCCGGTCGAAGCGGCCCCGCCGCTCCCACCACTCGTCGTACTCGGGAGCCCGGGCCCGGTAGTAGGCGAGCTGCTCGGCAAGCAGATCGTCGTCGGGGCCGGGCAGGTCCGCCACGCCGCTCAGTCGTCGTCCTCGAGCGAGGCGAGGGCCCGATCGACCAGGTGCGACGGCAGCTCCTGGTAGTGATCGTGCTCGGCGGTGAAGCTGCCCCAACCCTGGGTGAGGGACCGCAGGTCGATGGCGTAGCTGAGGATCTCCGAGGACGGCACCAGCGCCGTGATGCGCTGCCGGCCTCCGGCGGCGGCCTCGGTGCCCTGCACCTGGCCCCGCCGTGACGACAGATCACCCATCACGTCACCCTGGTAGTTCGACGGCACCGTCACCGAGATCTTCGAGATCGGCTCCAGGATGATCGGCCCGGCCTTGGCCATGGCGGCCTTGAACCCGAGCCGCCCCGCCATCTTGAAGCTCATCTCGGAGGAGTCGACCGAGTGGTACTTGCCGTCATAGCAGCGGACCCGCACGTCGACGACCGGGAAGCCGTGGACGCCGCCGTCGGCCATGGTCTCCCGGATGCCGTGCTCGACCGCCGGGATGAACTGGCGGGGGATCGAGCCGCCCTTGATCTCGTCGACGAACTCGAAACCTTCGCCACGCTGGGTCGGCTCGACCCGGAGGAAGGCCACCCCGAACTGGCCCCGGCCGCCGCTCTGCTTCTTGTACTTGCCCTCGGCGTCGGCGGAGCCGGTGATCGTCTCCCGGTAGGCGACCCTGGCCGGCTCGGTGTCGACCTCGACCCCGAACTTGCGGGCGAGGCGCTCGATGGTGATGGTGAGGTGGGTCTCCCCCATACCCCGCAGCAGCGTCTGCTTCGTCTCGTCGTTGCGCTCGACCCGGATTGACGGGTCCTCCTCCTGAAGGCGCCGCAGCGAGTTGGCGAGCTTGTCGTCGTCGGCCTGGGTGCGGGCATGGATGGCGATGGCGAGCACCGGCTCGGGGTGGGCGATGGGGCGCACCGTGACCGGCTTGTGCTTGGGGGCGAGGGTGTCGCCGGTGGCGGTCTCGTTGAGCTTGGCGACGACCCCCAGGTCCCCGGCGGGCAGCGATGGCACCAGCTCCGACTCCTTGCCGATCATCACCGCCACCTTGGCGAAGCGCTCGTCGGCCCCGCTACGGGTGTTGTGGAGCACGTCCTCGGCCTTGATCGTCCCCGACAACACCCGGAAGTAGGAGATCTGGCCCACATAGGGATCCGTGATCGTCTTGAACACCAGCGCCAGCGGATCGCCCGACGGGCTTCCCTCGATCTCCACGGTCTCGTTGCCTGCTTTGACCTCGACCTTGGGGCGGGACGCCGGCGACGGCCCGATCTCGACGATGAAGTCGGCGAGCCGGTCGACGGCGATGGGCCCGGTCGCCGAGCCGCACACCACCGGGAACACCGTGCCGGCGGCGACCCCGAGGGCCATCGTCTTCTCCAACTCCTGGACCGACGGGATCTCCCCCTCCAGGTAACGCTCCAGCTGCTCGTCGTCCGCCACCACGATGCCCTCGACCAGGTTGTCGCGGACCTCGTGCTCCCGGCTCTCCATCTCGGCCGGGATCTCGGCCTCCACCGCCGTGCCGCTGTCGTAGACGTACGCCTTGTCCCGGAACAGGTCGGCGACGCCGTGGAAGTCGGCCTGTTGCCCGATCGGCAGCTCGATCGGGGCGATCCCGGCGCCGAAGCGGTCCCGGAGCTGCTGCAGGGTGCGGTCGAACGACGCCTGTTCCTTGTCGAGCTTGTTGATGAAGATCATGCGGGGCAGCCCGAGCTTCTCGGCCTCCCGCCACGCCGTCTCGGCCCCCACCTCGACGCCGTCGGCGGCGCTGATCACGAACACGGCGAGGTCGGCAACCCGGAGGGCGGCGTCGACGTCACCGACAAAATCGGCATAGCCCGGCGTGTCGATCAGGTTGATCTTGTGGCCCTTCCACTCGAAGGGAGCGGTGGCCAGCGACAGCGAGATGCCGCGTTTGTGTTCCTCCGGGTCGAAATCGGTGACGGTGGTGCCGTCCTCGACCCGGCCGAGCCGGCCGATGGCGCCGGCACGGAAGAGGAGGGCCTCGGCGAGGGTCGTCTTCCCGGATCCGCTGTGACCGACGAGCGCGACGTTGCGAATCTTCTCGGGCGGGTACACCTTCACAGCCGGATCCTCCGTGGGGTCGATGGTTGTCGGACCACGAGACTACCCGAGAGGGGGGTCCTCACTCCAGACGAGGCCCCGGTCGAGGCAGGTACGCTGCGGGCGTCGCCCGGGTGGCGTAACTGGTAGACGCGGCGGACTTAAAATCCGCTGTCCCTTCGGGGGCGTGGGGGTTCGAGTCCCTCCCCGGGCACCGTTTGCGTCAACGCCGCACCCGCTACCGCCGACCGGATGCTGACGGCGGGTCCTTCAGCCCCTAGGCGCGTCCCCCGCCCGGCCCCACACTGGAGGGACAGAACCGGAGGCCAGAGTCATGAATCGCGTCATCGAAACAAGATTCCTCGCCCCGGAGGTCAAGTACCTCCGGATCGAGGCGCCCAAGATCGCCCGTAAGCGCAAGGCGGGCCAGTTCGTCATCCTGCGCCCCAATCCCGAGTCGGAGCGGATCCCGCTCACCATCGCCGACGGCGACCCCGAGCAGGGCTGGATCGCCCTCATCGTCCAGGGCATCGGCAAGACCACCAAGACCCTCAACCTCCTCGAAGCCGGCGACACCATCCAGGACCTCGCCGGGCCCCTCGGCATGCCCTCGGAGATCGAGCAGTACGGCACCGCCGTCGTCATCGGCGGCGGCGTCGGCACCGCCATCGCCTACCCCACCGCGGTCGCCCTCGCCGCCGGCGGCAACGACGTGATCGCCATCATCGGCGGCCGCAGCAAGGAATACGTCATCCTCGAATCCGAGATGGCCGCCGTCTGCGCCGAGGTGTACCCCACCACCGACGACGGCAGCTACGGCTACCACGGGTTCGTGACCTCCAAGCTCACCGACCTCATCGACGAGGGAAGGAAGATCGACTACGTGATGGCCATCGGCCCGGTGCCGATGATGCGGGCAGTCGCCGAGGTGACCCGCCCCCACGGCATCAAGACCATGGTCAGCCTCAACCCCATCATGGTGGACGGCACCGGCATGTGCGGCGGGTGCCGGGTCATGGTCGGCGGTGAGACCAAGTTCGCTTGCGTCGACGGGCCCGAATTCGACGCCCACCTGGTCGACTTCGACCTGCTGGCACGCCGCAACACCGCCTACGCCGCCTTCGAGCACTTCCGGCGCGAGGAGTTCGAAGCGGCCCGGGAATGCCGCCTCGCCGGGACGGAGGTGTCGTGATGGCCCGTGAGCTCACCCGTCGCGAGCGCATGAAGTTACCCCGGCAAGAGATGCCGGAGCAGGATCCGGCGGCGCGTGCCGTCAACTTCGAAGAGGTCAACCTCGGCCTCTCCGCCGAAGCCGCGGTGGCCGAGGCGGAACGCTGCCTGCTGTGCGCCCATCCCACCTGCATGGAGGGCTGTCCGGTCGGCGTCGACATCCGGGAATTCGTCCGCCTCGTCGCCGAGAGCCGCTTCGACGACGCCGTCGGCGTCATCAAACGCGACAATTCGCTGCCGGCGATCTGCGGGCGGGTCTGCCCCCAGGAGGAGCAGTGCGAGGGCGCCTGCGTGCTCGCCAAGAAGTACCGCCCGGTCGCCATCGGCTACCTGGAGCGCTTCGTCGCCGATCACGAACGGGAGCACGGCGGGCCCGACATCACTCCGGTGGAGGTGAAGACCGGCAAGAAGGTCGCCGTCGTCGGCAGCGGCCCGTCCGGGCTCGCCTGCGCCACCGACCTCATCAAGGCCGGCCACGACGTCACCGTGTTCGAGGCGCTCCACGAGCTGGGCGGGGTCCTCGTCTACGGCATTCCCCAGTTCCGCCTCCCTAAAGAGATCGTCCGCACCGAGATCGACCAGCTCGCCACGATGGGGGTGCAGTTCGAGACGAACGCGGTGATCGGCATGATCGACACCATCGACGAGCTGTTCGAGGTCGAGGGCTTCGACGCCGTCTTCATCGGGGTCGGCGCCGGCTTGCCGCGGTTCCTCGACGTGCCGGGGGAGAACCTGATCGGCGTGTACTCGGCTAACGAGTTCCTCACCAGGGTCAACCTCATGAAGGCCTACGCCGAGGCGGCCGAGACCCCGCTGCTCGACCTCTACCAGAAGAACGTGGCGGTGTTCGGGGGCGGCAACACCGCCATGGACGCGGTCCGCACCGCCAAACGGCTCGGGGCGGCCCGGGCCATGATTCTCTACCGGCGCTCCGAGGCCGAGATGCCGGCCCGCGCCGAGGAAGTGGAGCACGCCAAGGCCGAGGGCATCGAGTTCATGATCCTGGTGGCCCCGCTGGAGCTGGAGGGCAACGACGCGGGCTGGCTCACCGGGGTGAAGCTGCAGCGCATGGAGCTGGGAGAGCCGGACGACAGCGGGCGGCGCCGCCCCCAACCCGTCGAGGGCGATGTCTTCGACCTCCCCATCGACGCCGCGGTGGTGGCGATCGGCAACCGCCCCAACCCGCTCATCCAGAAGACGGCACCCGACCTCGAGGAGACCGCCTGGGGGACCCTGGTCGCCGACCCGGAAACGGGACGCACCCCCAAAGTCGGGGTCTTCGCCGGCGGCGACATCGTCACCGGCGGGGCCACCGTCATTCTGGCGATGGGGGCCGGGCGCCGCGCCGCCGCCTCCATCTGCGAGTACCTCGACAGCGGCATCTGGGAGAAGACCCCCGATATCCCCGAGGAATGAGGGGATTTCGGGCCCCGATCTGCAGTTAACGTTCAATTCCGGGCCGGCCGCGACCGATACGGACGAAAGGACGCGGGTTCCGATCGAGCGGCGACGAGTAGCCAGAGGTAGTCAATGGATGGTGAGCACACGCCCGGTGTGCCTGAAGCGGCCGTCCCTTCAGGGGCCACTTCCCCTGCCGGCACTCTGCCGCCCCGGCCGGCCGGGCGTTACGTCATCGGCCTCAGCCTGCTCGCCCTCGTCGCCATCGTCGGCACGTTCCTCGTCTCCTACGCCCTCGGGCACCAACGGCGGGACGCCTCCGAGTTGAGCGAGGCCGCCGGGCAGATCCTGCTCAGCCGCCGGGTCGCCGACACGGCCCGGGAGCTCGCTTCCGCCTCCGGAGGTGCGGCAGACACCGTCGTCGCCGACCTGTCACACGCCCTGGAGCAGCTCGTCGTCAACCAGGAGCCGTTCCTTCCCGAGGACGGCGTGGCGGGCACCGCCAACGGCGACCTGGAAGGACTCCGCGCCGCGGCGTTCCCCGACTACCAGCGTCTCGTCGAGGTCGGTGAGATGATGCTGGGAACCCACGACGCCGGCGACCCGATCGAGGTCGGCGACGCCGTGCAGGTGGAGACCGCATCCAATCGTTACGCCGCCGGCATGGGGGCCATCGTCTCCCGGCTCGGCGCCGACGCCGAGAGGCAGGTCGCCATGCTGCGCAACTTCGTGTTCGGACTGCTGGCGCTGACGATCGTGATGCTCCTCGCCGAGGGGCTCTTCCTGTTCCGACCCGCCGCCCGGGCGATCCGCCGTCAGTGGCGCATCCGGGACCGGGAGTGGGAGGCGACACGGGAGGCCGATCGCCGCAAGCTCAACTACGTGGCGCGCTTCGATCCTCTCACCGGGCTCATCAATCGCGTGTTGTTCGGCGATCGCCTCCACAACGCCATCATCCGTTCCCACCGCGACGGCCGCCTGGTGGCGCTGATGTTCGTCGACCTCGACGAATTCAAGACCATCAACGACCGCTACGGCCACAACATCGGCGACGAGCTGCTGCAACAGGTGGCCCGCCGCCTCGTCTCCTCGGTCCGCGCCACCGACAGCGTCGCCCGCATCGGCGGCGACGAGTTCACCGTCATCCTCGAAGGGAGCCAGCGGGTCGAGGATGCCGGGCAGGTGGCCACCAAGATCCTGCGCACCCTCGAGGAGCCGTACCGGGTGCGGGACCGGGAGCTGCGGGTCACCGCCTCCATCGGCATCGCCCTCTACCCGATCGACGGCGACGACGCCGAGGCGCTGCTGCGGGACGCCGACATCGCCATGTACAGCGCCAAGGCCGCCGGCATGAACACCTACCAGTACTTCACCCCCGAGCTGCGGCAGCAGACCTCGGAGCGGCTCCGCCTCATCGACGGCCTGCGCCGCGCCCTCGAGGTCGAGGAGGGGCTCACCCTCGTGTACCAGCCGTGGGTCGACATCGCCACCGGGGCGGTGCAAGGGGTCGAGGCCCTGGCCCGGTGGGACCACCCCGAGCATGGCCTCGTCCTCCCCGAGCGCTTCGTGTCGGTGGCCGAGGAGACCGATCTCATCCTCCCGCTCGGCGAATGGGCCCTGTTCGAAGGCTGCCGCCAGCTCTCCGAATGGCACAAGGCCGGACTGGGGGAGCTGTCGGTGTCGGTGAACATCTCGGCCCGTCAGCTGCAGCGGGGCAACCTGGTCGAGATCGTCGACCGGGCCCTCTCCCGTACCGGCATCGAGGCCCGCCGGCTCGGCCTCGAATTCAAGGAAGAGACGCTGCTGGAGGACTACGCCCTCGCCCGCCGCACCTTGGAGCGGCTCCAGGAACGGGGCGTCCGGGTCGCCATCGACAACTTCGGCTCCGGGTACTCGTCGCTCAGCGAGCTGAAGGACTTCCCGCTCGACACCATCAAGATCGACCGGTCCTTCGTCGACGAGTCGGTGGCCAATCCCGGCACTGCCAGCCTCTCCGAGGCCATCATCGGCCTCGGTCACAGCCTCGGGCTCGACGTCATCGCCGAAGGCGTCGAGACCCGGGAGCAGGTCGACCTCTTCGCCAACCTGGGCTGTGGGCTGTTCCAGGGGTTCTACTTCAGCCGGCCGATGCCGGCGTCCCGGCTGCGCCCGATCCTCGATCACGGCCTCGAGGGCGTCGACCTCGCCGGGCCGAATCGCACGCCTCTGGTGGGATAGCCTCGGCCGGCCGGCGAGAGGAGCTCATGACGGCGGGACCGTGGCAGGAGATCGGCGACGGGGTGTTCCGCCGCCGCTACCGGTCGTTCGACCTCAACGTCGGGGTGGTGCTCGGCGCCGGCGGTGCCCTTGTGATCGACAGCCGCGAGTCGCCGGCCCAGGCCCGCGAGGTCCGCCGTGAGCTGACCCGACTCACCGCGGCCCCGGTGCGCTGGCTGCTCAACACCCACTGGCACTGGGACCACACGTTCGGGAACGGGGAGTTCCCCGGCGCCGCCATCTGGGGCCACCCCGAATGCCGCCGGGTCCTGGCGGAGCGGGGCGAGCAGACCAGGGAGCGGTGTGCCGAGCTGGTGCCGGCGGAGCAGCGGGACGAGTTCGCCGCCTTCCCGATCGTGCTGCCCGAGCACCTCTGCGCCGAGGCGGCGACCATCGACCTCGGTGACCGCGGTGTCGAGCTTCGCTACCTGGGCCGGGGCCACACCGAAGGGGACCTCGTCGTCACCGTGCCGGGGACCGGGGTGCTGTTCGCCGGCGACCTGTTCGAAGAGGGGGCGCCACCCTCCTTCGGCGACGCCTACCCGATCGCCTGGGCCGGCACTGCAGCTCTGCTCGCCGGCCTCGTCACCGGGCCGGTGGTGCCGGGGCACGGGGACCTGATGGACCGGGCGGCGGTGCAGACCCAGGTAGGGGAGCTGGAGGAGGTGGCTCGCATCACCCGCGGCGCCGCCGAGGCGGGCATCCCGCCGGACGCCACCCTCGACGACCCCGGCCCCTACCCGGAGGAGACGATGCGAGTGGCGCGGGCACGGGCTCACCTCGAGATCGCGGCACGGCGCCGGAACGTCGACGAGACCGGGATCTCCTAGCCTGGCGGCCATGATCGATCCCCATCGTGTCTCTCTCGGGCTCGGCGTCGGCACCGCCCCGTCGCTACGGCGAGTGCACCTGCTGGTGCGGGTCGCCCGCGTCCTCGGGTTCGACGCGGCCTGGACCGTCGACCACTTCCAGAGCTTCTACCCCACGGCGCTGTGGGACCGGGACTTCTCCTGGATGGCCAAATCGGGGACGAGCCCCCACCCCTACTTCGACTACCAGTCGCTCGTCGGCCACCTGGCGACCCGGGTGGGGCGCCTCCACCTCGGCGTCGGCGTCACCGAGTCGATCCGCCGCCATCCGGTGCTGCTCGCCCAGGCCGCCCTCACCTGGTCCCATCTCACCAAGCACAACCCGATCCTGGGGCTCGGCGCCGGCGAGCGCGAGAACGTCGACCCCTACGGCTTCGACTTCGGCCGGCCCGTCTCCCGGCTCGACGAGGCGCTCCAGATCATCCGGCTCTGCTTCGACTCCGACGGCCCGTTCGACTTCTCCGGGGAGTTCTTCACCCTCGACGGCGCGGTCATGGACCTGAAGCCGGCGCCCGGCAACCGGCCGCTGCTGTGGGTCGCCGCCCACGGCCCCCGCATGTTGCGGCTCACCGGTCGCTACGCCGACGGCTGGTACCCGACCCTGCCGATGACCCCCCAGGAGTACGGCGACGCCCTGGCCACGATCCGCGCCGCGGCTTCCGCCGCGGGCCGCGATCCCGGCGCCATCGTCCCCGCCTGGCAGGTCTTCACCGTCATCGGCCGCACCCCGGCGCACGCCCGGCGCCTGCTCGACTCCCGATTCGTGCGCTTCATGGCGCTGCTCGGCCCCGAGACCGCTTGGCGCCGCCACGGCCTCGACCACCCGCTGGGTGAGGGATTCCGCGGGATGGTCGACTTCGTGCCGGAGCGCTACGGGCGAGCCGAGCTGGAGGTGGCGATCGCCCGGGTTCCCACCGACCTGGTCGCCGACACCGTGCTCTGGGGCACCCCCCACGAGCTGCTGCGCCGCCTCGGCGACCACGTCGACGCCGGGCTGCGCCACATCGTGGTCGCCCCCGCCTCGGCCGCGGTGTCGCGCCGCGACGCCGTCTTCACGCTGCGCCAGATGGTGCGGATCCTCCACAAGCTGCGGGCCGGCGGGATTCCCGGCGCCCCCGGTGGCGAGGGCTAGGGCTGCGCCGTGATCATCGCCCGTGACGTCGCGATCGAAGCCGGGGTGCGCCGGCTCGTGTCGGATGCCTCGTTCTCCATCCACGCCGGGGACCGGGTCGGTCTCGTCGGACCCAACGGCGCCGGGAAGACGACGCTGCTGCGAACCCTCGCCGGGCAGCGCGAGCCGGCCGACGGTTCGGTGCTCCGCAGCGGCACCATCGGCTACCTGTCGCAGGAAGCGGCGCTGGAGGAGCCCGCCGACCGCGAGATGACGGCGCTGGAGCGGGTGCTGACCGCCCGCGAGATCGGCACGCTGGAACGCCGCATGGAGCAGACCCGCCGCGCCATGGAGACCGCCGCCGGCGCCGAGCGGGATCGCCTGATCCGGCGGTTCTCCCGCCTCGACGACGAGTTCACCGCCCGCGGCGGTTACGTCGCCATCGCCGAAGCGAAGCGCTTCGCCTCCTCACTCGGCATCGGCGTCGACGAGCTGGGGCAGGAGATGGGCACCATGTCCGGGGGGCAGCGGCGCAGGGTCGAGCTGGCCCGGATCCTCTTCGCCGAGACCGACGTGCTGCTGCTCGACGAGCCCACCAACCACCTCGACCTCGACGCCAAGGCCTGGCTGATGGCCTTCCTCACCCAGTACCAGGGCGGTCTGCTGGTGGTCAGCCACGACCTGCCCCTGCTCGACGAGTCGATCACGTCGGTGCTGGCGCTCGACGACGGCCGGGTGGAGCCCTACCGCGGCAACTTCACCCACTACCTGGCGGAGCGGGAGCGGCGCCGCGAGCAGCGGCTCCGGGAACGCCGCCACCAGGACGAGCGGATCGCTCGCCTCGAGGAGGGGATCCGCCGCTTCAAGGGCAGCACCGAGGCGATGGCGAAGCGGGCCCGCTCCTGGGAGACCAGGGTCGAGAAGATGAAGGCGACCCGCACCGAGATCGGGGGCAAGGCACGCCGGGTGGCCCTGCAATTCCCCCAGCCGGAGCCGTCGGGGCGCACCCCGATCAAGGGCACCGGGCTGGCCAAGGCGTTCGGCCACAACGTGGTGTTCGTCGACGTCGACGTCGACATCGACCGGGGAGAGCGCATGGTGATCATGGGCCTCAACGGGGCAGGGAAGACGACGCTGCTGCGGATCCTCGCCGGCCAGGAGCCCGCCGACCTCGGCACCGTGGACCTCGGCCACCGGGTGTCGGTCGGATACTACGCCCAGGAGCACGAGCAGATCTGGGGCGGCGTCACCGTGCTCGACCACATGCGGGAGGTGTCCGGCGAGCCCGACCAGATGTTGCGCACCGTGCTCGGCCACTTCCTGCTCGCCGACAAGATCGACCAGGCCGCCGGGACCCTCTCGGGCGGGGAGAAGACCAAACTCGCCCTCGCCCAGCTCGTGGTCGGTCGCCACAACGTGCTGCTGCTCGACGAGCCCACCAACAACCTCGATCCGCAGGCGAAAGGGGCCCTGCTCGAGGCACTGGGCCAATACGGGGGCACGCTGATCCTGGTGAGCCACGACGCTCCGTTCGTCGATGCCCTCGGGCCGGATCGGGTGATCCTCATGCCGGAAGGGGACACGGCCTACTTCGACGAGTCGATGCTGGAGCTGGTGGCGCTGGCCTGAGCGCGGCTAGCTGCCGCCTTCGATCTCGACCGCCTCGAGCCCGGTCTCGGTCCAGGCCACGATCAGGGTGGACTCGCGGCGACCGTTGCCGAACGTCACCGTCATCACCGAGTGATCGTCCGACATCTCGATGATGGACCCGTAGCCCGGTTTCCCCACCCGCCAGAGGGAGAACACCCGGCCGTCGTTGCCCCCGTAGGCGACGCGCCCCCCGCGGAGATCGGCGATCCGGGCCACCGACCGCGGCGTGGCCGGTTCGATCGGCTGCGGCGGCGCCCAGGTGGGGGTCGTGATCGACTCCGTCACCTCGGGGTGGGTGATGGCGAACGGCTCGAGCTGAGGGTAGGTGGGCACGGTGATCTCGAAGGCGGCTGCATCCTCCTCGTCGCCGGCTGGGCCCCGATCGCTCGCCGGAGCCTGGCTCGTCGTTGCTGCGTCGGCCGCCGTCGTCCCAGTGGATTCGAAGCCGCCGGAGGCAAGGGGCTCATGCTCCGCGGGACGAACGCTGCCGCTCGCAGCAGAGAGTGCCGCGACTTCCGACACCGACAGGGCTCGGAGGGGTCGGTCGCTGACCTGTCCTCCCGCCACGGACACTGCGCCTGAGGAGACCACGATGGCCACGGCGGCCGCAGCAGCCCAGCCGGCGACGAGCAGGAATCTCTGCCGCATTCGTCTCATTGTGCAGGTTCCGGAGTTGGCGCCCGGCCAAGATTACGTGAAGGAGTGGCTAAGGCGAGTTCGCCGTCGCCCGTCGATTGCCTACAGTTTCTCCATGGCGTCCGTGGTGATCATCGAGGACGAGCAGCGGATCCGGGAGCTCATGGCCCGGGTGCTGGCCGGGGCGGGCCACGATGTGGCCTCCTCCTCGACCGCCATGGAGGGCCTGCAGGCGGTGGTGAGCTCCGCTCCCGACCTCGTCATCCTCGACATGGGACTGCCCGACCTCGATGGGTCCGAGCTGCTCAAGATGATCCGGGCGGTGAGCCAGGTGCCGATCATCGTGGCCACCGCCCGCTCCGAAGACCGGGACGTCATCCGCACGCTCGATTCCGGCGCCGACGACTACCTCGTCAAGCCATTCTCCGTCGAGCAGCTCGAGGCCCGGGTGCGGGCGGTACTGCGCCGGGTCGCCGCCGGGATCCGGACCGGGCCCATCACCATCGGGCATCTCACCCTCGATGCCGCGGCGCGGGAAGCCCGTCTCGACGGCGAGGAGCTCGGGCTGAGCCCGAAGGAGTTCGACGTGCTCTACTTCCTCGCCGAGCGGGCGGGTGAGGTGGTTTCGAAGCGGGAGCTGCTCGCCGAGGTGTGGCGCCAGCCGTACGGCGGGAGCGAGAAGACCGTCGACGTCCACATCTCCTGGCTGCGCAAGAAGCTCGGCGAGTCCGCCGCCGAGAGCCGGTACCTCCAGACCGTGTTCGGGGTCGGCGTCAAGCTCGTCGACCCGGACGCATGAGGCGCCGCCTCGCCCTGCTCTCCCTGGCGGTCGGATCGCTCGTCGTCATCGCTTTCCTGATCCCGCTGGCGATCCTGATCCGCAACCAGGCGGAGAACCGCGCCCTCTCCCGCAGCGAGACGGTGGCGCAGGCGATCGCCACCACCCTGGCGGTGACCAGCATCACCCCGGAGGGGAGCCACGTCACCGACGTCCTGGCGAGGACCGTGATCGAGGCCTTCGGGCCGCCCCGCGGGGTCACCATCGTGCTGCCCGACGGCGCGATGGTCGGGGGCTCGGTGGAGGACCTCACCGGAGTGCAGACGACGCGGCAGACGGCGCGGGCGTTCACCGGGTCGATTCCCGGCGGCGCCGAGGTGCTGGTGCCGGTGTTGCTGGCCGACGCTCCCGAGGGTGGGGGCACCGTGGTGGTGCGCAGCTTCGTGAGCAACGCCGAGCTTCGCAAGGGGGTCACCACCGCCTGGCTCATGCTCGCCGGCCTCGGCGTGTTCCTCATCATGATCGGGATGGTGGCCGCCGACCGGCTGGGGCGCTCGGTGGTGGTTCCCGTCACCGAGTTGTCGGCGGCGGCCCGCGCCCTCGGGGTGGGAGACCTCGGGGTTCGGGTACGGCCGGCCGGTCCGGCGGAGATCAGCGAGGTGGGGGAGGCGTTCAACTTCCTCGCCGGCCGCCTCGGCGCCCTGCTCTCGGCCGAGCGGGAGTCGGTCGCCGACCTTTCGCACCGCCTCCGCACCCCCCTCACGGCACTGCGCCTCCAGGCAGAGACCCTGGCCGACCCGGCCGAGGCCCAGGCCCTGCGATCCGACGTCGACCGCCTGGAACAGGCGATGAACCGGCTCATCGAGGACGCCCGTCGGCCGTCGGCCGAGAACGGCGACCAGCACGCCGACCTCGCCACCGTGGTCCGCCACCGGGCCGCCTTCTGGAAGGTCGTCGCCGACGAGCAGGGCCGCCCGGTGGCGGTGCAGACCTTCGGGGGCCGGCTCCCGGTGGCGATGAACCACCAGGATCTCGGCGCACTGCTCGACACCCTCATCGAGAACGTCTTCGCCCACACCCCGCCGCAGACCGGCTACACGATCAGCGCCGGACCAGGGGATGACGGGTTCTCGCGGCTGGTGGTGGAGGACGACGGTCCGGGGTTCCCCGACCAGTCGGTGCTGGAACGCGGCGCCAGCGCCGGGGGCTCCACCGGATTGGGGCTCGACATCGTCCGCCGTGCCGCCGAGCGCACCGGCGGCAGGCTGACGGTCTCCAACCGTCCCGAGGGGGGTGCCCGGGTCGAGGTGATGCTCGGCGTCCAGGTCCACGTGGGCTGAAACGTGAAGAGACCCGCAGCTGCGGGTCCCTTCACGTCACAGGATGGATGGGCAGATGAGGGGGCGTCCATCCCGTCAATCGGTTTGCCTACGTGTGTGGCGTAGCTCGATCATCATCCCACCGGGCGGGTTAGCGCCGTGTCGGGCACGTGATAACAAGCTCTTAAGACTGACTTCTCACCCGGCTTCCGATCGAGGGCGGCGAGCCCGGGGCGAGCCGCCGCCACGGTGTCACGAACCCGGCGACCCGCGGTCGTACAATCCAGCGATGATCGACTCCCTGGACGACCTTCCCGCCTCCTATCCGGCCGACTGCGTCTTCGACGTCGTGTTGCGGGACGGCAGCACGATCCGGATCCGCCCCATCCGCCCCAGCGACGGCGACGGGCTGCAAGGGATGCTGGGCCAGATGTCCCGTCAGAGCGTCTACCACCGTTTCTTCAAGGTCAAGGACCGCCTCACCCCGGATGAGATCGAGACGTTCACCCGGCTCGACTACCGGGACCGCATGGCCTTCGTCGCCGAGCGGGGCGGGGAGATCGTCGGCGTCGGGCGCTACCACCGGCTCGGGGGGGCGCCGGAGACGGCCGAGATCGCCTTCGCCGTCATCGACGCCCAGCAGGGCAAGGGCATCGCAAGGCGGCTGCTGCAGCTCCTCGCTTCGTACGCCCGTGACCAGGGCATCTCCGCCTTCGAGGCCCGGGTGCTGGCCGACAATCACGTCATGATCCGGGTCTTCCGCAACGCCGGGTTCTCCCTCCGCCGCGAGCTCGACGAGGGCGTCTACACGGTGCAGTTCCCCACCGAGGGCTCGGCGGCGACCGCCGCCGCCGAACAAGAGGACGAGAAACGGGCCGTGGCCGCCTCGCTGATGCCGATCTTCTATCCCAGCTCGGTGGCGGTGGTGGGCGCCAGCCGTGACCCGCTGTCAATCGGGGGTCGCCTCTTCAAGAACATCCTCAACGGTGACTTCACCGGCCCCGTCTACCCGGTGAACCCCCACGCCGAGGTCGTCCGGTCGGTGAAGGCGTACCGCTCGGTCCTCGACATCCCCGAGCACGTCGACCTGGCCTTCATCGTGGTGCCGGCGGCGGTGGTGATCCCGGCGGTGAAGGAATGCGCCGCCAAAGGAGTCAAGGGCCTCGTCATCATCAGCTCCGGCTTCAGCGAGATCGGACCGCGGGGCCGGGAGCTGGAGCGAGAGCTGCTGGAGGTGGTGCGCTCCGCCGGGATGCGGATGGTCGGCCCCAACTGCATGGGCGTGCTCAACACCGATCCGGCGGTGCGCCTCGACGGCCAGTTCGGTCCCCACGTCCCCCCGCCCGGGAACGTGGCGATGTCCAGCCAGAGCGGCGCCCTCGGCGTCGCCATCCTCGACTACGCGGCCCAGCTCAACATCGGGATCTCGAGCTTCGTCTCGGTGGGGAACAAGCCGGACGTCTCGGGGGACGACCTGCTCCTCTACTGGGAGGACGATCCCGCCACCGACGTCATCCTGCTCTACGTCGAGTCGTTCGGGAACCCGCGGCGCTTCGCCCGGGCCGCCCGCCGCATCGGCAAGAAGAAGCCGATCGTGGCAGTGAAGTCGGGGCGCACCATCGCCGGCGCCCGGGCCGCCGTCAGCCACACCGGATCGCTGGCGAGCCTCGACGTGGCGGTCGACTCGCTGTTCCGCCAGGCCGGGGTGATCCGCACCGACACCCTGGAGTCCCTCTTCGACGTGACCGCCCTGCTCGCCAACCAGCCGCTCCCCGCCGGGCGGCGGGTCGGGATCGTCACCAACGCCGGCGGGCCCGGGATCCTCGCCGCCGACGCCCTCTCGGCCCAGAACCTCGAGGTGGCCGAGCTGTCCGAGGCGCTGCAGGACCGGCTCCGTATCGTGCTGTCGCCCGATGCCGGGGTGAGCAACCCGGTCGACATGATCGCCTCGGCCGGCCCCGCCCAGTACGCCGCCTGCCTCGAGGAGCTGTTCACCACCGACGAGGTCGACGCCATCGTCGCCATCTTCATCCCCGCCTCCCCCCTCGGCGCCGACGAGACGGTGGTCGCCATTCGGGACGCGGCGCTCGCCCACCACGGGGCGAAGCCGTTCCTGCTGGTGTACATGAGCGCCGTCGGCGCCCACGAGGCCATCGGGGACGGCGAGCACCGGATTCCCACCTACCCGTTCCCGGAGCAGGCCGCGTGGGCATTGGCCAAGGCGACCGAGTTCGCCGAGTGGCGAGCCCGCGACGAGGGCACCGTCCCGGTGCTCGACGGCATCGATGCCACCGCCGCCCGCGCCGTGGTGGAACGGGCCCTTTTCCGGATCGGCGACGAGCCGGGCTGGCTCGAGCCGGACGAGGTCGGAGCGGTCCTGTCGGCCTTCTCGCTCGCGATGCCACGGGGCGAGGTGGTGGCGGACGAGGACGCCGCAGCGGCGGTGGCGGCCTCCTACGGCACGCCGGTGGTGCTCAAGGTGGTGTCGGAATCGGCGGTGCACAAGTCCGACATCGGCGGCGTGGTGCTCAACCGGCGCAGTGAGGACGAGGTACGGGAGGGGTTCCGCACCGTGTGGGCGGCGGTGCCCGACCCCGAGGGGGTGCTGGTGCAGGAGCAGGTCGCCGGCGGCCACGAGGTGCTGATCGGGATGACGGAGGATCCGACCTTCGGGCCCCTCGTCGTGTTCGGCCTCGGCGGCATCTACGTCGAACTGCTCGGTGACGTGGCCTTCCGGATCCCACCCCTCACCGACGTCGACGCCGCCGAGATGATCGGGGAGGTGAAGTCGGCCCCGCTGCTGCGGGGCTACCGCGGCGGCGCCCCCGGGGACCTGGAGGCGCTGCGCGACGCCCTGCTGCGGGTCTCGGCCCTCATCGAGCTGCTCCCCGAGATCGTCGAGCTCGACCTCAACCCGGTCAAGGTGCGGCTCCCGGGGGAGGGCGTCAGCGTCGTCGACGCCCGGATCCGGGTCCGCCGCATCGGCGGGCCGTGGGTTCCCTCCCGCCGCGACGTCCCCTCGGAGCTGTGACTGCAAGAATGGGGTCGATCGAGGAAGGGAATCGATGCGGGTAGTCGACCTGATGACGACCGACGTGATCACCGTCTTGCCGGAGACTGCGATCAAGGACGCAGCACGCCTGATGTTCCGCAACCGGGTGAGCGGGCTCCCGGTCTGTGACGGGGCGGGGATCGTCGTCGGCATCATCACCGAAGCCGACTTCCTCCGGCTCGAGGTCGCCCGGGAGGAAGCGGACATCCCGACTCCGGTGGAGACGGTGGGGCAGGTCATGAACCCCAACGTGGTGACGATCGGCTCCGACCAGCGGATCGGGGACGCGGCCCGCACCATGGTGGTGCACGACGTCAACCGGCTCCCGGTCGTCGACGACGGCGGTCGTGTCCTCGGCATCATCTCCCGGCTGGACGTCGTGGCGGTGTTCACCCGGCCCGACGACATCATCGAGGACGAGATCCGGGAGGATGTGCTGCGACGAGTGCTGTTCATCGACCCCGACGACATCACGGTGTCGGTCGCCAACGGGGTCGTGCGGTTCCAGGGCCAGATCGGAACCCGGAATGAATCCAGCCTGCTCGAAGAGCTGGCCCGCCGTCTCGACGGGGTCATTCGCGTCGACAACCAGCTCGGCTGGCGGTTCGACGACAGCTCGGCGTGAACCCACCGCAACGCGGCCGGGCCACCAGCGGCGGCGGGGTCGAGATCGCCACCGCCGCCTGGGAGCAAGGCGAGGACGGTCCGTTGCTCGTGCTCGTCCACGCCACCGGCTTCTGCAAGGAGCTGGCTGCCCCCGTGGTCGAGGAGCTCTCCCGCCGTCTCCCGGCCTTCCGGGCCGTCTCCCTCGACCAACGGGCCCACGGGGACTCGACGGCGTCACCGCCGCCCTACGACTGGTGGGACGTGGGGCGCGACGTGCTCGCCGTGGTGGGGGACCGGCGAGGGGCGGTCGGGATCGGGCACTCCTCGGGGGGCGCCGTGCTCCTGCTCGCCGAGCTGCTGGCACCCGGCACCTTCCGTTCGCTGGTGCTGGTGGAGCCCATCGTGTTCCCCCCGCCCTACGGGAGCTTCCCCGACAATCCGCTCAGCGTGGCGGCCCGCAAGCGCACCGCCTCCTTCGCCGACCGGCGGGCGGCGCGGCGCCGCTGGCAGGACCGCGCCCCCTTCGCCACCTGGGACCGGCGCGCCCTCGACGCCTACCTCGAAGGTGGGCTGGTGTGGCGGGATGGGGCCTGGGTGCTGAAGTGCGCCCCCGAAGCCGAGGCCGCCTTCTACGTCGGGGCGATGCTGCACGAGGGATGGGAGCGGCTGGGGGAGATCGTCCCGCCGGTGCTGCTCGTCGCGGGAGAGCATTCCCCGACCCATTCCGCGGCGTTCCTGCGGACGATGGCAGGCCGCATGCCCTCCGCCTCGTTCGTGATCGTGCCCGACACCTCCCACTTCGTCTGGATGGAACGTCCCGACCTGGTGGCGGCCGAAATCGCCGGTTTCCTGGCGGGCGGGCCCGTCCCCGAGGCGGAACCGCCCCGGTAGGATCCCATCTCGTGCTGTGTTCCCGCTCCGAGATCGAACGACTGGATGCCGACCTGGCACGGCAGTCGGGCCGCTACGCCACCGCCACCCTCCTCACCGAGGTGTCCCCGCTGGAGCTGGTCCGGGCCGGCTCCGGGCTGTTCCGGGTCGCCAACTACTTCAGCAGCCCCGGCGGGGCCGAGCTCGCCGGCCTCGGCGCCGCCTGGGAGTCCGGCGCAGCAGGGTCGCGGCGCTTCGCCCGCCTCGACGCCGCCCTTGCCTCCCTTCCCGACCTGCCGGCGTCGATCCGGTGCTTCCTCGGGTTCTCGTTCTCCCCGGACGGCCCGCACGAGCCGGAGTGGGAGGGATTCGGGGCCGCCGACCTCACGATCCCCGGGGTGAGCGCGGAGCGTCGCGGCGACGAGACCCGCCTCACCGTCGTGGTGCCTCCCGGCGCCGATCCCCGGGTGATGCTCGCCACGCTGGCCGGTCTCGAGGCGCGGGGGGCGCCGCTCCCGCCCGATCCCGGCGACCACTCGGTGGAGTCGCATCCTTCGACGGCGCACTGGCGGGAGGAGGTCGCCGAGGCGATCACCGCCATCCACGAGGGCTCGCTGCGCAAGGTGGTGCTGAGCCGGTCGGTCATCGTCCGGGCCGAGGGCGCCACCGATCCCTTCGACCTCGTCCACCACTTGCGGGAGACGCACCCGCAGTGCTACTCGTTCGGGTTCCGGGTGGGTGGGTCGGTCTTCGTGGGTGCCAGCCCCGAGCTGCTGCTCTCCAAGCGGGACGACCGGATCCGGGTCAATCCGCTGGCGGGGTCGGCACGCCGCGGCGAGGGAGAGGCGGACGACCGGGCGGTGGGCGAGGCGCTGCTCGCCAGCGAGAAGGATCGTGAGGAGCATGCCTTCGTCGTCGACGACGTCGTCGGCCGGCTCGCTCCGCTCAGCCGGTCGCTGGAGGTGCCTCTGGTCCCGTCGCTGCGGAGGATGGCCACGGTGCAGCATCTCTCGACCCGGATCGACGGCACCCTCCGGGAGGGGGTCGGGCCGTTCCGGCTCCTGGCGACCCTGCATCCCACGCCGGCGGTGGGGGGCACGCCCCGCGCCGAGGCGCGGGCCTTCATCGACAAGGTGGAGGGCATCGACCGCGGCTGGTACAGCGGCGGCGTCGGCTGGGTGTCACCCGACGGATCCGCCGAAGTCGCCCTCAGCCTCCGCTGCGGTCTGGTGAGCGACACGACGGCCCGGCTCTACGCCGGAGCCGGCATCGTGGCGGATTCCGACCCCGAAGCGGAGCTCGACGAGACCCGCCTCAAGTTCCGGCCGCTGCTCAACCTGCTCGCCGCCACCTGAATCAGGCGCTGCGGCCCTCGCCGCGGTCCCGTAGGGTGGAGAGTCGACATGGTCGACCCGACCCCCGCCCCGCCTTCCGCCGAGCCGGGAACGCCGGCTCCGTCCGGCCGCGGGCCCGAGGTCGTCGGCACCGTCGAGATCCGCCGCGTCGGCCGGTTCCGCTTCCCGGTGTTCGCGGTCGTCCAGGGGGACCGCGTCCTCGCCGAGCTGGGTCGGGTCGGGTGGTTCCGCATCTTCGTGGGTCGGGGCTCCCGCATCGTCACGGAGACGGACCGGCGCTGGAGACTGGTGGCGCTCGGCTCGGCCCGGATGCTGTGTCCGGTGGTGCTGGACGAGGCCGGGCGCAAGTATGTCGTGGCGACGCAGGGGCAGGCGTGGTACGGCATCAACGGCAGGGACTACGCCTACGTGCTCCACCCGGTCGGAACGCGCCGCTGGTCCCGCCCCGATCGTTGGCTGCTCCGCGAGCACGAGGAGGTGGTGGCGACGTTCTCCGCCTGGACCCGACGGGTGGAGACGAGCCGGCCGGTGCCGCTGGCGGCGATCCTCGTCGCCTTCGCTGTGATCGACTACGGCATCCCAGGTGGGGACAGGCTGGGGGTCCCCCGCTTCGGGTGGTGATCGACCCGACGCGATCAGGCCAGCGCGGCAGCCACCAGTTCCCGGAGGTGGCGATGATGCTCGGCGTTGGCGGCGCGGTCGGTGCGGACCTCCAACAGGCGCGGACCCGAGGGTGGCGCGGTGAGGGCGGCGTCCAACTCCGGGGCGGTCTCGATGCGCTGCGCCTCCAGGCCGGTCGCGGTGGCGACCGCCACCAGGTCGAGGCCGTGGGGGGTGGCGAGATGCCGTTCGAACACCTCCGGCGCCAGCACCTCGGGGTCCCGCTGCTGAAGGAAGTGGAAGATCCCACCGCCGTCGTTGTGGATCACCACCACGGTGAGGGGGAGCCCGAGCCGGGCGGTGGTGGCGAGGGCGTTGAGGTCGTGGACCACCGCGACGTCGCCGACCAGGGCGGTGACCGGAGCGGACCCGGCCGCGGCGGCGCCGAGGGCGGCGGAGACGACGCCGTCGATGCCGTTGGCGCCCCGGTTGCCGAGGACGCGCAGCGATGTCGCCGTGGAGCCGCCGAAGGTGTCGACGTCGCGTACCGGCATCGACGATCCGACGTAGAGGATGGCGCCGTCTTCCATGGTGGAGACGACGGCGCGGGCGACGGCGGGTTCGTTCGGGAACGGCAGGTCTCCGAGGCCGGCGGCGACGGCGGCGCCCGCCGCGGCGTCGGCCTCGCGCCAGGCATCCGACCAGCCGGCGCCGGCCGGTGCGACCCGCGCCGCGAGGCTCGCCGCCAGCGGGGCCGCGGCGGCGTCGACGACCACCCGGGCACTGGTGGTGGCGTCGCGCCAGCGGCCCCGGTCCACCAGGATCTGCGGGACGTCGGGATGGGCCGCCAGCCACAGCCACAGCGGCTTCGAGGTCGGGATCGCCCCGAAGCGCACGATCGCCTCGGGCCGGAGGCGATCAAGCATGCCGGCCCCTACCAGCAAGTCGCCGCAGGCGAGGGCGTGATGCCGGGGGTGTGGGCCGTGGCGGAACCCGGAGAGGGGATCGGCCAGCACCGGGAAGTCCCCGGCCGCGGCGAGGGTGGCGCAGGCCGTGACAAAGCCAGCCTCTTCGCCCGGGCCCGCCACCAGCAGGGTTCGCCGTCCCGAGATCAGCTCGGCGAGGGCGGCGAGGTCGGCGTCGCCGGGAAGGGGGAGCGGCGCCAGGAACGCCGCCGGGGCCGGGCCCGGCGACGGGGAGGGAGGGCCGTCTGCGAGCGGCTCCCGGAATGGGAGGTTGAGGTGCACCGGCCCTGCGGGTGGCCGCAGGGCGGTCGCCCAGGCGTGGGCGGCGAGGCCGGGGACGGCGGCCATGGTGACGCCGTCGGGGACGCCGGTGTCGTGGAACCACTTGACCGCATCGCCGTACAGCTTGATCTGGTCGATGGTCTGGGGGGCGCCGATGGCTCGGAGCTCCGGCGGCCGGTCGGCGGTGAGGATCAGCAGGGGGACCCCGGCGGCGGCGGCTTCGATCACCGCCGGCGTGTACTCGGCGGCGGCGGTGCCCGAGGTCGAGATCACGGCGACCGGGGCCGATTCCGCCTTGGCGAGACCGAGGGCGAAGAACCCGGCGGATCGTTCATCGTGCAGCGACCAATCGGTAATGGCGGGATGAGCGGCGAAGGCGGCGGCGAGCGGGGTGTTGCGTGAGCCCGGCGAGATGCAGGCGTGGCGGAGGCCGAGCGTGGCGAGACTCGCCGCCAGCGACGAGCAGAAGGTTGCGTTGGGATGGTCCATTGCGGCCGAGGTTACCCAGCCTCCGCCTCCGGGGCGGCGGGGAGGGTGGCCCATGCGATCTGCTCGTATTTTGATGAGAGTTGTTCTATGATTACTAGAACAATGTTGTTGCGTCTGGACACCACCAGCACTGCGCCGATCTACGCCCAGATCGCCGCCGCGGTCCGGCGAGCGATCGCCGACGGCGAGCTGGAGCGGGGGGATCGGCTTCCCCCGGCGCGCGAACTGGCACGGGCTCTCGGCGTCAACATGCACACCGTGCTCCGCGGACTCGCGGTGCTGCGGGACGAGGGCATCGTCGAGATGCGCCGCGGGCGGGGGGCCGTGGTCGTCGGCGACGCGGTGCGCAGTGATCTGGTCCGCCTCGTCGGCGAGCTCGTCGCCGAGAGCAAGCGGACCGGGATGGAACCCGATGAGGTGCTCGCCCTGGTCGAAGAGGAGTTGCGATGAATCGTCGGAGCGGACGTTGGTGGACGGCGGCCGTGGTCGTACCCGCCGCCATGCTGGTCTCACTGGCGGCGCTGCCGCTGCTGTTCGCCGGTGACCTGCCCGATCCCGTCGCGATCCACTGGGGCGCCGGCGGCGAGCCCAACGGCAAGCTGGCGGTCGGGGGCTTCGTCCTCATGGTGGCCGTCCTCTACGCCGTCATCTGGCTCGTCTCGCTGGCCGCCCACCGGGGCGGCACCCTGCTGGCGCCGGTGGTGGCGGTGGTCTTCTTCGTCGGCGGCCTGCTGCTGGCGGCCATGGTGACGACCCTCGTCGCCAATCGCGGCGCCACGTCGTGGTCGGACGCCGGCGACGTCGGCTTCGGGAGCGTCGCGGTGATCCTCGGCTCCGGGTTGGTGGCCGGTGTCGCCGGATGGCTGCTCGGCGGAGGGCGACGCAGTGTCTTCCCGCCGGTGACCGGGCAGCCTTCCGTACCCGCCGTCGAGCTCGGAGCCGACGACGTGGCGGTGTGGATGTCGGCCGGCGTCTCGATCTGGGTCCCCGCCCTGGGATTGGCGGGCCTCGTCGCCGCCATGGTGCTGCAAGGCGGAACCGGCCTCCTGTTCGGAGCGATCGGGATCGTGCTGCTGGCCGTGGCGGCAGTCCGGGTCACCGTCGGCCCCGACGGGGTCGAGATCGGGCTCGGCTGGTGGGGCTGGCCGCGGCGGGTGATCCCGCTGGAGCAGATCGCACGGGCCGAAGCACTCCAGGTCGAGCCCCTCGCCTACGGTGGATGGGGCTACCGGATCCTCTCCGGCCGGGTCCTGACCGGGGCGCGGGCCATCGTGGTGCGGCGCGGGCCGGGCCTGCGCCTGGTGCGGGACGACCGTCCCGATCTCGTCGTCACCGTCGACGACGCCGGGCGCGGCGCCGCTCTCGTCAACGAGCTGCTGCGGCGGCGCGGTCTGCTCCGCACCGGCTAGGCGGCTACAGCATCAACCCAACGGCGAGCAGGGCGGCCACCACGATCTGGAGCCGGGCCGTCCCCTGCAGCACGCCGATCAAGGCTGGGCCCTCCGTCTTGGTCGCCAGCACCCGGATCAGGGGAACCGCCAGCGGGACGGCGGCGAGGGCGAGCAACGACCACCCGGGGAAAGCCCCGGCGAGCACCGCCACCACGACGGTCAGGAACGGGATCGCCATCACCACCGCGTAGAGGACCCGGGCCGGTCCCCGGCCCAGGATCACCGCCAGGGTCCGCTTCCCGGTGATGCGGTCGTTGTCGACGTCGCGCACGTTGTTGGCGATGAGGATGGCGCTGGCGAGCGCTCCCATCGCCACTGCGGCGTACCAGGCCGCCGCAGGGACGGTGCGGTCGAAGACGAACCGGGTCCCCATCGTGGCGACGAGGCCGAAGAAGACGAACACGAACAGCTCCCCGAGCCCGTGGTAGCCGTATGGAGCCGGACCGTTGGTGTAGCCGAGGGCGGCCAGCAGCGAGGCGATCCCGATCACCAGGATCCACGGTCCCGCCAGCCAGGTGAGATAGAGGCCGGCCACGGCTGCCAGGCCGAAGGCGACCGCGATCCCGGCCCACATCTGGCGTGCCGTCAACAGCCCGGTCGCCACCGCCCGGGTCGGGCCGATCCGGGCGGCGTTGTCGACACCCCGCCCGGCGTCGGCGACGTCGTTGGCGAAGTTGACCCCGACCTGGATGCAGAGCGCCGCGAACAGCGTCACCAGGAAGCCGTCCCACCGGAAGACCCCGTCGCGCACCGCCAGCGCCGTACCCACCACCACCGGGCCGATCGCCGCCCACAACGTGGGGAGCCGCGCTGCCAGCACCCAGGCCTGTGTGGTCACGAATGGGTCCCGTCCGGCATCAGAAGTGCCACGGGAACGGCGAGTAATCGGGATCGCGCTTCTCCAGGAAGGCGTCGCGGCCCTCGGCGGCCTCGGCGGTGCCGTAGGCGAGGCGGGTGGCTTCCCCTGCGAAGAGCTGCTGGCCCATCAGGCCGTCGTCGGGGAGGTTGAAGGCGTACTTCAGCATCCGCTGTGCAGTGGGGCTCTTGGCGGTGATCTCGGCGGCCCACTCCAGCGCCACCGCCTCGAGGTCGGCGTGGGGGACCACCGCGTTCACCATCCCCATCTGGTACGCCTCCCGGGCCGAGTAGTCACGGCCGAGGAAGAACACCTCGCGGGCCCGCTTCTGGCCGATCTGGCGGGCCAGCAGCGCCGATCCGTAGCCGCCGTCGAAGCTGGCGACGTCGGCGTCGGTCTGCTTGAACACGGCATGCTCCTCCGACGCCAGGGTCAGGTCGCAGACGACGTGGAGAGAGTGCCCGCCGCCGACGGCCCAACCCGGCACGACCGCGATCACGACCTTCGGCATGGTACGGATCAGGCGTTGCACCTCGAGGATGTGGAGACGGCCGAGCCGGGCCGGATCGATGCCCTCCTCGCCCTCGTAGCGGTAGCCGTCGGCGCCGCGGATGCGCTGGTCGCCGCCGGAGCAGAACGCCCAACCCCCGTCCTTGGGGGAGGGACCGTTGCCGGTGAGCAGCACACAACCGACGTCGGGTGACATGCGGGCGTGGTCGAGGGCGGCGTACAGCTCGTCGACGGTGCCGGGACGGAAGGCGTTGCGGACCTCAGGCCGATCGAAGGCGATGCGGACCGCCCCGATGCCGACCGCCCGGTGATAGGTGATGTCGGCGAAATCGAGCCCGGCCACCGACTCCCAGGCGGCGGGGTCGAAGATCTCAGAGACCATGGATTGCCTCCGTGCGGTGGAGCGAGCGAGGATCGATCGATACTGTAGTGAGGCCCCATGGCCCGCCTCACCGCCGACGACTGGCTCTCCCGCAGCTCCGGTGCCACCCCGGAGGCGATCGCGGTCGTCGGTGACGACGGCCGTCCCGTCACCTATGCCGAGCTCGACGCCCTGGCAGACCGGAGCGGGGCGTTCCTGCAGCGCACCCACGGAGTCGGGCGGGGCGGACTGATCGGACTGCCGGTGGCGCCCCGCCTCGACGTCGTGGCGGCCCTGTGGGGCGCCGGTCGCCTCGGCGCGGCCGCCGCCGTCCTCGACCCGGCGTCCGATCTGCTCGGCGCCGGCGCCACCGCGCTGCGACGGACTTGGGGCATCGAGCCGGTGGTCGCCGACCTCCGCCTCGACGGCCCGCCCGCCGCGCAGCCGGACCCGGCCCGGGACGAGGCCCGTTCCGGGTCCGACCTCCACACCGTCGTGTTCACCTCGGGCACGAGAGGGCAGCCCCGCCCGGTGACCCTCACCGTGGGCAACGTGGCCCGGGCGGTGGCCGCATCGCGGGCCCGGCTCGGGAACGACGCCACCGACCGCTGGCTGCTCGCCCTGCCCCTCTTCCACGTCGGCGGGCTCTCGGTGCTGTGGCGCTCCGCCGCCGCCGGAGGCACGGTCGTACTCCACGACGGCTTCGACGCCGCCCGGGTGGCCGCCGCCCTTCGCCACCGGGAGGTCACCGTCGCCAGCCTGGTGCCGACGATGCTGCACCGGGTTCTCGAGACCGATCCGGGTCCCTACCGGGGGTTGCGGGCGATCCTGGTGGGCGGCGCCCCCGCGACCCGGCGCCTGCTGGAGCGGGCTCGGGCGGCTGGCCTCCCCGTGGTCCCCACCTACGGGATGACCGAGGCGTGCTCCCAGGTCGCCACCGCGGTGCCGGGCGATCCCGGCGGCGAGGAGGGGGCGGTGGGGCCGCCGCTGGACGGGGTCGAGGTCTCGATCGTCGACGGGGCGGGCCGGGGGGTGCCTCCCGGCGGCGTCGGGGAGATCGTCGTTGCCGGGGCCACCGTGTCTCCCGGGTACCTTGGGGAGGCGCCGCGACACGGACCACACCACACCGGAGACCTGGGCCGCTTCGACGCGGCGGGACGGCTCGTCGTGCTTGGTCGCCGAGACGACCTCATCGTCACCGGCGGCGAGAAGGTGCTCCCGGATGCGATCGAGGCAGTGCTGGAGGCGCATCCCGCCGTCGGCCGGGTGGCGGTGGTGGGCGTGCCCGACGAGGAGTGGGGGGAGCAGGTGGCAGCCGTGGTCGCCGCCACCGCCCCGCTGGATCCGGCAGTCCTGCGGGATTGGGCCCGGGAGCGCCTCGCCCGCCATGCCGTTCCCAAGCAGTGGGTGATCGTCGCCGACCTGCCGCTGCTCGCCACCGGCAAGGTCGACCGGGAGGCGGTCGAGAGGCTCGCCCGCCGGGCGCTCCCGGCGGAGTGAGGGCTACCCGAGCCCGAGATTGCGGAGGAACGCCTCGCTGTTGGGCTCCCTTCCGAGGAACGCCCGCAGGTGATCAATGGCGTCGCGGGAGCCACCGGTGGCCAGCACCTCCCGGCGGTAGCGGCCCCCGACGCCGGGATCGGTGACGCCGGCCTCCTCGAAGACCGAGAACATGTCGTCGCCGTAGACCTTGGCCCACAGGTACCCGTAGTAGCCGGCGTCGTAGCCCCCCATGAGGTGGCCGAAGCTGGCGGGGAAGAACGTCCCCTCATGGAAGGGAAGCAGGGTGTCGCGGTAGCTCTCACGGTACGCCGCATCGAGGTCGACCGGTCCCGAGGCGGCGTGAAGCAGCAGATCGAGCCGCCCCAGGAAGATCTGCCGCATGGTGGCGAGCCCGATGTTGAGATCACGGGCGGCGACGAGGCGCCCCACCAGGTCGGCGGGGATCGGCTCCCCGGTCTCGTGATGGCGAGCGAACCGTTGCAGCACCTCGGGCCGCCACATCCAGTGCTCCATGATCTGCGACGGCGCCTCGACGAAGTCCCACTCGGTGTCGAACCCGGAGAAGCGGATGAGGTCCACCGTGGTGAGGCAGAAGTGGAGGATGTGGCCGAACTCGTGGAACAGGGTGAAGGCCTCGCCGTGCTTCAGCAACGACGGGCGGTCCGCCGTCGGCTTGGTGAAGTTGGCGACGATGGCGGCCACCGGGGTGCGGTAGCCGCCGTCGGGGAGCGCCTGGCCGTAGGTGAGGGGGAAGGCGGCGGCATGGCCGTACTTGCCCTCCCGCGGGAACAGGTCCGCGTAGAAGTAGGCGAGCGGGGTGGACGACCCGGCGTTGCGGATCTCGTAGAGGGTCACGTCGGGATGCCACGCCGAGGCGTCCGGCACCCGGCGGTACTCGAGCCCGAACACCTCGCCGGTGACGGCGAACATTCCGTCCAGCACGAATTCGAGCGAGAAGTATTCGGCGACCTCGTTCGGATCGACCCCGTAGTCGTGGCGGCGCTGCTCGTTGTCGTAGTAGGTCCAGTCCCACGGCTCGATCCGGGTCGCTCCGTCCCGGCCGGCGAGATCGGTGAGCACCGCCAACTCGGCTTCGGCCTTGTGGCGCAACCCGGGAACGAGACCGGTGTAGAAGGCCTCCACCGTCTCCGGGTTCTTCGCCATCTTCACTTCCATGGCGTGGTGGGCCCAGGTGGGATCGCCGAAGAGGGCGGCGATGCGGCCCCGGATCTCCACTGCCTCGGCCAGCAGCGGCCGGTTCTGGTCGACGGCGCGGTTCCAGAACTTGAACTGGAGACCCTGCCGCAGATCGCGGCGGCGTGCCTGTTGCATGAACGGCATGTAGTCCGGGTAGTCCATCGTCACCCGGCGGGTTCCTTCCCCGGATCCTGGGCCGAGGCGGCGCATATAGTCGTCGGGGAGCCCGTCGAGATCCTCGGGCATCACCTCGATGAAGTCTTCCCACTCGTCGAGGTTGTTGCCGAAGGCGACCTGCAGCTCGATGAGCCGCTGGTTGAGCGACTGCAACGAGGTGCGGTCGTCGTCGTCCAGCTCGTGGCCGGCCCGCCGCAGATCCCGCAGCCAGAACGCGACGAGGCGGGCCGCGGTGCCGGTGAGGGCGGCCGCCTCGGGGGTGGTGGAGAACTCGTTGACCGCGGTGTAGAGATCCCGGCGGAACACGAGGTCGTTGCCCCATTTGGCGAGCCGTTCCTCGACCTCGACGGCGCTCGCCCGCACCGCGGGGTCGGGATGGACCCGCGCCATGAAGGCGCCGGGGCCGTAGGCGTCGGTCATCAGCGTCGCCACCTGCTCGAGGGGCCGCATCGTGTTGACGAACGTGCGCGGCTCGGCGGGGGCGACTATGGCGTCGATGAGGGCCTCGGCGTCGCCGATCGCCCGATCGGCGACGGCGGTGACCGAGGCGGCATCGATGGAGGTGTAGTCGTGCACCATGGGCGGCGAGGCTAGGAGATCGCCCGCCGATCCACCAGCGCGGAGCAGGGTGGCGTCGGGAGGGAGGCCGCCCGCTACCGGTCGGCGAGGCCCACCGAGACGTAGAGGGCCCGGTGGTCGGAGCCGAAGTCGGGGCCGAGGAGCCGGTTGACGGTGGTGAGGTCGGGGCTGTGGAGCAGATGGTCGATCGGGATCTGCAGGAAGATCGGGAGATCGCCCGGCCATGACGCCTGGTAACCGTACCCGTTGAGGGAGTTCTCCAGGTCGGCTTCGGAGGCGAGCGCGTGGAAGGCGTACGACCAGGGGGTGGCATTGAGGTCGCCGACCACGATCACCGGCAGGGTCTCGGCGGCGGCGAGCTCGGTGACCCCCTGGAGAACCTCGTCACGGGCGGCGGCGCTGCTCGAGGAGCTCGGCGCCCGGGCGTGCACCGCGAACACGACCACCTCCTGCCGACCGATGGTGGCTTCCACCCGGAGCACGCTGTCACGGATCTCGCCGACCCGCAGCAGCTCGACCGGGTAGTCCTCCCGGGACAGCATCGTGATCCCGTAGGTGCGATCGGCGGGGATCTCGGAGCGCACCTCGTAGCCCGGGACGCCGCTGGCATGGGCCTCCCAATCCGCGTTCGATTCCAGCAGGAACACCAGGTCGGGGCCGGTCGACTCGATCCAGCGGGAGACCTGGTCACGGTTCGAGCTGCGAGACTGCACGTTGAAGCTGACGATGCTCAGCGTGTCCGACCCGTCCGGCGGCACCGGGTCGTCGAAGTAGAGCGGGGCGATCACGAACATGTTGACGGCCGCCATGACCAGGAACAGCGCCGACATGCTGCGGCTGAAGAAGACCCCGTAGAGCAGGCCGACGACGAGGAGGACGAGGAAGTACTGCACCCGGAAGCTGGACAGCACATCGAAGGCCCAGGACTGGCCGCCGAGGAACCCGAGCAGCGTACCCAGCGTGGCGAGGAAGCCGACCGTCACCAAGGTGAGGCCCGCAAAGGTCCTCCCGCCGCTGGCGAGGAACGAGCTCGATCGGCGCGCCACCATCAGCTGTCTCCCAGCGCGTAGAAGTAACCGTCTCGTGATCCGACGTAGAGGCGCCCGTGCCAGACCGCCGGCGTCGACTCGATGCACCCCCCGGTGGCCGCCAGCTCCCAGAGCCGCACCGGATGACGCGGATCGGCGACGTCGTAGGCCCGTAGCGCGGGCGACGTCTCGCAGTCGACCGTCACCACCAGGGTGTCGTCGACGTACACCGGCGAGGACCAGGCGTTGCCGCCGACGTCGTCCCGCCACACCACCTCGCCGGTGGCGGTGTCGATGGCGAGCAGCTCACCGGGATTGGTGGCGACGAACAGCAGGTCGTCGACGAGGGCGGGGGTGGCCCACACCCCGCCGCCGTGGCCTCCCTGCCCCGGGACGGCGACCGCCCACAGCAACGGGTCGTCGGGTCGGGACGGGTCGAGCTTGACGATCTGGCCGACCTCCCCGGCTCGCCGGGTGGCGAGGTCGACCTCGGCGGCGACGTAGAGCATCCCCTCGGCGTCGACCACCACAGTGGCGTCGACGTCGTCGCCCATCCAGTAGTCGAACACCACCTCGGCGTCGCCCGCCGCGAGGTTCGAGATGTCGACCCCGACGATCCGGCCCGCCGAGTTCCCGAAGTAGGCGGTGTCCTCGAACACCGCGGTCGAGCCCTCCACGCTCTGCTGGCGACCGACGGCGCCGACCAGCTCGTCGGTGAAGACGGGCATCTCGAACAGGATCTCGGGGGAGATCGTCACCCGTCCTGTTTCGTCGTATTTACGGTTGAGCTTGATAGCAAACCACCAGCTGTTCTCGCCGCCCTCGAAGAGGACGTCATCGACGATCACCGGGTTGGAGTCCCAGTCGTTGTTCCACATCCCGTCGACGGAGGCGGCGTCCAGCGACCACAGCTCGGTCGGTTCGTCCCGATCGAGGGCGATGATCCGGAAACGGGGGTCTCGCGATCCGGAGTAGAGGAGGGGGTAGCCGTCGGGGTCGAGGGTCACCGACCCTTTGATGATGTCACCCATCGGGAAGTCGGGCCGGGTGCGCTGCCCGGTGGCGGCGTCGAGGAAGTGGAGGTGCTTGTCGTAGGCACCGAAGATGACCTCGGTGATCCCGTCCGGCCGGTCCCACACCGCCGGCTGGCCGGTCCAGCCGCTCCCGCACCACACCTTGTCCTCACCTCCCACCGGGGAGTTGCCGCACATCGGGCTGTCGGGAAAGCGCCACAGCACCTGAGGATCGCGGGCGACCGGCCCCGTCCCGTAGTAGGTGCGGGTCGGGTTCCCCCGGAACATGGTGAGGCCGTCGACCGACCCCCAGGGGCGGCCCACCGTCTCGGGTGTCACCCGATCGGTGGGCAGCACGGGGGGGATCGTGGTGGTCGTGGTGGCAGGCGGTGCCGTGGTGGTGGAACCGACCGGGCCCAGCGTGGTGAGGGGCGCCGCCGTCTCGGACGGCGCCGGGCTGGCTCCATCGGCGCCGGTGCACGCGGTTGCGAGGAGCACGAGGAGCGCAACGAGCGCGGTGGTTCGCACGAGGTCGGAAGTGTAGGGCGGGACGGGACCCAGGCGATTCCATCACCCGGCGCCGGCCCGTCCCCCGGTAGTCTCCCCCGATGCAGCAGGATCCCCCGTCCCCCCGAACCGAGGTCCGCCGGCTCGCCGAGCGGGCCGGCTACGACCCGGAGACCATCCACGCCATCATCGACGCGGCGCCCTTCTGCCACGTCGGGTTCGTCGACGGCGGCGCCCCCGTGGTCATTCCCACCATCCACGCTCGGGTGGGCGACACCCTCTACTTTCACGGCTCGCCGGCATCGCGGATGCTCCGCCTCATGAAGAGCGGTGCCGAGGTGTGCATCGCCGTTACCCTGCTCGACGCTCTGGTGGTGGCGAGATCGGCGGCCAACAGCTCGATGAACTACCGATCGGTGGTGGTGTTCGGGACGGCCCGGCTCGTCGCCGAACCCGCCGAGAAGGTGGCGGCGCTGCGGGCGCTCACCGAGCACGTGCTCCCCGGTCGGTGGGACGAGGTCCGTCCCGTCACCGACCAGGAACTGAAGGGAACGACGGTGGTCGCGGTCGGCATCGAGGAGGCCTCGGCCAAGGTGCGGACTGGGCCTCCGGTCGACGAGGACGACGATTACGACCTCCCGATCTGGGCCGGGGTGCTCCCGCTTCGGCTCGTGCCCGGAGCACCGCTCCCGGATCCGGCGAGACGGGGAGACATCCCGGTCCCGGGCTCGGTCGCCGGTTACGTCGCCGACCGGCCTCCCACCGGGTCCTGAGGGTCAGCTGGCGTTCTTGGCGTCGCGCCACGCCAGCCATTCGGTGAGCGGGGCGAGGTCATAGGTGGGGCCGTTGATCCCGAACGTGAACAGGCGGAACCCGATCTCGTAGTAGGCCTCGGCCAGTTCGATCGGGTCACCCTTGATGTTGCCCCAGTCGACTCCGGCGGATCGCTCGATCTCGGCGGGATCCCGTCCCACCTTGGCGCACCACTCGTCGAGGATGGCGTTCTTGCGGCGCATCGAATCCGGGGAGCCGAACGAGTGCCAGATGTCGGCCTGCTCGGCGACGATGCGCAGCGTCACCTTCTCGCCGCCGCCGCCGATCATGACAGGGATGTGGCGGGTCGGGGGCGGGGTGAGGGCCCCCCAGCGGCGGCGGATGAGTGGCAGGTCACGATCGAGCGCCCGCAGCCGTTCGCCGGCGGTGCCGAACTCGTAGCCGTATTCGTCGTAGTCGCGCCGGAACCAGCCGGACCCGATGCCGAGGATGAGCCGGCCGCCCGAGATGTGGTCGATGGTGCGGGCCATGTCGGCCAGGAGCTGCGGGTTGCGGTAGGAGTTGCAGGTGACGAGGGCGCCGATCTCGACCGACTCGGTCGCCTCGGCCCAGGCGCTCAGCATGGTCCAGCACTCGAAGTGCTTGCCGTCGGGGTCACCGTAGAGGGGGTAGAAGTGATCCCAGGTGAAGAGGATGTCGGCGCCGATCTCCTCGACCGCGGCGACGCCACGCCGGATGTCTGCGTAGTCGGCGTGCTGGGGGTGGAGCTGGGCGGCGATCCGGACCGGGCGCATGGGGGCTTCTCCTTCCTTGCGGTAATTGTGTAATCATCCTATCGCGGCTCGGGATGCCCGATCTCGGACGGCGAGCTGATAACTTGCCGCCGTGAGCATCATCGTGCGACCGATCACCGAAGGCGAGGTTCCCGAGTTCCAGCGGGTCTGTGTCGAAACGTTCGGCGGTGAGGTGCTCGAGGACGACGTCGCCCGGTTCGTCTCCACCCACCCCCTCGACCGCACCGCCACCGCCTTCGAAGGTGCCACGATGGTGGGTACCTCGGCCGACATGCCCTTCGATCTGACGGTGCCCGGCGGGGTGCTGCCACTGGCGGGACTCACCATGGTGACGGTGCGGCCGACCCACCGGCGCCGTGGGGTCATGTTGTCCATGATCCGGGCCTACACCGACCAGGCCCACGAGCGGGGCGATCCACTCGGCGGGTTGTGGGCGGCGGAATGGCCCATCTACGGCCGCTTCGGCTTCGGGGCGGCGGCCGACAAGGCGGCGATTGCCTTCGACGGCCCCCGGCTCGAGATCGCCTCCGACCCCGCCGGGCCCAGCCTCGCCCTGCTCGACACCGCCGCGGCGCGGGAGGTGCTCCCCGAGGTGTACCGGCGGGCCCGCGTCCACCGGCCGGGCATGCTGGGGCGCAGCGACGCCTGGTGGGAGGGCCGTCACTTCCACGACCCGCCGCAGTGGCGCCACGGCGCCAGCGCCAACCGGTTCGTGGTGGCTTCCCGGGCCGCCATGCCCACCGGCTACGCCGTGTACCGCCAGAAGTCCGAGTGGGACGGCGGCCACTCCGTCGGCGAGGTCCGGGTCACCGAGGTCATCGCCGTCGACGGCGCCACCGAACAGGCCCTCTGGCAGTACCTGAGCCGCATCGACCTGTTCCCACGCGTGAGTTGGAACAACGCCCCGACCGACACCCTGCTGGCCTGGATCGCCACCGACAACCGCCGGATCGAGCGCCGCATCGGCGACGGTCTCTGGCTGCGGCTCCTCGACGTCGTCGCCGCACTCACCGGGCGTCGCTACCGCGCCGACGGGACGCTGGTGCTGCGGGTCGTCGACGAGTACTGCCCGTGGAACGACGGCAGCTACCGGCTCGCCGTCGAGCAAGGGGCCGCCGAGTGCCGTCGCACCGACGCCGAGGCCGACCTCACGCTGACGGCGGCGACTCTGGCGGCGCTCTACCTGGGTGGGAGGAGCGCCACGGTCCTGGCAGACGCCGGCCTCGTCACCGGTGCGGCGGGAGCGGTCACGACGGCCGACATCCTGTTCGGCTGGGACCGGGCGCCGTGGTGCGCCGAGGTGTTCTAGCGGTCTCGCGCCGCCCGTCAGCCGGCCGGACCGATCCGCTCCGCCTCCTCGATTGCCGCCACCGCGGCGGCGACCTGCTGCGGTGAGCGGCCGGCACGCTCCACGACGGCGAGCTCGGGAGCGACGCCGCGGAACAGATCCGCCGCCTCCGGCCGCCCCACCCAGATGAGGCGCCCCACCCCGGCATCGGCGAGCCCGTCGGCCCACTGGGCGAGCACCGCCTCCGGATCCGCGGCGAAGGCGCGGGGCCGGTCGTCGACGGCGGCCTCCTCGATGACCACGGCGCAGAAGGCGCCGTGAGCGGCGGCCCCGACATGGGTGCCGTCGGAGACGTCGCCGACGGCGGTCTTGACCCAGGAGGGGAGACCGGCGACCACGGCCGGGTCGCTCACGAAGACGCGAAGCTCCGGGCTCTGACCCAAGAGGGCGGCGACCACGGCCGCCCCGGCCTCGGTGTCGGCTCCGACGACGATGACGGGCATCAAATCAGCCTACGGGCTCGTGGGGCGAACCCCTTTCGGTTCCGCGCCCTCACCCCTACACTTGCCGCCCCTCGCCGGGACGGCCGCCTCCTGGTTCGCCGAGAGCGCCCCGCCGGCGCTGGGCTCGTTCCGGAGGCCGCCGCGGCGGTCCGGGCCCTGCTCGCCGAGCACGCCGTCGAGACCGGATCGGCCCGGGCGCACCGTCTCCTCGAGCACTGGGACGACGAGGTGGGTCGGTTCTGGGTGCTCTCGCCGAACCCGGGCGGTGGCGGCCGCTGACCGGGTCGCGGAACATGGGCGGGCCCGGGAGCGTTGCATCAGGTGCGGTCCCGCCGGGTCGGTCCCGGTCTTCCCCCACTCCCACACCACCGTCTCGGCGGGATCGCCCTATCTGGAGCTCCGGCAGCAGCCGGACTACCGTCCGGCCGGCCTTGTGCAGGAACTGCTGCCGTGGGACAATCCACCTACGGGAATAGTGCAAATTCACGGTGAGATTCTGAGGAGCGTGGTTCAATGACCACCGTCGACGTCGATCTCGGCACATACCGGCTCGGATGGGCCGACGAGGAAGACTACGTCTTCAAGCCCCAGAAGGGTCTCAACGAGGACATCATCCGGCAGATGTCGGCGATGAAGCACGAGCCCGAGTGGATGCTGCAGTTCCGGCTCAAGGCGTACCAGCGATTCCTCCGCAAGCCGGTGCCGCAGTGGGGTGGGGGCGGCGCCCTCAACGACATCGACTTCGACGACATCTACTACTACATCAAGCCGATGGAGGGCCAGGCGAAGGACTGGGACATGGTGCCCGAGTCCATCAAGAACACCTACGAGAAGCTGGGCATCCCCCAGGCGGAGCGCAAGTACCTCGCCGGGGTGACCGCCCAGTACGAGTCCGAGGTGGTGTACCACCGGAACCGGGAGGACCTCGCCTCGCTCGGCGTGCTGTTCACCGACACCGACACCGCCCTGCGGGAGTATCCCGACCTGGTGCGGGAATACTTCGGCACCATCATCCCACCCAACGACAACAAGTACGCGGCCCTCAACTCGGCGGTGTGGTCGGGCGGCAGCTTCATCTACGTCCCGCCCGGGGTGCACCTCGACCAGCCGCTCCAGGCCTACTTCCGGATCAACGCCCAGAACATGGGGCAGTTCGAACGGACCCTGATCATCGTCGACGAGGGCGCCTACTGCCACTACGTCGAGGGCTGCTCGGCCCCCACCTACAGCAGCGACTCGCTGCATGCCGCGGTGGTCGAGATCATCGTCAAGGAGGGCGGCCGCTGCCGCTACACGACCATCCAGAACTGGTCCAACAACGTCTACAACCTCGTCACCAAGCGGGCGGCGGCCTACCGCAACGCCACCATGGAGTGGATCGACGGCAACCTCGGTTCCAAGCTCACCATGAAGTACCCGGCGGTGTGGCTGATGGAGGAGGGCGCCCACGGCGAGGTGCTCTCCATCGCCTTCGCCGGGAAGGGCCAGCACCAGGACGCCGGGGCCAAGATGGTCCACGTCGCTCCCAACACCTCCTCCCTCATCACCTCCAAGTCCATCTCCAAGAACGGGGGAAGGGCCGGCTACCGGGGCCTGGTCCGGGTCGAGCCCGGGGCCGAGCACTCCAAGTCGTTCGTGCGGTGTGACGCCCTGATCCTCGACGAGGACTCCCGCTCCGACACCTACCCGTACATGGAGATCGAGGAGTCCAACATCGACATGGGCCACGAAGCCACCGTCTCCAAGGTCGGGGAGGAACAGCTCTTCTACCTGATGAGCCGTGGCCTCACCGAAGCGGAAGCGACCGCCATGATCGTGGCCGGCTTCATCGAGCCCATCGTCAAGGAACTCCCGATGGAGTACGCCGTCGAGCTCAACCGCCTCATCGAGCTGCAGATGGTGGGCGCGGTCGGCTGACACCGCCGGCCGCCGCCGTTCCCGCGCCCGGCGGCCAACTACGCTCCGAAGAATGCGCATCCTGGTCGCCGAATGCAGCGTCGAGTACGAGGGCAGGCTCTCCGCCTTCCTCCCCATGGCCACCCGGCTGGTGATGGTGAAGGCCGACGGCTGCGTGGCGGTCCACGCCGACGGTGGCGCCTACAAGCCACTCAACTGGATGAACGCCCCCAACACCCTCACCGAGGAAGAGGGGCGGTGGATCGTCACCAACCCCAAGGGGGAGCGGCTCACGATCAACATCACCGAGATCCACTTCGAGACGACCGTCGAGCTGGGGGAGGACCCCGGTCTTCAGAAGGACGGCGTCGAAGCGGAGCTGCAGGGGCTGCTCGCCGAGCGGGTCGAGCTGCTCGAGGCCGGCCTGTCGCTGATCCGCCGGGAGTACCCGACCCCGGTGGGTCCGGTCGACCTGCTGTGCCGGGGCGCCGACGGGGCCACGGTGGCGATCGAGATCAAGCGCCGCGGCGAGATCGACGGGGTGGAGCAGCTCACCCGCTACCTGGAGTTCCTGGGGAGGGACGAGCGGCTGGCGCCGGTGCGCGGCATGTTCGTCGCCCAGCAGGTCAAGCCGCAGGCCCGCCTGCTCGCAGACGATCGGGGCATCGCCTGGATCGAAGTGGACTACGACGAGCTGCGGGGCGTCGATTCCCCAGCGCTGCGGCTCTTCTGAGCCGGCCGGGTCGGTGGCTCAGAGCAGGCTCTCCAGGTCGTAGGCGGAAGCCGGGTGGCGCAGCTTCCCCAACGCCCGGGTCTCGATCTGGCGCACCCGCTCCCGGGTGATCCCCAGCGACTTGCCCACGTCGGAGAGAGTGCGGGGCGTCTCCCCCTTGAGGCCGTAGCGCAAGGTGATCACGGTGCGCTCCCGCTCGTCGAGCATGGTGAGGGCCTTGTCGAGCTGCTCACGCCGGGCACCCTCGGCGACCACCAGGAACGGGTCGATCGCCTCGGCGTCCTCGACGAAGTCGCCGAGGTTGGCGTCGCCGTCCTCCCCGACCGGACGGTCGAGCGAGACGCAGTCGTCGGGGGTGGTGAGAGCGATGGTGATCTTGTCCTCGTCGAGACCGCTGATCTCGGCGATCTCGGTCACCGTCGGGCGGCGCCGGTAGTGCTCCTGGAGGGCCGCCTCGGTCTCCTGCACGGTACGCACCACGTCGACCATGTGCACCGGGAGGCGGATGGTGCGTCCGCTGTTGCCGAGGCCGCGGGTGATGGCCTGGCGGATCCACCAGGTGGCGTAGGTGGAGAACTTGAATCCCTTGCGCCAGTCGAACTTCTCCACGGCGCGGATCAGGCCGAGGTTGCCCTCCTGGATGAGGTCGAGCAGGTCGAGCCCCCGGCCGGTGTACCGCTTGGCGATCGAGATCACCAGCCGCAGGTTGCTGCGGATGAACTCGGCCTTGGCGTCGTCGCCGCTCCTGACCTGGCGGGTGAGGACCTGTCGCTCGGCGGGTGTCAGGGCGCCGGATTCAACCTCGAGGCGGGCCGCGGCGCGGCGTCCCAGCTCGATGTCCCGGGCCAAGCGCACCTCGTCGTCGGCGGTGAGCAGCTCGTGGGTGGCTACTTCCTCCAGGTAGATGCCGACAGCATCCGAGAGCTGCGCTTCTTTGGCCCTGCTGACCATACGGCCCCCCTTCTCGTGCGGTTCCCTTCAGGAAGGGAGAAGCCCGCCGAACCTATCACGGGTCGGCGTAACCCGCAATCGATTACTACCCTGGCATCGCTCTCGCCTCACGACCCGTGAGCGCGGTGTGAAGCGCTCGAGGCGGGCGAGGTGCTCGGGAGAAACTCACGGTTGATGCGAAGGCGATCCACTCTGCTGCTCGTTGCCACGGTGCTGGTCACTTCGGCCTGCGCCGGCCCTGCGGCCCTCGTCGCCGGTGAGTCGGTGATCCAGCCGGAGCCCCCGGCACCCGAGGTCCCGTTCCTGGTGCTCGGCGCCGACGATCTCACCCCGGTGACGGCCGAACTGGACACCGGCGCCGAAGTGGTCGCCACCGACGCCGACGGGCACGGCACCGTGCTGTGGAACGGGGAGCCGATGCCGGTCACGGTGCGTGCCCCCGGATTCCACGATGGCTCGGTCGTCGTCGAATCTCTTCCCGACGCCGGCAAGCCGCTCGAAGTGCGCCTCGAACCGGTCGTGCTCACCGGGACGGTGAGCGGTCCCGACGGCCGTGGCCTCCCCGGCGCCACCGTGACGTTGGGGGACGTCTCGACCAGGACGAACCCCGACGGGGGGTTCACACTGGTCCGGGCCCAGGTCGGTGACCTCACGGTGCAGCGGCCCGCCTGGGAGCCGGCGACGCTGACGTGGGACGCCTCCACCGATGAGGTGGCGGTGGACCTGGCGCCGCGCATGATCCACGCCCTCCGGGTCGGCGGCGACAACACCGGGGCCGGCAGCGACGCCAAATGGGCCGAGCTGCTGGACCTGGCCGACACCACCGAGGTCAACGCCTTCGTGCTCGACACCAAGAACGAGGCCGGGGTGGTGCTGCGGGACACCGAGGTGCCGCTGGCCCACGAGATCGGGTCGGTCGCCGAGTACTACGACCTCGACGAGAGAATCCGGGACATGGACGAGCACGGCCTCTACAAGATCACCCGCATCGTCACGTTCCAGGACGACTTCCTCGCCCGCCACCATCCCGAGCTGGCCGCGATCGACAGCAGTACCGGGCAGCCGTGGGTCAACAACCGCAACCTCGCCTGGCTCGATCCCACCGACCGCGGTGCCTGGGAGCTGCCGCTCGACCTCGCAGAGGAGGCCTGCCGTCGTGGCTTCGACGAGGTCCAGTTCGACTACGTGCGGTTCCCGTCCGACGGGACCATTTCCACACTCAAGTTCGACGAGTTCAGCTACGACACGTGGGACGACTACTACGGCGCCGAGGCGACCGCCAAGCGGGTCGAGACCATCGCCGCCTTCCTCAAGGCCGCCTACGAGCGGCTCAACCCGATGGGGTGCGCGGTGGCCGCCGACATCTTTGCCATCACCCTGGAGAGTTCCGGCGACGAGGGGATCGGGCAGCAGCCGGAGGCCCTCTCGGAATCGATCGACGTCCTGAGCCCGATGATCTACACCTACACCTACCGGAAGGGCTGGATGGGATTCGACAACCCCAACGATCATGCCCCCGAGGTGGTCACCGCCGCCCTCGACGCCGGCATCCCCCGCCTCAAGGGTTTCTCCATCTACCGGCCCTGGCTGCAGCGGTACAACATCCCCGACGACGTGATCATGCAGCTCCAATCGATCGCCGACGAGCGCGGACTGGGTTGGATGCTGTGGAGCGCCACCACGTCCTTCGACGCCGGCTTCCTGCCTCCCGCCGAGTGACCCCGGCCGCCGACCCCTCCCGCCACGCCACGCTGCCGTCCCTCACCGCGGCTCTGGTCGAATGCCGTCGATGTCCCCGCCTGGTGGCGTGGCGGGAGCAGGTCGCCGGCGAGAAGCGGCGCGCCTTCCGGGACGAGGAGTACTGGGGGCGTCCGGTGCCGGGCTTCGGAGACCCCGACGCCCGCCTGGTCGTGGTCGGGCTCGCCCCGGCCGCCCACGGGGCGAACCGCACCGGGCGCATGTTCACCGGTGACCGGAGCGGCGAGTGGCTCTACCGGGCGCTGTACCGGGCCGGGTTCGCCAACCAGCCCGAGTCGACCGGCCGCAGCGACGGCCTGGTACTGGCGGAGGCGTGGGTCACGGCTGCGGTGCGGTGCGCCCCGCCCGCCAACAAACCGACTCCGGCCGAGCGCGACACCTGCGCCGCCTGGTTGCGGGCCGAGCTGGCGCTGCTGACCCGAGCCCGTGTCTTCCTCTGCCTCGGCGGCTTCGCCTACCAGTCGCTGTGGCGGGCCCTCATCGCCGCCGGGCACGAGATGCCCCGCCCCCGGCCCGCCTTCGGGCACGACCGCGAGGTCGCCCTTTTTGGCGGCCGGACCCTGCTGCTCAGCTTCCATCCCAGCCAGCAGAACACCTTCACCGGGCGCCTCACCGAGGAGATGCTCGACGCGGTGCTGCGGCGGGCTGCCGCCCTCGCGGCGGGCTGAGGGCCGAAACTGCATCGGCCCCGGTCCGGCAGGTAACGTGCATCTCGTGATCCCCTTCACGATGATGGCGGCGGCCGAGACGGGTGAGTTGCTGGCGGCTCGGAGCCAGATGGCCGTCACGCTTGGGTTCCACATCGTCTTCGCCTGCCTCGGGGTGGGACTCCCGGTCCTGATGTTGGTGGCGGAGCGCCGCTACCTGCGCACCGGCGACGAGGTGTGGCGGGAGGTGGCGCGGCGCTGGTCCCTCGCCTTTGCGGTGCTCTTTGCGGTCGGAGCCGTCTCCGGGACGGTGCTGTCGTTCGAGCTGGGGCTGCTGTGGCCCCAGTTCATGGGGACCTTCGGGTCGGTGATCAGCCTGCCCTTCACGCTGGAGGGCTTCGCCTTCTTCCTCGAGGGGATCTTCGTCGGCATCTACCTCTACGGGTGGGATCGGCTCTCGCCCCGGGTCCACTGGTGGTCGGGCATGCCGATCGCCCTCTCCGGAGTGGCCTCCGCCTGGTTCGTGGTGACCGCCAACGCCTGGATGAACCAACCCCGGGGGTTCACGATGGTGGACGGCCGCGTCGTCGACGCCAACCCGCTGCGGGCGATGCTCAACCCCGCCACCTGGTCGCAGACGATGCACATGATCGTCGCCGCCTACATGGTGACGGGGTTCCTCGTCGCCATGGTGTACGCCGGGGCCGCCCTTCGCGGGCGCGACACCGCCTATGTGCGACGGGCGCTGGCGCTCGGCCTGGTGATGGGGGCGGTGTTCGCCCCGATCCAGGTCTTCGTCGGCGACTGGTCGGCCCGGGTGGTGGCCCGCACCCAGCCCGTCAAGTTCGCCGCCATGGAAGGCATCGCGGTCACCGAGCCCGGGGCGCCGCTCAGGTTCGGTCCGATCTCGATTCCGCACGGGGCCGCCCTGCTGCTCCACGGCGACCCTGATGCCGTCATCCCCGGCCTCGACGCGGTGCCGGCCTCCGAGCGGCCACCGGACGCCATGGTCCATGTCGCCTTCCAGGTGATGGTCGCCGTTGGCTTCGGGCTCGCCTTCGTCGCGCTGTGGTCGGGATGGTCGTGGTGGCGGCGCCGCCGCCTTCCCGACCGGCGCGCCTACCGGTGGGCCCTGATCGCGGCCGGGCCGGCCGCGGTCGTCGCCCTGGAGGCAGGCTGGGTCGTGACCGAGGTGGGGCGCCAGCCCTGGATCGCGCAGGGGGTGATGCGGACGACCGAGGCGGTGACCGCGGCTCCGGCGATCCGGTGGATCTTCCTGGTGGTCGCCGCCGGGTACGTGGCGTTGGCGGCGAGCACCGTGATGGTGTTGCGGATCCTGGCGCGGCGCCCGATGCGGGAGGAAAGCCGTGTCGGCTGAGCTGTTCATCCTCGGAGTGATGACGGCGGGGGTGACCCTGTACGCCGTCCTCGGCGGAGCCGACTTCGGCGGCGGGGTCTGGGAGTTCAACACCGCGTTGCGTGCGCCGGCCGAGGAGCGAGCTCTCATCTACCGGGCAATCGGCCCGGTGTGGGAGGCGAACCACGTCTGGCTCATCTTCGTCATCGTCGGCTTGTGGAGCGGCTTCCCGCCCGCCTTCGCCGGGCTGACCCAGGCGCTGTGGTTGCCCCTGTTCCTCGCCCTCGGCGGGATCGTGTTTCGCGGGGCGAGCTACGCCTTCCGGAGCCAGATGGCGGGACACCTTCGCCAGGAGACCCTGTGGGGAGGGGTGTTCGCCCTCGCCTCGACCGCGGCCCCGTTCTTCCTCGGAGCCTCGGCCGGCGCCATCGCCTCCGGGCTCGAGGTCGACACCTCCGGTCACTTCTCCGGCAGCTACCTCACCGGCTGGATCTCGCCGACGTCCATCTTCGGCGCCTTCTTCGCCGTCGGGGTGTGCGCCTACCTGGCGGCGGTCTACCTCACCCGGGAGGCCGCGATGCGCAAGGCCGAGACCCTGACGAGCCGCTGGCGCCTCCGCGCCCTCGTTACCGGGGCCTGGGTGGGAGTGATGGCGGCCGCCGGCATCGTACTGGTCGCCCGCGACGCCCCCGACGTGTGGGAGGGCTTCAAGGAGCGTGCCTGGCCGCTCATCATCGTCTCGGCGGTCTCCGGGTTGATGTCGCTGGCGGCGTCGTGGCGCCGTCGCTGGACCCTCGCCGCCGTCACCGCCGCCGGGGCGGTGGGCGCCGTCGTGTCGGGATGGGCCCTGGCGCAGTACCCGCTGCTGGTGCCCCCGAATCTCACCATCGACGCCGCCAAGGCGTCTTCCACCGTGCTGACCACGATGGCGTGGTCGATCGTGGCCGGGGCGGTGCTGCTGGTACCGGCCCTCGTGCTGCTCTTCAGCCTCTTCAAGGGGAGCGGGCCGCTGGAGCGCGCCGATCCCTGAGACGGGCCACAGGCCCGCCAGGAGCGGCTTTCGGTAGGTCAGGGGAGGCGGTAGGCTCGGCCTCCCGCGACAGGGAGCAGGAAACCCTTGGCACCTCTCGAATCGAAGCCCTTGACACGCGCCGGCGCCGCCGATCCCGACTGGGTTGCCGGGCGCCGCGCCGACGCGGCCGAGCTCTACGGCAAGCTCTCGATGCCGACCTCCCGTGAGGAGATGTGGCGGTACGTCGACCTCGATTTCGACCTCGATGACTTCATCACGGCGGAGGCCCCCGGGGCCCCCGTTCCTGTCGCCGACGACGTCCCCTCCCTCGGCGACGTGGCGGGACGCGCCACCATCATCGACGGCTTCACCACCGAGATCGACAACCCGGGCCCGGCGACCATCGCACCGCTCGCCACTGCGGTGGTGGACCACGCCGCGGTGCTGCAGTCCCGTCTCGGCACCGGGATCCCGCCGGATCTCGACAAGTTCACCGCCGCCCACCACGCCTTCATGCAGGACGGGGTGCTGGTGCACGTTCCGGAGCGGACCGATCCCGGCGCCCCGCTGCTGATCGACGTCCAGGCCGCCACCGGCGGGGTGGTGTCGTTCCCGCACCTCACGGTGGTGCTGGAGGCTTCGGCGACGGCGTCGCTCGTGCTGCTCTATCACTCAGCCTCCGACACCCCGGCCCTGGTCGTCCCCCACCTCGAGACATGGGTGGGCGACAATGCCCGGCTCCGCCTCACCGTGGTGCAGGAGTGGGGCTACGGGACCCAGGCCATCGCCCAGACCCGGGTGGTGGTGGGACGTGACGGCAGCCTCGTGCTCGGCGAGGCCGGTCTCGGCGCCAGGCTGTCCCGACTCCGCCTCGCGGTCGATCTGGAGGGAGCGGGCTCGTCGGCCGAGGTGCTCGGGGCCTACTTCGGGGAGCAGCAGCAGGTCCTCGACTACCGCTACACGATGCACCATGCCGGAACCAACACCAACAGTGACATGCTCCTCAAGGGCGCCGTCGAGGACCAGGCCCTCTCGGTGTTCACCGGCATGATCCGCATCGACGAGTCCGCCCAGCGCACCGACGCCTTCCAGACCAACCGCAACCTGATCCTCTCCGACGGGGCCTCGGCCCAGTCGGTGCCCAACCTCGAGATCCTCGCCAACGACGTCCGCTGCGGTCACGGCTCGACGATGGGTCCTCTCGACGACGACCAGCGCTACTACCTGATGAGCCGGGGCCTCGATCGGGAGCGGGCCGACCGCCTCCAGGTGCGCGGCTTCTTCGAACAGGTGCTGGCGCGGTTCCCGGAGCCGGTCGCGGTCGACCCGGTGCGCCGCTCCATCAACCGCAAGTACGCCGCCGCCCAGCGTGAGGGGAGGGTGTGATGGATCGCATCCGTGTCGCCGCCCTCACCGACCTCCCGGAGGGCCGGGGGGTACGGGTCGAGATCGGCGACCATCGCATCGCCCTCTTCCGCGTCGGCGGCGAGGTATTCGCCATCGGTGATCGCTGCAGCCACGCCGAGGCGTCGCTCGCCGAGGGCGAGGTGTTCGACACCGAGGTGGAATGCCCCCGGCACGGCTCCGAATTCGACCTGCGCACCGGGGAGCCCGAGTCGCTCCCGGCGACCCGCCCGGTACCGGTGTACCCGGTCGAGGTGGTGGACGGCGAGATCATGCTCGCCCTCGAGCCGGAGGTGGCGTCATGACAGCGGCACTGGTGGTGGACGGGGTCACGGCCGGGCTCGGCGACCTCCAGATCCTCAAGGGCGTCGACCTCGAGGTCCCGTTCGGCGAGATCCACGCCCTGATGGGGCCCAATGGCTCGGGCAAGTCGACGCTGTGCCACGTGCTCATGGGGAAGGCCGAATACACCGCGGCCGGATCCGCCCGGATCGGCGGGGTCGAGATCATGGGCCTGCCGGTGGACGAGCGGGCCCGCGCCGGGTTGTTCGAGGCGTTCCAGTACCCGCTGGAGATCCCGGGCGTGACCCTCGACGACCTCGTCGCCGAGATGGGGGCGGCGGCCGGTGACGGATTCGGGGCCCGGGTGGAAGCGGCCGCGGAACACCTCGGGATGGAGCAGTTCCGGGGGAGAGCGGTCAACAGCGGCCTGTCCGGCGGGGAGAAGAAACGATCCGAGATGTTCCAGCTCGCCGTCGCCGGCCCCACGGTGGCGATCCTCGACGAGATCGACTCCGGGCTCGACATCGACGCGGTGCGTGAGGTGGCAGCCATGGTCGAGGCGCTCCGCTCCGACCGGATCGGAGTGGTGCTCATCACCCACTACAGCCGCATCCTCCGCTACATGCATCCCGATCGGATCCACGTCATGATCGACGGCCGGGTGGTGCGCAGCGGCGGCGCCGACATCGCCGAGGAGCTGGAGGCCAAGGGCTACGACGAGGTGCGGCGCGAGCTGGGCCTCGCCACGGCGGGGCCCGGGAGCGACGATCCCTTCACGGAGCTCCCCTGAGGGAAGGGGAGGCTCCGCCGCCGGGCAAGCGATCAGGAGAGCGGGAGCCCGCGATGACCGACCGGGAGGCAATCCGGCAAGGCGACGACTCCGACCCCGGGCGACTCGCCGACCTGATCGCCCGGGCGAGCCGGATCCTCGTGTTCACCGGCGCCGGGGTCTCCACCGCCAGCGGGATCCCCGACTACCGCGGGCCCCACGGGGTCTGGACGACCCGCACCTCGGTGCTCTACGAGGACTTCCTGCGATCCGACGCGGCGCGGCGCCGCTACTGGCAGGAGAAGCTCGAGGACCGGGAGCAGTTCGGGGATGCCCGGCCCAACGCGGTGCACCACGCCGTCGTCGATCTGGAACGGGCGGGCCGGCTCGAGATGGTGGTCACCCAGAACGTCGACGGTCTCCACGCCGCAGCGGGTACCTCGCCCCGGCGGCTCGTCGAGGTCCATGGCACCACCCGTGAGGTCGAGTGCCAGCGCTGCGGCGCCCGCTCCGATCCCGCTCCCCATTTCGCCCGTTTTGCTGCCACCGGTGAGCCGCCTCGCTGCGACTGTGGCGGCTACCTGAAGCCAGCCACGGTCAGCTTTGGACAGGATCTGCGGCCCGGCGACCTGGCACGGGCGCTCGCCGCCGCCGATCGCTGCGACTTCGCCGTCGCCCTCGGCTCGACCCTGTCGGTGCAGCCGGCGGCGTCGATCCCGCTGCGGGCCGCCGGGCGCGGCATCCCCTACGTCATCGTCAACCGGGGAGCCACCGACCACGATCGTCGCGACGAGGTGTGCCTCCGCATCGAAGGCGACGTCGACGAGATCTTCCCGGCCGCGGTGAGGGCAGCGCTGGCACGGCCTTGAAAGGCGCCGCGGCCTAAGCTCGAAGACGTCTCAAATCACGATCACCAGGGGTTGATGATGCGCACCGAACGTGACTCCATGGGCGAGGTTCAGGTCCCCGACGACGCGCTCTACGGGGCTTCCACCCAGCGAGCGGTCGAGAACTTCCCGATCTCGAATCTCCGGTTCAGCCGGCGCTTCATCTGGGCCTTGGGCCTGCTCAAGGGCTCGGCGGCCCGGGTGGCCGGGCCGGCCGGCTACGTCGAGGCCGCCAAGGCGGAGGCGATCGCGGCGGCCGCCGACGAAGTGCGGGACGGGGCGCTCGACGACCAGTTCGTTCTCGACATCTTCCAGACCGGTTCGGGGACGTCGACGAACACCAACGCCAACGAGGTCATCGCCCACCGGGCGGGGGAACTACTCGGGGGCGACCGGGAGGCGCGCCTCGTCCACCCCAACGACCACGTCAACTTCGGGCAGTCCTCCAACGACGTCATCCCGGCCGCCATCCACGTGGCGGCGGTGGCGGCCCTGCGCGAGGACCTCGTGCCGGCGCTGCAGGGCCTCGGCGGCGCCCTCGAGGCCAAGGCGTCCGAGTTCGCCGACGTCGTCAAGTCCGGGAGGACCCACCTCATGGATGCCACCCCGGTGACGCTGGGCCAGGAGTTCGGCGGGTACGCCACCCAGGTCCGCAAGGGGGTGGAGCGCCTCGAGAAGGTCCTTCCCGAGCTGGAGGAGCTGGCCCTGGGCGGCACCGCGGTGGGGACCGGCCTCAACGCCCCGGAGGGCTTCGCCGCCGCGGTCATCGCCGACATGGCCCGCATCACGGGATACCCGCTCCGGGAGGCCGACGACCACTTCGAGGCCCAGGCCGCCAAGGACGCCGCCATCAACGCCTCGGGAGCCCTCAAGACGGTGGCGGTGTCGCTGTTCAAGATCGCCAACGACCTGCGCTGGCTCTCCAGCGGCCCCCGCACCGGCATCACCGAGATCCGGCTCCCCTCCCTCCAGCCCGGGTCGTCGATCATGCCCGGGAAGGTCAATCCGGTGATGGCCGAGATGGTGATGCAGGTGGCGGCTCAGGTGATCGGCAACGACGCCACCATCACGTGGGGCGGCGCCAACGGCAACTTCGAGCTCAACGTCATGATGCCGGTCATTGCCCACAACCTGCTGGAGTCGGTGGCGTTGCTGGCACAGGCCGCCGCCACCTTCCACAGCCGGTGTGTCGAAGGGATCGAAGCCGACGTGGAGCGGGCCCGAGAGCTGGTCGAGCGCAGCATCATCGTGGTGACCGCCCTCAACCCGCACATCGGCTACGACAAGGGCGCCATCGCCGCCAAGGAGGCGTTCGCCTCCGGGCGCAACGTGCGGGACATCGTCGTCGAGAAGGGTTGGCTCAGCGCCGAACAGGTCGACGACCTGCTCGACATCAAGCGCATGACCGAGGGCGGGGTCATTTCCTGAGCTGGCTCAGGACGGAGCGGCGGCCTCGGCGCCGAGGGCCCTTCGCAGCTGCGCCTGGATGGTGGCCACGATGGCGGCCATGCCGCGCAGCCGCAGCGGGCTGACGACCTCCTCGAGACCCATCGCCACGTAGAAGGCGGGGGAGAGGTCGAGGATCTGCTGAGCGGTGGCGGTCCGCAGGCCGTCGGCCAGGATGCCGGCGAATCCACGCATGGTGGGGGACTCCCGGGGCACGTCGAAGTAGAGCAGCACTCGGTCCCCCGGCGCCAGCTCGGCGGCGACGAAGAACGGCGTCTGGCACTCGTGGACCCTCTTCAGCACCTCGGTCCTCGCCAGCGACGGGGGAGGATCGGCGAGCCGGTTGGCGTAGTCGACCATCGCCTGGATCTTCACCGCCTTGGGGCTGGCGGCGAACAGGTCGATGAGGCGCTGCAGTGCTTCCGGCACCGGTCGAGACATGAACCTGATTCTCTACTATTCCCTATCCGTATAGGGTAAAAGAGTCGTGTGCGGCGAGTGTCCGCCAGGAAAGGATAGGCATGGGCGACATCCCAGTCGACGCCGGCGCCGAGGATCGCGGCTACGCCCATCCTGAGATGCTCGTCACCACCTCCTGGCTCGCCGACCATCTCGACGACCCCGGGCTGGTCGTGGTCGAGTCGGACGAGGACGTGCTGCTGTACGAGACCGGGCACATCCCCGGCGCGGTCAAGATCGACTGGCACACCGACCTGCAGGACCCGGTGCGACGGGACTACCTGGACGGAGCCGCCTTCGCCGGGCTCATGAGCGAGAAGGGCGTCGCCCGGGATTCCACCGTGCTCTTCTACGGTGACAACTTCAACTGGTGGGCGGCGTACGCCCTGTGGGTGTTCCGGCTGTTCGGGCACGAGCGGCTCCGGCTGCTCGACGGCGGGCGCCAGAAGTGGATCGCCGAGGGGCGTTCCCTCACCACGGGCGCCACTGTGCCGCAACACACCGAATACCCGGTCGTGGAGCGGGCCGACGCCCCGATCCGGGCCTTCCGCGACGACGTGCTGGCGCACCTCACCGCCGCCCGCCCCCTCGTTGACGTGCGGTCACCGGAGGAGTACCGCGGCGAGCTGCTCCACATGTCGGGCTACCCACAGGAGGGGGCGCTGCGGGGCGGCCACATCCCGGGGGCCCGCAACGTGCCCTGGAAGCGGGCGGTCGCCGAGGACGGCACGTTCCTGCCCGCCACCGCGCTGCGTTCTGTCTACCAGGACGAGGTCGGCCTCGATCCCGACGACAGCATCGTCATCTACTGCCGCATCGGGGAGCGCTCGGCGCACACCTGGTTCGTGCTCAGCGCCCTGCTGGGGTTCCGTGACGTCGTCAACTACGACGGGTCGTGGACCGAGTGGGGGAACCTGGTGAGAGCCCCGATCGCCCGCCCCGGCTCCGAGACGTCACCGGCGGGGTGAGGGACGCCGGCGCAGACTGTCACCGGCGGCGCCGGGGGGTCGCCCGGAGATCGTCAAGGTGCTCGGAACCCGGACCGAAGGAATTCGGTGCGAGTGCATGATCCCGTCGGGATCGCTGGTGTGCGTATGCTGCGCCGCGGTTCCCGGCGCTCCGACGAATGATGAGGATCCGATGGCCGAGATGATCGAAGGGGCCTTCGACGGCCCACCGCAGCTCGACGTCACGATCGTGCTTCCGGTGTTCAACGAGGCGGGGCACCTCCGGACGGAGATCGACCGCATCCGGGCCGCGATGGAGGCCTCGCCCTACCGCTACGAGATCCTGGTGGTGGACGACGGCTCCACCGACGGCTCCGGCGCCATCCTGCGGGACACCGACGGGATCCGGCTCCTCCGGTTCGCCTCCAACCGTGGCTCGGGATCATGCCGCAAGTACGGCACGTTGGCCGCCCGGGGACGGGTCGTGGTGTGGACCGACGTCGACATGACCTACCCCAACGACGAGATCCCGGCGCTCGTCGCCGAGCTCGACGGGTACGACCAGGTGGTGGGCGCCCGGCGGAGCGAGGAGGGTACGGTCAAGCTGCTGCGCCGGCCGGCCAAGTGGTTCATCAGGAAGCTGGCGAGCTACCTGACCGGGGTCGCCATCCCCGACCTCAACTCGGGGTTCCGCGCCTTCCGGCGCGACGTCGGACGGCAGTTCGTCTACCTGCTGCCTCGCGGCTTTTCGTGCGTGACAACGCTGACGATGACGTTCCTCTCCAACGGCTACTCCATCAAGTACGTCCCCATCGACTACGGGGCGCGGGCGGGAGAGTCCAAGTTCCACTGGTGGAAGGACACCCGCCGCTACCTGCTGCAGGTGGTTCGTCTCGTGCTGTCGTACCAGCCGCTCAAGGCCATCATGCCCCCGGCGGCGACCCTGCTGACGGTGGGGGGCGTCAAGCTGGTCTACGACATGTTCGACAAGCACTTCCGGGTGGGAACGAACACGGTCGTGATTCTCGGATTCGGACTCGCCCTGGCCGTGCTCGGCATGCTCTCCGACCTCCTCGTGCACGTCACCCGGGATCGGGTCGAGCTGATTCCGGCGGTGGCCGGAAGCCGCGCCACCGCGACGGTGCCCGGCGATGACGACTGATCGACCGCTCCGGGTCGCCACCCTCGGGGGAGCCTTCAGCGGCAACAAGGGCTCGGCGTCGATGGTCTACGCCCTCCTCGACAACCTTCCCGAAATGGTCGGAGCGTGCCGGTTCGACGTGCTGACCACGTACCCGAGTGAAGACGCCGCCGAGCCGCGCGCCGGGGAGGTGGCACTCCACTCGGCAACGCCGAAGCTCCTCGCCTTCGTGCTGTTCCCGCTGGCGGTGCTCGCCGCCATCGGTCGTGTGGTGCGTCTCCCGATCCGGCTCTTCTGCCGGACCTCGGCGCTGCGGGCGCTGGCCGACGCCGACGTCGTCGTCGATCTCGCCGGGATCAGCTTCTCGGACGGACGCGGGATTCCCACGCTGGGATACAACGTGATGATGACCTCGCTCCCCATCCTGCTCGGGCGTGAGGTCGTCAAGGCGTCACAGGCCCTCGGGCCGTTCGACGAATCGCTCAACCGCTTCGCGGCGAAACGGGTGCTCCGCCGCGTCGCCACCATTTGCTCCCGGGGACGGCGCACCGCCGAACACCTCGCCGGGCTGGGGCTGTTCAACGTCGTCGCCGCGGCAGATCTCGCCTTCACGATGCGGGTATCGGAGCAGGCCACCGCGCATGCTGCCGGCCTGCTGGGTCACCGGTCCGATCTGCTCGTGGTTCTTCCCAGCACCGTGGTCGACACCTCCTGCCGCCGGATCGGCATCGACTACGTCGAGGTGATGAGCGCCTTCATCGACGAGGTGGCCGCCGCCGGCCGGTACCACCCCGTGCTCGCCGCACACAGTGCCCGGCCGGGCCATCCTGAGAGCAAGATGAACGACCAGCCCGTCTGTCGCCGCATCCACCAGAGTCTCGTTCCCGCCACCGACTGCACCCTGCTCGACGCCAACCTCCCACCCGACGTGCTCCGTGCCGTGATCGGCGCCGCGGAGGTGGTGGTGGCCTCCAGGTTCCATGCCATGGTCTCGGCCCTCGCCACCGCGACCCCGGTGGTCGTGGTCGGATGGAGCCACAAGTACGGTGAGGTGCTCGATGCCTTCGGCGTCGTGGGATGCGACGTCGGGTACGAAGAACTCGGCGGGGACATGCTCATGACCAGGTTCTCCGATGTCGCGAGCCGCCGCGACGAGATCGCGGCGCAGATCGAGGCGGCACTGCCGAGGGTACGCGACAGCTCGGCGGAGAACTACCGTGCCGTCGCTGCCGTGGCACGGCGCCAACAGGAGTGATCGTGGCGTTTCCGAAAGCGGACAGAACCGCGTGACCGCAGGCCAGGGCCTGGGCGAGCCCGCGCTGGCCGGGGACGGGCCGGCGCCGCGGATGGTGGTGGGCCGGATGCTCCGTCGCATCGACGCGGCGTCGAACCGGGCCCTCTTCGCCTGGGTCTTCCTCCCGCTGCTCGTCATCTTCCTCGCGACTGCCACCTGGTCCCGGCCGTAGCACATCGACCCGTTCACCAACACCCTCTCGGCGTGGAGTCTCGGTACCCGTGGAACGCTCCGGCTCGACGATCACGTCGCCCTCGCCGTCCCCGAGTACTACGGGAACGTCGCTTGGGTCGTTCCGGCGCGTGACTCGGCGGCGAGCCAGTACGCGCCCGGGTCGGCCATCTTCGCGGCTCCGTTCTACGCCCTCTGGCCGGAGGACGCCGAGGTCGAGGCGGTTCTCGGTCCGGACGCCGGGGTGCCCGAGGTCGTGATCCTGGTGCCTCCGGTGGCACCGGCCGCCATCGCCTCGGCGCTCTCGGTGGCGCTGGCCATGGGGTTCCTCGCTCTCACCTTCCGGCGTTTCACCGGGCCGCGCCTCGCCCTCGGCGCCGCCTACCTCGCCGGCCTCGGTACGACCGCGTGGTCCGTGGCCGCCGACGCCCTCTGGCAGCACGGTCCCGGGATGATGTGGATCGCGCTCGGGTTGGTGCTGTGTGTCGACCACCTGCTGTCGTCCGGTCTGGCTTTTGGCGCCGCCATCCTGACCAGGCCCCACGCCGCGCTGATCCCGGCGGCAACAGGTCTCTACCAGTCGATCAAGCAGCGTTCGGTGCGGCCGGCGGTGTGGATCGGCCTCGGATCGGCGGCCGGGTTGGCATTGCTGGTGGTCATCAACAACGCCCTGTTCGGAGAACCGTCGATCTCGGGCGGGTACCCGTCCACCTTCCGCGAGCAAGCCCTCTCGTTCGACGTGCCCCACTTCCTCTGGAACGTGCTCGGAGCCCTCTTCGGGCCACTCCACGGCCTGTTGATCTGGTCCCCGTTCCTCATCGTGCTCGTCCCCGGGCTACGGGCCGCGTGGCGGGCCGCCCCGGGCTGGGTGAGAGGGGCATCGCTGGGGGGCGTGCTCTACCTGCTGCTCCAGCTCAAAGCCAACCGCTACTCAGGGGGCGGTGGCTTCGCCGCCTACCGTTACCCGTTGGAGGCGCTCACCGCGGCCGCTCCGCTGCTGCTGCTCGCCTACACCGAGTGGGTGGCGAAGCGTCCCCGGGCGGCGCGGCTGTTTTCGTTCACGGTGAAAGCGTCGATCTGCATCCACGCCGTCTACGCGGTGGTGTTCTGATCGTGACCGTCGCCGGGGAGCGGGGAACGATCTCCTAGCCTGGCGCCATGCCGCACCGGTCCCGCCGCTTCCGGATCTCTCTGGCGTTTCTCACCGCGATGCGCCTCGTGGTCAACACGGCGCATCGTCTCGTCTACCCGTTCCTGCCGGCGATCGCCCGCGGCCTCGGCATCTCCCTCGAACGGGCCGGTCTCATGGTGTCGGCCCGCTGGATCGCCGGGCTCGGCACTCCGGGCGTGGTGCAGGCGCTGGGCCGGGGGGAGCACCATCGCAGGCTCATCGCCGTCGGTCTCGCCGCCTTCGCCATGGGGGCGGCCATCACCTCCGCCAGCAACGTGTACCTCGGCGCCTTCGCCGGGTTCGCCCTCATGGGATTCGCCAAGCCCCTCTACGACGTCTCCTCCCAGGCCTACGTGGCGGACCGGGTGCCGTACGCGCGGCGGGCCCGCTACCTGGGGATCATCGAGCTCACCTGGGCCGGGGGGTTACTCGTGGGTGCCCCCGCCGCCGGCTGGCTCATCGACCGGGCCGGCTGGAACGCTCCGTTCTGGGTGATCGCGGTGCTCGCCGCCGTGGCGGTGACGCTGGTCGGGCTGGTACTTGACGGGTCGGCCGAGCATCAGGCTGGTCCCGGCGTCTCGGTGCCGTGGGACCGCTCCTCGGTCGCCTTCCTTCTCGTCGTCGGCATCCTCTCCGGAGCGTCCGAGGTGATGTTCGTGGTGCTCGGCGCCTGGCTGGAGGACGGCTTCGGGCTCTCGCTCCTCACGCTCGGTGGGGTGGCGACGCTGATCGGGGTCGCCGAGCTGGTTGGCGAGGGCGGCACTGTTGCCTTCACGGACCGGCTCGGCAAGCGCACCGCGGTGGCGATCGGGATCGTGGTGGCCGCCGCCGGCTTCCTGCTGCTCGCTGTCACCCACAGCTCGCTTCGTGCCGGCCTGGCGTCCACGATGCTCGCCTACCTCGGGTTCGAGTTCACCATCGTCTCCGCCATCCCGTTCGCATCCGAGATGCGACCGCGGTCCCGGGCCCGATTCCTCGCCTGGATGGTGGTCGCGACGTACGTCGGACGCGGGGTGGGGGCCGCAGCCGGACCGGTGCTCTTCAACGCCTTCGGCGTCCCCGGTGACGCGGTGGTGGCGGCGCTCGCCAACGTGGCGGCGCTCGGCGTGTTCTTGGGCTGGGTGCGGGACGTGGCCGACGGGGCGGAGGTGCCGCCGGTCGTGGCAGACTCGGGGGGAACAGGGAGACGATCGTGACCCGTCCATCGCAAGGCATGCTCTTCACCGACCAGTACCAGCTGTCGATGGCGCAGCTCTACTTCAAACACGGCCTGCACGAACGGAGCGCCCAGTTCGACTACTCGTTCCGCACCTATCCCGATTACGGGCGTCACCAGGCCGGCTACGGCGTCTTCGCCGGATTGGAGACACTGCTCGATTGGATGACCGGGGTGCGGTTCACCGCGGCGGACCTGGACCTGATGCGAACCCAGACCGGGGTACTCGGGCAACGGGTGTTCGACGACGACTTCCTCGAGTGGCTCGCCGCGGCGGGGGACTTCGGGGGGATCGAGATGCGGGCGGTCCCCGAGGGCCGGGTGGTGCATCCGCTCGCTCCGCTCGTCATCGTGCAGGGCCCGCTGGCGATGGCGCAGATCCTCGAGACGTCGCTGCTCAACCACCTCAACTACCAGACCCTCATCGCCACCAAGGCCTCCCGGGTCCACGAAGCGGGCCGGGGAGGGATGGTGCTCGAATTCGGGATGCGGCGGGGACCGGCGGAGGGAGCCAACGCCGGGACCAGGGCCGCGCTCATCGGCGGGGCCGACTTCAGCTCCAACGTCGGGATGTCCCACGAGCTGGGACTGCCCCCGAAGGGCACTCACGCCCACTCCATGGTGCAGGTCTTCATCGCACTCGGCGAGGGTGAGCTGGGCGCCTTCCGCGCCTACGCCGCGGCGTACCCCGACGACTGCATCCTGCTCGTCGACACGATCGACACTCTGGAGAGCGGGATTCCCAATGCCATCGAGGTGTTCCGGGAGCTGCGGCAGCGCGGCCACCGGCCGCTGGGGATCCGGCTCGACTCCGGCGACCTCGCCTATCTCGCCATCCAGGCGGCCCGGATGCTCGACGATGCCGGCTTCGAGGAGGTCGGCATCGTGCTCTCCTCGAACCTGGACGAGCTGGCCATCTGGCAGATCCTCGCCCAGATCCGGGAGGAGGCGCCCCGCTACGGCGTCGACCCGGAGGGGCTGACCGGCCGTCTCACCTACGGCGTCGGCACCCGGCTCATCGCATCCCAGGGCCACGCCGCCCTCGACGGCGTGTACAAGCTCGTGGCCTTTCACGACGAAGGTGAATGGGTGCCGGCCATCAAGGTCTCGGAATCACCCGAGAAGATCCCGATTCCGGGCGACAAACGGCTGTGGCGGGTGTACGACCGGCGTGGCAACGCCACCGCCGACGTGGTCGGCATGGTGGGCGAGGACCTCCAGGACGGGAGCCCGCTCGTGCTCCATCACCCCTTCCGTACCTCGGTGCGCCGGGTCCTGGCGCCCGGCGACGTGGCGCGGGTGGAACCGCTCCACGTCCCGGTGTTCTCGGGCGGAGAGCGCCGTGAGGCATCGCCGTCCATCGCGGAGATGCGCCGCCGCCGTCTCGACGACCTCGAGCGCCTCGATCCCGGGGTACGCCGGCTGGTGAACCCGCACATCTACCACGTCTCGCTCACCGAATCGATGAAGCGGCTCCAGGAGGACCTCGTCGAGCGGCTCACCCCCTAGGGAATAGAGCCCGGCCCGGCTCCGGCCGGCACCGTCAGCCGTCGGCGGGGGCGTCGAGGGCGGCGAGGGCGTCCTCCAAGGTCGCCCACGGCAGGTCGGCGCACTTGATCCGCACCGGGAAGCGGCGCACCCCCTGCAGCGCTTCGAGATCGCCGAGGGTGGCGCCGGGCCGATCGGGGTCGACCGGGTTCTCACCCTCCTCGATGCTCATCATCACCTTGAAGCGGTGGGAGAGGCCCCGAGCCTCCTCCACCGTCTTGCCGACGACGGCTTCGGCCATCATCGATCCCGAGGCCTGTGAGATCGAGCATCCCTCGCCGAGGATGCCGGCGGCGACGATGGTGCCGTCGCGGACCTCCAGGTCGAGGGCGAACTCGTCGCCGCAGGCCGGGTTCTGGCCTTCGGCGTGCACGTCGGCGTGCGGCAGGGCACCCCGGTGCCGGGGGTGGCGGTAGTGGTCGAGGATGACGTCGCGGTAGAGGTCTTCGAGTGCCATGACAACCTGATCAGGGGGTGGATACGATACCGCCTCCCCGCGGCGGCGATGGCGCCGAGGCCGGTCGAGGCCTCAATCGAGGCCGAAGATGCCGCGGGCCCGGTGGAGCCCGGTGACGAGGGCGTCGACGTCGGCCGGCGAGTTGTACAGGTACAGCGACGCCCGGGCAGTCGCCGCCACCTGCAGGGTACGCATCAGGGGCTTGGCGCAATGATGGCCGGCCCGCACCGCCACCCCGTTCTCGTCGAGGATGGTGGCGATGTCGTGGGCGTGGATGTCGCCGAGGGCGAAGCTGATCACTCCGCCCCGCAGTTCGACGTCGCGGGGTCCGAACACCCGGAGGTCGGGAACCTCGCCGAGCCGGTCGAGGGCGTAGCGGGTGAGCTCCTTCTCGTGGCGGCGCACCTCGGACATCGAGATCTTCTCGAGATAGTCGACCGCGGCGCCGAAGCCGACAGCTTGGGCGATTGGCGGGGTGCCGGCTTCGAACTTGTGGGGAACCGGCGCCCAGCGCGACTCGTAGAGCTGGACGTCGGCGATCATCTCGCCTCCGCCCTCGGCCGGTTCCATCTCCTCGAGCAACTCCGGCCGGCCCCACAGCGCCCCGATCCCGGTCGGGCCGAGCATCTTGTGACCGCTGAAGGCGAGGAAGTCGGCGCCGAGCTCCTGGACGTCCATCGGGAGGTGCGGCACCGCCTGTGCCCCGTCCACCACCACGAGGGCGTCCACCGCCCGGGCCGCCTCCACCAGGCGGCGCACCGGCCCGAAGGCACCGGTCACGTTCGACATGGCGGAGACGGCGACGATGGCAACCCGATCGTCGATCGTCTCCTCGAGGGCCGAGAGGTCGATCATGGCGTCGTCGTCGAGCGGCAGGTACACCAGCTCGGCGCCGGTGTGACGGGCGACGATCTGCCACGGGACGACGTTGGAGTGATGCTCCATCAGGGAGAGCACGATCCGGTCGCCGGTCCGGAGGCGGTTGAGCCCCCAGCCGTAGGAGATGAGGTTGAGAGCCGAGGTCGTGCCGCGTGTGAAGACGATCTCAGACGGGGACCGGGCGTTGACGAGGCGAGCGACCTTGGCGCGGGCGTCCTCGTAGGCGACAGTCGCCTCCTCGGCGAGCCGGTACACCCCGCGATGGACGTTGGCGTTGCTCGTCCGGTAGAAGTCGGAGACGGCGTCGATCACCTGCACCGGCTTCTGGGTGGTGGCGGCCGAGTCGAGGTAGACGAGCGGTGCGCCGTTGATCTCCCGCCGCAGGATCGGGAAGTCGTCCCGGAGCCGCCCGAAGTCTGTCATGGGGCAGATCTTCGCACCGGTTCCGGCCGGAAGCTCTCGTAGCCGCGTTCCTCGATGTCCTTGGCGAGATCCGGGCCGCCGGTCTGAACGATGTGGCCGTCGACGAAGACGTGGACGACATGGGGGGTGATGTAGTCGAGCATGCGCTGGTAGTGGGTGATGATGAGGAAGGCGCGTTCGGGGGTGTGGAGCCGCTGCACCCCTTCGGCGACGGTGCGGAGGGCATCGATGTCGAGGCCCGAGTCGGTCTCGTCGAGCACGGCCAGCTCCGGTTCCAGCACCGACATCTGCAGCACCTCGTTGCGCTTCCGCTCCCCGCCTGAGAAGCCCTCATTGAGGTAGCGGTCGGCGAACGACGGATCCATCCCGAGCTCGCGCATGGCGTCCATCACCTTGAGCCGCAGCTCGAGCACGGTGTAGTCGGTGCCGGTGCGATTGGAGAGGGCGGTGCGAAGGAAGTTCACCACCGATACGCCGGGGATCTCCTCGGGATACTGGAAACCGAGGAACATCCCGGCGCGGCCCCGCTCGTCGGCGGGGGCTGCGGTGATGTCCTCGCCCTTGAAGGTGACGGTCCCGCTGGTGACCGTGTAGCCGGGGTGACCCATGAGCACGTTCGCGAGGGTGGACTTGCCGGATCCATTGGGGCCCATGAGGGCGTGGATCTCACCGCGATTGACGGTGAGGGATGTGCCCTTGATGATCTCGGTTGTCCCGACCGTGGCGTGGAGGTCGTCGATGATGAGCAGTGGTTCGAAGGTCATGTCCAGAGAGCTTAGCTCGACGGCGAATCTCTAAATCCTATGTCGTTAGTGCATATTTGCCCGGGGAGCGGCCTCCCCCCTCAGACCGGCGAGCAGGGCCGGAAAGCCGGCGACGTCGATGTCGTCGATGGGGGAGAAGATCTGCACGTAGAAGCGGCCCACCCCCTCGGCCGCGTACTCCTGCAGCAGCGAAGCCGCCTGGTCGAAGGTGCCGTGAGGAACCCGGTCCTCGACGAAGTGCGCCTCCAGCTCGGCCACCTCGACGTGGCGGGAGGCCGCCTCGGCCGCCACCAGGTCCCGGTAGTCGGCCCGGTCATCGGCGACGTAGATGGGCGACATCAGGGACAGCAGGATGGCGTCGGGATCACGGCCGGCGTCACGGGCGGCGCCCTGCATTGTCGTACGCCGGGCCCGCAGCTCGGCGGCGTCGGCCGGGAACACGTTGTAGTGATCGGCGAGCCGGCCCGCCAGCGTCGGGGTCTTGTGCACGCCCTTCCCGCCCACCACGAGGGGAAGATCGCCCCGGGGTCGGGGGTGCACCTCGACGTCGGCGAGTCGGTAGTGGCGTCCCTGGAAGCCGCCCTCGGTGCGACCGAAGGCGGCGCGGACGTAGGCGAGGGTGTCGTACATGAGGCTGTAGCGGTCTCGCAGCGGAGGCATGTCGATCCCGAAGGCATCGTGCTCGGACTGCATCCATCCGGTGCCGATCCCGAGCTCGAAGCGCCCGCCCGACATCTGATCGATGGTGGCGGCGGTCTTGGCGATGACGGCGGGGTGGCGGAACGTCACCGGGGTCACCAGCACCCCGAGCTTGATGCGCTCGGTCTCTCGGGCGATCCCGGCCAGGGTGGTGATGGCCTCGGGGACGGACTCGGAGAAGTGCATGTTCAGGTAGTGGTCGGAGCGGGCGAACACGTCGAATCCGGCGGCCTCGGCGGCCCGAGCCACCGCGAGCAGATGGTCGTAGGTCCCGCCGAACTGCGGTTCGGTCATCACTCCGAATTGCATGCTGCCTCCATGGGTCGGTTACTCCCCCTGATTTCTACCAGCCCGGCGCCGCCCCGGTGGCGATCGCAGCCGGCTCAGGCGGCGAGGGTCTCGAGCACGCTCTGCAGGCTGGCGGCGTCGATGGCGCCGCCGATCCGGAAGGCGACGTTGCCGTCGGCGTCGACGAAGACCCAGAACGGCGTGGCGTTGCCGCCGAAGGCGGTCATCACGTCGGCGGCGTCGTCGTCGGCGATGACGGGCGGCGTCCATCCCTCCCGCTCCAGCCACGTCCACGGCGGGTAGTTGGGGCGGTCCGGTGAGACCCAGGTCGACACGGCCACCAGGTCGACGCCGGCGACGCCACCAGTGGAGTCGAGCCAGTCCTGCACCGCCGGCACCTCGGCCTGGCAGTGACCGCACCAGTGGGCGACGAACATGATCGCCTTGGGGACGCCGTCGTGGGTGATGGCGACCGGGTTCCCGCTGTAGTCCACGCCGGTGACCTCAGGGGCCGGCATCCCGAAGGCGGGGTCGTCCTCGACCTGGGTCACGTTCTCGGGCAGGACCGGGAGAGGGTCACCGGTGATGACCGGCGCCGTGAGGTTGGCGACGCTGATGTCGCTGCCGGAACTGCCGCCGCTCAAGACGATGGCGAGCACCAATGCCACCGCGATGGCGCCGAACACGATTGCGACCACCGGAGCGGCGGACTTCGTCCTGCGAGACGGGGAGCCCGTCTTCTTGGTGGTGGTCATCGTGCTCTCCTCACTGGCGCCGGGCCGCGGTACGGCACCTCATGATGCCGCCTTGCCGCGGCTAGTGAGGCGGAGCACCGCCATCAGCAGCAGGATGAGGGCGAAGCCGCTGAACGCCTGGTACGGGATCGACACGAACCCGAACTGCTTGAAGTAGGCCGCGTTGCAGGGAGTCGTGGCCGAGCATTGCCCGCTCCCGAACTGCGGGAAGCGCTGTAGGAAGTAGTGGTAGCCGGAGATGAACCCTCCGATGATCGCCAGCGGGGCGGTGGCGACGGCGACGGTCCGGTCCCGTTTCCACGCCGCCATGCCCAGCACCACCACGAGGGGATACATGGCGATGCGCTGGTACCAGCAGTACTGGCAGGGGACGAGGTTGACGATCTCGGAGTAGTAGAGGCTGCCGAGGGTCGACACGGCAGCCACCAGGAAGGCGAGCCGGAGTTCCCAGCCGGCCAGCGCCGCCAGGAGCGACCGGGAGAAGCGGGAGAAGGTGTCGGAGAACCGTGCCCCGAGCGCCAGCAGCAGGGCGCCGATCACTGCGGCGTTGGCGGCGAGGGCCAGCAACGAGAAGAACAGGCGCATCGTCTTGAAGTCGAACATCGTCCTCTCCTGGGGCCAGCGGGCAGGCTATCAGTCCTCGAAGGCGCTCGCCGCGGTCCGGCCCGGCGGCCTGCCCGGTACCATCGCGTCATGGGCGCTGCGCTGCTGGCACTGGGGCTACTGGCACTCCTCGGGGTCGTGGCCGCCGCCTTCTGGTGGCAGGAGCGGCGCCGCCGTCCGGAGCGGGCGGTGGTCTACGGGATGGACCAGTCGGTCGACTACATCACCGAGCGCCTGTCGGACGCCGGCCGGGAGCTGCTGACCCGCCACGACGTGCGGCGCATCTTGGAGTGGGAGATGCAGTACCTGCATCACCGCGTGGCGCAGGACGGTCCCGAGACGCCGCTCGTGATCGGGGGCCCCGAGGTTGCCGGCGAGATCCGGGAGCAGGCCGCTCGTCACGGCCACACCTACCCGCCGGCGGCGATCCGAGAGGTGCTCGAGCACCAGACCGGGTACCTGGCGTCGATCGGCGCCATCGCCGAACCGGCGTCCGAGGAAGAGACTCGCGAGGTGCCGGACCGGGGGCCCGGTGGTGACGGGGAAGCCTGAAGGCGTGGGCGGGGAGCACCCGTGACGGGCTGTCGCCAGGCTCGCTGGGATCGTTACCTTCCTGCTGTAGATCCGGCGCCGTGATGCCGAAGACAACGTGTTGACCATTCCCACGTCAGGGGGATCTCCATGTCAAGCCGATGGTCGGCCCCAATCGGTGTGGCGAGAAGAGAGCAGGGCTACGGGGCGGATCCGACTGCCGAGTTCATGATGTTCGGCATCCGCGACCCCGGGGAGCGGTGGTTTCGCCGCCTGCGCGTGCTCGGCGGAGTGGGGGCGGTCGCCCTCGGCGCGGTGTGGTCGGATTCGATCGGCATCCGGGTCGGGCTCGGGGTGGTGCTCGCTGCGGTGCTCAGCCTCAGTGACGCGCTCTACTCGAAATCGGCGGTGGCCTTCACCGGCCTCAGCCGTGACGCGGTGCTCATGCTCGCCGCCCTGGTGGCGGTGGCACCGCCGCTCTGGTCGCTCCTCGGGCCCTGGGCCCTGCTCGTCGCTGTCGGGTTCCTGCGGCTCCCGCTCGCCAAGGCGGTGCGCTTTGTCGCCGCGGTGTCGACCGGGGGGGTCGCCCTGGCGGTCTACCTCGCGGTGCGCGGGCCCGGCGGCCGGGAAGGTCCCGCCACGTTGATTCTGGGCGGGTCGTTGGCGCTGCTGGGGCTCGCCGGGGTTTTCGGCATCGTCGCCCACCACGCCCGCGAGCGGCACCGGGCCCGCAAAGGCTCGATGGAGCATGCGCTCGAGACCTGTTCCGAGTCGATGCTCGGCGGCCGCGGCACGATCGACGACGCCATCGCGGCGTTGCTCCCGGCCACCGGGGCCCGCTCGGTGGTGGTGCGCCGCAACGTGGACGACTTCCGGCTCGGGTCCTCGATGCGGCTGGTGGCGGAGGTCCACGTGACGGACCCTGACCACGACGGCAATCGGCAACGTGAGCTGGTCCCGTGGGCCTGGTTCGACGAGAAGCGCCACATCCTGGCCCACGGTCGGGAGTGCGTGATCCGGCGTGACGTCCTCACCGGCCCGGCCCGGCAGCTCTACGATGAGGCCGGGGTGCTGCTCGAGCTGGACGTGCCGATCTTCGTCCACGGTGCCTGGGCCGGCCACGTCGCCTTCACCGAGCTGGAGCGGCGCAGAATGGACGATGTCCAGGAGCGGTCGATGCTCAAGGCCGTCGCCTACCTCATCGGCGAGTACTGGGAGCGGCAGGCCGATCGCGCCCGCTACGCCTAGGCCGCGGTCTCGATCGGCGAGGCCCGGATCGGATGAGCGGACGGCCCGACTACCTTTGCCGGGCCGCTCCGGGTATCTTGGCGAATCGGAGGCAGCGCCGGAGAGGTCAATGAGCCGGATCCGCCGATTCGAGGATCACCGTTTTGTCGGCACGCGGGACGACATGGTCGTCTACGACTGCGACGATGCCGACGCGTTCGCCGTGCTGGAGCACCGTGTCACAGCCGAGGACCTGGTGGGGGCCAACCTGCTGCAGGCGTTCGGGCCGGACACGCTCGCCGAGGCGCGCAATCGCGGGTTCCGTCCCCGGTGACGCGATTCATCGACGCCCACGTGCACCCGCCCGTCCCGGAATTCCTCGACGGGCCGCTCGCGCCTTACCTCGACGACCTGCGTGCCTACCTCGGGTCGGCCCTCGATCCGATGACACCCGAGGCTCTCGCCGAGTTCTACCGGGAGCGGGACGGCAAGGCGCTGCTGCTCGGATGGAACTCGGAGTCGGTGACACGGCAGCGGGCGTTCTCCAGCGAGGACGTGGCCGCGATCGTGGCTGTCGCCCCGGATGTCTTCTGGGGATTCGGTTCGGTGGATCCGAGCCTGGGAGCCGAGGCGGTCGCCCGGGTGCACGACACCGCCCGGCTCGGCCTGGCCGGGTTGAGCTTCCACCCGGCGGCCCAGGGATTCCTGCCCTCGGCCCGGATGGTCGCCCCCATCTGGGAGACCGCCGCCGAGCACGATCTCGTGTGCCTGATCCACACCGGTTTCACTCGCCTCGGGGCTGATTCCCCCGGTGGTTCGGGGATCGTGCTCGACCCCGCCCGGCCGCTCCACCTCGACGAGGTGGCTGCCCGCTTCCCCAACTTGCGGATCGTGCTCTCCCACTTCGGCCTCTTGTGGCGGGACGAGGCGATCGCCGTCGCCTCCCACAAGCGGAACGTGCACCTCTGCCTCGCCGGGCAGTCGCCGAAGACGATGGGTCCCGAGCTGCTGGCCCAGATCCGGGGCCCGCTGGCGGGCCGGGTCCACTTCGGGAGTGATTTCCCCTTCGAGTCGCCCGATGCCTGGCTGGCGGAATGGGATTCGCTCGGGCTGCCGGACGAACTGAGCCGGGCGGTGCTCCACGACAACGCTCTTCGGCTGATCGAGGGCGGTTCCGCCGCCACGTGACGGCCGGGCCGCCTGCCCCGCCGCCGGGCGGGTGCCGCGGCAGTTCCTCAGCCCTGTTCCGGCTCCTCGTCGTTCACGTCGGCCCCGAGCCCGGCGGCGACGAGGCGGGCCACCTCCGCCTCCCGGTGGTGGAAGAAGTGATCGCTCCCCTCCAGGAGGTGGACGGGCGCCCCGATGGCGGCGGCGTAGCCGGTGAGAGCGTCGACGTCGATCACCTGGTCCCGGTCACCGACGATGAAGGAGCGAGGGGTGGGGTGGAGGGATCCGGGCTCGGGCATGCGCAGCGCCCCTTCCCCGACGACCGGTGGGGCGATGCCGACGTAAGGGATCTCGGCCCGATCCCGTGCCTGCCAACGCAGGGCGACGGTGCCGCCGAACGACCAGCCGGCGATGCCCCACGGGAGATCGGGGTAGCGCGTCTCGGCATGGGCGGTCGCCGCCGCGACGTCGTCGAGCTCGCCGATCCCGTAGTCGTGGCGGCCGGTGGAGAGCCCGACCCCGCGGAAGTTGAAGCGCAGCACGGCGAAACCCCGCCGCACCAGGGAACGGGTAATGGCGGCCATGAGCGGCGCCCGCATCGACCCTTCGGCGAGGGGATGGGGATGGCACAGCACCGCGACGCGGGTCAGTTCGTCCGCCGTGTCCCAGCGGGTCTCGAGCTGGATGCCGGGTGGTCCCGGAATCGTCGTCACGACTCGAGGGCACCCTCGACCGCACGGCGCTGCGCCGCGAACGCCTCGTCACCGAGCGCCGGGCCCTCCGGCCCGTAGACCCGTAGCACCAGGAGGTCGCCGTCGGGGACCTCCTCCAGGATGTGGGCGGCGGATCGGTCCCTCCCGTCGATCATCCCCGCCGGGTCGACCGAGACGACGACGGCGGACCACTCCCCGTCGGGGGGTGGGGCCTCGGCCCAGCCCCGGTAGGCGGGTTGGAGGGCCGAGGGTGGCCGGGGCCCTGCCGGGTGCAGGATCACCTCGTCTCCCGCGGAGACGGAGCCACGCGGCACGAACGCCACCACGGTCGCTCCGGACACCAGGGCACGAAGATCGGGGAGAGGGACCGGCAGCATGGGCCGAGTCTACGGGGCGGTCTCAGAGGCGGGCGAACCAGACCGCGGCCGCCACCAGGATGGCGAGGCCGGTGATGAGGGCGGCGAGCAGGAGGTAGCGGGTCTGCATGGTCCGGGAGGCAGCGTAGCCCGGGTTGTGTCGTGCATCCGGCGCCGCAGCGAGCCCGGGAACCGTGGGACCCGGGCGCGCTAACCTCGGCCGTGAAGGCCTTTCTCGACGGCAACCCGGAGGCATGGTGTACGACGTCGTCATCATCGGGGGCGGACCGGGCGGCTACGCCGCCGCCCTCTACGCGCACAACTTCGGTCTCGACGTGGCGCTGGTCGAGAAGGACACCGTCGGCGGGACCTGCCTGTTGCGCGGCTGCATCCCCGCCAAGGCCTGGCTGCAGACCGCCGAAGTTCTCTCCACGGTGCGGGAGGCCGCCACCTTCGGGGTGAATGTCGCCGAGCCGACCCTCGACTGGTCGGCGGCGCTGCGGCGCAAGAACGAGGTGGTGGGCGGGTTGGTGCGCGGGCTGCAGAGTCTGCTGAAGTCCCGCGGCGTCGACGTGATCTCCGGGGTGGGCAAGCTCGCCGCCGGCGGCGTGTCGGTCGTCTCCGACGCCGGCGAGACACGGCAACTCGAGGCGCAGCACGTCATCCTCGCCATGGGCTCGGTGCCCCGCACGATTCCCGGGTACGACTTCGACGGCCGGCTCGTCGTGTCGAGCAACGAGGCGCTCGACTGGGAGCAGCGGCCCGATCGGGTCGCCATCGTCGGTGCCGGCGCCATCGGGTGTGAGTTCGCCGCGGTGCTCTCAGAGACCGGCGCCAGCGTCCACCTCTTCGAGGTCATGGACCAGGTGGTGCCCGGCCTGGAGCCGGAGGCCGCCAAGATCCTGCAGCGCGCCCTCAAGGAGAAGGGCGTCGTCGTCGAGACCGGGGTGACGGTCGATCGCCCCCAGAAACGCGACGACAGCGTGGTGGTTCCCTTCGGTGACGACTCGGTCGAGGTCGACGTCGTGCTGGTGGCGGTGGGTCGGGCCCCGTTGACCGACGGGGTCGGGCTCGAGACCACCAACGTGCAGATCGACCGCGGCTTCGTGGTCGTCGACCCTGCCACCATGGAGACCGGCGAGCCCGGGATCTTCGCGGTGGGCGACATCGTCGCCGGCACGCAGCAGCTCGCCCATGCCGCCTTCGCCGAGGCCATCGCCGCCGTCACCTACATCGCCACCGGGTCGCCCGCCCCGGTCGACCATCGTGCCATCCCGCTGGTGGTCTACACCCATCCGGAGGTGGCGAGCGTGGGCCTCACCGAGGCCCGGGCCCGCGAGGCCGGCTTCGACGTCGAGGTCACCACCCACGGGATGCGAGGGGTGGGGCGGGCCATCATCGTGGGCCACACCGACGGGATCGTGAAGGTGGTCGCCGAGAAGGGTGGCCCGATCCTCGGTGCGACCGTGGTGGGCCCGGTGGCCGGCGAGCTGATTCACGAGTTGATGTACGCCGTGGCGTGGGAGGCGCTTCCCGCCGAAGCGGCCGCCTTCATCCACGCCCACCCGACGATCGCCGAAGCCATCGGGGAGACCTTGCTCGCCTCGGCGGGACGGGCCCTGCACTGATGCCCGGCGAACCGCGGGTAGGTTTGGGAGAGACCAGAAGGAGAGCGCACCCATGGCCGTAACGGTCACGATGCCCCAACTCGGTGAGACCATCACTGAGGGCACCATCCTCAGTTGGGCCAAGCAGCCCGGTGACACCGTCGAAGTCGACGAGGTGCTTCTCGAGATCTCGACCGACAAGGTCGACACCGAGGTGCCCTCCCCCGCCGCCGGAGTCGTCCAGGAGATCCTGGTCGCCGAGGGCGAGACCGTGACGGTGGGCACCCCGCTGGCGGTGATCGCGTCGGCCGACGAGGCTCCCGTCGCGGAGGCTCCCGCTGTGGAGGCTCCGGCTGTGGAG
>CAYQEC010000001.1:0-91715 GCA_964416425.1 uncultured Acidimicrobiaceae bacterium | reverse complement strand
GTTCCGGCTGTGGAGGTTCCGGCTGTGGAGGTTCCGGCTGTGGAGGTTCCGGCTGTGGAGGTTCCGGCTGCAGAGGCGGCACCGGCGCCTGCCGCACCAGAACCGGCGGCGACCACGCCGGCGGCCACTGCCGCCCCGCTGCCCGAGGCCACCCCCGACTCCCCGCGCCGCACGGTGCTGTCCCCGGTGGTGCGCCGGCTCGCCGCCGAGCATGGGATCGACCTCAACCTGGTGGCCGGGACCGGCGAGGGAGGGCGCATCACCCGCAAGGACGTGATGACCCTCATCGACGCCGGGGTCGCCCGCGCCGGCGCCGGCGCGGTACCACCGCTGGCACCGGCGGCACCTCCCGCCCCTGGCACCGCCCCCACGGCCACCGTCACCTTCGAGCCGTCCGGAGCCCCGGCCCCGCCGCCGACGGCCCCGCCGCCGGCGCCGTCCGCCGCCGCGGCCGCCTCCGCCCCGCCGGTGGTGCCGGCATCCGAGGTCGGAGCTCGGGAGGAGGAGATCCCCCGGCTACGGCGGGTCATCGCCGAGAACATGGTCAACGCCAAGCGCACCGCCGCCCACGTGTGGACCTCCGTCGAGGTCGATTACACCCCGGTCGAGCAGGTGCGCCAGGCCCACCGTGCCGCCTGGAAGCAACATGAGGGGTTCTCCCTCACCTACCTGCCGTTCATCGCCCGGGCGACGATCGACGCCCTTGCCGCCTACCCGGTGGTCAACTCCGCCTTCAACCTGGAGGAAGGCACCCAGGTGTTTCACCAGGGAGTGGAGCTCGGCATCGCGGTCGACATGAACCAGACCGGCCTGGTCGTCATGACGCTGCGGGGGGCCGAAGGCCTCCGCATGACGGGCCTGGCCCGCGGCATCCGTGCCCTGGCCGAGAAGGCCCGGGCCGGGAAGCTCGAGCTGGACGACCTGCAGGGCAGTACGTTCACCATCACCAACCCCGGCCCGTTCGGGTCGTTCATGTCGGCGCCGATCATCAACGTCCCGAACGTGGCGATCCTCTCCACCGAGACGGTCGCCAAACGCCCGGCGGTGGTCACCTTGCCCGACGGGACGGACACGATCGCCATCCGGCACATCGGCTACCTCGGCCTCACCTGGGATCACCGGGTCTTCGACGGTTCGACCGCAGCACTCTTCCTGGGCCGGATCAAGCAGAACCTCGAATCGTGGGATTGGGAGCAGGAGTTGACGTGACCCTGGCGGTTCCCTCCGGGGATACCGTGCGGATCAGGTGGTTGGGCCGCCTCCCGTACCGCGAGGCGTGGGATCTGCAGCGGGCGATCTGGGAAGGCAGGGTCGGTGGCCGCAGCGCGGCGGACTACCTGCTGTTGCTGGAGCATCCCCACACCTACACGGTGGGCCGCAACGGCGACGGATCCAACCTGCTGGTCGCCCCCGAGCTGCTCGACGCCATCGGGGCCGAACTGCACCACGTGGATCGGGGCGGCGACATCACCTACCACGGCCCGGGCCAGCTCGTCGGCTACCCGATCTTCGCGGTCCCCGCCCTCACCGGTGGGTTCGACATGGTGGGCCACGTCCGGCGCATCGAGCAGATGCTGATCGCCACCCTCGCCGACCTCGGGGTCGCAGCGTGGGCCGAGCCCGGCTTCACCGGGGTATGGACCGACGCCGGCAAGATCGCCGCCATCGGGGTGCGGGTGGGACGCGGCGTGTCGATGCATGGCTTCGCCCTCAACGTCGATCCGGCCATGGAGTACTTCCGCAACATCGTGCCCTGCGGCATCGCGGGGCGTCCCGTCACCTCGTTGCGCGCCCTGCTCGGCCGATCCGTCAGCCTGGAGGAGACCGTCGCGGCCTTGTTGCCGCACGTCGCCGCCACCTTCGGCTTCGCCGCGGCCGAGACCCAGCTCGGTGCCTTCGCACCGGGAGCCCGGCGCAGTTTTGACGTCGATCGTATGGTCGCCGCCGGGGTGTTCAGCCCGCAGGGGAGGGAGGCGACCCCGATCGCCATCAACGGTGTGCTCCCCGGGGAGCCACCCCGGCCCGAGTGGATGCGGGTGCGGGCCGACACCGCCAGCCGCGGGTACCACGATCTGGAGCGGCTGGTGAGCGACCTCGACCTCAACACCGTCTGCGTCGAGGCGGGTTGCCCCAACATCTACGAATGCTGGTCGCAGGGCACCGGGACCCTGATGCTGCTCGGGAATCGCTGCACCAGGGCCTGCTCCTTCTGTGACGTCACCACCGGCCGCCCCGGCGAGGTCGACCGGGACGAGCCGGCCCGCGCCGCCGAGGCGGTGGCGGCGATGGGGCTCCGTCATGCCGTGCTCACCTCGGTGAACCGCGACGACCTCCCCGACGGCGGGGCCGAGATCTTCGCCGCGACCATCCGCCGCATCCGCACCGAGGTGCCCGGATGCGACGTGGAGGTCCTCATCCCGGATTTCAAAGGCGACCTCGATGCCCTCGACGTCGTTATGGGCGAAAAGCCGTCCGTGCTCAACCACAACACCGAGACCGTGCTCCGGCTGCAGCGGGAGATCCGCACCGCCGCCAGCTACGGCCGTTCGCTGGCGCTGCTCGCCCGCGCCAAGTGGCACAACCCGTCCGGCACCGTCAAGTCGGGGCTGATCGTGGGGATGGGCGAGACCGAGGACGAGGTGCGGGGGGCCCTCGCCGACCTGCGGGCGGTCGGTGTCGACATCGTCACGATCGGCCAGTACCTGCGGCCCACCCCCCGCCACCGTCCCATCCACCGCTACGTCCATCCCGACGAGTTCGCCCGCTACCGGGCCGAGGGGGCCCGGCTCGGGCTGGGCCACGTCGAAGCGGGCCCGCTGGTTCGGTCCTCCTATCACGCCCGCGAGTCGCTGGCGGCCGCGGAGCGATGAGCGACCTGACCGGGTTCGACTACCCGGGCCGGATGGAACGGGCCCGGGCCACCATGGCGGAGCGCGGCATCGATGCACTCCTGCTGTCGGTCGGGGCCGGGTTGCCCTACCTCACCGGCTACCGGGCGACGCCGATGGAGCGCCTCACCATGGCGGTCGTTCCCGCCCGCGGGGAACCGGTCCTGGCGGTACCGGAACTCGAGGCACCGCGGGTGGTGCCCCGGCCCGGCGTCTTCTCGCTGCGCCCATGGGGGGAGACCGAGGATCCGGTCGGCATCGTCGCCGGGTTGCTGGGAGGGGCGCGAAGCGTCGCGGTGGGCGACAGCACCTGGGCCCGCTTCGTGCTCGGGCTTCAGGCAAGGCGACCCGAGATCGGATTCGAACCGGCCGGGCCGCTCATGACCCGGCTCCGCCTCCGCAAGGAACCGAGCGAGATCGAACGGCTGCGCCGGGCCGGTGCCGCGGCGGACCGGGTGGCCCTTCGCCTTCGTGAGGAGCGTTTTGCCGGTCGCACCGAGCGGGAGCTGGCCCGCCTCGTCGCCGAGATGACGGTCGAGGAAGGTCACGAGTCGGCCGCCTTCACCATCGTCGCCTCCGGTCCCAACGGGGCGTCGCCCCACCACGAACCGGGCGGGCGAGTCGTCACCGCGGGAGACGCGGTGGTGGTCGACTTCGGGGGATCGGTGGACGGGTACCACTCCGACACCACCCGCTGCTTCCACGTCGGGCCACCGCCGGCGGCCTTCCTGGAGGCGTACGAAGTGGTGCGCCGCGCCCAGGAGGTGGGGGTGACCGCGGTGGCGCCCGGGGTGGCGGCGGAGGAGATCGACCGCGCCACCCGGGCCGTGATCGACGACGCCGGCTACGGCGACTTCTTCATCCACCGCACCGGGCACGGGATCGGGCTCGAGGTCCACGAGGAGCCGTACCTGGTCGCCGGCAACGATCTCGCCCTCGGCGCCGGCATGGCCTTCTCCATCGAGCCGGGGATCTACCTGCCCGGCGAGTTCGGGATACGAATCGAGGACATCGTGGTGGTAGGCGACACCGGGGCGGAGCGGCTCAACCAGTCGCCGCGGGACCTCGGGATCGTCGGCTGAAGGCGGGCTCACTACGCTGGCGCCGCAACGGGAGGAACAGATGACGGATAACATCGAACAACTGGCGGTCAACACGATCAGGGCGCTTTCGATCGACGCCGTGCAGCGGGCCAACTCGGGTCACCCGGGGGCGCCGATGGGCATGGCGGATCTCGCGGTGGTGCTCTGGGCCAAGTTCCTCACGGTCGACCCGGAGCATCCGGAGTGGCTCGACCGGGACCGGTTCGTGCTCTCCAACGGGCACGCCTCGATGCTGCTGTACTCGCTGCTCCACCTTGCCGGGTTCCCGCTCACGCTGGAGGACCTCACCAACTTCCGGCAGTGGGGGTCGCCCACTCCGGGCCACCCGGAGCGGGACCAGGCCCGCGGCATCGAGACCACCACCGGGCCGCTCGGTCAGGGGTTCGCCAACGGGGTCGGCATGGCGATCGCCGAGGAGCATCTGCGGGCCAGGTTCGGTCCCGACCTCGTCGACCACCACACCTACGCCTTCGTCTCCGACGGCGACCTCATGGAGGGGGTCGCCTCCGAAGCGGCGTCCCTCGCCGGACACCTCGGCCTCGGCCGCCTCGTCTACCTCTACGACGACAACGGCATCACGCTGGTCGGTCCCGCGTCGCTGGCGTTCAGCGAGGACGTGCCGCAGCGGTTCGCGTCTTACGGATGGCACACCCTCGGCGTCGACGGGCATGACCGGGTGGCGGTGGAGGAGGCGCTGCGGGAGGCGATCGCCGAAGAAGAGCGGCCCTCGCTCATCGCCTGCAAGACCCACATCGGCTACGGGAGCCCGGCCAAGCAGGACACCGCCGCCGCTCACGGGTCGCCGCTCGGCGAGGAGGAGGTGGCGAAGGTCAAGGAGCTGATGGGTTGGGACTACCCGCCGTTCCACGTCCCGCCCGAGGTGACCGCCTTCTTCTCGAGCGCGATGGATCGGGGGCGGCAGGCCCGCAGCGAGTGGGAGCGCCGCTTCCAGATGATCACGGCCGAGCAGTCGGATCTCGCCGCCGCCTGGGAGGCTCACTTCAGCCCGGCGCCGGTGCACCTCGACGTCCCGGCCGGCGAGCCGGGGACCAAGGCGGCCACCCGGTCGATCGCAGGCAAGGTGCTCAACTCGTTCGCCGCCTCCCGTCCCGATGTCATCGGCGGTGCCGCCGACCTCGCCAGCTCCACCAATACCCTCATCAAGGACGCAGGCGACTTCACCCGGGAGAACCGGAGCGGCCGCAACCTCCGCTTCGGGGTGCGGGAGCACGCCATGGGCGCCATCGTGAACGGGATCACGGTGCACGGCGGGTTCCGCGGCTACGGGGCGACCTTCCTCACCTTCAGCGACTATATGCGGGGGGCGGTCCGCCTCGGTGCCCTCATGGAAGCGCCGAGTGTCTGGGTGTGGACCCACGACTCGATCTTCCTCGGCGAAGACGGCCCCACCCATCAGCCGGTGGAGCACGTCGCCGCCCTGCGCGCCATCCCCGGACTGTGGGTGATCCGCCCCGGGACCGCGGCGGAAACCGCCGGAGCCTGGGAGGTGGCCCTCAACCGCACCGAGGGCCCCACCGCCCTCGTGCTGACCCGGCAGTCGATCCCGCTCGGACCTCCCGACCGGGTACCCGTCGCCCGCGGCGGCTACGTGGCCCGTGCCGGGACCGAGGCGGTACTCGTCGCCACCGGCTCGGAGCTGTGGGTCGCCCTCGAAGCCGCCGAGCAGCTCGCCGCCAAAGGCCGTTCGCTGCGGGTCGTGTCGTTGCCGTGCTGGGAGGCGTTCTTCGCCCAGGACGAGGCCTATCGCCGCGAGGTGCTCGGGGAGGGACTGCCGATCGCTTCGCTGGAAGCCGGTGTCACCTTCGGCTGGGCCGAGATCACCGGTCGCTCCGGCCTGCGGCTCGGCATCGACCACTTCGGGGCCTCGGCCCCGGCGGAGGTCATCGCCGAGCAGTTCGGGTTCACTGCGGATCAGGTCGCGGCCCGGCTGGAGCAGTGGCTGGCGTGATGCGGTCCGGCCGGTGATCGAGATGCCGGGCGCGGTCCCGGCTGCGGTCCAGCTGACCCCGGCGTTGGTGCTGGCGATGTGGACCGCCGGGATGGCGGCCCTGGCGGGCCTGGTCGCCTGGTGGCGGATCGTCGGCCCCGGGTTCGGCTGGCTGATGGCGACGGTAGTGGTGCTGTTCGGGAGCGGGCTGGTGGTGGCCACCGACGACCGCCGGGCGGTGATCGCCATGGTGCTCGTCGCTGCCGCCGGGGTGGCCGCCCGGCGCCCCCGGATCGCGGTGGTGTGCCTCGCCGCCGCCTCGCTGGTCCTGCTGGCCGTCGCCTCCGCCGATTCTCTGCTGCTGCCCGCCATCACCGGGGCGATCCTGCTCGGAGGCGTCACGGTGGAGATGGTGCTCGGCCACTGGTACCTGGTCGATCCCCGCCTCCCGAGATGGGCGCTCCAGGTCCTCGCCCTGGTGGGGGGCCTCGGGCTGGTGGCCGACACGGTGGTGCTGGTGGCGGCGGGGGCGCTGGGGTCGGCGGAGACGGCCACCGTGTGGGCATTCGTGGCGCTGGTGGTGGCGACTGGCCTCCTGATCGTGGCGGTGTCGCTGTCGCTGCGGGAACCGCGCTACTCGGGGGTGATGGCCGCCACCGGGCTCAGCTACCTGGCGGTGCTCACTGCCTTCGGGGTGACCGTGGTCGGTCGCATGCTTGCCTACGGATGAGGGCTCCGGCCCGCCGTTCCAGGCCTCGGGTGCGCCAGCCGGGCGGTGTCGGGCTGCGGCGGCGCACCGCCGTGCAGTCTCTAGGCTGACCGGGGTGAAGATCTACACGCGGCGAGGTGACGACGGGTCCACCGGACTGTTCCGGGGGGGTCGGGTCTCCAAGGACGCCACCGGACCCGAGGCGTACGGCGCCGTCGACGAGGCCGTCGCCTTCCTCGGGGTGGCCCGAGCCGAGGTCCCCGCCGCCGACCCGGTCGGCGACGAGATCCTGCGGATCCAGCGGGAGCTGTTCGTGGTGGCGGCGGAGCTGGCGACCTCACCCGCCCAGGTCTCCGGGCTGGAGCCGGGGGTGAGCCGGGTCGACGCCGCCATGGTGGAGGCCCTGGAGGCGGCGATCGACCGGATCGTGGCCGGCCGCGGCATGCCCACCGGCTTCGTCGTTCCGGGCGAGTCCCGGCTGGCGGCGGCCCTCGACGTGGCCCGGACCGTGGTGCGCCGCGCCGAGCGCCGCGCCGTGGCGCACCACACCACGGAGGGGCAGCAGGATTCGCTGGTGGTGCCCTACCTGAACCGGCTGGCCGACTACCTGTACGTGCTGGTGCGGGCGATCGAGCGCACGTGGACCCCGAGCCGCGACGAGGAGGAGGAGCTGTGATCGAGATCGTTTCCGGAGCCGAGGTCGAGGAGACGTCGGGCGATGCCCTCGTGGTGCCGGTGTTCGAGGAACGGGTGTGGGGACCGGGGGCCGACTGGGCCGCGGGCTTGCTCGGGGGCTGGCTCGAGGGCTACCTGGACCGCGCCGATTTCACGGGGAAGCTGGGGCAGCTGGCCTCGGTTCCCGGCGGGGAGCGCATCGACTACGACGAGGTGGTGTTCGCTGGGGTCGGGGCCGAGGTGGACGCCGAGACGGTGCGGCGGGTGGCCGGCACTGCCGGGCGGGCCTTGACCCGCCACCGCATCGTGGCGACGACGTTGCACCAGATCGGGATCGACGACGCCGCCGAGCTGGTAACGGTCGGGTTCCTGCTCGGCCAGTACCACTTCGACAAGTACCGCTCCGACCCTCCGCCGATCCTCACCGAGCAGCTGGTGCTCGCCGGCGCCGGGGAGGGAGCCGGCGAGCGCATCGAGCACGGCCGGGTTGTGGCCGGGGCGGTCGCTCTTGCCCGCGACCTCATCAACGAACCGGCCGGGGCCAAGCCCCCGGCGACCTTGGCGGCGCGCATCGTCGAGATCGGGAAGGAGGCCGGGTTCTCGGTGTCCGTCTACGACGAGGCGGAGTGCGCGGCGGAGAGGTTCGGCGGCCTGCTCGGGGTTGCCGCCGGAGCCGACAATCCGCCCCGGATGGTGGTGATGCGCCACCGACCGGAGGGAGCCACCTCGTCCCTGGCGCTGGTCGGCAAGGGCATCGTCTTCGACAGCGGCGGGCTCTCGATCAAGACCGCCAAGGGCATGGAGACCATGAAGACGGACATGTCCGGGGCCGCCGCAGTGGTAGGCGCCATGCAGGCGATCGCCCGGCTCGGGTTGGCGATCGACGTCACCGCGGTGGCGCCGCTCACCGAGAACATGACGGGGGGCAGCGCCCAACGTCCCGGTGACGTGCTCCGGATTCGCAACGGCAAGACGATCGAGGTGCTCAACACCGACGCCGAGGGGCGCCTGGTGCTGGCCGACGGCCTCTCCCTGGCCGCCGAGGGCGAACCCGATCTGATCGTCGACATCGCCACCCTCACCGGGGCATGCCGGGTCGGGCTCGGCTCCAGGGTGGGCGGCTTGCTCGCCAACAACGACGACGCTGCCGCCACGGTGGAGGCGGCTGCCCGGGAGGCGGGGGAGAAGGTGTGGCGGTTGCCGCTCGAGCCCGAGTACCGCAAGGAGATCGATTCGACCGTCGCCGACATGAAGAACATCGGTGGCTCCTACGGGGGGGCGATCACGGCCGCCCTGCTGCTGGCAGAGTTCGTCGGCGATATCCCGTGGGTGCATCTCGACATCGCGGGTCCTGCCCGGGCCGACGCCGCGGCGGACTACACCTCCGAGGGAGGCACCGGGTTCGGGGTGCGGACCCTGGTGGCACTCGCCGAGCAGCTCGCCGGCTGAATCACCCCCCAAACCACACTACGTGGTCGTCTCGACCACTCTGAATCCTCAAGTCTGAGGACCTCGTGACGATACGGAAAGTAGCAATTTCAGCTACTTTCCGTAAGGGGTCTTCCAGATGGTACCGCTGCGGCGGACACTCTCTTTCCTGGCGATGCTCACGGTCCTGCTCGCCGGCCTCGCCGTGCCGGCGGCCCACGCCTCGGCCGAGGGTTCCTTCGTGGCGAAGATCAACGCAGCACGTGCCGCCGAAGGGCTGGCGCCCGTCGAGGTGTACTGGGACCTGGTGGACGACGCCCGGGCGCATGCGAACGAGATGCTGGCGGCCGACTCGCTCTACCACAATCCCAACCTGAGCTCGGTGTGCTCCAATTGGATCGGGTTGGGGGAGAACGTCGGCGTCGGTCCGAGTGCCGACGCCATCCACAACGCCTTCATGCGCTCCTCCGGCCACCGGGGCAACATCCTCGGCGACTACAACTACGTCGGCGTCGGGGTGGCTCAGGGGTCAGACGAGCTGTGGGTGACCGTGGTGTTCATGAAGGGCGCGGCCGGCCTGGTCACCCCGGCCGAGCCCGATCCCGCGCCGGAACCCGACCCGACGCCGCCTGCCCCCGACCCGGATCCGGCCTCGCCCGCCGATCCGGTCCCGGAACCGGAACCGGCCGACCAGCCCGCGACGGCGACCGCGCCGGAGCCGGCAACTCCTCCGGCGGCGACACGGCCCGAAGCGGAACCCGTCGCTGTCGAGGATGCGGTGGCGCCGCCGGTGCAGGAGCCGATGGTGCGCTACGGTCGGGTCCCGGGCCTGCATCCCCTCTGCGAGTGATCCTCGCCGGCCTCAGCCGGCCCCGCCTCCAGGTGTGCACGTCTCGTCGTAGTCGACCAGCTCCGGCGGGTGCGCCTCGTCACCACAGGCCGGACACTCCGGATCCCGGTCGAAGCGGAGCAGTAGCGGTGACTGGCCGAGGACGTCGTAGGTGAGGAGCCGTCCCACCAACGGCTCGCCGATCCCGAGCAGCAGCTTGAGGGTCTCGGCGGCTCAATCGATCCGACGATGCCGGGGACGGCCCCGAGCACCCCGGCCTCGGCGCAGGGGAGGGCCAGCTCCGGCGGTGGCGGCGCCGGGAAGAGGCACCGGTAGCAGGGCCCGGCGTAGGGCAGAAACGTCGTGGCCTGCCCCTCGAAACGGAACACCGAACCGTGCACCACCGGGACCCGCAGGTGGAGCGAGGCGTCGTTGATGAGATACCGGGTGGGGTAACTGTCCGTCCCGTCGACCACGACGTCGTACCCACCGAGCAGCTCGAGGGCGTTGGCGGCGGAGAGGCGAACCGGATGGGTGCGGACCTCGACCTCGGGGTTGAGGTCGCTCAGGGTGCGTCGGGCCGATTCCACCTTGGGCTGGCCCACCCGGTGGGAGTCGTGGAGGATCTGGCGCTGCAGGTTGGAGACCTCGACCCTGTCGCCGTCGATCAGGGCGATGGTGCCGACCCCGGCGGCGGCGAGGTAGAGGGCGGCGGGGGACCCGAGGCCGCCGGCTCCGACGATGGCGACCTTGGAGGCGAGCAGGCGGCGTTGCCCTTTTTCGCCCACCTGGGGCAGCACCAGCTGACGCTGGTAGCGAACGAGGTGGTCGGTGGCGGGGGAGAGCGGTGCGGCGGCGATCGCATACCCGGCGGAGGCCCAGCCCCGGATTCCCCCGGCGAGGGACGAAACCCGGGTGTAGCCGGCTTCCTGGAGGGCGGCCGCCGCCAGCGCCGAGCGATTCCCGACCGCGCAGAAGACCACGATCTCGCGGTCCCGATCGGGGGCGACGGCAGGGAGCTGTGACTCGAGCACACCGCGCGGCACGAGCACGGCGCCGGGCAGGGTGCCGAGGGCATGCTCGTAGGGCTCCCGGGTGTCGACGAGCAGGACCTCGCCAAGGCGCGGCTCCAGCTCCGCCGCCGCGATCTCCCGGATCCGCGACTTGGCCTGGGCGACGAGCTCGTGATAGGTCGGCGGCATGAAGGGGACGCTAGTGGGCCGGCGCCGTTGCGGGATCCGGGACGCTACGGGGCGGTGAGGGCGGCCACGAGCTGGGGGAGGATCGTGCCCGCCATGCCACGGACCCGTACCGTGGCCCGGTCGTCGAACTCGGTCGGTCCCCGGTTGATGATGACCAGCGGGTGACCCCGTCCCGCCACCTCGAGCGGGATGTAGGCGGCGGGGAACACCGAGAGGCTGGAGCCGACGGCGATCACGGCGTCGGCTTGCCCGATCCAGCTCTGAGCCTGCTCCATCGGCGGCCCCGGCAGCATCTCCTCGAAGAAGACGATGGTCGACTTGAGGATGCCGCCGCAGAGGGTGCACCGGGGATCACGGTCGCCACCGTGCCAGCGGGCTTCGACCTCGGAGACGTCGGCTGAGGCACCGCAGGTGACGCAGGCGATGCCGTCGGCGTTGCCGTGCAACTCGGCAATGGTGTCGAGCGGCAGCCCGGCCGCCTGGTGGAGGCCGTCGATGTTCTGGGTGACGCAGCCCACCATACGGCCCGCCTTCCAGAGGTCGACGACGGCGTGGTGGGCCGGATTGGGAGTGCTGCCGCCGTAGAGGCGGGGGAAGCGGGCTCCCCACGACTTGGCCCGCACCTCCGGGTCGCTCAGGTAGCGGCTGAGCGTGAAGTCGTCGGGGTTGAGCCGGGTCCACAATCCTCCGGGGCTGCGGAAGTCGGGGATTCCCGACTCGGTGGAGATCCCGGCTCCGGTGAAGACCAGGATGTTGGTGCGGTCGGCGAGGGCGGCCACGGCGGCTTCGACGGTGAACTCCATGCGCCCCACGCTATCAGGCGCGACAGTCCTCTCGTTCGCCGCCGGCGACGCGGTCGTGCTCGCGGCGGAGTCGGGGTGGGAGGCGCCGGGCCAGGTGTGGCGGGAGGTGGGGGATGCGGGTGCGGACCTGGATCTGGCCGTCGGCAATCCGGACCAGGCTCGCCCGGATGAGGGCGGGGAGGGAGTGGGGGCGGCGCAGGGAGCGATCGCGGCGTGCGGCGGTGGCGAGTCGGAGCAGGTCGGCGACCGCTCCCGCGCCGATGGCGGCGGTCCAGTAGCGGCGGACGTAGGGATGGTCCACCGGCAGCCCGCCGGGTCCGGCGTCCCAGATCCGGGGATGGACGAAGGGGCGGGGCACCGCGGTGGGCCGGATCGGGGCGGTGGGCCCGACGGCGCCCGGGAATGGCGCGGAATCCATGATGGGAGGACGGACATCAAGGAGGCTCCCGGGCGCCGTCGAGGACTGGAGTGAACTCATAGGCACTTGATATCAAGTAACCACAAGTGACTGCAAGAGTCTCGTGGCCGGGTCGCGAAAGATCGCCTTGCGGGTGCCCCGCTAGGCGACGATCTCGCCGGTTTGCACGTTCCACAGGGACCGGTAGAGGCCGTCCTCGGCGAGCAGGTCCTCGTGGGTGCCGACCTCACAGATGCGGCCGGCGTCGAGCACGTAGATGCGGTCGGCGTGGCGGATGGTGGAGAGCCGGTGGGCGATCACGAGGGTGGTGCGGTCGTGGGCGATCCGCGCCAGGGAGCGCTGGATGGCGGCCTCGGTCTCGTTGTCCACCGCCGAGGTGGCCTCGTCGAGCACCAGGATGCGGGAGTCGGTGAGCACCGCCCGGGCGATCGAGATTCGCTGCCGCTGCCCGCCCGAGAGCTTCTGGCCCCGTTCGCCGACGATGGTCTCGTAGCCGGCGGGGAGATCGGCGATGAACTCGTGGGCTTCGGCGATCTCGGCGGCTCGCCGGATCTCGTCGTCGGAGGTGTCGGGCCGCCCGTAGGCGATGTTGTCCCGCACCGTGCCGTGGAACAGGAAGACGTCCTGGCTCACCAGGGCGACCGCCTCCCGCAGGTCGCGGAGGCGGAGGGTGCGGATGTCGTGGCCGTCGAGGCGAATCGTTCCCTGGTGCACGTCGTAGAAGCGGAGCAGCAGCTTGACCAGCGTCGTCTTTCCCGATCCGGTCGGGCCGACGAAGGCGATCGTCTCCCGCCCCGGCATGGAGAAGGAGACGTCGTGGAGCACCGGGAACCCGGGGTCGTAGCCGAAGCCGACCCCGGTGAACTCCACCCGGCCCTCCACCTGATCGAGGGGCACGGTGCCGGAGATGACGGACGCCTCGGTGTCGAGCACGTCGAGCACCCGCCGGGTCGAGGCCATGGCGCGTTGGTAGAGGTCGAAGGTCTCCCCGAGCCGGGTCAGCGGCCACAGCAGCCGCTGGGTGAGGAACACCAGGACGCTGTAGAAGCCGACCGACAGGCCGCCGTCGAGGGTGAGGAAGCCGCCCCACAGCAGGGTGGCGGTGAATCCGACGAGCACGATCACCCGGATGAGGGGGGAGAAGGCGGAGCTGAGGGCGATGGCGCCCCGGTTCGCCTCCCGGTAGCGGTCGCTCTCGACCCCGATCCGTCCCACCTCCCGCTCCTCGGCGGTGAAGGCCTTGATGGTGGCGATGCCGCCCAGGTTGTTGGCGAGCTGGCTGTTGACGGCGGCTGCCTGCTCGCGGACCGCGGCGTAGTGGGGCTCGATGCGGCGCTGGAAGCGGAACGAGCCCCACAGGATCACCGGCACCGGGACGAAGGCGAGCCAGGCGATCCGGGGGGCGAGGGCGAAGAAGATGGCGCCGATGAGCAGCACCGTCGTCAGGACCTGGATCACCTCGTTGGCGCCCCGGTCCAGGAATCTCTCCAGCTGGTTGACGTCGTCGTTGAGCACCGCCAGCAGCTCGCCCGAGGCCCGGTCCTCGAAGTACGCCATCTCGAGGTGCTGCATGTGGGAGTAGGCGTCGATCCGCAGCTCGTGCTGGATGATCTGGGCGAGGTTGCGCCATTCGATGCCGAGCAGGTACTCGAAGAGCGACTCCAGCGCCCATACCACGAAGGTCACCACGGTCAGCGCCACCAGCTGGCTACGGGGCGTGGTGAAGCCGAGGTGGCCGAGCAGGGAGGCCTCCCGGTTCACGACGATGTCCACCGCCATCCCGATCAGCACCGGGGGGGCGATGTCGAGCGCCTTGTTGAGCACGGACCAGAGCGAGGCCCGCACGATGCGGGCCCGGTAGCCATCGGCGTAGTGCCAGAGCCGCCGCAGCGGGGGAGTGGTGTTCATGGGCCTCGCCAGGCTAGGGCAGGGTGGGTCGGGGCGGGGACGGCGCCGGTCCCGGCGCCGCCGAAAGGGGCATACTGGGTGGGTGAGCGCCACCCGGATGTTCCCGCTGGGGACGGTCCTGTTCCCCGGGGCCGTGCTCCCGCTCCAGGTCTTCGAGCCGCGCTACCGGCGGATGATCGGCGAGGCGCTCGCCGACGACGGCGCCTTCGGGGTGGTGCTCATCGAGCGGGGCTCGGAGGTGGGCGGAGGCGACACCCGGTTCGACGTCGGCACCTTGGCCCGGATCTCGTGGGTGGAGAGGCTCGGCACCACCCGCCTGGTCCTGACCGCCGTCGGTGAGCGCCGTATCCGGGTCACCCGTTGGTGGGCCGACGATCCCTATCCGCGGGCCGAGGCGATCTGCCTCGACGACCCGGCCAGCGGGGAGCCCCTGGTGCCGCTGATCGAGGCTGCCGCGGCGAGCCGGCGCCGCCTGCTCGGCCTGGCCACCGAGGCCGGGGTGGACGTCGGGTCCCCCGATCTGGATCTCCCCTCGGAACCGGCCGACGCCGCTTGGGCGGTCTGCGACGCCGCCCCGCTCGGCCCTCTCGATCGGCAGCAGGTGCTGGAGACGGTCGGGGTCGAGCCGCGCCTCCGGCTGCTGGCATCGTTGCTCGAGGCAGAGGCGGCTGTCTACGAGGAGCGGCTCGCCGGCGGGTGAGGCGCCCTCAGGGCGCGGGAACCGTCGTCGTGGTGGTCGTGGGCGGCTCCGGCGGCGGGACACCGACCCTCACCGTGATCTGCTGCTCGGCCTCGACGAGGGCTCCGGGCGGAGGATCGGTGCCGACGATGCGGTCCCACGAGGTGGGATCCTCCACCGGGACGTCGACCCGCACCCACGTCAGGTTGAGAGCACTCTCCTCGTTGAAGGCGGCGAGCGCGGCGTCGAACTCGTCGATGGGCAGGTTGATGAACACCGGCATCTCGGGCGGCACCCCGCTGGAGACGAGCACGGTGACGGTCGAGCCCTGGGTGACCTCGGTGCCCCCTGCGGGATCCTGGCCGACGATGGTCCCCTCCGGCTCGGTCGACGGCACCATCTGGATGTCGGTCTGGAGCCCGGCCTTGTAGATGGCGTCCTTCGCGTCCTCCTCGGTCATCTCGAGCACGTCGGGCACCTCGGTCTTCGGCGTCCGGTAGTAGGCCTCGATGCCCTCGGGATTGGGGGGGAAGTCCTCCACCGGCAGGTCCTGGGTCACCCACTGCATGAAGTCGACCCACACCGGAGCGGCCACGGTGCCGCCGTAGGCACGCTGGATGTGCTGCTCCCGGCCCGCCTTCTCGTTGTACACGGTGAAGTTGACCATCTCGACCTGGGCGTCGGGGTAGCCCACCCACACCGCCGTTGTGTACTGGGGGATGAACCCCATGAACCACACGTCCCGGAAGTTCTGGGCGGTCCCCGTCTTCCCGCCCACCGGCCGCCCCAGTTCCCCCCGGACGAAGGAGGCGGTGCCCTGGCTGGTCACCTTCTCCAGGGTGCGGACCACGGCGGCGGTGAGAGCCTCGTCGAGCACCCGCTCCCGCTGCGGCTCGTGCTGGTAGAGCACGTTGCCCTGGGCGTCCTCGATCTGCTCGATCAGGTAGCTGTCGACCTTCTCGCCGTAGTTCGCGATCGTCGAGTAGGCCGACGCCATCTCGAGCGGGCTCACCGACTGGGTACCGAGGGCGATGGAGAGCACCGGGTTGAGCGGCGACTCGATCCCCATCTTGTGGGCGGTGTCGACGATGTTCTCCGGCCCCACCGCCAGCGACACCTGGGCGAAGACGGTGTTGGTGGACAGGTAGGTGGCCGCCTCGAGGGTGCGGATGCCCGCGCCGCCACCGCCGGCGTTGCGCACCGTCCAGGTGGTGCCCTCAGGGCTGCACGGGTAGCCGCAGTCGATGACCTGGGGGCTGGTGTAGTCCCAGTAGGTGCCGAGGGTGATCGGCCAGCCGTACTGGCTGCCGTTCTCGAGGCCCGAGATGAGGGCGAACGGCTTGAAGGCCGAGCCGGCCTGGCGCCGCCCCTTGGTGGCGAGGTCGTAGGGGCGCTGCCCGGCGGCGATGTCCTCGCCGAAGTCGAGGCCGCTTGCCATCACCCGGATGGCGCCGGTCTCGTTGTCGACCATGGCGATGGCGCCGGTGGGGCCGGTGAGGTCGCGGAACCACGACCGCAGGATCCGGTTCGCCTCCTGCTGCTGGGCGTAGTTCACCGTCACCGTGATCTTGAGCCCGCCGCCACCCTCGCACTCGGTGTCGTCGGCGGGGCATCCGAACAGGGACTGCTTGCGTTCTTGGTAGCTGTCGCCCAGGCCGTACTCGGGGCTGTTGAGCAGGTCCTCCCGGGCGGCGATCATCACCGCCGGCGACAGGTCTTCCAGTGTCTCGTGCTCGATGGTCACCAGCGGCTCCGCCTTGGCGGAGCGGGCCTCGGTGGCGGTGATGAACCCGAGCTTCTGCATCTGGTCGATCACCGAGTCGCGACGGGCGACCACGCTGTCGACGTGGAGGCGGATGTCGTAGACGCTGGGGTTGCGGATCGGCACCATCATGGCCGCCGCCTCGGCGATCGACAGCTCGTCGAGGTCCTTGCCGTAGAATTCTTGGGCGGCTGCCTTGACGCCGTAGGCGTTGTACCCGAAGAACTGCGAGTTCATGTAGAACTCGAGGATCTGATCCTTGGTGTAACGCCGTTCCAGCTCGGCGGCCACCACCGCCTCGCAGATCTTGCGCTCGATGGTGCGCTCCTCGGTGAGGAAGTTCTTCTTGACGATCTGCTGGGTGATGGTCGAGCCACCTTGGATCCCGTCGCCCGAGTTCTGGGCGTTGGCGATGGCGGCCCGGGCGATGGCCCGGAAGTCGATGCCCTCGTGCTTGTAGAAGTCGCCGTCCTCGGCCGCCACCATGGCGTCGCGCACGATCTCGGGAATGTCGACGAACTTGGCTGGCTGGCTGTTGCGCAGGGTCATCTCCCCCAGCAGCACGCCGTCGGAGGTGTACACCGTCGAGAGGCTTCCCAGGTCGGGGAAGCTCAGGTCGTACTGGGAGGCGTTGCAGATGTAGCGCTCCTCGAGGTCCTGGACGGTGCCGAAGGCGGCGTTGGTCTCGAGGAAGGCGAAGACGCCGACCACGGAGGCGCTGAGCACGGCGATGACGGCGAGCAGCGCCAGGGCGGCGATGCGCTTGCCGCGGCGGTCACGGCGTTCGATGAGGTGAATGCTTGGATCCATGGATGTCCCGGGTTGTAGACGTCCGGAGGGGGCGGAGAGTTCCCCGGGTAGCATCGACCCGGCGCCGCCAGCGGATGATAGGGATGTCCGAGGACAACACGATGCATCGCACCGGGTCCGGATTCGAGATCGAACCCGTCTACGACGAGGCCCGGCGGGACGGCTGGGACGCGGCGGAGGCCCTCGGCGAGCCGGGCCGCTACCCGTTCACCCGCGGCCCCTATCCCTCCATGTACCGAGGCCGGCTCTGGACCATGCGCCAGTACGCCGGGTTCGGGTCGGCCGAGGAGACCAACGCCCGCTTCGCCGCCCTGCTCGCCGCCGGCCAGACCGGGCTCTCGGTCGCCTTCGACCTGCCGACCCAGATGGGACTCGATTCCGACGATCCGATGGCGGCCGGCGAGGTGGGTCGGGTCGGGGTGGCGATCGACTCCCTGGCCGACATGCGCCGCCTCTGCGACGGCCTTCCCCTCGGCGAGGTGACGACGTCGATGACGATCAACGCCACCGCCGCAGTGCTGCTGCTGCTGTACCAGCTCGTCGCCGAGGAGCAGGGGGTGCCGCCGCCATTGATCCGCGGCACCGTCCAGAACGACATCCTGAAGGAGTACATCGCCCGCGGCACCTACCTCTACCCGGTGGCGCCCTCGCTGCGGCTGGTCACCGACCTGCTCGCCTACTGCCGGGACGAGCTGCCGAACTGGAACACGATCTCGATCAGCGGCTACCACATCCGGGAGGCCGGCTCCACCGCCGCCCAGGAGGTGGCCTTCACTCTCGCCAACGGGCTCGCCTACCTCGAGGCGGCGCAGGCGGCCGGTCTCGACGTCGACGAGCTGGCGCCCCGCCTGTCGTTCTTCTGGAACGCCCACAACGACCTGTTCGAGGAGATCGCCAAGTTCCGGGCGGCCCGGCGCCTGTGGGCCCGGCTGATGCGAGAGCGGGTCGGGGCCGCCTCCCCGGAGTCGTGGCGGATGCGGTTCCACGTCCAGACCGCCGGGTCGACCCTCACCGCCCAGCAACCTCACAACAACGTGGTGCGCACCGCCTACCAGGCGCTGGCCGCCGTGCTCGGCGGCACCCAGTCGCTTCACACCAACTCCTGCGACGAGGCGCTGGGTCTCCCGACCGAGGAGGCGGCGACCATCGCCCTCCGTACCCAGCAGATCCTCGCTTACGAGACCGGGGTGACCGCCACTGTCGACCCGCTCGCCGGCTCCTACTACGTCGAGGCCCTCACCGACGCCGTCGAAGCGGAGGCGCGGGCTCTCATCGACGAGGTCGACCGCCGCGGTGGGGCGGTCGGCGCCATCGAGGCCGGCTACCAGCAGCAACAGATCGAGGAAGCGGCGTTCCGCCACGCCCGGGCGGTCGACCGCGGCAACGTCGTCGTGGTCGGCGTCAACCGGTTCGCCGGCCCGGCGGCCCCACAAGGGAAGCTACTGGCCGTCGACCCGGAGGTGGAGCGATCCCAGGTGGCGGCCCTGGCGGCACGGCGGGCCGCCCGTGACGGGGCGGCGCTGGCCCGGGCCCTGGCGGAGCTGGAGCAGACCGCCCGCGGCGACGGCAACCTGCTCCTCCCGATGAAGGAGGCGCTGCGCCTCGAGGCCACCGTCGGTGAGGTCTCCGGAGTGTTGCGAGCCGTGTTCGGCCGGTACCGATCCGCCTGAGCCGGCAGACCGCTAGCGGATCACCATGAGCACCGCCCCCGAGGTGACGGTGTCGCCGGGCTGGACCCGCAGGTCGACGATCTCGCCCGAGGTGGGGGCCTTGATCTCGTTCTCCATCTTCATCGCCTCGAGCACGCACACCGGCTCCCCGATCGTCACCGCGGAACCGGCCGCCTTGTGGACCTTGACGATGGTCCCCTGCATCGGGGCGGTGACGACGCCGGCGTTCTCCCCCCCGCCGCCGGCCCGGCCCAGCTTCGGGGCCCGCCGGCGCGGGGCGGCACGCTGCCCGCCCGAGGCGGGAACGGCCATCACCGGCGCCCAGTAGCGCACGACGTAGCGGCGCCCTCCCACCTCGACGGTCATCGACCGCTCGTCGAGTTCCTCGTCCTGGGGCAGGGCGGGGGCGGTGGCGGGCGTCAGATCCGTGAAGTCGAGATGGTCCTCGACGAACCGGGTGTAGTAGTCGCCGGAGAGGAACTCGGCGGTGTCGAGGATGCGGAGGTGGGCCGGGATGGTGGTGGCGACGCCGGTCACCTCGAAGGAGGCGAGAGCGCTGCGAGCCCGAGCGATGGCCTCGTCCCGGTCCCGGCCCCACACCGCCAGCTTGGCGACCAGGGTGTCGTAGTAGGGACTGATCACGGAGCCGCTCTGCACCCCGCTGTCGACCCGCACCCCGAGCCCTCCCGGCTCCCCGTAGGTGACGATCGTGCCCGGGTTGGGAAGGAACCCGGAGGCCGGGTTCTCGGCGTTGATCCGGAACTCGATGGCGTGGCCGCGCGGCTCCACCACTCCCAACGCCAGCTCCTCGCCGGCGGCGACCCGGAGCTGCTCCTTGACGAGGTCGATGCCGGTGACCAACTCGGTGACGGTGTGCTCGACCTGGATGCGGGTGTTCATCTCGAGGAAGTAGTGGCCGCCGTCGGCTCCGATGAGGAACTCGACCGTGCCGGCGTTGACGTACCCGGTCGCCCGCGCCACCGCCAGGGCGTCGGCGGCCAGCGCCGAGCGCTGTTCGGCGGACAGGCCCGGGGCCGGAGTCTCCTCGATGAGCTTCTGGTGGCGGCGCTGCATCGAGCAGTCCCTCTCGCCGAGGAACACCCCGTTGCCATGGGCGTCGAACATGATCTGGGCCTCGACGTGGCGGGGATGGTCGAGGTAACGCTCCACGTAGACCTCGGGGTTGGCGAAGTAGGCGTCGGCCTCGCGGCGGGCGGCCTGGAATCCCTCCTCCAGTTGGGAGGGATCTCGGATGACCCGTAGCCCCTTGCCGCCGCCACCGTGGGCCGCCTTGACCGCGATCGGGTAGCCCTCGCGGTCGGCGAAGGCGCGGGCCGCGGCGGCGTCGCCCACCGGGTCGAGGGTGCCGGGCACGCTGGGGACGCCGGCTTCGTTGGCGGCCCGGCGCGACGCGATCTTGTCCCCCATGGCGGCGATCGCCTCCGGGGGCGGGCCGACCCAGACGAGCCCGGCCGCGGCGACGGCTGCGGCGAATCCGGCGTTCTCGGCGAGGAACCCGTAGCCGGGGTGCACCGCAGCGGCCTTGGCGGCGCGAGCCACCTCGATGATGCGGGCGCCGTTGAGGTAGGACTCGGCGGCGGGCGCCGGTCCGATGTTCCAGGCCTCGTCGGCGAGGGCGACGTGGACCGAGTCCCGATCCAGCTCCGAGTAGACCGCGATCGTCCGCATGCCGAGCTCGCGGGCGGCGCGGATGACGCGAACGGCGATCTCGCCGCGATTGGCGATCAGGACGGAATCCACGACGGCATCCTAGGAGGCGGATCCGGGGTGGCGGGCCCGACCGGCGTGGCGGGACGGGCAGCCATCAGAGCGGGATGTTCCCGTGCTTCCTCGGCGGCATCGACTCCCGCTTGGTGCGGAGCATCTCCAGCACCCGGATGAGGCGGGGCCGGGTCTCCCGCGGCTCGATCACGTCGTCCACCAGGCCCCGTTCCGCCGCCAGGTACGGGTTGTTGAAGCGCTCCTCGTACTCGGAGATCAGCTCGTCCCGCTTGGCGTCCGGATCCTCGGCGGCAGCGAGGTCGCGGCGATGGATCACATTGACGGCACCCTGCGCCCCCATCACCGCGATCTGGGCGGTCGGCCAGGCGAACACGACGTCGGCTCGCAGCGCCCGCGAGTTCATGACCACGTAGGCCCCGCCGTAGGCCTTGCGGGTGATGACGGTCACCTTGGGGACGGTGGCCTCGGCGTAGGCGTAGAGCAGCTTGGCGCCGTGGCGGATGATGCCGTTGTGCTCCTGGTCGACGCCGGGGAGGAAGCCGGGGACGTCGACGAAACTGATGACGGGGACGTTGAAGGCGTCGCAGAAGCGGATGAAGCGGGCGGCTTTCACCGAGGCGGAGATGTCGAGGGTCCCGGCGAGCACCGCCGGTTGGTTGCCGACGATCCCGACCGCGTAGCCGTCGAGGCGGGCGAAGCCGACCACGATGTTCTCGGCGAAGTGCTCGTGCACCTGGTAGAACTCGCCGTCGTCGACGACCATCTCGATCAGATCGACGACGTCGTAGGGCTGGGTGGCCGACGTCGGGATGATCTCGGTGAGGGCTTCCTCCATCCGGTCGGGCCGGTCGAGCGGGATGAAGTAGGGGGGCACCTCCATGTTGTTGCTGGGGAGGAACGACAGCAGGTAGCGGATCTCCTCGAGGGCGGCACGACCGGTGGCCGTGACGAAATGGGTCACCCCCGAGTTGCTGGCGTGGGTGTGGGCGCCGCCGAGTTGCTCGAAGGTGACCTCCTCGCCGGTGACGGCCTTGATCACGTCGGGACCGGTGATGAAGAGGTGGGAGGTCTCCTCCACCTGGTAGACGAAGTCGGTGATGGCGGGGGAGTAGACGGCGCCGCCGGCGCAGGGGCCCATGATCACCGAGATCTGGGGGATGACCCCCGAGGCCCGCACGTTGCGCTCGAAGATGCGGCCGTAGCCGTCGAGGGCCACCACCCCTTCCTGGATGCGGGCGCCTCCGGAGTCCTTGAGGGCGACGAGGGGGGCGCCGGTGTCGAGGGCGAGGTCGATGATCTTGCAGATCTTGTCGGCGACGACCTCCCCGAGGCTGCCCCCGAAGGCGGTGAAGTCCTCGGCGAAGACGAACACGGTGCGGCCGTCGATCGTGCCCCACCCGGTGATGACGGCGTCGCCGAGGGGCCGGCGCTCCTCGATGCCGAACCCGGCGGCCTGGTGGCGGGCGAACATGTCGAGCTCCTGGAAGGAGCCCTTGTCGAGGAGGAGGTCGAGGCGTTCCCGGGCGGTGAGCTTGCCGGCGTCGTGCTGGCGGTCGACGGCGCGCTGGCTGGCGGGCGCCATCGCCTCCTGGCGGAGGCGGCGCAGCTGCTCGATCTGTTCGTCGGTGCTCACGGTGGGGTCTCCGGTATGCTCGCTGCGCCTGTGTATCTCTGACTCACGAACCGGCGAGATGGCTACACCCTACGCGACGATCACCCGGCCCGAAGCCGCCTCCACCCAGGATCTGGCGTACGAGTCGTTCGGGAACGGGGCACAGCCGGTGTTGGTGGTGGTCGACCGGCAGACGTCGGGACGGGGCCGCTCCGGCAACCCGTGGTGGCAGTCACCCCGGGCGATGTACTCTTCACTGGCGGTCGGGTTCGTCCCTCCGGGGCCGCCGGCCACGCTCCCGCTGACGGTGGGCCTGGCGGTGCGGGAGGCCCTGGCGGACCTGGTGCGAGTCGACGCCGGGCTCGCCTGGCCCAACGATCTGGTAACCGGGGACGGGAAGGTGGGAGGCATCCTGGTCGAGGTCCACGGTGCGGTGGCGATCTGTGGGTGCGGCGTGAACCTGTGGTGGCCCGACCCGCCGGGCGGCGCCGCCGGGATCCTCCCCGTCGATCCCGGCCCGGAGGCGGCCGCGGCGCTGGCGGCGTCGTGGGCGGGCCGGTTGCTCGGCCGGCTCGACGATCCCGGGTGGGGACGGGACGAGTATCGGGAGGCCTGCGTAAACGTGGGCCGGGACGTGACCTGGGAGCCGGCCGGGGAGGGGCGGGCGGTGGACGTCGCCTCCGACGGGGGGCTCGTGGTGGAGACGGCGACCGGTCCGGTCACGCTGCATTCCGGGGCGGTGCGGGCGGTACGCCCCAGGATCTGATCCGGGAGGGTCCGGAGGCGCCGGAGCTCAGTGGCCGCGGCGCTTGATGTCGCGGCGGACCTTGCGGGCGGAGGAGCGGGCCCGGAAGGAGTCGGCGATCTCGGAATCGCGGAACCAGCCAAAGGGGCTGGCATTGCGGATCCGCTGCCACAGCGACGGCCCCTTCACCTTGGGGCGGGCCACCTTGTCCTCGATGCCCTGGGCCACCTTGGTCTGGCGGACCCGCTGGCCGACCGACGGGCCCCGTACCCGGCCCGGGCGTCGGGCGTAGCGGTCCGGCGAGACGGTGTCCCGCAGCCACTGCCCGGGACCACGGCGACCCGGACGGCCGTCGGGACGGCGGCGAGTCGCCGCTGCCGGCCCCGCGGCCCGGACCCTGCCCCCGAAGCCGGGAATGTCGGGCCGGAGCACCGCCACCGAGGCGATGAGGGCGATCAGCACCAGACCGATGATGGTGAGCCACCACCAGTTCTCCGAGAGGAAGTCGCTCCCCCCACCGTCGGTGCTCCCGATGGCGGCCGGGTCGTCGGGGAGGGTCGTCACCGCGAACGGCGGCGCCGTCGTGGAGGTGGTGGTCGAGCTGGTCGTGGTGGGGGGGACGGTGGTGGTGGTGGTGGTCGTGGTCGAGGTGGTGGTGGTCGAGCTCGTGGTCGTGGTGGGGGGGACGGTGGTCGTCGTCGTGGAGGTGGTCGTGGTGGGGGGTTGGGTCGTGGTCGTCGTCGGCGGCCGGGTCGTGGTCGTAGTGGTGGTCGTCGAAGTGGTGGTCGTGGTCGTGGTGGGAATGATCGAGACGCTGATGGTGCATGAGTCGATCGGCCCGGTGGCGCCGTTCTCGGTCACTGTGACCGAACCACTTCCACTCGCAGTCGCTCCAGCAGAAACGCGGACTCCATTGCTCCATGATCCGGCGGAGGTGCGGGCGCCGGGGGCGAGAACCTGGGCCGAGACCCCGGAGGCGCTAACGGTGAGGAAGGCGCCTCCATCTGGGGAGTTCATCGAGACGGTGGCGTTGCTCGAGCCGCCCTGCTCGACCTGAATCGATGCGGGGCAAGACGTCATGTTCGCCTCGGCCGGCGTCGTCCCCAGCACGGTGGCGGCCACCAAGGTGAGGGCGGCGACGAACGCCAGGGCGAACGGGAGGCGGGAAGCCGCCTTCGGGCGGTGCGCTGATCGGTTCCTGGTCACGGCACGGCCTGTCACTGGGGGTCCAGGGTCAGGTTAAACGAGGAAACCGGCCGGCGACGAGTCGGACTCCGCAACCCCCACCGGATCGCACTCGGCGTCCTGGCGACGGCCCTCGTCATCGACGTCGTCCTCATCCTGACTCTCGCCGGGTATCGGCCGCTCGCCGGAGCCGACTTAGGGAAACGGCAACCGCGCCGTTGCCGGCGAGGTGTTGCGGCAGCGTCATCCGGTCAGCGGCCACCCGAGCGGGACGATGACGAGGATGGCGGTGACGGCGAGGGCGGTGAGCGGCGCCCCCAGTCGCGAGTAGTCCGTGTAGCGGTAGCCGCCGGGCCCGTACACCATCACGTTGGTCTGGTAGCCGACCGGGGTGAGGAACGAGGCAGAGGCGGCCACCGCCACCGCGATGGCGACACCTCGCAGGTCGTAGCCGAGGGCCTCGGCCGCCGAGGCGGCGATGGGGAAGACGATGAGGGCGGCGGCGGTGTTCGACACGGTCTCGGTGAGCAGGATGGTGGCGAGCACGATGCCGAGTAGACCCCCGATGCTTCCCAGGGTTCCGAAGGTGTCGACCAACCCATTGGCGATCGTCTCCGCCAGCCCCGACTTCTCCATGGCGGCGGCGAGGCCGAAGCCGCCGGCGATGAGCAGCACGACGTCGAGATCGATGGCGCTGCGGGCCTCCCCGGGACGCAGCACCCGGAAGGCGAGCACGGCGAGAGCGCCGAGCAGGGCGGCCTTGAGCACCGACACCGTCCCGGTGGCGGCGAGCAACACCACCCCGAGCAGGATCGCCGCCGCCAGCGGGCGCTTCCCCGAGGCGACCATCGGGGAGCTGCCGAGACGGGAGACGAGCAGGAAGTCACCCCGATCCATCCACCGTTCCCGGAAGTTCTCGTCGCTCAGCACCACCAGCGTGTCCCCGACCCGCAACGGCACCTCCCCGAGCTTGGCGTCGACCCGCTGCCCGGCCCGGTGCACCGCCACCACCGCCCCACCGTAGGTGCCGCGGAAGCCGGCCTCCTTGAGCGTCTTGCCGATGAGGGGCGAGGTTGCTCCCACCACCGCCTCGAAGAAGTTGGAGCGCTCCAGGTCGAAGCGGCGCATGTGGTCGGCGGCGCCGGAGCGCAGACCCCGCATGCTGTGGAGGTCGACGACGTCGCCGGCCCGGCCGACGAAACGCAGCGAGTCGTCGCCGTGGAGCCGGGTGGTGGGCGACACCGGCACGATCGCCTCGTCGCCCCGGCTCACCTCGACGAGGAACACCCCGGCGAGATCGCGCAGCCCGGCCTCCTCCACGGTGACGCCGTCGAGTGGCCCACCCCGGTCGACGGTCATGTCCACCGTGAACTCGCGCATCCGCTCGGTGAGCTCGTCCTGAACCGAGGGCCGGTCCGGGAGCAGGCGCGGTGCCAGCAGCACCACGAGGCCGACCCCGAGCACCGCGATCGGGAGGCCGACCTTGGTGATCTCGAAGAACCCGAGTGGCTCGTGCCCGGCGGCCTCGAGCAGGCCCGACACGACGAGGTTGGTGGAGGTCCCGATCAACGTCACCGTTCCCCCGAGGATGGCGGCGAAGGAGAGGGGCATGAGGAACCGGGACGGCTGCCGGCCGTGGCGGGTCGCCCAGTTGCCGACCTCCGGCACCAGCATGGCGACGATGGGGGTGTTGTTGAGCACCGACGACGCGAGCGCCACCGGTGGCAGCAACCGCCCCAGGCCGGCCCGCACCGACCGTTTGCCGCCGAGGGTGGACGCCACCAGTGGTTGCAACAGCCCGGTGCGAGCGGCGGCCGCCGCCAGGATGTAGAGCACCGCGATCGTGAGCGGGGCCGGGTTGGAGAACCCGGAGAACGCCTCCTCGGGTGTTATCACGTCGGCGAGCAGCAGCACCACCGTCCCGCCCAGGATCGCCACCGCCGGTGGCACCAGGTCGCGCACCATGGCGAAGATGGCCACGGTCAGGACCAGGAGCGTGAGCCACGCCTCCGCGCTCATCGCGGTCGGCGCCTGTGACTCACTCTTCGGCTTCGAGACGGTCCGAGGTCCCCAGCACGTCCTTCATGGAGCCTTCGGTGCGGGTCATCTCGTACCGCAGCGGCGCCAGGTTGTAGACGTACCCGATGGTGGGCGTCCCGATGAACTCGAGTCGGTCCTGTAGTTCCTCCAGCTCGGCCGCCAGGCCATGATGCCGCACCACGATCAGCAGCCGGTCGACCATGCTTGCCACGGTGCTGGCGTAGGCGACCTGGAGCAGGGGAGGCGCATCGACCAGCACGAGGTCGTAGTACTCCTGGATCCTGGTGAGGAACTCCCGGGTCGCCGGGAGCCGGAAGAACTCGGGGCCAGTGGTCTGGCGCCAACCGCGGGGGAGGAGGTGGAGGCCGGCCGACTCGGTACCCTCGATCAGGATGATGGCATCGGCGAGAGCGGCGCCGGTCTCGACCACCTCGGTCATTCCCATCTCGGGATGGATCCCGGGGGCGAGGAGCTCGGTGGCGGCCTGGTTGCCGAAGTCGGCATCGATGAGTAGCACCCGCTTCCCCTCCCGCGCCCCGGCGAGGGCGGTGTTGACAGCGGTGATCGTCTTGCCGTCGCCGGCGCTCCCCGAGCACACCATCACCGTGTTGCTGGCGCCTGTCAGTGTTCCCTGGGCGGAGCGCCCGCGCCGCAGACCAAGAGCGGCCGCGGCAAAACGGAAAGCCTCGGCCGACGCCGAGCGAGGGGCGAGGCGAACCGGGAGCAGCGCCTTGATGCCCTCGAGGCGGAAGTTGGGGACGCTGGCCACCAACGGGGCATGCAGGATCAGCTCCGGCTGGGAGCGGTTCTCGATGGTGCGGTGGCGCAGCGCCAGCAGGTAGGCGAGGGAGCTGCTGGCGAGTAATCCCAGGAATACGCCAACGATGAGGTACTTGCGGGGCCCGCTTTCGAGGGGCGCCGCGGTCACCGCCGGGTTGGTGAGCACCACCCCGCTCCCGAGGAGCTGGCTGTCGACCACGATCCCGTTGCTCTGGATGGTGAGGTCGTCGATCTGTTGAAGGAGCTGGCTGCGCCGCTGCTGCAACTCGGCGATGTCGGGATCGGTGCTCTCGATGATGAGCAGCTTCTCGAAGAGCGTCACCTCGTTGCTGAGGTCGTTGACCTCGGTCCGGATCGCCTGGAGCCGGGCCGAGTCGCTGGTGCGGTCCCGCTCGGCGCTGAGGGTGAGCAGCTGGACTCGCAGCTCGGCGAGCCGGTCCTCTAGCCGGACGGCGTCCTCCGACGGCTGCGACAGGGCATCGATCCGGCTGTTGAGGTCGGCGACCTCCTTCTCGATCTCGGCGATGCGCTCGTCGAGCACCTTGACCCGGGAGGCGTAGCTGGCCTCGGTCTCGTCGGCGAGCAGCTCCTTGTAGGCCGCGATCAGCGAATTGGCGCCGAGGGTCGCCCAATCGGCCTGGGTGGCGACGAAGCGGATGAGGATGACCGATCCGGCGTCGCTCGTCACCTCGATGTCGGTCTGGAGCAGGATGTCCTCGGTGGCGTAGGGGAACGTGGGGTCGGTCTTGCCGGCGATGTCGGCGGCCCGCTGGGCGACGTCGCCCGATTGCAGGATCTCAGCCTGATCGGCCACGTATTCCACCCGGCGGGTGCCCGGGGAGTTGGTGAACAAGATGGAGGACTGGGGATCCTCCACCTGCATCGACGCCTCGGCCTCGAACTCCTCGACCGCGGTGGCGTTCGAGTACAGCCACGCGCCCAGGATTGTCGCTACCGTGATGGCGAGCATCAGCCAGCGATAGCGCCACACGGCGCGCAGCAGGGTCGGCTCGATGGTACCGAACTCTCCCGGCTGCTGCATCGGAATCTCCCTGGCCACGATATGTGGGAACCCCTCTTGGTTCCCGGTGCCGGTTTGCGACCGTGGCACGATATCATCCTCACTCCACTGGCGGATGCGCTGCGATCGAGCGGGGAATGACCGAACATGGGGCAAACGATGGCCATGAGCCGGGCATGGCGATGATCCGGGGCCGGGATTCCTCGTGAGTAGGCCCCATCCGGCGCTGCTCGACGTCGCCGCCGGCCGGCCGGTGAGCGGCGTCGCCGACCCGAAGACCCTCGTCGCCTCGGCGGCGGAGCATCGCATGCTCGGATTGCTCCATGATGCCGTCACCACCCAGGGCGTCGCCTTCCCGGAGGCGCTCAGCGCCGGGCTGGCCCAGCACCGGCTCGCCATCCGGGTGTCGAATCAGATGCTGTGGCGGGAACTGATCCACATCGATGAGGTGGCGGCCCAACACGGTATCGACCTGGCGGCCTTCAAGGGCGTCACCAGCGAGACCCGCTGGTATGGCGGGGAGGGGCTGCGTCCCTGCGCCGACATCGACGTCTTCGTGGCGCCCTCCCACCTCGGCCGGATCGGCGAGCTGGTGGGCCTGCTGCAGCCGGACCATCCGGTGGCGGGCACGATCCAGGCCATGATCGACGGCGGCGCGGTTCAGGGAGTCGACCTCCACCTCCCGACCGGTGTCGCCATCGACGTGCACCAGGAGCCGATCAAGCTCGGCATCCCGGTCCGCCAGCTCGATCTGATCTGGCGGACGACATCGACTGTTTCCACTCCCAACGGTGTCGAGATTCGCGTGCTCGGGCCCGAGGTCGCACTCGTGCAAGCCCTGCTCCACCTCCAGAAGGATCGCTTCTCCTACCTCCTCGGCTTCGTCGACGTGGCCCGGATCATCGGCGGCTCCGATATCGACTGGGAGCTCGTCGACCGTTTTGTGCGTGGTGAGGGCCTGGCGCTGCACACCTACGAGTCGCTGCGTGTCGTGGCCTCCTGGCTCGACCTCGATGTTCCCATCCCGCCGAGCGGATACCTGGCGCGGCGCTTGTGGAACGCGGCGTGGCCAGCCAGCAGCCGGCTCCAGGGCCACGTCGGCATGTCACGAATGGTACGGACCCGCTACTGGATCCCCTTCACGATGAAGGGCCGACGGTGGGAGGCCTTCCGCTGGTGGTGGCGCCTCATCTTCCCGCCCATGAGGCTGGTCGCCTACCTGCACCCCGACACCCGCGGACCGTATCTGTGGCGGCTGGTCTCGTTCCGGACCCGCCTCGCCTGGGAGCGCCACCGCCGCAACCGGGAACAGCGCCGCCGCGGCGAGTCGTTCCGGTGGCGGAGGCGGCGGACCTCGTTCCGGGCCGACGGAGAATCCGAGGCAGAGTGACGGCGGCGAGGCCGCGGCAGGAGCGCTAGACAGCGCCGGGGGCGAGGGCGTCGAGCAGCCTCCGATCGAGGTCGGTCACCGTTCCCCCCCGTTCCAGGCGGCGGTCGATGCGGCACCGGACATGGTGCCAGCAGAAGCGGGCGGCCTCGTCCGGCGCGATGGCGAAGCCGCGCACCGGTCGTCCCAGGGCGGCGGCACAGGCGGCGTAGTACACCAGGTCGCTTCCCGGCGGCGCCCAGCTGGCCTCCTCCCAGTCGATGAGGAAGGTCCCATTGCGGCGAAAATGCCGCAGGTTCCAGGGGGCGAAGTCGCCGTGGGCGGGCACCCAGTGGGTGGGGGTCCCCGGATGCTTGGGGTGGGCCGCCAGTGCCCGCTGCACGTCGTCGATCACTCCTGGAAGCATTGCGTCGTTGGCGCGTCGATGGATGTGGGGCGGTAGGGGAGCGGTGACGAGGTAGCTCCAATCGCCGCACGCGCCCTTCCCGAGCGGCTCGAGGGGCCGGAACGAGGTCGGGTGGGCGGCGTGCACCGCCGCCAGGGCCCGGTACTCGTTATCGATGACGGCGCCGCCTCCGAGGCGCGCCTTGACGAACCCGATCGGTTTCCCATCGTGAAGCAGGAGTAGCAGTAAGCCGCCGCGGCCCCCGCGCCGCACATAGCCTGCCCAGGCGTCAACGTCACCGACGTGCGAGCGTAGCTCCTGCCGGAGCTGATCCCAGGTGGCGGGTTCCATCGGGGGGACCCAGGTACGGGCCGGTCCCGGCAGCACGTGCGGTCCACAGGCGCGCACGGCCCACCACGCCGCCCACTGTGCCACGATGCCCCGCCACGAGCCAGGGGTGTAGAGGGCGAGGCCCGCGGTGGCCTGGGCCCGGGACCCGGTCGGCACGAACAAGTGCCCCCAGCCCGGCGGGAACTCCTTGAACAGCACGCGCCTCATCCCTCCGTGGTTTCGCTGGGACCATCGAGCATACCGGCACCGGCCGAACCTGTGGCGTAGTGGCGATCGAGTGGCCGGCGGTAGAAGAAGAGCCGGGTGGCGCCGAGCACCAGGAAACTCGAAGGACGGGCCAAGGCGGCGATCGAACCGCCCCCGGACCCGGCGGCCGCCATGGTGACGGCAACGGCGAGCTGGGCGATGTTGGCGGCGACCTCAGCGCCGAACAGGTCGCGCTCCCGGTTGGCGCCGATCAACTCGAAACGCCCCGGGAACGAGGCCCCGTTGAGGCCGTTGGCGACGACGCTGACCGCCACCAACCACGACACGTCGTAGGCGGCCGGTACCAGGCGGGCGAGCGGATTGAGGGTCCAGTCGATCGCGGTGATGGCCAGGTAGAGGAGCCCGAGACCGGCCGTGACACCGTGCAACACCCGGGCAACGTGGCGGGCGTCGGCGCGGTCGCGTCGACGCCCGGCTGCCATCGACGGGGGGGCGAGCACGGCGCTGAGGCCGGTGGCGAGGACCAGGATCGGTTGGGCCACGATCCGGGCCGCCTCGGCCAGGCCCAGCGGCACCGGGCCGGCCAGTACCGTGACGATCCCGGCAACGACGAAGTTATTGCCGGTGGACATGATTCCCGTCGAGAGCAGCCATTTGCCGGATTCGAACAACCTTCGGTAGGTGAGTGACTCGTGCGCCTGCTGCAGGCCATCACCGGCGCCGGCCCGGTGGGGACGCCCATGCCATGTCGTCAGGGCGAGGCCGCCGAGCAGCGAGAAGCCGTTGGCCACGGCGAGGGCGCCGATCGGGATCCAGCGGTCGGTGGCGCCGGCCCACTCGAGGAGACCGAGGCCGCCGACGGATCCGAGCAATTGCAGGGCCGAGACCGAGGCCGCCGCCCACGACACCGTCCCGAGGTGGAGGAGCCGGCGGGTGTGGTGCTGGATCGGGAACAGCATGGTCGCCGCCGCCGCCGTCACCATGAACGGCACCTGCTCGGAGAGGGGGAGTCCTCGCGCTATCCCGACGACGGCCGCCAGGGGAACGAGCAGGCCGGCTACGAGAGACGACGGCAGGCCGAGTATGACAATACGTCGCATGAGCAGGAGGCGTGGCCGGCCCTCGAGTAGCAACGTCACTTTCTCCGCCGGGACGAAATGGGCCTGGGTGGGGATGCTGGCCGCCATCTGGAAAGCGGCGAGGAAGAGGGCGTAGACGCCGAGGGTGCCGGCGTCGTTCCGCCATACCGTGGCGGCGTAGAGGCCGACGACGAAGGTCGCGAGCGAGGAAAGGCCGGAGTCCACGAGCCCGGCCGGAATGGCGCGAAAGCGTCTCACCGCGCCGTCGATCTCGATGCTGGAAGCGACAAGGCCCGTTCCTCCTGACCGGGACCCGACCCCCCGGGCGCCGGCGGTGGATCGAAGGGTCGGTCGCGCCGGGCGCGGCATGATACCCGGGGTTGCCGATGGCGTGATTTGGGTCGGTGGCACCCCCCGGGCGGGCGGCGAGCATCGCGGCCTCCGCTATCGTCTCGGGCTCGGTAGGAACCATCGGTCTGGGGGACCTCATGACGCTCCTGGTGACGGGCGGCCAGCAACGCCGGCCCCGGGCGCTCGGCGACGGCGCCGAGCATTGGTACAAATACGTGCGGGGGCATGTCCTCGAGATCGACGAGTCGACCGAGCAGGTGTCGGTCGTCCACAGCTATGAGTCGCCGCCGTCGCTCGTGGCCGACGAGGAGCCGGCGGTGCTCTTCAAGCAGGGAACGCTTGTTGGCGGCACCCTGTACTTGGCTACCCAGACGGAGATTCTCGTCTATACCTATCCCGGCTTCGAAGTTGTCCATCACATCTCGTTGCCGTCGTTCCACGACGTGCACCATGTCCGGCCCCGGGAGAACGGCACGCTGCTGGTCGTGAACACCGGGCTCGACCAACTCATCGAGATCACCACCGAGGGTGAGGTCGTCAACCGCTGGCACGTTCTCGGGAACGATCCTTGGAGCCGCTTCTCACCCGACGTCGATTACCGCAAGGTGGCGAGCACCAAGCCATACGACTCGCACCCCAATCACGTCTTCGAGCTCGGGGACGAGATCTGGATCACCCGTTTCAAGCAGATGGATGCGGTGTCGATCAAGGACCCGTCGCGGCGTATCGACGTCGGGGTGGGGCGGGTCCACGACGGATTCGTCCGCGACGGGCTCGTTTACTTCACTGCCGTCAACGGGATCATCGCCGTCGCCGACACCGATACGCTGCACGTGGTGGAGGTGGTGGACCTCAATCGCATCGGGGACGAGCGCACCCAGCTGGGGTGGTGCCGCGGCATCCACGTCGACGACGATGGGGTGTGGGTCGGGTTCTCCAGGCTGCGGCCGACCGCGATCCGGGAGAACGTGGCCTGGGTCAAAGGCGGCTTCAAGAAGAGCCTCGGCACCCATGTCGCCCGCTACGACCTCGAATCCCGTTCGTTGCTGCAGCGGATCTCCGTGGAGGATCACGACCTCAACGCGGTGTTCAGCATCTTCAGAGTGTGATGCAACGACCCGGAAGCGAGATCCGGAATCGGGCACCGGTCACCCCACCGGCCGGTAGCATCGCGCGCGCAGTAACGGTGTCCGTGGCATGGATGGGATACGTATGGAGGGTCTGATCTGGACGGCGGTGCTGTGGACGCTTGCCATGGCCCTCCTGCGGTTGCCCGGGCTGCCCACCGGCCTGCGGGATCTCAGCAGGGGCCTCGGGCGCGAGCACGCCGCCCTCATCCTGGTCATGCTCACCGCCCATGCCCGGGCCGATCGGTTCGGGGCCGAAGAAACGCTGGCGAATCCGTTTGTTGCCGAGACGCTGGCTCGGGCACTGCTGTCGCTGGCGGCGTTGCTGGTCATCCTGCCGATGTTCGTACCGGTCGCCCGGCTGGCGCGGGCATTTCGCCTGCGGTGGTTCGGAATGCTCGCCCTGGGTGGTTACTGCGCGGTGGCTGCGGTCTCCATGACCTACTCGGTGGCCCCGCTGGTCACCGCCGGCAAGGTGCTCGAGCTCGGCCTGGCCTTCTCACTCGTGTGGGTGATCCTCCATCGGCCGGATGCCCCCGACGCCCTCAAGCGCACTATCGGTCTCCTGCTCTATCTCGAGGGTTTCCTCGTCCTGGTGGCGGTGGCTGGCTTCTTCATGGCACCCAGCTTGCTTTCCCAGGACTTGAGCCGACGTGGGTTCTTCTTCCGCGGAACCATGGTTGCGCCTTTCGGCGGCCCTAACGCCTTCTCCGCCATTGGGGCGACCCTGGCTGCCTTCGGCTGCGCCCGCTATTTCGCGAGCGTCGAACGTTCCCGCGCCCGACCCTGGCTGTGGCTGGTGGCGCTGGGAACACTGTGCATCGTGCTTGCCTCCGGGCGCCAGGGAGTCGCCATCTGGGTGGTGTCGATCGGCGTCCTGTTCTTCGTGTACCGGAGGGTGCTCTTCACCCTGATGATCGCGCCGATCGGAGGAGCGCTGGTGGCGGTGTACTTCAGCCAGATTGTCGACGTGCTATCACGTGACCAGGTTCAGGGCTCGCTCGATACCCTCACCGGTCGCACAGTCTTCTGGGCGGCAGGGATGAAGGCCTGGCTCGCTGAGCCGATCACCGGCTACGGCTTCGGTGCAGGAGGGCGGTTCGTTGCGCTCAAGAGCATTGGCGCCGACCAATTCACGCACCTCCACAACGGATTCCTCGAAGCGCTCACCGGAGTCGGATTGCTCGGCTTCATCCCCTTCATGTATGTGGTGTTCCGATTGGTGGTGTGGTCGGCCCGGTATCTGCTGCGGCGCGTCGACTGCGCCTACGCCATCCTGCCGATCGCACTGATCCTCCAAAACTTCGTGGGGCTTGGATTCGGGGCGTGGCTCAATTTCAACCTGATGTGCTTCGTGTTGCTCGTCGCACTCGCCGATGCCCAGGGTATCCGACCCCCGCCGCGACAACGACCGCGAAGCCTGGTGTCCTCGGCGCGGTGATCAGGGCACTGGGGCATACGCCGCAAGCAGGTATTCGAGGGCACGGGACGGGGAGTACCGAGCCTCCCAGATCCGGCGGGCGGCGGCGCCGGTGGCGTCGAGAAGTGAGTCGTCGCTTCGAAGGCTCGCCAGCGATGCCGCCCAGGCCGTTGGATCGGCGGGGGGGACGAGCCAAGCAGGCCCGAGGGGTCCGACGATCTCGGTCATGGCCCCCAGATCGGAGGCCATCACCGGTAGCCCTGCAGCGTAGGCCTCGAGCACGGACATCGGCATCCCCTCATAACACTCCGAAGGCAAGACGAGGGCGCGGGCGGACAGCATGAGGCGACGCACCTCCTCGACTGGAACCGCGCCGCGGAACTCGACCCGCGGCCAGTTGCCCATACGCAACTCGGTCTCGAGCGCCCCGCCACCGACCACGACGAGGCGGAGATCGGCGAGGTCGGCCCGTCGCCAGGCCTCGAGGAGTGTTCGCACTCCCTTCTCGGCGGAGAGCCGCCCGACGAAGAGTACATCGCCTGTTGCAGACGGCGCGTGGGGCCGAGCACCGGGGTCGGCTACGAAGTTCGGCTTCACCACGATCTTGTCGGCGGGAAGGCCAGCGGCGATCATGCGACCACGGGCGAATTCGGTGAGCACTAGGAACCGGTCGACGTTGCCCACCCAGGTGTCGAGGCGCCGGTTGAGGGCGATGGTGGCGGCGGCGATGGTCGATTTCGCTCTCGATTCCCGGTAGCAGTGGTAGCGCACCGCCGGCCAGGGACTGGAGCCGACGCACATCTCACATGGCATGCCGTCTCGTTGCAGGAGGCCGTTGGCACAGGCCAGTCGGTAATTGTGCAGGGTCATGACGAGGGGAGCCTTGGTGGCGCGTCGCACGGCTCGCAGGGCGGAGGGGGAGGTGGCGAACCAAAGGTTGTGGACGTGCACGACATCGGCGTCGCTCACGGCGGCAGCGCGTCCCACCTCGTTGGCTCGGACGGGATTCCAGGGCGCCCCGAGCAAGGAGATTGTGGCGGCGAGGGTGCGATCGGGATTGCGGCGACGCCATTCGACGACCTCGTGTCCTGCCGCTCGGAGTAGGTTGCTCTCGGCGCGAACCACCGCGTCCTCGCCGCCCGGCTCGCGATAGTGAGTGTGGATCTGGAAGATCCTCAAGGCTCGGCCCTCATTCTCGGGGGAGGTGACATCTTACGTGGCGAAGAGGGGCGGCCTATGGGAACGTGAAGGCGTCGCCGATGTTCCCGGTCCGGGATCCGCTGGGTGGCTGAGTCGATCCGCTTCAGCCGGTGGGAGACGATACGGCGTTCGCCATTTCCGATGGAGTAGTCGCCCCCCTGGAAGGCACCACCAGGCTTGAAACCGAGTCGTCCGGGATGCCGTCGACAATCGATTCCGATGGCGGCTCCGTTCGAAGGCCCGAGGTATGCGGTGGATGGCGACATCTGGAGGCTGTCCTACCTGTGGTAGACGGAGCTGTCGCCGCATTCGAGCTGAGACCCGATGCCGTGGAACAAGCTGGTGTGGAGGCGGAATCCTCGCACTGCGGCCATCAGGCATTCGGGAGGTGTCTACTTACCTCGAGCACGTGAGGAATAGCCTTGCGTGCGTCCTAGCGACTGCATAACATCGGCTCAAGGAAACGGCGCGGTGCGCGAACACGTGTGCGTACGGTGGCCATGGGGAAGAGACGTCTGGGTGTGCCAAGGGCTTGGGGCCTCAGACGAAGAGAGCCTTACAGGGGCTAACTGGGGGTAGGCGTTGCGGGCCGAAATGGGGCATCTTGCCCAGGTAGGAAAGACTCGTCCGGAATCAGTTCCAGCCGAGGAAGTCACCGAGACCACCGATTCAGGCACGGCCGCGGTCATCGACCTGCGGACCGGCCATCCGGTCGTTGCCATCGATCACGGGATCGCGGTACTGCCACGTACCGGATACCTGGTGGCCTCACGTTGGCAACTGGCGGGGAAGCGGACCATGGACATCGTGATCTCCGGCTTCGCACTGATTGTGCTCGCCCCGCTGTTCATCGTGATCACCGCCGTGGTGCTCACGACGTCGCGGGGCGGGCTGCTTCACAAGCAGGACCGCATCGGGCAGAACGGCGAGATGTTCCGCTTCTGGAAGTTCCGCTCCATGCGGGCCAACGCCCACCAGGAGAAGGCGACGCTGTGGGGCCTCAACGAGCAGGACGGGCCCATCTTCAAGATCCGCAACGATCCCCGGGTGACCCGGGTCGGAAGGGTCCTGCGCCGCTTCTCGCTCGATGAGCTCCCACAGCTCGTCCACGTCTTCACCGGGCGCATGAGCCTGGTGGGTCCCCGGCCGCACCTCCCCGAGGAGGTCGCCGCCTACTCTTCGAAGGCGCGGCGGCGCCTGGCGGCGAAGCCGGGTATCACCTGCATCTGGCAGGTGAGCGGCCGTTCCGATCTCGATTTCGAGACCTGGATCGACATGGACCTCGAGTACGTCGACACCTGGAGCCTGCGGCTCGATCTCGGCCTGCTCGCCAAGACGGTCCCGGCCGTGATCAGCGGCCGCGGCGCCTACTAGGTGTACTCGGTCATCCCGGCTCCCGCCCGGAGCGCTGCCTTCCCACCCGACTGGTAGCTTGGGCCCTTGCCGAGCAACAAGGAGACCATGGTGCGGCGAGCGCTCGTGACCGGCGGGGCGGGGTTCATCGGGGCGAACCTGGTCGATCGCCTCGTCGACGACGGAGTCGAGGTGCTCGTTGTCGACGATCTCAGCACCGGCCGGTTGGACCGTCTCTCCGCGGCGAGGCAGAGCGGCGCGGTGACGTTCCACCAGCTTGACATCCGCGATCCCGATCTGGGAGCCGTCATGGCTGCCTACCGACCCGAGGTCGTGTTCCACCATGCCGCCCAGATCGACGTCCGCAAGTCCGTCGCCGACCCGGTCACCGATGCCTCCATCAACGTGGTCGGCACGGTGAGCATGCTGCAGGCGGCGGCGGCGTGCGGGGTGGAGAAAGTCGTGTTCGCCTCCTCCGGCGGCGCCACCTTCGGCGACGTCGACGTGTTCCCCACCCCGGAGTCGGTGACACGGCGCCCCCAGTCGCCCTACGGGGTGGCGAAGAAGGTCGTCGACGACTACCTCCGCTACTTCCTCGACGCCTCCGGGCTCGATTTTGTGTCGCTCGGCTACGCCAACGTCTACGGGCCGCGCCAGGACCCGCACGGTGAGGCAGGAGTGGTGGCCATCTTCACCGAGAAGCTCCTCCGCGGCGAAGCCCCGGTGATCTTCGGGGACGGCAGCCAGATGCGCGACTACGTCTACGTCGAGGACGTCACCGACGCCTGCGTCCGGGCCGCCGAACGGGGCGGGGGCGTCTACCTCAACATCGGAACGGGCCGCGAGACGTCGGTCATCGAGGTCTTCCGGCTGCTGCGGAACCTCACCGGTGCCAAGGTCACCGCCGGGTTCGCCGCCGCCAAGCCGGGCGACATCCCCCGTTCCTGCCTCGATGCCACCCGGGCCAAGCGGCACCTCGGCTGGGAGCCGTGGACGTCGCTGGAGGACGGGCTGCACCGGACGGTGGACTGGTTCCGGGCTCAGATCTAACGGGGAGGGCGGGTGGCTGCCGGCCGGCACCCCGCCGTCATTCGGGAGCCGTCTCCATGGGGCGGGGCGGGCGCCGGATGATACTCACGATGAACCGCGGGTTGTTGCCGAGGTAGCGGCGCGCCAGGCGCCGCGGCTCCCGCAGCAGCCGGTAGAGCCACTCCAGGCCGAGACGCTGCATGAGCCGCGGGGCGCGGGGGAGGAGGCCGGCGTTGAAGTCGAAGGCGGCGCCCACCCCGAGCACGGCATGCGCGGTGAGCCGCGGCATCACCCGGTGCATCCAGCGTTCCTGTTTGGGGGCCCCGAGGCCGACCCAGACGATGTCGGCGCCGCTCGCGTTGAGCCGCTCGATCACTTCGGCCTCTTCGGCGTCGGTGAGCGGGCGGAACGGCGGGCAATAGGTGCCGACGATCTCGATCCCCGGGTTGCGCTCCCGCAGGCGCGTCGCCAGCAGGTCGGCGACTCCCTCGGCTCCCCCGTAGAGGAAGTGCTTCCAGCCCCGGTCGATGCCCTCGGCACATACCGCCGGCATCAGATCGGGCCCGGGGACCCGGCTCATCTGCTTGAAGCCGGCCCAGTACCCGGCCCACACCATCGGCATCCCGTCGGGCACGGTGAGGCCGGAGCCGTTGTGGATGGCGCGCAGCTCGGGATCCGCCTGCGACTCCATCACGCTGTGGACCCCGGTGACGCAGACGTAGTGGTGCTCGTCCTCGTCGATCCAGCGCGCCAGCTCCCCGATCGCGGTGTGCTGGTCGACGGCGCTGACGCCGACGCCGAGAACGTCGACCCGAGGAATACGATCGAATCCCACCATGCAGATGCCCCCTGCAGTTGTCCCCGCCGGGTCGGGGTGGACGGACTGACGTCCCCCGGGGCCCGGCCTTTCTGGCCCACACTGAGCGTAGGATCGCCACCACTCGCGGTCAATGATGCCGGTTGCCTCTGACCTACCCTTGGGGGTTTTCGAGCGCTTCTAGCTCATCGAGGGTCTTCGGCCAGTCATCCTTGAGGAGGCGGCTCAGGGAGCGGTCGGCGAGGATCCGGCCCTCGGTCTGGCACCCCGGGCAGTAGTTGGTCTCCCGCGAGGCGTAGACGATCCGCTGCACCGTGGTGCCGCACACCGGGCACGGCTCGCCGTACTTGCCGTGGACCGCCATCTGCGGATGGAATGCGGTGACCTTGGTGGGGAATCCGTCAGCGGTGTCGGCGCGCCGGATCTCGACCCAACGGGCCAGCGTCTCCCGGGCCGCGGCGTGGAGCCGGGCGACTTCCTCGTCGCTGAGGTTGGTGTTCATCTGGAGCGGGGAGAGGCGGGCGGCGTGCAGGATCTCGTCGGCGAAGGCGCCGCCGATCCCGGAGAGGTAGCGGGCGTCCGACAGGGCGCGCTTGAGGGTGTGGCGCTCCGCCAGCAGGCCGCGGCGGAACTCGTCGAGGGTGCTGGCGGCGATCTCGACCCCTCCCGGGTCAAGGGCGGCCAGCGCCGGGCGGCCCCGTACCAGATGCAGCGAGGCGCGGCGCTTGGTGCCGGCCTCGGTGAGCAGGAGCGTGCCGCTGTCGAAATCGAAGGCGGCGAGACCCACTTTCCCGGGAATCGCCTTGCGCTCCTCGTGCCACTGCAACCGTCCCGCCACCATGAGATGGAGCACGAGGAAGAACTCGTCCTCGAGCTCGATCACGAGGCGCTTCCCGAGGCGCTCCAGGCCGGTGACGGCGCGGCGCGCCGCGGTCTCGAGCGGCGGGTCGAAGGTCTTGAGGAGTGAGAAGGAGCGGATCCGGATCTTCTCCAGCCGGTGGCCGCCGATACGGCGCTGCAGGGCTTCGAGATAGACGACGATCTCGGGGAGCTCGGGCACGGTCAGCGGAAGAGGTCTTCGGCCGCCGGCCGCACCAGGTCGGTGGCTCGACCCTCCCCGGCGGGCCAGGTCACGCCGCGGACCACGGCGGCTGGAACGGCGGCGGCCTTGCCCATCACCAGGTCGGTGGCGGCGGCGATCTCGTCGGCGACCGCGATCTCGGTGACCTGGAGCTCCCGGCCGGCGGCGTCGGTCGTGCCTTTCAGGTCGAGGACCGCCGCCATCCCGGAGATTCCGACCGCGACGTCGGTGAGTCCGCGGCGCCACGGGCGGCCGAAGGTGTCCGAGATGATCACCGGAACGTCGCGGCCCGTCGCCTGCCGGATCCGCATCCGGATGGCGTGGGCCGAGCGGTCCGGGTCGAGCGGCAGCAGCACCGCGGTGCCGGGGACGGCGTTGGAGCGGTCGACGCCGGCGTTGGCGCAGATGAAGCCGTGGCGGGTCTGAGTGATGACGAGGTCGCCGCGGCGCCGGACGACGGCCGCCGCCTCCTGCTCGGCCAGCATCCGGTACTCGGTGTCGTCGGCGACGGCGACGACACGGCCTTCCGCCTTGGAGACGATCTTGTGGGTCACCACCAGCACGTCGCCCTCCCGCCACGCCAGACCGGCGGCGGTGGCGGCAGAGAGGACGGCGGCGGCCACGTCGTCACCTTCCCGGATCTCGGGGATACCAGCGAGGGGAATGAGCTCTACGGTCATGCCGGCCGCCATCGTACGCTCACGGGCCGTCGGCCAGGGCGCAGATCCACGAGCCGAACCGCGCCGCGGCGGCGGCGTCTGCCAGCCGGGTGTTGGTGGCGACCACGGCGAGTCCGGGCCGCGAGAGGTCGGTGTCGGCGGCGTCGGCCGTGTCGACCACGATATGGCTCAGCAGGCCGGCGTAGGCGGCGAGGATCCCGGCATTGCCGGGCGGGAGCCCGAGTGTTGCCATAACCCGATCGGCCGGGCCCTTGAGGGCCTTGCCGCCGAAGAGCGGGCTGATCGCCACCACCAGGTCCTTGGCGGCGACCGCGGCGTGCAGCCCGGGGATCGCCAGGATCGGCCAGATCGACAGCGGCGGATTGGAGGGCGCGATCACGACCAGGTCGGCGGCCGCGATCGCCTCCAGCACCCCCGGGGCGGGACGGGCCCGGTCGGCTCCCTCGTAGTCGAGGGCGGCGACCTCGGGCCGGTGCCCGCGTCGCACGAAGTACTCCTGGAAGTCGAGGCGCTCGCCGCTCCCCGTCGTGATCTTGGTGCGCACCGCATCGTCGCTGGCGGGGACCACGGCGGGTGCCACCCCGAGTGCGGCGCAGATCAAGGCGGTGGCGGCGGTCAGGGTGGCTCCGGCGTCGAGCGCCGCGGTCCGCTGCAGGCAGGTGGCGAGGTCTCGATCACCGAGCCGGAAGCGGGTGTCGACGCCGCGCCCGGCCAGGTGCTCCATCACCGTGAAGGTGTCGTCGGCCACTCCCCAGCCGGATGGGCCCTCCATCCCGGCGAGGGTGTACACCACCGTGTCGAGGTCGGCGGAGACGTGCACCCCGTAGATGCGGTCGTCGTCGCCGACGTTGACCACCACGGTCAGGTCAGCCGGGTCGAGGCACCGCGCCAGCGCCCGTGCCATGCGGGCGCCGCCGACGCCGCCGGCCAGCACCACCGTCGGGAGATTGCGGTATGTGGTCAGCGCCTCCAGAATGCTCCCCATGTCCTCGCGTTCCACGGACGCGCCTCCTGTGTCGGTCGTCGCTGCCATCCTGGCCGACGACAGCGCCGCCGTACCCGAGACGATCGAGTGGCTGCGGCGGCAAGTGTACGACCCGGCCCGGATCGTGGTGGTCGGAGCCGGGGGCGAGGGGCGGCGCCTCGCCGACCGGGGCAAGGTCGACTGGGTCGTCTCGGTCCCGGCCCTGCTCAACGGTCTCGAACCGGCGATCACCCACCTCTGGCTGCTGCGTGCCGGGGCGCTGCCCCGCCCCGACGCCCTCGAGGCGCTGGTCGTGGAATCCGGGCGGGCCGACGCCGGGGTCGCCGGATCGAAGCTGTTGCGCCCCGAGGATCCGGAACGCCTCGTCTCGGTGGGAGTAGCCACCGACGTGTTCGGCGTGCCGTACTCCGGTCTCGATCCCGACGAGATCGATTCGGGCCAGTACGACGTCGTGCGCGACGTCGCCGCCACCGCCGGGGCCTCGATGCTCATCCGGCGTGATCTGGCCCGCGGGGTCGGAGGGCCCGACCCGGACCTGGCGCCGCAGGCAGCCGCCATCGACCTGTGCCAGCGGGCCCGCCTTCGGGGGGCGCGGGTGATCGTGGTTCCCTCGTCGGAGGTCCTGTTCCCGGAAGAGGCGACCCCGCCCTGGAAGGAGGAGGCGGGCCGGATCCGCGCCATGCTCGAGGTGTACAGCCTCCTCACGCTGCTCTGGGCCGTTCCCCTCGCCCTGCTCATCGGCTTGCTCGAGGCGGTCGTGGCGCCGTTCCTCGGACGCTGGACCCTCTTTTCGTGGTTGCGGGCATGGGCCTGGAACCTGCTGTACCTGGTGGCGACGGTGCGGCGCCGGTTCGCGGCCCGTTCCGGTCGGGCGGTGGGTGACGCCGAGCTGTTCCGCTACCAGCTGCGCGGCTCGGCCAAGCTCAAGGCGCTGGTGGAGGAGATCGGCGACAAGCTGCGGGCCCGGCTGCCGGGCGACGACCGGCTCTCCGTGATGACGCTGAGCCGCGATCTCCGGCAGCCGGCGTTCGTGGTGGGCGCCATCACCGTCGGGTTCGTGGTGGTCTCCACCCGGGCGATGTGGGGAGACGGCTGGCCCGCGGTCGGCTTCAGCCTCCCGCTCCCCGAATCGGGGAGGGCCGCGGTCGGCGCCTACGCCGGAGGGTGGAACCCGGCCGGGTTCGGCTCGACGGCTCCTCTGCCGCCGTTCATCGGGTTCGCCGGCCTCGTGCAGCTGGCGCTGTTCGACTCCCCGGCGGTCACGAGCGCGGTGCTCACCCTTGCCGCCTTCCTGGCCGGCGTGTGGGGCGTCTCGCGTCTGGTGCGGACCTGGGGCGTCGAGGCGGTTCCCGGCATGCTCGCCGGAGCAGTGCTCATGGCGGGGCCGGCGGCCCGGGCGATCGCAGCCGACACCGGCGTTCCCACCCTACTCGCCCTCGGGGTGCTGCCGTGGGCGCTTCGGGTTCCGCTTACGAGGTGGCCGGGGGGATGGATCGCCCGACTGGGACGCATCGCCGCCGCCGGTTGGGTCTCGGCGCTGCTCGCCGTGCTCGATCCCTCCCTGCTCGTCGTTCCCGCCGGGCTGCTGCTGGTGTGGGCGTTGCTCAACCCGAAGGAAAGGGGGGCCTGGAGGGCGGTCGGGGTGGCGGTGCTGGGGGCGGGGCTGGCCGTGCCGGTCCTGCTGCCGTGGCTGGGAGCCGCCGACCTGGAGCGGTTCCTGACCTCCGGCGACGCCTACTGGCAGCCGGGGGTCGTCCTACCCGGCGCCATCGCGGTGGCCCTGGTGGCGTCGCTGATCAGTGCCCCGGAGCGGCTCGGCGTGCTCGCGGTGTGGGGAGGGCTGACCGGGGCAGGAGGCGCTTTCCTGGCCCGCTCGGCCGACCTCGGCCTGGGCCGGGAGGTGGAACTGCTCGGGCTCGCCCTGCTCTCGGTCGGCTCGGCCGTAGTGGTCGCCGTCACCCTCGAGGCGGCGCGCCGGGTGGACCTCGTCACCGGCTGGCGGCGCCTGGTGGGCGGGGTCGGCGCCCTCGGGGCCCTCGCCGTCGTCCTCACCGTGACCCTGGTGGTCTTCCCGGGACGGGCCGGGCTCCCGCAGCAGTCGTTCGGCTCCGCCATGGGCTTCACCGTCGCCGGCGAAGGGAACGCCGCCCGATCCCGCATCCTGGTGGTGGGTTCGGCCGAGTCCCTCCCGGGAGAATCACGGCAGGTCCGCGGCGCCGACTATCGGGTGGTGTCGGCGCCGATGCCGACGCTGTGGGAAGCATGGATGCCGGAAGCTCTCCTCGGCGACCAGACGTTCCAGGAGGTGCTGGAGAGCCTCATCGACGGTGAGACACGAAGGGCAGGTGCCGCCCTCGCCCCGTTCGGGATCCGCTGGATCGTCGTGATGGGAGAAACCCCGCTGGAAGCGATCTTCGAGGCCCAGTTCGACCTGACCCCACTGGAAGGGGCGAGCCGGACCAGCTACCTGGTCGAGGCCGAGGGCGCGGTGCGGGCTCGGATCGAGGATGGGCAGGCCTGGGACCGCGACGGCACCGGGTACCGGGGGGACGCCGAAACGGGGCGGCGGGTCTTCGTCGGTGAGAACGCCAACGGACGGTGGGAACCGGGACCGTGGGCCCAGTCCGGGTGGGGGAACGAGGTGGCGGCCGACCAGGGCGTGGCCTCCTTCCGGCCCTACCCTGGGCGGCGCGCCCAGGCGGCGACGGCGCTGGGGGTGTTCGCCCTCCTCATGCTCCTTTCGGGCTGGGGGCGGAGGAGGAGGCGCCACTCGTGAGACGCCTCCTCGGTGCGATCGTGATCGGGGCGCTCGTGGCCTTCGCCGTCGTCCTCCCGGCTCCCGCGCCGGAGGCCCCGCCAACCTTCACCGGGGTGGTCGAGCAGGACGTCAACGCCTCGGCCCGCTCCAGCGTCTGGTATTGCCCGTGGGTGGCGTCCGGCGCCTTGCAGGATTCCGCGTTCCTGGTCACCAGCGTCGTTCCGGTCGACGCCACCGTGACGATGCCGTCGCCGATTCCCAACGAGGAACCGGATCAGGGATCGGTCAGCCTGACCGGCCCCGGCGCCGCGGTGGTGGATGTCGGCTCCATCGTGCGGCGGGGAGACACACCCGGTTTCGTCGAGTTCGACGACGGGCCTGCCACCGTTGCCGCCCTCGTCGACGCCGACAACCTCCTCACCGGTGATCGCTGCGTCGCCTCGGTGCCGAAGGTCTGGTACCTCCCGGGTGGCACGACCCGGGACGGGAGGTCGCTCACCATCCGCCTCTTCAACCCCTTCCCGGAGGATGCCAAGGCGTCGGTCAGCGGCACCAGCGAATTCGGCGACGCCGGGCTCGGGGAGCTGGCGGCGCTCGACGTGCCGGGGAGGAGCTGGCGGGACGTCAACCTCACCCAGATCGTGCCGCTCTTCGACGATCTCTCGCTGACGGTGACGACCAGCGAGGGTCTCGTGATTCCCAGCGTGGCGCTGTCGGGCGGCGCCGACGAGGCGAGCTGGCCCGGGATGGGCCCGGCGACGACGTGGGAGTTCCCGGTGGTCAACGCCGGCGGCCTGGTGCCGTCCCTCGTCCTCAGCAACCCGGGGCCGGACACGGTGACGGTGGAGGTGGACGTGAACACCGCCGAGGGGGTGACATCCGCCGCGGTCGTCGTCGAGGTGACGCCCGACGTGCCGCGCCGGCTCACCCTCGAGGACTATGGATCGGCACCGTTCGGCCTCACCCTGCGGGCGAGCGGGGTGGTCGCCGCCGCGGTGGTGGCGGAGGACGCGCCGCAGCTCGTCGGGGCGGACGCCGGGGCGGACAGCGGCGACATCGACGGCGGGGAGGCGGGCGCCGACGAAGCCGAGCCGCCGGGCGACCGGATCGCCGGCACGGTCGGAGCCTCCGAGCCGGCCCGGAGCTGGCTCGTGCCGGGTCCCGGTTCGCTGGCCGATGCCGACACCTCGATCTGGCTCCTCAACAGCGGCGCCGAGGCGGCCACCGTCACCCTGCAGCCGCTCGGCAACGGTGCCCTCCCTGCCCTCAAGGTCCTGGTCGACGGCGGCGCCATCCTCGAGGTCGCGGCGCCTTACGACGGGACCGTCGCCGGGTATCGGGTCGTGAGTTCGACGCCGATCTCGGTGCAGTGGACGGCCGTGGCCGATCGTGGTGTCGCCTACTTCGCCGGGGTTGCCGTTGACGAGTGACACCGTGGTCCGTCTCCTGTTGGTGGGCGGGGTGGCGGTCCTCGCCGTCGGCGGAGCGTGGCTGGCGCGGGCCCTGGCCGGGCCGCGTCACCCACCGCTGACGATGGGTGACGTCGCGCTTCCTCCCGGGCTCGTGGTCTTCACCGCCACCAAGTGCAGCCGTTGTCGCGAGGCGCTCGCCGTTGCTCGCAGCACCGGCGTTCCGCTGCGGGAGGTGACCCACGAGTTGGAGGCGGGGTTGTTCACCGCGCTCGGGGTGGAGGCGGTGCCGCTCACCCTCGTCGTGGATCAGCGGGGCGATCCCCGCCGCCTGCTGGCCGGCGTGCCCGGGAAGCGCACCCTGCGGCGAGCGCTGGCGGCCGCCGGCTGGTGACCAAATCCTTGGCCGGCAGGGATCTGGGTCCTAGCTTGCTCCCGAATGAGAAAGACCTGCTACCGATGTGGTGCTCCGGCGACGTCCGTCATGGCGTACGCCTACCCGGAACAGCTCATGTGGCTGGCGGACGTCGGTGACGTCGCCGGCGAGCAGGGCTACCGGCTGTGCAATCTCCACGCCGCGAGGGTGAGCCCACCGGTCGGCTGGGTACTGGAGGACCGCCGCGCCCCGGCGCGGCGGCTCTTCTCGGTGCCCGGTGTCGCCTGAGGTCGCGGGATGCCGATCGATCGCGACGTGCTCGAAGCGGTGCGGGACATGGACGAGCACGAACTGCGCCGGCTCCTGATACTGGCGCGGGCCCGGCTCGAGCGACAGGGGGTGTCGCTGGCGGCGGGGGACCCGGGGGTGAAGTTGCGTCGCCAATGGGTCAGATGCGGCAAGGCGTCGTGCCGGAGATGTCCCCACGGCCCCTACTGGTACGCCTACTGGACCGAGGACGGGAAACGCCGATCCCGTTACGTCGGAAAGCTCGAGGACATCCCCGAGGCGGCCGCAGGCGGCTGAGGTGGCCCCCGGCGGGCCGCGACCGACGGTAAGCAAGATTTTGGCGTTCCGGGCGATGGCGTGTAGTACCATTCATGGACCATGGCTAGGAAGCGGGGCGTTCCCGCAGCACCGCTCGAATGCGGCGTTTGCGGTGCCAACAACGTGATCGAGATCGAGCTGACGTTGCCGGACGGCACCGAGGTCAAATTCTGCTCCTGCCACCAGTGCGAGACGCGGTGGTGGAACCGCGACGGGGAAGAGCTGGAGCTCGAAGCCGTCTTGGACCTGGCCCGCCGCCCGCGCTCCTGAAGCCGCGCATCTCTCCACCTTCGCTACCCTCCTGTCGGTGAACGCCACCCCCGTTGACTCTCCCGTGCCGGCCACCGCGCCTCCGGCTCCGGAGCCGCCTGCCGTCGGATCGCCGGTCGGCAAGAAGCTCGCCATCGGGGCGGTCGTCACCGCCACCACGCTCATCCTGCTGGTCATGCTCGGCGCGGTCGACAACCTCAGCTCCCGGGCGGGCTTCCCCTACTTCTCGGTCGACTTCCACTGGCCGGCGCTGCTCACCGCCAACACTCCCACCGGGGGCGACATGGGCGCCCACGTGCTCTTGCCCCAGTACCTCAGGGACAACCTCCTCCCGTCGGGGCACGTCTTCGGCTGGAGCAACGACTGGTACGCCGGATACCCGGCGTTGTACTTCTACTTCCCGCTCCCGGCGCTCGTCACCGTCCTGCTGGACGTGCTCCTGCCCTACGGCGTGGCGTTCAAGCTGGTCACCGTGGCCGGGCTACTGGCGCTCCCGGCGGCCGCCTACCTGCTGGTGCGGGCCACCGGTGCCTCCCGGGTGGTGGCGGCGGTGGCGACGATGACCGGGGCGATGTTCGTGTTCATGGAGAGCTACAGCATCTTCGGGGCGAACATCAAGTCGACCCTGGCCGGCGAGTTCTCGTTCTCGTGGTCGTTCGCCCTTTCGCTCTTCTACCTGGCGACGGTGATCCGCGACACCCGGGAAGGGAGGGGGTTGACACCGAAGGCCGGGATCCTGCTGGCGTTGACCGCCCTGAGCCATCTCATCACCACGCTGGTGGTGGTGGTCGTGTCCCTCCCGCTACTGCTGCGGCGGCGCGGGGGGCGTACCTTGGGCACCGCCTGGCTGATTGGGTCCGGGCTGGCGGCTTTCTGGGCTCTCCCGGTAGGGGTTCGCATCCTCCAGGGCATGACGACCGACATGGGATGGCGCCCGGTCGAGGCGCTGCTCGGCGACAGCGGGTTCGGCTCGGCGATGCCGGGAGAGCTGGTCCCGATCGCGGTCCTGGCCGTCATCGGCTTCGTGTGGGCGTTGCTGCGGCGGGAGGACGTCGCGGTGCTCGCCACCATGACCGTGGTTCCGTTCGTGATCTACTGGATCATCCCGCTCACCGGTTTCACCAAGGTCTACAACGCCCGGCTGTTGCCCTACTGGTACCTGGGGCTGTACCTGTTCGCCGGCCTCGCCGTCGGCCTCGGGCTGGTGTCGATCGCCCGCATGTTGCCGCAGCGGCACCAGAACTTGTCGATCGGCGGGTTCGTGGTGCTCGTGCTCCTCCTCAACGTCACTGTGGCCGGGATCCACAACGTTCCCGGCTGGGCCCGCTGGAACTACACCGGGTATGAGGGCAAGGGAGAGAACTGGACGCAACTCGAGGGCCTGATGGAGGCGATCGACGACCTCCCGCCCGGCCGGGTCATGTGGGAGGCGGCGAGCGACGAGCTCGGCAGGTACGGGACCCCGATGGCGTTGATGCTGATCCCGTACTGGAGTGACGACCACTCCTCGATGGAAGGAGTCTTCTTCGAGTCGTCCTTGACGACGCCGTTCCATTTCATCAATGCCTCCGAGGTCAGCATCAAGCCGTCGAACCCGGTACGCGGGCTCGACTACGGGCACATGATCAGCAGGGACGGATCGCACTTCTTCGACGGCCGGGCCCTCGCCCATCTGGCGCTCTACGACGTCAAGTACTACGTGGCGATGAGCCCGGAGGCCACCGAGGCGGCCCGCAACGCCGGCTTGAAGGAGGTCGCCTCCGCCGAACCGTGGACCGTCTTCGCCCTCCCCGAGAGCTCCCTGGTCGATGTCGCCTCGTTCACGCCTGCGGTATACGAGGGTGACGGCGACTTCGTCGATCTGACGTTGGAGTGGTACGGGCACCTCGATCAGCTCGACCACTGGGTGGTGGAGGAGGGCCCCGCCGCCTGGCCACCCATCGACGACGTCGACGGCCCCTACGACGTGGGGGCGCCCCTCGACACCGCGGACGCCGTCGTGTCCGATGTGGTGCTGGAGGATCATCGCATCTCGTTCCACACCACCGCGGTCGGGGTGCCGCACCTCGTCAAGGTCTCCTACTTCCCGAACTGGAAGGCCACCGGCGCCGAGGGCCCGTTCCGGTCGACCCCGTCGCTGATGGTGGTGGTGCCGACCCAGGAGGACGTGGTGCTGGAGTTCGTCGATACCTGGCCTGAGACCGCCGGTAAGCTGATCACCGCCGGCTGCCTCGTGTTCCTGGCGCTCTGGGGGGTTCGGAGGCGCATCTTCCGCCGTTCGAGAGAGAGCGAGATGGTGTCGTGAAACGCTACCTGCAGTCGTTCTTCACCCGGGAGGCGTTGTGGCAGTTCCTCAAGGTGGGCCTGATCGGCATCGCCAACACGATCGTGTCGTTCGCCCTGTTCAACCTGCTGCTCGTCGTCTTCGGAGCGACCGAAGGAGAGGACAACGGCGTGAAGCTGTTCTGGGCGGTGACGATCTCATTCGCGCTCTCCACCTTCATGTCCTACGTCCTCAACCGGCGCTGGACGTTCCAGCTCACCGAAGGACGGGTCTCGGGCGGCGAGACGATGCGCTTCTACCTGGTGAACCTGGTGGCGTGGGGATTGACGACGCTGTTCGTCAACGGGGCGGATGCCCTGTGGGGTCCGCTCGATCGCCTCGGGGCCAACGTCGCCTTCTTGGCGGCGGCGCTCGTCATCATCATTCCCAAGTTCGCCGGGTACCGGGACATCGTGTTCCGCCGGGCGATCGACGCCCGGGCCCCCACGGCGGAGACGCCGCCCGTCGACGTCTGAGGGCGGGTCGCTCGGGAACGCGAGTCAGCCGGAGGCTCGCAGCGAGCGCCGGATCCGCCACACTCCCCGCAACGTGCGCGGCACCCGCTTCAGCAGGTTGGAGCGGGCCTGGCGCTGCTCCTCCACCGTCACCGGGACCTCGGTGATGCGATAGCCGGCCCGTTCGGCCCGGATCACCAGCTCGGTGTCGAAGAGATCCTGGGTGGAGACGACGTGCGGTGCGATCGTGATGACGACCTCCCGGCGCAGCGCCTTCATCCCATGGGTGTCAGACACCTTGGAGCGGAGCAGGAGGCGCAGCACGAGGTTGAAACCCCAGGTGGCGAGGTGGCGGAACCGGCCGCGCCGGTCCTCCGAGCCCGGGGCCCGCTTCGAGGCGAGGACGACGTCGGCCGTCGGGGTGGACGCCAGCACCTGGCGCAGGAACCCACCCGAGAAGTAGTCGATGTCGAAGTTCACGACCCAGTCGCCCCCGGCTTCGAGGAACCCGGCCCGCATCGCGGCGCCGTAGTCGGGCTCGGGGAGTTCGAGTAGCCGCAGCGTCGGGAAGCGGTCCTGGAGCGACCGCACCAGGTCGGCGGTGCCGTCGGTGGAGCCGTTCTCGGCCAGCGTCACCGTGACCGCCGCCGGGACCTCGGCGAGCTCGGCGAAGAGACGGGGGAGGGCGGCGGGGAGGTAGTCGGCTTCGTTGTGGACGGGGATGACGACCGCGATCGTCTCGCTTCGGGCGTCTGCCATGGGCGGGAGTGTAGGGGGCGGGCGATCCGGTCGGGTCTGTGCCCTGCGCGTCGAGGCGAGCCCGTAGACTCACCGGTATGAACTTCGATTCGATCTTCAAGGCCTACGACGTCCGTGGTCTCGTCCCCGACGAGCTCGATGCCGAGGCGGCGCGGCGCATCGGCGCCGCCTTCGCCGTCTACTCCGGCGCTTCCGGCATCGCGGTGGGACGCGATTGCCGCGAGTCGTCACCCGAGTTGGCGGCGGCCGTCATCGCGGGTATTCGTTCCCAGGGGGTGGGGGTCGACGACCTCGGCATGATCACCACCGACATGGTCTACTTCGCTGCCGGGTCGCTCGACGAGCCCGGCGTCATGATCACCGCCTCCCACAACCCGAAGGGGTACAACGGCATCAAGATGTGCCTCGCCGGAGCCGCTCCGGTGGGGGAGGACACCGGCCTGGTGGAGATCAAGCGCCTCGCGGCAGACGACCCGGAGGGGACCGGCAACGGGGAGCTGCGGCGGGTCGACATCCTCGACGGCTACGTCGACCACGTCACCTCCGTCATCGAGGTCGCGGCTTTGCGGCCGTTGCGGGTGGCGGCCGACGGCGGCAACGGTGTCGCCGGGGTGGCGGTGCCGGCGGTCTTCGCCCGCATCCCCGCCGAGTTGATCGGCCTCTATCTGGAACCGGACGGGACGTTTCCGAACCACCATCCCGACCCGCTGCGGCCCGAGAACCTGCGCGATCTCGAGCGCCTGATGGGGGAGACCGAGCCGGATCTCGGCGTGGCGTTCGACGGGGACGCCGACCGGGCCTTCTTCATCGACGACGAGCTCCATCCTCTCCCCGGCAGCACCGTCACCGGCATCGTCGCCCGCTGGTTCCTGGGGCGGGAGCCGGGGGCCGCCATCGTGCACAACCTGATCTGCTCCAAGGCGGTGCCCGAGATGGTGCGGGCCGCCGGCGGCACCCCGATCCGGACCCGGGTCGGGCACTCGTTCATCAAGCAGGTGATGGCCGAGACCGGAGCCATTTTTGGCGGCGAGCATTCCGGCCACTACTACTTCCGTGACAACTACCGGGCCGATTCCGGCATCCTCACCATGCTGGTCCTGCTCCAGGTGCTCTCGGAAGATGGGCGCCCCCTCTCGGTGATTCGCCGCGAGTTCGAGCCGTACGCCCAGTCGGGGGAGCGCAACTTCACGGTGGAGCACAAGGACGCCGCCATCGACCGGGTCGAGTCTGCCTTCCCCGAGGCGACGACCGATCGGCTCGATGGTCTCACCGTCGATCTCGGGACGAGCTGGTTCAACCTGCGGCCGTCGAACACCGAGCCGGTGCTGCGCCTCAACGTGGAGGCGCCCGACGATGCCGCCGTCGAGGTGCTCGCCGCCCGGGTCAAGCAGATCCTGGAGGAGGCACCGTGACCGACCCCGCCTACCTGGTTCCCGCCGACCTGCTCGAGATCATGCAATGCCCGTCGTGCGGGGGCACGCTGCAGCAGGTAGCCGAACCGCCCGCCCTGGAGTGCACGAGCTGCCGGCTCCGCTACCCGGTCGAGGACGGCATCCCGGTGATGCTGATCGAAGAGGCGACGCGGCCCGATGGAGAGTGACGGCGCGGCCGGGAGCATGCTCGCACACGTGCTCGCCGCGCCGGATCAGTTGCGCGCCGCGGCCGGGCTCGACCTGCCATCCCTCGAACCGGCCTCCGAGGTGATCCTGGCGGGGATGGGGGCCTCCGGCATGGCGGCCCGGGTGGGGGCGCTGGTCGCCGCGGCGGCCGGAGGCCGAGCCGAGGTCCACCAGGGTTACGGGCTTCCAGGCTGGGTCGAGGCCGGGCGGCCGCTGCTGGTGGCCGTGTCCTACTCGGGCGACACCGAGGAGACCCTCTCTTCGATCGAGGACGCCTCCCGCCTCGGGCTTTCGGCGGTCGTCGTCACCACCGGCGGGGCGGCCGCAACGATGGCGGCCGAGGCCGGGTACCCGGCCGTGACGGTTCCCGGCGGGCTGCAACCGCGCGCCGCCCTCGGCTACCAAACCGGAGCGGTGGTGCGGATCCTGCACCGGGCCGGTCTCGGCCACGATCCGATCCCGGCATTGACGGAGGCGGCGAACGAAGTGGAGGCGCTCGCCGGCGATGGCGCCGGGCCGGGCGTGGCACTGGGCCTGGACCTGGCCGAGGCGCTCGACGGGCACCTCGCGGTGATCTACGGGGGGAGCGGCGCCGCCGCCCTGGCGGCGGTGCGATGGAAGACCCAGATCAACGAGAACGCCTCGATGCCGGCGTTCGCCGGGGAGGTCCCCGAGCTGGATCACAACGAGCTCGAAGGGTGGACGGGACGTCCGGCGTGGGGGCGTCGCACGGTGCGGATCGTGCTGCTCCGCGACCAGGGCGCCCACCCGCGAGTACGGCGGCGCCTCGACCTGACCGGCGAGGTCCTGGAGGGGAACGTCGGGATGGCGGGAGAGGTGCGGGCCCAGGGCAGCGGGCTGCTCTCCCGCTTCTTCACCCTGGCGTTCGTCGGTGACGTCGCCTCCGTCGCCATGGCCGACCTGGCCGGCGTCGATGCCGCCCCGGTACCGCTCATCGAGGATTTCAAACGTCGACTACGGGAGGAGTGAACGCCGTGGACCACGACATCGCAGATCCGGGACTCGTCGAGGTGGGCCGGCTCAGGATCGAATGGGCCGCCCGGCGCATGCCGGTGCTGGCGGCGATCGAAGCGCGCTTCACCGCGGAGCGGCCGTTGGCGGGGATCCGCATCGGCGCCTGCATGCACGTGACCACCGAGACCGCCAACCTGATGCGGGTGCTGGTCGCCGGTGGCGCCGAGGTGGCGCTCTGCGCCTCCAACCCGCTCTCCACCCAGGACGACGTCGCCGCCGCTCTCGTCGCCGACGGCATTCCCGTGTTCGCGGTGCGGGGAGAGGACTCCGACACCTTCTACCGTCACATCCACGCCGTGCTCGACACCGGGCCTGCCCTCGTCTTCGACGACGGCGCCGACATGACGACGGTGCTCCACAAGGAACGGGTGGACCAGCCGATCCTCGGCGCCATGGAGGAGACCACGACCGGGGTGATCCGGCTCCGCGCCATGGCTCGCGACGAGGTGCTGCGGTTCCCGGTGGTGGCGGTGAACGACTCGGCCACCAAGCACCTGTTCGACAACCGGCACGGCACGGGGCAGTCGTCGCTCGACGGTGTCCTGCGCGCCGCCAACATCCTGTTCGCCGGCCGCACCGTCGTCGTAGCCGGCTACGGGGACTGCGGGTGGGGCATCGCGGCGCGGGCCGACGGGCTCGGCGCCAACGTCATCGTCGTCGAGAGCGACCCGGTCCGGGCCTTGTCGGCGGCCATGAACGGCTACCGGGTGATGACCTCCCAGGATGCGGCCGCGGTGGGGGATCTGTTCATCACCGCCACCGGCGACATCCACGTCTTCCGCGAAGAGCACTTCCTCGCCATGCGGGACGGGGTGATCCTCGCCAACGCCGGCCACTTCGACGTCGAGATCGACCTGGTGGCCCTGGACCGGATGGCGGCTTCGCGCCGCAAGATCCGCGACAACCTCGAGGAGTATGCCCTCCCGGACGGCCGTCGCCTGCTCGTGATCGCCGAGGGGCGTCTCGTCAATCTCAGCGCCGCCGAGGGGCACCCCGCCGACGTCATGGACATGTCCTTCGCCGACCAGGCGCTGGCGGCGGAGTGGCTCGTCGTTCACGGCGAGACGCTCGACCCCGACGTCTACACCCTGCCCCTCGATCTGGACGAGGAGGTGGCCCGGCTCAAGCTGGAGGCGATGGGTGGCGGGCTCGAGGAGCTCACCGCCGAGCAGGTGAAGTACCTGGCCTCCTGGCAGCAGGGCACCTGAGTCTCTCCGGGATCGGGACCCGCCGAAGGGGGATGACGCTCAGTCGCTCTCGGGGCTCTCGATCAGCTCGAATCGTGCCGGCCGCTCGATGATGCGAGCCTCGGGCGAGCGGAGGTCGATGAGGACCTTGTCGTTCTTGAGGGCGTGGGTCTCGGCCTCGCGGAGGATCTCCATGATCTCCTCCTCGAAGAGCTCCTCCTTCTCGAGGAGGGCGTCGCGCAGCGCGATCACCAGGTAGCGATGCTCTATGAGGAGCCGGGCCGTCTCCCGCCGGGCCTCGGTGAGGATCCGTTCCAGCGTCTTGCGGGCCCGGGCATCGGTGACGACCTTGGAGACCATGTTGTCGGCGAACAGGCCCCGGTCCATGGCCCGGAGCGAGACGAGGGAGTCTCCCAGCCCATACGAGCCGACCATGTCGGCGGCGAGCTCGGTAGCGGCCACCAGATCGGCAGCGGGTCCGGTTCCGGACTCGCCGAAGAAGACCTCCTCGGCGACCATCCCGCCGAACGAGATCTGGAGCATGGAGCGCATCTCCGAGGCGCGCCGGGTGAATCGCTCCTCCTCGTCGCGGTGGGCGAGTAGCCCGAGGGAATCCCGCCGCTTCACGATCGAGAGCAGTTCGAGACGCCGCTTCCCGACCAGGTAGGCCATCACCGCGTGGCCCGATTCGTGCACCGCGATCGTGGCTCGCTCGTCGTCGGGGTAGTCGACCGGATGGGGCAGCCCGATCTCGACCTCCATCTGTGCCTGCTTGAGGTCCGCCGGCGACAGCGCCCCCCGGTCGGCCCGCAGGGCGACGAGCAGAGCCTCGTCGAAGAGCCGTTCGAGCGCCGCCGGGGTGTAACCCATCGTGGCCGCCGCCAGTAGATCGCGCTCGGCGTCCTCGTCCAGCGCCGCGGTGTGGACCTTGGTGGCGAGGAAATAGTCGATCAGCTCTCGGCGGTCCCGCCGTCCCGGGAGCCCAAAATGGAGGATGCGGTCGAAGCGGCCCGGGCGCAGCAGGGCCGGATCGAGGGAATCGACCCGGTTCGTGGCGCCGATGAGGAGGATGTTGGAGAACCCGGGGCGGATCGTCTTGAGCTGGCGATCGGCCGGAAGGAACCGGTTGGCGAACCGGACCACGGCGTTGCGGGCCCGCTCCGGGCGGGTCGGCTCGTCGAAGCTCTGCATCTGGACGAGGAGCTCGTTGACCACCCCGCCGGTTCCCTGCGCCATCGCCGAGCGCTCCACCCGGCCGGTTCGAGTGATCGCCGGCACCCCGGCGGCGTCCGCCGGCGCCACGACGGCGGCCTCGACACCGCCCCGCTTCCCGCCGACGGCGTCGATCTCCTCGATGAAGCCGATGGCGCCGCCGTCGCGCCGGGCGACCTTGCGCAGCGCTCGGAAGTAGGCGCGGATCTTGCGGGCGGTGGCGCCGTACCACATCGACTGGAACGAGGTCGACGAGACGTAGAGGAACGGCACGCCGGCCTCCCGCGCCATCGCCTTGGCGATGTGGGTCTTGCCGGTCCCGGGGGGCCCTTCGAAGAGCACCCCGCGCCGCGGGTTGCCGCCCATCTCGGCGCGGAACCGGGTGTGGTTGAGGAATACCTCGAGGGTGTGGCGGACCTCGTCGACGACGCCGCCCAGGCCGCGCACGTCGTCGAACCCGACCTCGATCTGTTCCGGGAGGTAGATCGTGTGCGGGGAGCGGCCGTTGCCCAGCATCGGCAGCACCAGCACCAGGCCGAGGATGAAGATGAGGAACAGCCCGGGAAGCCAGAGGATGGCGTTCGGTCCCAGGTCGGGCAGGCCCGGCGACACCGGATTGCCGGTGAGGAGCCGCCACCACAGCCAGACGCCGAGTGGTGACAGGACGATGAGGATGCGACGCAGGCGCCGTCTCCTGTCGCGCTCCCTTGCCTCCGCCACATCAACAGCCATTACGCCCTCCCGGTGTGTGCCCAATCGCAACCATAGACCACTGCGCGTGACCGTGTGCCCACGATTCGTGACCTCACCAAAGATGGGCTAGCCGGGGTTGCGGTTCGTGTCGGGTCACGGCGATACGGTGGCCGGATGCCGGTCTGCCTGGCCTGTGGAACGTGGGGGAAGGGCGACGGGAGGCTCTGCACTCCCTGTCGGGACTCCCTGGTGCGGGCTCCCTGGACGCGGCTGCCCTCCGGTCTCCTCGTGGGCGGCGCCTTCCTGCACCAGGGGGCAGCCCGCCGGCTGGTGCATCGCCTCAAGTACGGCGGCCTGCTCCGGGTCGCCGAGCTCTTCGGCGAGGTGCTCGCCCCGCTGGTGCCGCCGACCGCGACCGCCCTCGTACCGGTGCCCCGGGCCTGGGTGCGCCGGGCCACCCACGGGGTCGACCCGGCCCAGGTCCTTGCCAGGGCCGTGGCGGCGCGCTGCAACCTCCCGGTGATCAGCGCCCTCCGCCCCGGCCTGTGGTGGCCGCGCCACGCCGGCCGGGACCGGGCGGGCCGGACCGGGGCACGTTATCGAGCGGCCCGGCGGCTGGCTCCGGGTGCCGTACTGGTCGACGACGTGCTGACCACCGGAGCCACCCTGGAGGCGGCCACCGCCGCCCTGGCGGGGATTCCTGCCGCTGCCCTCACCGCCACGGTGGCGAGTAGAGTTCGGAGAGGCCCGCCGAACAGGCCGAGCGAACTCCTGGAGACTGTGTGGCGGCACCATTGGGGAGAGGGCGGCGACCCGTGTGCCACGTCGCCGACCACGTGCCATACCGTCGCGACTCCCGTAGTGCCGAGTTCCCGCCTGACTCAAACTTCGACGCGGCCGTGTCGATGAATCCAGTGACCAGCGGAAAGGAGCGTCTGTGGACGTTCGCGTACACGGGAGGAACTTGCGGGTTGACGAGGACGTGGCGGAAGCCGCTGCCGAGAAGGTGCAGCATGCCAGCCGCATCTTCGACGACGGCGCCTTCGCCGACGTGGAGTTCTCAGAACGGCAGAATCCGAGCGCCTCGGAGGAGCGGTTCCGGGTGGAGATCACGACCCGCCTCGCCGGCCATACCGTGCGGGTCGAAGCCGGCGGGGTCGACGACCGGGCGGCTCTCGACGTCGCCGTCGACAAGTTCGAGCGACAGCTGCGCCGTCTCAAGGAGCGATTGATCCAGCGGTCCCGCAAGACGGCGGACAAACGCCTCAATCCCTCGTCGGCGATCTCCGATGAAGAGGAATCGGGCCTGTACCCCAGGATCGTGAAGACCAAACGGTTTGCGATGAGGCCCATGACGTCGGAGGAGGCCGCGTTGCAGATGGAGATGCTCGGACACGACTTCTTCTTCTTTCTCGATGCCGAGAGCGGCAACCACTGCGTCCTGTATCACCGACACGACGGAACGCTAGGACTGATCGAACCCGAATGACCCGCCTACTCGTCGTTGACGACATTCCGCTCTTCCGAGCCGGGCTGACCTCGGCCTTGACCGACGCCGGCTTCGACGTGGTCGGTGAAGCTGGCCACGCCGAGGGAGCGGTCGGCCAGGCCGAGCACCTGCAGCCCGACCTGGTGCTGCTCGACGTCCTCATGCCGGGACTCTCCGGGCTCGATGTCGTCGAGAAGATCGTGGCGGTGTCTCCCGGGTCCAAGGTCATCCTGCTCACCGGGAGCGAATCCGAGGAGGATCTGCTCACCGCTCTGCGCACCGGCGCCCGCGGCTACATCGTCAAGGACACGCCATTCGATACCTTGGTCGACGCCATCGAGGCCGTCGCCCATGGCGGCGCCGCCCTCTCGCCCAAGATGGCGGGGAAGTTGTTTGACGTGTGCCGCCAGCTGCTCCGCCACCAGGAACTGCTCCAGGCCCGCAAGCCGACCCTCACCGGGCGCGAGATCGAGGTCTTGCAGCTCGTGGCCCGGGGCATGACGAGCCGCGAGATCGGTCGGGACCTGTACATCTCGGAGAACACGGTCAAGAACCACATCCGCAACATCCTCGACAAACTCGGGCTGCACTCCCGCAACGAGGCCGTGCTGTACGCGGTGCGGGAGAAGCTGATCTCGATCGGATGAGTGAATGGCTATTACATCCGGTCGCGCGCACGATTTTGTAGGCCGGGTCGTCGATGCCCTCGGGGTGGCGTGGACGACGTTCACCCTCTATCCGGATCCGGCCGCCCAGGCTCCGTTCTCATGGGCCGTCGACGCCCTCTCGGTCGACCTGAAACAGCCGCTCACCGTCGTCGTCGGCCCAGGCGCCTTCTTCCACGAGACCGACGAGATTCGCGCCTCCGAAGGTGCGGTGCGGCTCGCTCGGGAGCTCTTCCTCCACGACATCGAGTACCTCCGCTTCAGAGGAAGCACCACGGCAGACGGCCTCGTCGCCTTCTTCCGTATCGTCGAGCTCGATGACGAGGAGGTGCGGGCCCGGGGCGGGATCGTCTCGGTGCTGGAGCAGGTCCCGGGGACCGGGATCGAGGTGTACGAGCGGGGACTGCTGGTGATGGGGACGGGGTACGACAGCGGCGAGGAGGCCGAAGCCGACGCCACCACGCTGCGCCTCTCGACCGCGGCGGCCGCCGCCGCCCGGGGCGTGGCGCCCGACGAGATCGCCCGGCTGTTGGTACAGGACGAGAGCCCGATGGGGGCGGTGGCCAAGGAGTTCCTGGAGACGTACCGCGACCTCTACGACCACGCCCTCGAAGTCGCCGCCAACGACGACGGCGCCCCCGCACCGCTCCATCAGGGAGCCCACGACCCGTGGCGGGGGTTCCGGGCCTTCGTCGAAGCCTTCTTCTACCTGCCGCGGGTCGATCAGGTCCAGGTACTCGAGTTGGCCCTCGACGACACCACCACCGCTGCCAACCGGGTGTTCCTCGGCCAGCTCTCCTCCGCCGACTTCGCCGACTTCATGTCCGACCTGTCCGACTCGACCACCGAGCGCCTCATGGCGTTCGCGGCGGTGGTCGCCGGCGAGACCGGCCGGTCGCCGGGCGAGCTCATGGAGGGTATCCAGGCGGCCGCCCCCGGCGGGGCGGGCCGGAGTGGGGTCACCGAGCGGGTACGGGAGGTGCTGGCAGCGATCGATCGCGACCCGGTGGCGTCCGAGGACCTGGCGCGCGACCTGCGCGCCCGGCTCAGCCGCAAGGAGGACCCCGACGAGCTCGGCACCGACATCCTGCGGGGCTTGCTGCAGTGCGAGAAGCGGGAGGATCGTTTTCACCGGGTGCTCCGGGTCTGGACCGGCCGGGTGTCCCGGGCACTGCGGGACGGCAACTTCGAGAAGGCCCGGGCGCTGCTGGCCTCCGTGCTCGACGATCCCCCCTATCCCGAGTCGCGTTCGGCGATGGTGCGGGACGCCATGCGCCACGTGGCCGGTCGCGACACCCTGCAGATCGTGGTGGACCAGCAGCAGGGAGCCGAAGTGCCCCCCGAGATCCTCGAAATCTTCGAGACAATGGGCCTGGTGGTTGCCGACGCCCTCGTCGCCCAGCTCGCCGAGGCGTCGGATCGCCGCAACCGCCGGGTGCTCACCGAGCTCGTCACCCGGGCCATCCGGGAAGACCCGGCCGTGGTGGCTCCCTACCTCACCGACCGTCCCTGGTACCTGCTGCGCAACCTCGCCATCGCCCTCGGCAAGACCGGGCAGGCCAATGCCGTGCCCGGCCTGCTGCGCATACTCAACCACGAGGACCACCGGGTCCGGACCGAGGCGCTGCGATCGATCCTGCGGATCCAGGGACGGGAGGCCGTGCCCACGTTGATCCGCATGCTGGGGGACCCCCACGAGCGGGTTCGGCACGCCGCCGCCGGCCTGGCCCGGGCCGTCGACAGCGACGGCCTCGACGCCCTGCTGGTCGCCGAACTCGAATCGGACCGGCTCTCGGCCGAGGCGGCCTGTGGCATCGTCGAATTGCTCGGTTCGCTGGCCACGCCCCGCGGAGCCGAGGCGCTGACCAGGCTCGCCGGACGCCGTTTTGTGTTCCGCAAGCGGGGGCGCGCCGTCCGGGACGCGGCCCGGGTGGCCCTGGCGGGGGGGGCGCGATGAGCGAGCGGCTCAGCTCGGCCTTCCTCCGTGCCCTGCGGCGGCTGGTTCGCCAGGTGTCGCTGTACCCCGAGCGACATCCGCTGACCACCGAGGCGCTGATCGGGTGCCAGGATGCGGTGCAGGACCTGGGGAGCGTCGCCCCCGAGACCATCATCTCGATCCTCGAGAACGCCTTCTACTACGACCGCAGCCTGCTGGCCCACACCTCGCTCGAGTTCCACGTGCTGCTGGGGGAGATGCAGCAGCGGGAGATCGAGTCGATCACCCTGCTCCATCCCGTCTCCGGGCCGGACCTCACCGACCTCGCCAAGTTCATCGCCGGGACGTCGGACGATCTCCCCGCCGACGGGACGATCCGCCTCAACGACCACCACCTCAGCCACGCCGACGTCACCACCAACCCGATGTCGGGCCTGCGGGGGGCGTACACCGAGTCGATGGACGCCCTCCGTCTCTCGATCTCGACCATGTCCTCCGACCGTGAGATCGAGCTGACACCCGTCGTGACGGCGGTGGAGAGCCTCTTCGAGTACGCCGTCTCGCAGCCGGGCGCCAGCCTGCTGCTATCGACGGTGAAGAGCCACGACGAGTACACCTTCTTCCACTCGGTGAACACCGGGATCCTGGCGCTCGCCTTCGGGCGATCGCTGGGGATCGAGCGGGCCGAGCTCGTCCCCATCGGGGTGGGTGCGGTCCTGCACGACATCGGCAAGGTGGCGGTGTCGACCGCCACTCTCAACTGGCCGGGCACCCTCGACGACGAGAAGTGGCGTGAGATCAGGATCCATCCCCAGGAGGGCGGGCTCGCCATCATGGCCGCCGGTGGGCCCGGCCACGAGATCGCGGCAACGGTCGCCTTCGAGCACCACGCCCGCTTCGACGGGACCGGCTACCCGGAGATCGACCGCCGCCGGCCGCCGCGGATCTTCAGCCGCCTGGTGACCGTGGTCGACACCTACGACGCCATCACCACCCGCCGCTCCTACCGCCGGGCCGAGACTCCCCACCGGGCGCTCAAGGTCCTGCTCGGGGGCATGGGCGGAGCCTACGATCCCGACCTCGTGCAGGCCTTCATCCGCATGATGGGCATCTTCCCCCCCGGGTCGGTGCTCGAGATGGAGGGGGGCGAGCTCGTGGTCGTGGTCGATCGGGTCGAGACGGAGGGGGCGCCGCTGCCGGGACTGCTCGTGAAGGCGCCCGGCGGGGAGATGATCGAGCCCGAGCCGTACGAGATCATCGTCGACCGTGTCGTTCGCCAGGTGCTCCCCCAGCAGGCCGGGGTCGATCCGGCCTCCCTGGTGGAGACCTACGGGGAGATGAACGCCCCCATCACCTGATCGGGTCCCGCGCCCGTCTCAACCCGGCCACGCCCCTAGTATGGGTTTCCCATGTCCATCTTCAGCAAGGTCCTCAGATTCGGGGAGGGCAAGCGGCTGAAGGAGCTCGAACAGCTGGTCGGCTGTGTCAACGGGCTGGAACCCGAGTTCGAGGCGTTGAGCGACGCCGAGCTGCGGGCCAAGACCGTCGAGTTCCGAGAGCGGCTCGCCGCCGGTGAAACCCTCGACTCCCTCGAGTGCGAGGCGTTTGCCGCGGTGCGCGAAGCTGCCAAGCGGGTGCTCGGACAGCGCCACTTCGACGTGCAGGTCATCGGGGCCGGGGCGCTGCACCGCGGCATGATCTCCGAGATGAAGACCGGCGAGGGCAAGACGCTCGTCTCCACCATGCCCTCCTACCTCAACGGGCTGGGTGGGGGCGGGGTGCACCTCGTCACGGTCAACGACTACCTCGCCAGACGCGACGCGGAGTGGATGGGCAGCATCCACCGCTTCCTGGGTCTCGAGGTCGGGCTGATCCAGGCCGACATGACGCCCGACGAGCGCCGTCCCGCCTATGCGGCCGACATCACCTACGGGACCAACAACGAATACGGGTTCGACTACCTGCGCGACAACATGGCAATGCGGGGCGAGCACATGGTCCAGCGTGGTCATGCCTTCGCCATCGTCGACGAGGTCGACTCGATCCTCGTCGACGAAGCCCGGACGCCGCTGATCATCAGCGGTCGAGTCGGGGAGACCGGCAAGTGGTATCGCGACTTCGCCCGCATCGCGGCCCGTCTCCAACGGGACGTCGACTACGAGGTCGACGAGAAGAAGCGCCAGGTGATCACCACCGAGGACGGCGTGCACCGGGTGGAGCAGATCCTCGGCGTCGAGAACATGTACGACTTCTCCAACGTCGACCTCATCCATCACCTCGACGTGGCGCTCAAGGCCAAGGAGCTGTACCAGCGCGACGTCGACTACCTCATCAAGAACGGCGAGATCAAGATCGTCGACGAGTTCACCGGCCGGATGCTGGAGGGGCGGCGCTATTCGGAGGGCCTCCACCAGGGCATCGAGGCCAAAGAGGGCGTCAAGATCAAGGAGGAGAACCAGACTCTCGCCACGATCACCCTCCAGAACTACTTCCGCATGTACGAGAAGCTGGCGGGCATGACCGGAACCGCCGCCACCGAAGCCGGCGAGTTTGCCGAGATTTACGACCTCGAGGTCGTCGAGATCCCCACCAACGAGCCGGTGGCGCGTGACGACAAGCCGGATCTGGTCTACGTCGACGAGGATGCCAAGTTCGATGCCCTCGTCGAGGACATCACCGCCCGCAACGAGGCGGGCCAGCCGATCCTCGTCGGCACCGTTTCCATCGAGAAGTCGGAGCGGCTCTCCGAGTACCTCAAACGCCGCGGTATCCGCCATGAGGTACTCAACGCCAAGCAGCACGAGCGTGAGGGGAACATCATCGCCCAGGCGGGCCGGTTCGGTGCCGTGACGGTGGCGACGAACATGGCTGGACGCGGTGTCGACATCAGGCTCGGAGGGAGCCCCGAGGATCTCGCCAAGTCGGAGATGCGCAAGCGGGGAATCGAGCCCGAGTCGGACGAGTACACCGCGGCCTACCCGGCCGCCTTGGAGCGGTTCGAAGCAGAGACCGCCATCGAGCGGGAGAAGATCCTCGAGCTGGGTGGCCTCTACGTGCTCGGCACCGAGCGGCACGAGTCACGGCGGATCGACAACCAGCTGCGCGGCCGGTCCGGGCGGCAGGGAGACCCGGGGGAATCCCGCTTCTACCTGTCGCTGGAGGACGACCTGATGCGCCGGTTCGCCAACGACCGGGTCGCCTCGATCATGGCCCGCCTCCGGATCCCGCGAGACGTCCCGATCGAGCACAAGATGGTGTCGCGCGCCATCGAGCGAGCCCAGTCCCAGGTCGAGGCCCAGAACTTCGAGATCCGGAAGGACGTCCTCAAGTACGACGAGGTGATGAACACCCAGCGGGAGATCATCTACAAGTGGCGGAACCAGATCCTGCTCGGGGGCGAGACCCAGAAGCTGATCGAGCAGTGGCGGGACGAGATCGTCGAGGAGCAGGTGCGGGAGATGACCCGCGGCATCGCGCCGGACGAGTGGGACTGGGACGAGCTCTCGGCCCGCATGATCGCCCTCGACGGCTCGGAGCTGAAGCGGGACAGCTTCGGCCACCCGGAGGATCTCGAGGATTTTGAGGTCGTCGAGGCGTACCAGGACGAGGCGAAGGCGCGCTACGAGGCGCGCCAGGAGGAGATTGGCCCGGACGTGATGCGTCGCCTGGAGCGGACCGTCGCCATGTCCATCATCGACAACAAGTGGCGGGAGCACCTCGCCGAGATGGACTACCTGCGGTCGGGGATCGGGCTGCGGGCCATGGGGCAGAAGGACCCGCTGGTCGAGTACCAGCGCGAGGGCTTCGACTACTTCGCGGAGATGGTCGATTCGGTCAAGCTCGACACCCTCCGCTACATGTTCCACGTCCAGGTGGTCAAGCAGGAGGCGCCGCCCACCCCGAAGGTGCTGCAGACCTCCGGGCCGACCGTGCCGAAGCGGGCCGTGCGCAACGTCGGCAAGGTGGGGAGGAACGATCCGTGTCCGTGCGGCTCGGGCCGCAAGTACAAGTACTGCCACGGCCGCCCGGGCGGGGCCCCGGCGGCGACGTGAGCCGCCGCGTCCGAGGTGCCGCCGGCCCGGGGCCGGGGTAGCCTGCCGCCGATGAACGAGACCGATCCTCGCGCCCTGCTCAAAGAGCTCCGCTCCCGGCTCGACGACGCCCGGAGGTTCCTTTGACGTCGACGGCAAGGCCGCCGAGCTCGCCAAGCTGAGAGCAGCCGTCTCCGCGCCCGACCTGTGGGACGATCAGAACCGGGCGCGGGCCGTGACCCGCAAGCTGGCCCGGTACGAGACGACGATCTCCCGGGTGGACCAACTCGCTTCCTCGCTGGACGACTCCGAGCTCCTGCTCGGGATGGCGCAGGAGGAGAGCGACGCGGCGGCGGAGCGGGATGTCGCCGCCGAGCTGGCGGCGACCGAGGCGAGCCTCGGGGACCTGGAGCGGGAGACCCTGTTCTTCGGGGCGTACGACGACCACACCGCTATCGTCAGCGTGCACGCCGGAGCCGGCGGGGTCGACGCCCAGGACTGGGCCGAGATGCTGTTCCGGATGTACGTCCGGTTCCTGGAGCGCACTCCCTTCGACGTCGAGATCGACGAGATCCAGCCCGGCGACGAGGCGGGTATCAAGTCGGCCACCCTCACCGTTCGGGGCGACTTCGCCTACGGCACCTTCGAGGGGGAGCGGGGAGTGCACCGGCTGGTGCGCATCAGTCCCTTCGACGCCGCCTCTCGTCGCCACACCTCGTTCGCCGGGGTGGACGTGATCCCGGAGGTCGAGATCGAGGACGTCGAGATCGACCCCGACGATCTCAGGATCGAGACCTTCCGTTCCCAGGGTGCCGGGGGTCAGCACGTCAACGTCACCGACTCGGCGGTGCGCATCACCCACGTGCCGACCGGGGTGGTGGTGAGCTGCCAGGCGGAGCGGTCGCAGATGCAGAACCGGGCCCGCGCCATGCAGCTGCTCGGCGCCCGGCTGGCGGAACGGGCCCGGATCGAGCGACTCGAGAAGGTGGACGCCATCCGGGGCGAGCAGACCGAGGCGGGTTGGGGGCGCCAGATCCGCTCCTACGTGCTGCAGCCCTACCAGCTGGTCAAGGATCTCCGTACCGACCTGGAGGTGGGGAACGTCCAGGGCGTGCTCGATGGGGACGTCGAGCCGTTCATCGATGCGTACCTGCACTGGCGGCGATCGCGGCGATCCGAGTAGCGCTGCGAAGCTTTGTCTACCTGCGCTCCCGGGGTAGCATGCCCTCCGGCGGCGGAGGGGCCCCGACAAGCGAATCGCGAGCGTCGCCCCCGGCGTTTCGTGATCTGAGGGTATTCCATGATCCGTCTCCAGAACGTCACGAAGGTCTACGACGGCAACGTCGTTGCTGCCAAGGACGTCAGCCTCGACATCGCCAAGGGCGAATTCGTCTTCCTGGTGGGTCCGTCCGGGTCGGGCAAATCCACTCTCATCCGGCTCATGATGCGCGAGGAACGGCCCACCAACGGCGACATCTGGGTCGCCGGCAAGCACGCCTCCGACCTCGCGTCGTGGAAGGTGCCCCATCTGCGCCGCTCCATCGGCACCGTGTTCCAGGACTTCAAGCTGCTCCCACACAAGACCGTGTACGAGAACGTGGCATTCGCCCTCGAGGTCACCGGGCGTCCCCGCACCATCGTCCGTACCCAGGTACCGCAGGTCCTCAAGCTGGTCGGCCTCTCGGCGAAAGCCGATCGCTATCCGCGCCAGCTCTCGGGGGGCGAGCAGCAACGGGTCTCGGTCGCGCGGGCATTCGTGAACCGCCCCCTCATCGTGTTCGCCGACGAGCCGACCGGGAACCTCGACCCGGCGACATCGGTCGGCATCATGCGCATCCTCGATCGGATCAACCGCACCGGGACCACCGTGGTGATGGCGACCCACGACCACGCGATCGTGGACGCCATGCGGCGCCGGGTGGTGCAACTCGACCGGGGCCGGGTGGTCCGCGACCAGAGCCGCGGGGTGTATGAGCGGCGCTTGGAACGGGCGGCGCCGGACCAGCCCACGGAGGAGATCGAGGTCGTCCCGCTTCCCGACGAGGTGCCACTGCCCGATGTCCCGGGCCCCGCCGCCGAGGCTGTGCCTGAGGAGGCTGTGCCTGAGGAGGCTGTGCCTGAGGAGGCTGTGCCCGAGGAGGCTGCGCCCGAGGAGGCTGCGCCTGAGGAGGCTGCGCCTGAGGAGGCTGTGCCCGAGGAGGGTACGACCGGGGAGACCGTGGTCGGGGAGACCGTGGTCGATGCAGCGGCGGTCGTTGAGAGCGCGGCTGACGAGGAGGACCGTTCCTGATGCGGATCCAGTACGTCCTCGCCGAGGCCCTCAACAACATCCGCCGCAACGGCCTGGTGGTGTTGGGGGCGGTGGTGGCGGTCTTCATCTCCCTGTTCCTCACCTTCGGGACGCTCGTGTTCGGCGAGATCGCCCGCGTCAACACGCTGCAGTGGTCCGAGGACGTCCGGGTCATCGCCTTCCTCAGCGACGACTTCCGCGGCGCCGACGAGCTCCTCGCCACGGTCCAGCAATGGCCCGGGGTCGACGAGGTCTTCTACATGTCCAAAGCGGAGGCCGCCGAGGAGGCGAAGACGCTGCTCACCGGTCCGGCACGGCGCCAATACGAGGAGAACCCGGCCCTCGCCCCGGCCTCGATCCGGGTGCGGCCCGTCGACCTCAACGACTACCAGGCCATCGAGAAGCAGCTCCAGAGCTCACCCGGGGTCTTCAAGGTCGCCTCGGCCGCCGACGCGGTACAACAGATCGCCGCCGTGCGTGACGGCCTGAACGTGTTCTTCTGGGTGCTGGCGCTCGCCCTCGGGGCGGCCGCCATTGCCCTCATCGCCAACACCATCCACATGGCCATCTACGCCCGGCGGGAGGAGCTGGAGATCATGCGGCTGGTGGGGGCGTCGAACTGGTTCGTCCGCACCCCCTTCCTCATCGAAGGGGTGCTCGAGGGCGTCGTGGGCGCCGGACTCTCCGTGGCGGCGGTGACCGGCCTCTACAACCTCGCCCAGGATCGCCTCCAGGCGCTCCCGGAGTTCATCAATCTCACGATCGACTCTGCCTTCTTGGTGCGCTGGGGGGTCCTCATGCTGTTGTTCGGTGCGGTCGTCGGCTTCCTTGGGAGCAGTCTGAGCCTCGCCGTGCATCGCTACGTGCGGTCGTGACCCGGCTCCGTCCCCTCGTGGCGGTGGCGGTGCTGGCGGCGCTGGTTGCCGCCGGCCCGGCCCGGGCCTCCAACCTCGAGGATCAGCTCGGCGACGTCTCGTCCCGAATCGACCGGCTCGCCGCACAAGCCGACTCCGCCGCGGCCTCGCGCCCCGGCCTGGTGAACGAACTGGTGGCGGCCCGCGACCGACTCGCCGCCGAGGTCGTCGATCTCGACGCCACCCGGCAGGCACTGGGCGAGATCCAGGCGGATCATGCCGCGGCCCGGTCGGAGCTCGCCGGGGTGCGGGCCGACCTGAAGGCGGCCTACGACCGGCTCGCCACCACCCGTTCCGAGCTGGGCAACGCCCGGGAGGCGGCCGGCACCTGGGCGCGTGAGCTCTACATGGGATCGGGGCAGGCGTCGATCGGTCTCGCCTTCGGCGCCGCCGAGATGACCCAGATGCTGGTCGGCCTCGAGTACCTCCACACCGTCGCCGCCGACGGCGACCGGGCCCTGCTGCGCTACGAGTCGCTGCAGATCCAGGAGGAGCGGGAGCGGGACCGCATCGGCGAGCAGGAACGCCAGGTCGCCGCCGCGGTCGCCGCCCTCGCGGCCTCCGAGGCGCAGCTCAGCGAGCTGGAAGCCGACCACGCCCGGCGGGTCGACACCATCGAAAGCGAGGTCGCTGCCCTCGGGAGCCGGCTCGACACTCTCGACGATGACATCGCGACGTTCGAGGGCGAACTGGCGGGCCTGGAGCGGGAGCAGGAGCGGCTCGAGGCGCTCATCGCCCAAGAAGCGTCGAACGACGGAGCCGCTCCGTCCATCCTGGTGCGGCCCGTGCCCGGGCCGGTCACGTCCTCGTTCGGTCCGCGGTTGCATCCGATCCTGGGGACCACGCGGATGCATACCGGGGTCGACCTGCGTGCTGCCTGGGGAGATCCGGTGGGGGCCGCGGCGGCCGGCCGGGTGATCTTCGCCGGCGCCTATGGCGGCTACGGGAACGCCGTGATCATCGACCACTCCGGAGGCATGTCCACCCTCTACGCCCATCTCTCCAGCATCACCGTCACCTACGGTGAGATCGTCTCTGCCGGCCAGACCATCGGCCTCGTCGGGTCGACCGGTCTGTCCACCGGTCCCCATCTCCACTTCGAGGTGCGGATCGACGGCAAGCCCGTCGATCCGGTTCCCTACCTGTAGCGAGGAACGATGGCGGACGCCAAGACACGCAAGGTGGTGGCCTCGAATCGGAGGGCGCGGCACGACTACGAGATCCTCGACACCTTCGAGTGCGGGATCGTGCTCGTCGGCTCGGAGGTGAAGAGCCTGCGTGCCGGCCAGGCCCAGCTCAAGGACGCCTACGCCTCGATTCGGGGGACGGAGCTGTGGCTCGACCACCTCCACATCGCTCCCTACCGGTTCGCCCGCGACGGAGGTCACGACCCGGAACGGAGCCGCAAGTTGCTCCTGCATCGCCGCGAGATCAAGCGGCTCATCGGCAAGGTCAACGAGGGCGGGCTGACCCTGATTCCACTCTCCCTCTACTTCTCCCGCGGCCTTGCCAAAGTGGAGCTGGCCCTGGCACGAGGGCTCCGCCGCTACGACAAGCGGCAGAAGATCCGGGAGCGCACGGAACAGCGCGAAATGGATCGGTCGCTGCGGCGGAGATGAGCCTCAGGCGCCGGCGGCGAGGTCGGTGAGCTGGGAGAAGATCTCCTCGACCTGTGCGATGTCGAGCTCCCCTCCGATCCGTGCCAGCACCGTTCCTTGAGGGTCGGTGATCACCCAGAACGGGAAGACGGTGGCGCCGAAATGCGCCGCCTGCGTCCCGTCGGTGTCGACGATGACCGGGAAGGGGAAGACGGACTCGTCGAGATAGGAGACGAGGGGGTTGCCGCGACTCTCGTCGATGGCGGTGGTGACCGTGACCAGTTCGAGTGTGGGGAACCGGTCGGCATTCGCGGCGTACCAGGTCGACAGCTCGGGAAGCTCGGCCTGGCAGTGCGGGCACCAGTGTGCCCAGATCAGCCACACCCGGGCAGTGCCGTCGTCGGGGTGGTAGGTGACGGTGGTGTCGGAGTAGTACTCGGTTCCGTCGATGGTGGGGAGTGTCATCCCGGCGAGCACCGCCAGATCGTTGGCTGTCTGCTCGAAAGGCGGGAGATCGCCGTTGGCCGGGATCGCCTCGGAGGGGGAGGAGCCGAGCACGGCGGTGAGCCAGACATCGAGGTCCGCCATCCGGGTGTCGAGATCTCCAACCCGGCCTGCGGCGGCTGTGACGTCATCCTGGAGGGCGGCGACATCCTCCCGCAGCGTGTTCACGTCCGACCGGGTTCCGGCGAGTCCCACCGCGAGGTACCCCAGCAGGGCGATCAGGGCGCCCGACGACACGGCGGCGGCGAGCCACAGCCACCAGCGGCTCCGGCCGCGGCGCGGGGGCATGCCCCCCGGAGCCGGCCCGCCGACCACGACGAGGTTGTCGGGGGGCGGCGGTGTGTGGTCTGGGAGCGGAGCCTCCTCTGGGAGCGGTGCGTCCTCTGGGAGCGGTGCGGCCTCTGGGAGCGGAGCGGCGTCGTCGGGTGGCGGTGCCGGGAGGACGGGGTGATCCTGCATCCGCACGAGTATGGCGGGTCGTGGCTCCGGGGGCGAGCGCAGGCCGCTCAGGAGAGCGGCGCCGGCACCTCGTCTGCCGCTTTGCGGCGAGCCGTCGCCTGCGAGAGATGGACGGTGAGGATGCCGGCCAGGACGACGAGCGATCCGAGGACCCGGCGGGCCGGCAGGGCCTCGTCGAGGAAGAGCCACGCCAGCACTGCCCCGACCACCAGTTGCGACGAGCCGATGATGCCGGCGTGGAGAGCCGTGAGGGTGCGCATGGCCGAATGCCAGATGGTGAAGGCGAAAGCGGTGTTGACGATGCCGAGGGTGAGCAAGAGCAGGACGGTGAGGGCGTCGAGCGGTGGGAACGACTCGACCGTCAGGGCCACCGCCAGCAGCGTCAGGCTCCCCAGCCCCATCGGGATCATGGCCGCATCCAGGCTTGACACCCTTCCCGGTCGCATGATGTGGCGCTGCAGCAGGTTGGAGGTGGCGATGCCGAGCGCGACGAGGGCCGCCAGCGAGATCCCGAGCCCTTCGGTGCGCAGGGTGTGACCGGCCGCGCCGGGGGCGGACGACCCGAAGAAGAACAGGTAGGTGCCGGCGACGACCACGGCGACGCCGCCCCATTCCCACCAGGATGTCTCCTCCCGCAGCACGACACCGGTGCTGAGGGCGAGCAGGAGCGGGATCCCGCCCTGGAACACGAAGTTGTACGTGACGACGTCGACCCGGTCGATGCCGAGGAACATCACCGCCGGCACCGTGGCGTAGAGGACGAGCCCGAGGGCGACGAGTAGCAGCCACGTCGCCGGCGCGATGGGGGCGGTACGGGCCGGGCGCCGGGTTCCCCGGTAGAGGGCCAGCACCACCGCTCCCAGCACGTAGCGAAGCGACGCAAAGGTGAGGGGCGGGAGATCCTCGAGCCCGATCTTGATGAGGACGAGCGACGACGCCCAGTAGCCAGCCGACCACTCGCCATGCCATTCAGCGGCCTCCCCCGGGGTGGATTCGGCCGCCGGGTGGCCGAGGTTCGGCTATCCTGGTACTTGCCACCGTCGACCACGATGGTCGTGGGGGTGAAACGGTATCGACCGTGAGGGTCGAAACGCCGGAAGCGAGCCGAGGAACCCCGGAGTCCTCGTTAAATCGCCGGGAACACCATACGTGCCGACAACAATCTGGCACTGGCCGCTTAACACATAGCGGCCTGTCCGCCCGGAGGGCCCCTGCCTCGCCGGGATCGGGCAACGCAATGCAGGGTGCTCCCGCCGGGATGCCGGGACCGGCGGGTCAAGCCCACTCCGGCTAGGGCCGAGGGAAACTCGCCAGCAGAGTCCCCTGGTTTCGAACGCTCGCTGCTGGCTGCGCTCGGAGACGCCGGCGTGGAAGCCTCATGGGACGGGGGTTCGACTCCCCCCACCTCCACCGGAGGCCCCGGAGACCCCGGGGCCTCCCCGCGTTCCAGGTTGGATTTCCCACATCGCGCCGCTCCAGAATTTCGCCATAATGACCGATGTTGGTGAGGCAATGTGAGTGGCCGTAGCGCGTGCGCCGGGCATGTGAGCGGCAGTCTTGGAGGACTGGCAGATGATGACGCGCAGATGGTTCCGCATGATCGGCATGAGTGCCGTGGTCGCGATGCTGATGGTGGGGTGCTCGGGTGGGGACGCCGAGGAGAGCACGACGACGACACCCGAGGCACAGGAAACAACGACGACGGCGGCCACGGGAGGCGCGATCGATCGCCTCGAGGACGTCCGGGGAGCCGTGGTGAGGATCGTCGCCGAGGGGAGCTTCGTCGATCCCGATCTCGGTGCCCAGTACAACGCGGCCGGGTCCGGGAGCGGCTTCTTCATCGATCCGTCCGGCATCGCCCTCACCAACAACCACGTGGTGACCGGAGCCGCCTTCCTCGAGGTCTACGTCGAAGGTGAGGACGAGCCCCGCAACGCCCGCATCCTGGGCGTGTCGGAGTGCTCCGACCTCGCCGTGATCGATGTCGAGGGGGACGGGTTCCCCTACCTCGAACTGTACGACGAGGCGGTGGTGGCCGGCACCGACATCTACGCCGCCGGCTTCCCGCTCGGTGACGAGGAGTACACCCTGCTCGACGGGATCATCTCCAAGGAGAACGCCGACGGCGAGACCGACTGGTCCTCGGTGGACGCGGTCATCGAACACTCCGCCGACACCCTTCCCGGTTCGTCGGGAGGGCCCATCGTCACCGTCGACGGGAAGGTCGTGGCCGTCAACTACGCCGGCGACGGCGCCGGCCAGTCCTACGGCATCGGTCTCGGTGAGATCAACCGGGTGCTGCCCCGCCTCCGGGCGGGGGAGGACGTGACCTCGATCGGTGTCAACGGCCAGGCCGTCGCCGGTGATTACCTCGCCGGCATCTGGGTGGCATCGGTGGCGTCGGGAAGCCCGGCCGACCTCGTCGGCATCGAAGGTGGCGACCTCATCACGCTGCTCGAGGGCCTGATCCCGGCTACCGACGGAACGATGGAGGACTACTGCGACATTCTGCGTTCCCATGAGCTCGGTGATCCGCTCTCGATCGAGGTGTACCGCCCGAGCGCGGACATCTTCCTGGAGGGAACGCTCAACACCGACCTCACCCTGGAACCGTCGTTCTCGTTCGAGACGACGCTGCAGGACGACGTGGCCGACGACGGTGGCGCCGCGGTTGCGGGGTACGACGGCTACGAAACAGTGACCGACGACTCCGGCATCATCACGATGGACGTCCCGGCGGCGTGGCTGGACCGGCTCGGGACGCCGTGGGCCTTCGACGGGGGCGACAACGTGGGGGCGGCGGTCACCGCCGCGGTCGACATCGACGGTTGGCTCGGCGGCTGGTCGACGCCGGGGGTGTTCTTCGGGGCGTCGAGCAGCATCACCGCCACCTACACGGTCGATTCGCTGCTCGACTACGAGTGGTTCGGGGACTCCTGCACCTACCAAGGACGGGAAGCCTACGAGGACGCCCTCTACGCCGGGGCCTACGACGTCTACGACGGCTGCGGCGGGGAGGACATGCTCTTCGTCCAGGTCGCGGCCGAGCCCGCCAGCGGCGCCTTTCTGATGCTGCTCCAGGTCGTCGTGGTCGACGACCGCGACCTGGAGGCGCTCGACACCATCCTGGCCACCTTCGTCGCCGACGAGGCGGCGCTGATGTCGGCGGGCTTCGCCGGAGGCGGGGCTACCACCACGACCCTTGCCGCCGGCGGCTCGCCGGGCACGGTGACCCTCAGCGCGCTCCAGCCGGGGCACTGCTTCGACGACGCCTCGCTTCCCACCGAGCCGATAATGGACGACGCGGCGGTCGACCTCGTCAACTGCGCCGAGGCGCACGACAACGAGACATACCTGCGGTATCAGTTCCCCGCCGCCGCCGGCGTCCCCTACCCCGGCGAGGATGCGATGGTGGCCGAGATCGACGCCGCCTGCAGCAACGCCTTCGCCGGCTACGTCGGAGCCGACTACGCCGATTCCGTCCTCGTGTACTTCTACTTCTACCCGCTCGAGGACATGTGGGCGGGTGGAGACCGCCTCGGGCTCTGCATGCTGTACGACATGAACCTCGACAAGCTGGTGGGTTCGGCCTACCAGAGCGGGTGGTAGACACGCACCGTTGCGGCGCCGGCGATCAGGTGAAGGCCCGGTGTAGGAAGGCGGCCATCTGGCCGCGGGTCACCGGGTCGTTCGGGCAGTAGCGGTCGTTGGCGGGTGGGTTGCAGCCGGCGGTGATGCCGGCGGCGGCGAGCTTCTCGATGTCGGTTTCGAAGATCGATGCGTCGTCGTCGACGAAGTCGGTGGTGCCGGGGTCGGTGAGGTGGAGGGCGCGGGTGAGGAAGGCGGCCATCTGGCCGCGGGTCACCGGGTCGTTCGGGCAGTAGCGGTCGTTGGCGGGTGGGTTGCAGCCGGCGGTGATGCCGGCGGCGGCGAGCTTCTCGATGTCGGTTTCGAAGATCGATGCGTCGTCGTCGACGAAGTCGGTGGTGCCGGGGTCGGTGAGGTGGAGGGCGCGGGTGAGGAAGGCGGCCATCTGGCCCCGGGTCAGCGGATCGTCGGGGCAGTAGCTGAAGGAGCTGCAGCCCAGGGTGATGCCCGCCGTCGCCAACCACACGACGTCCCGGTCGAAGATGGTACCCCCGATGTCGTCGAAGCCGACAAGGCGCACCTGGAGCCCTGCAGCAGATTCGCCCAGCACCGTCAGGGTGGTTCCCTCGGCCTGCAGCGGCTCGCCCACCTCGAAGTCGAACACCGCCTGACCGCCCGTCGGCGTGACGTGGTCGACGGTGTGGGGTGAGGGTGGATAGGTGTAGGTGGCGGACGCGGTGCCGGCGCACACCTCCCCACCGCACTCCTGGTCGACGTACTGGGCCGTGACGCCTTCGAACGACGCCGGGATGGGATCGAGCGAGGAGCCGATCCGGGCATCGAGGGTGAGGAACGACAGGGGGTCGTCGGTGGGGAGCACGATCATCTGGGTCCCGCCGACGCCGACCGGAGCCACCGTCGCCTCGAGCACGCCGCCCCGATACACGATGACATCGGAGGGGGCGATCCAGCCGGCCCGGTAGCGGTTGAAGGCGACCGTGGCGTAGGGCTGGTCGCTCCGGGCCGAACCGTCGGCCGTGGCGTTGGCGCTCATCACGTCGATCGGATTGTCGTACTGCGAGGACGTCACCCCGGAGAACGAGTGGGGCCAGCTGATGGTGTGGCCGATCTCGTGGACGGCGGTGGTGAGGTGAGGCGGCCGGCTCGGGCTCGGCAGGGGCGTCACCGTCCAGCCGTCGACGACCGCCCAGCGCTCGTTGTCCGGGAAGGTCGTTTCGGGGAGGTGGCTGCAGTTCTGGCACTCCCAACCCGAGGTGGCAAGGCCCCCGTTGTAGCGATTGTCGAGGACGGCGAAGGCGGCGTTGTCCCCGGTGGACGCCACCGCGCCGTCCAGGACAGCCCTGGCGCAGGCATTCGGGTCGTGGGCGTTCTGGGTCCCGATGTCGAATTCGGCGCGGGCGGTGAAGACGGGTCGGTACGCCCCTCCGGACAGATCGGTGAAGTACGGGGTGACCTCGGAGTTGAGAAGTCCGGTGGCGGCGGCGAGGTCGACGCCGCCGTCGGCGCCGGGCCAGGTGCAGAGGTAGACGCCGAACCGATCGGTAGAGAGCGAGTAGCGGCGGGCATCGTGCGGATACGCAACGAGGCCGAGCGGATCACCGTCGAAGGTTCCATTCGGTGCGGCAAGAGGGCTGCTGCGTTCGAGGTGCGCCGGCGGCACGACATCGGGGGCTCCCGCCGACTCGGGTCCGGGCTCGATGGCGGCAGCCGGGCCGCCGAGGGTGCTCCACGCAACCGCGACGGCGGCGAGCAGAATGGCCGGTCTCCGCATGGTGCCGTCCCCCCGGGGTTCGTACGATGCGACTCTAGAGGCGATTGGGCGCGGACGGGGACACTTCCCACCGGCGCGGGTGGCGGCTCCGGGCGCGACGAGCGGGGGCGGGCGTCACCGCGGTCCGGGATCCCGCGCCAGGTGCTCGACCACCTCGATACCGGGCACTCTCAGCAGCGCCTCTGGGGCGACCTTCACCTTGAGGCTGCGACTGCCGCCGCCGACGATGATCCACGGCGGCTCCGTGACGCGGGTGTCGACGAAGACGGGGAGCCCGGCGGGCAACCCGAACGGGCCGACCCCGCCCATCGCCATCCCGGTGACGTGGGCGGTCACCTCGGGGGTGGCGAAGGAGAGCTTGCGTACCCCGAGGAGATCACGAACCCGCCGGTTCACGTCGAGACGCGTCGTCGCCAGCACCACGCAGGCGCCGAAGCGGTCGGGCGGCCGGCGGGACGCCACGACGATGCAGTTGGCGGAACGATCCTCCGGGTAGCCGTAGTGGGCGCAGAAGGCAGCGGTGTCGGCGAGCTCGGGAGCGCAGTCGACCGCTTCCCAGGATGCTCCGAGACCGCGTAGCGCGTCTCTTACTCGCCGCTCGCCTTCCTCCATCTGCAGCTCTCCGTCCGGTCGACGATCGATCGTCAACCCGCTGCCCGGTCGCCGGCTTCCCCCGCCCGGCGCGGTTTCCTAGTTGCCGGTCACCAACATGACCACGACGCCGTCCTCGGCGTCGGTGACGCTGATCATCACGCCGCTGCCATCCGCGCCGGATCCGATGAACTGGATCATCTTCGCTTCCGTGGTGCTCATGTCCATTGTGGTGACCTCGAGGCCTTGGCCGTCGATCCAACTCTGGTAGGACGCCGCCAGCTCCTCGAAGCGGCCGGCCGGATACTGGACCATGACCTGGGCGCCTGCACCCTCGTCGCTCGAGCCCACGATCGAGGAGATGACCTGGCCGCCGTCGGGAACCGGGATCGGGAATCCCTCCGGGACCTCCCCGCCTCCGATGATCGCCATCCCGCCGTCGTCGCCGTCGATCTGGATCGCCACCGATCCTTCGTTGTCGGTGTCGATCGAGACGCTGCTGCCGTCCTCACCGTCGACGTCGATGTTCATCGAACCGTTGTCGTCGATGTCGACCGCGACCGAACCGTCGCCGGCATTCTCGATGATCTGCTCCGCCAGTTGGTTCGCGGCCTCCTCGGCAGGGTCCGCCCCGCCACCGCACCCTGCGATGAACAAGGCCGCGGTTCCGACCATGGCGAGCCGCCGTACCCATGCTCCGTTCACGTTTGTACCCCTCTCTTGTGATCCCACCTCACGGCGGGGACGAAACGTTGTCAACGATACCGATCCTGTGGCAGAATCCCTGTTACCAGGGAAAGGAGGTGGTCCACGTTGAGTGAAAGTTCTTGTAGGACCCTGGAGGTGGCCGAGCGCTGAGCGTTCATTCCACCGATTGACGATCGGAGAAGTCGCTCCCTCGCACCGCGAGGCAGGTGGCGACTCCCACTCGGACCACCGAGACCCGGAGACCGCAAGCTGGTCCTCTTGCGGCGGCACCGCCGAAGCATCTCCGGGTCTTACCGCGCCCGCATCCGCACCGGCGCCGCCGCGTCCCCCGGAGGGCCGGGCGCCGTTCCCCGGCCGGCGTTCATCGATTTCCGCCCCAGACCGTGGCGCTATGCTCCCAGCCATTCCTCGGTGGGCGCCGAGGATCTCCAAGTGCAGAATCCAGAAAGGGGAAGCGATGAAACGAAGGCTTCCTGTCGCCATCCTCGTGGTGGTGTTGACGCTGCTCGCCGCAGCCTGCGGTGATTCGGCGGACGAGACCACGACGACGGCCGCCGCCACCACGACGACGGCCGCCGCCACCACGACGACGGCTGCCGCCACCACGACGACGGCTGCCGATGTCGGCAGCTCGGACGGCGAGTTGAAGATCGGCTACCTGCTGCCGCAGACCGGAGGCCTGTCGGCGATCATCGATGCCCTCTTGAAACCGATCGAGATGGGTGCCGAGGAGATCGCGGCGGCCGGAGGGTCGGTGACCCTGGTCCCGGCCGATTCGGGCACCGACCCGACGATCGCCTCCGAAGCGGCCGACCAGCTACTCAACGACGGGGTCGACGCCATCATCGGCGCCGCCGGTACCACGCAGACGCTGGCCGTGATCGACAAGGTCACGGGTAGCCACGTCCCGATGTGCTCCGGCTCCAACACCGGCGCCAGCCTCACCACGTACGACGACGGCGGCTACTACTTCCGGACCGCCCCGTCCGACGTGCTGCAGGGCCCGGCCCTGGCCGACGTCATGGTCGAGGCCGGAGTGAGCAACGTGGCGATCATCTACCGGAACGAGGAATACGGCGCCGGCTTCAACGACGTGCTCTCCGCCGCCCTCGAGGACGCCGGCGTGACCGTCGCCGCCCAGGTTCCGTACGACCCGACCGCCACCTCCTTCGACGCCGAGGCACAAGAGGTCGCCGCGGCCGGGGTCGACGGCATCGCCATCGTCACCTTCGCCGAGGGTGGGCCGCTGCTGCAAGCCATGATCGAAGCGGGCATCGGCCCGGCCGACGTGCCCATCTTCGTCACCGACGGGTTCAAGGACTCGGTTCAGGCCGCGGACGTCGATCCCGACAACCCGGCGGTGCTCGAGGGCATCCGGGGCACCGCTCCGTCGGCGGCGCCGCCCAACGGCGAGGCCACCTTCGGTGAGCGCCTCGAGGCGTTCGCCCCCGGCACCCCCACCATCTTCTCTGCGCAGAAGTACGACTGCCTGATCACGATGGTGCTGGCGAGCGAGGTGGCGGGCACCGACGACGCGTCGGTGTGGGTCAACGAGCTCCCCGGTGTCACCAAGGACGGCACCAAGTGCTCGACCTACGCCGAGTGCCACGAGCTGGTGATGGCCGGCGAGAACATCGACTATGACGGCGCCTCCGGCCCGATCGAGTACAACGACGCCGGTGAGCCCAGCGTTGGTGTCTACGACGTCTACGAGTACGACGCCGAAGGGTCGCCCCAGACCACGGATCAGGTCGAGATCTCCTGAGGAGAGGCGGCGTCCCGCCGCCGCTTCGAGACGACAGAAGGGGCCCGGCAGCTGCCGGGCCCCTTCCGCGTGTCGGGTGCGGTCAGGTGGCGCGGCCGAGCGTGCCCAGGTAGAGGCTGATCACCTTCGGGTCGTGCAGCAGGTCGTGCCCGGGGCCGGTGTAGGCGTTGGTGCCCTGATCGAGCACGTAACCCCGGTCACAGATCTGGAGGCAGCGCCGGGCATTCTGCTCGACCATGATGATCGACACTCCGGAGTCGCAAATCTGGCGGACCCGATCGAACACCACGTCCTGGTTGCCGGGGGAGAGCCCGGCGGAGGGCTCGTCGAGGAGGAGCACCGCCGGCTCCATCATGAGGGCCCTTCCCATCGCCACCATCTGGCGCTCGCCGCCCGAGAGCAGGCCGGCCCGCTGGTGGTGGCGTTGACCGAGCAGGGGGAACAGGTCGGCGACCGCCGCGAATCGGGCGTGCCACGCCTTGGGACGGAGGTAGAGGCCCATCCGCAGGTTCTCCTCGACGGTGAGCGAAGGGAAGACATTGGCCCGCTGCGGGACGTAGCCGACGCCCTGGGCGACGAGGGAGTGGGCGGCCAGGTTGGAGATGTCGGTCCCGCGGAGCTCGACCCACCCGCTCCGGATCCGTACCAGGCCGAAGAGGGCTTTGACGAAGGTGGACTTGCCGGCGCCGTTGGGGCCGATGATGCCCACCAGCTCGCCCTCGCCGAGGGTGAGGCCAACCCCGGTGAGGATGTCCACCCCCGGCACGTAACCGGCGACGACGTCCTCGGCGACCAGGATCGGGGACGAGGCGGGGGAGGGGGTGGTCACGGCACCTCCCCGTGGTGGGTGCCGAGGTAGGCGTCGATGACGTCGGGGTTGCGGGCGATCGTCTCCGGCGGCCCCTCGGCGATGACGCGGCCTTCGCTGAGCACGATCACCCAATCGCTGATCTCCTGGACGACGTCCATGTCGTGCTCGATGAACACCACGGTCTTGCCGCTGTCCCGCAGGCCGGTGATGTGCCGCAGCAGCGACTGGGTCAGGGCCGGGTTCACGCCCGCCATCGGCTCGTCGAGCATGATGATCTCGGGCTCGACCATCAGCGCTCGCGCCATCTCGAGCAGCTTGCGCTGGCCGCCGGACAGGCTCCCGGCGTACTCGTCCTCCATGTGGGCCAGGTCGAACCGCTCCAGCAGCTCGCGGGCTCGGATCTCGTTCTCGTCCTCGGTCTGGTGCCACCCGCCGAAGAGGGCGCCGACGAGGGATTCGCCGCGCTGGTCCTTGGCGGCGAAGAGCATGTTCTCCATCACGGTGAGGCGGGCGAGGGAGCGGGTGAGCTGGAAGGTGCGCACCATTCCCTTGCGCGCCACCTGGTGCGCCGGGATTCCCACGAGGGCACCGCCGTTGAGGTGCCAGTGGCCCCCGTCGACCTTGTCGAACCCGGTGAGGAGGTTGAACAGGGTCGTCTTGCCGGCGCCGTTGGGACCGATGAGCGAGGTGATGGTGTTGCGCTGGATCTCGACGTGCCCGACGTCGACCGCCTGGAGCCCACCGAAGGCGCGCCGCACCCCGTCGGCGATCAGGATGGCATCGGGTTTGGCGACTCCCGGTACCGGCTCGATCCCCGCCACGCGAGATTCAGCGCTCATCGATCAGCAGCTCCTCCCGGTGACCGAAGATGCCCTGTGGTCGCACCGCCATCAGGGCCATCAGCCCGACCCCGACCAGCACCAGCTTCACCTGGGCGGCGCCGGTGGCGTCGAGGACGTCACCGAACCAGCCCTGGAGCTGGGCGCTCGTCATGAAGCGGTCGAAGAAGAAGAAAAGGAACTGGAAGACGATGGCCCCGACGATGGGCCCCATCACGGTGCCGGCGCCTCCCAGGATCACAATCACGTAGAGGAAGAACGTGATCTTCGGCATCCACGTGTCGGGGAACACGCTCTGCTGCTCGACGGCGAGCAGGATCCCGGCCAGCCCGGCCAGCCCTCCACCGAGCATGAGGGACTGGAGCTTGTAGCTGAAGACATGCTTGCCGAGGCTGCGGGCGGCGTCCTCGTCTTCCCGGATGGCACGAATCACCCGCCCCCATGGGCTGTGGATCATGCGGTAGACCAGGAGCCCGGCCGCGGCGACGATCGTCCAGCTCACCACGATCACCCAGAGCTGGCGTCCGCTGAAGCGGAAATCGCCCCAGCCGTAATCACGTCCCACGTCGAACGGGTTGAGGTCGAAGAACTCGTCGGCGAAGGCCCGGATGCCGAACACGCTCCGGGTCACCGGGTGGGCCCAGGTGGAACGGACGACGAGGCGGAGGATCTCGGCGGCGCTGATGGTGACGATGGCGAGGTAGTCGGCGCGGAGGCGCAGGGTGGGGAAGCCGAGCAGGAGTCCGAGGGCGACGGCGGCGGCGATGCCGATCGGGATCCCGAGCCAGAGCGAGCCTCCGGCCTCGACGGTGATGGCCGCTCCGTAGGCCCCGGCGAGCATGAAGCCGACGTGGCCGAAATTGAGCAGGCCCGTGTAGCCGAATTGGAGGTTGAGGCCGGTCGCCGACAGGGCGTAGGCGGCGGCCACCGGTCCCACCGCGGCCCGCAAGGCGTCGACCAGGATGCCGAAGTAGTCCATCAGCCGATTCGCTCCCTGCTCCCGAGGATGCCCTGGGGGCGTACCAGCAGCATGACCACCAGGATCCCGAGGGCGATCGCGGTCTTGAACTCGTTGTCGACCCAGTACGTGCTGACTTCGACGGCCAGCCCGATGATGAAGCTCCCCACCATGGCACCGAAGGCGGTGCCGAGGCCGCCGAGCACCACGGCGGCGAAGATGAGCAGCAGCAGCCTGAAGCCCATGTCGTATTGGATCTGCTCGGAGACCCCGAAGAAGATCCCGCCGGCGGCCGCCAAGCCGGTGCCGACGGTCCACGTGGTGAAGATGACGGCGTTGACGTTGATCCCGGACGACTCGGCCAGATCCTTGTTGTCGGCGACGGCGCGCATCGCGGTGCCGAGCTTGGTGTATTGCAGGAAGAGCCCGACGACGGCGAGGATGGCGGCCGAGGCCAGGATGATCACGATGTTCTTGGGTACCGTCGAGATTCCCCAGAACTCCCATTCCCGCTGCACCGCGTAGTCGAGGTAGGGGCGGGGCCCGCCGCCGAACACGATGAGGATGACGTTGCGGATGGCGAACGACAGCCCGATCGAGATCACCAGCATGGCGATGAGACCGGTGGGGTGACGGCGTAGCGGCCCCCACAACGCCAGCTCCTGGACCCCGCCGAAGGCGGCGCCGAGCAGCACGGCGGGGATGGCGGCGAGGATCAGCGGCCATTGCGGTCCCAACGGGGAGGCGTGGAAGAAGTAGGCGAGCACCGCTCCAAGGGTCACCATCTCCCCGTGGGCGAAGTTGACGAGGCCGGTGACGCCGAAGATGAGGGACAGCCCGATCGAGCAGAGGGCGATGATGGCCCCGAGCTTGAGACCGACGACCACGAGGTCGACGAAGCGATCGAGCCGGCTGACGGTGGAGGCCACGCCGGGCCCGAGCTGGAAGCGAACCGTCTTCTGCTGGTTGGAGCGGACGAGCACGTTGGGGAGGACGTCGTTGCCCGCAACGGTGAGGGCGACGTCGCCGGGCAGGGTGTCCACGTCGAGGCGGACCTGGTACGTGCCCGCCGCCGGGACCGGCACCGCCCACATTCCCGTCGCGTCGCTGACCGCGGTGCCGATCTCGGTACCGTCCTGCTCGACCACGATGGTCACGCCGGCGACCGGGGTGTGCTCCTGCCCGTTGATGCTCTCGAGGGTGCCGTGGATGTCCTCGCCGGCGGCCGACGCCGGCGCGCTGCCGAACAGAACGACGGCAAGCGTGGCCGCCAGTGCCAGACCGATCCCGGAACGCCTCATCACGGTGTGACGAGTCTAGGGTGCACCGTTCCCCCGCCCGATTCGTACGGCGCCATAAGAAGGGGGCCACTTGCCGCGGGTCATCGGGTAGCCTGTTCCTTGGTGTTTGGGGAGACCGAATGACCAGGCACTGATATGTTCGACAACAGGTTGTGGAGGGCGACGCGCCCTCTTCGCACACGATGAAAGTGGGGGCTCATGCTCAGGGTCAGGAAGGCAGGCCACGTCCTGCTCGCTTGCACAGTGGTGGCTGCGCTGCTCGTCGTGGGACCGGCCACGGCGCTCGCCGCGACCGATTTTGTCGACGTGCCTTCGGGGCACACCTTCGAAGCGGATATCACCTGGCTGTCCGATCAGGGCATCACCAGAGGCTGTAATCCGCCTGCCAACGACCGGTTCTGTCCGGACCAATCCGTGACGCGCGGTCAGATGGCGGCGTTCCTGGTGCGGGCGCTGAGCCTGACGGCCAGCGGAAGCTACAACTTCAGCGACGACAACGGCTCGGTGTTCGAGGCCGACATCGAGAAGCTGGCGGAGGCCGGGATCACCCGCGGCTGCAATCCGCCGACCAACGATCACTTCTGTCCCGACAGCCCGGTGACGCGCGGTCAGATGGCGGCGTTCCTGGTGCGGGCGCTCAGCCTCACCGACGACGGGGGCGGGAACAACTTCAGCGACGACAACGGCTCGGTGTTCGAAGCCGACATCGCCAAGCTCGCCGCGGCCGGTATCACCCTCGGCTGCAACCCGCCGACCAACAATCACTTTTGTCCCGACAACGCGGTGACGCGTGGTCAGATGGCGGCGTTCCTGCGGCGAGCCATCGCCAATCGACCCGTCATCACCACCTCGAGCCTGCCGTCGGCGACGGTGGGGGTCAGCTACTCCCGTACCCTCGCCGCCATCGGCGGGACGCAGCCCTACGTCTGGACGATCACCTCGGGTGACGTTCCCTCCGGGATGCTGCTCAACCTCGACGGCACCCTCAGCGGGATTCCATCGTTCCCGGGGACTGCCAACTTCTCCGTGAACGTGGTCGACGCCGGCGGCAAGGAATCCACCGCCGCCCTGTCGCTCACGGTGGTGAATCCGCTCGCCGTGGCGACCAAGAGTGTCCCGGCGGCAGCGGTCGGGACACCGTACTCCCAGTCGTTGAGTGCCACCGGAGGGCTCGCCCCCTACACCTGGACCAAGGTCAGCGGCTCGCTGCCCGCCGGCCTCTCGCTGACAGCCAACGGCGCCATCACGGGCACGCCGACGGCCATGGGCGACGCCACCTTCACCGTTAACGTGACCGACGCCGACGGCAGGATCGCCTCGGCCATCCTGACGATCGTCACCGTCGGGAACCACGTGGTGGTGACGACCGTCTCGCTCGGCGGCGCCACCGTCGGTTCCCCCTACAGCGAGACCCTGACGGCAGGCGGGGGCACCACCCCCTACACCTGGGCCGTGTCGGCCGGCTCGCTGCCGACCGGGCTGTTGCTCAACGCCGGCTCCGGCGTCATCAGCGGCACCCCGACCGCAGGCGGCGAGTTCGACTTCACCATCGAGGTGACCGACAACTCGACGGCGACCGCCACCCGCGACCTGTCGATCACGGTGACCGGGTCGCTGTCGATCACGACCACGACGCTGCCGGACGGCACCATCGGCGTCGTCTACTCGGCGCCCCTGGCGGCCAGCGGAGGGACCACCCCGTACACGTGGGGGCTGGCCGACGGCTCGAACCCGTTGCCGGACGGCCTCGGCCTCGGATCCGCCGGCACCATCTCAGGTACGCCGGACCTTGCGGGCGACTTCTCGTTCACGGCCAAGGTCACCGACGACGAAGGCCGGACCGCCACCAAGGCGCTGGCGATCCATGTCAACTTCAACTGCAATAACGTGCTGGGCATCACCGCTACCGAGTGTGAGGCCCTCGTCGCCCTCTACGACGCCACCGACGGTCCGAATTGGACCAACAACAGCGGCTGGCTGGAAGAGGCCAATCCCTGCGGCGGGGCGTGGTCCGGAGTCACGTACTGCGATCAGGCGCCCTCGCAGCGGCATGTCGAGTATCTCGATCTGCACGGCAACCATCTTGTCGGCCCCATCCCGGACGATCTTCAGGATCTGGTCGGTCTCCGATTCCTCAACCTGTCGGGCAACGCCCTGACCGGGTCGATCCCGGCAGCGTTGGGAAGCCTCTCGGTGTTGCACGGCTTGTTCCTCAACAACAACGCCCTGACCGGGTCGATCCCGGCGGAGCTGGGCAGCTTGAGCGGCCTGCTCAACCTGGAGGCCGAGGACAACAACTTGAACGGGTCGTTGCCGACCCAGCTCGGCAACCTGACCCAGCTGCGCCGGTTGCGCCTCGCCCGGAACGCGCTCACCGGCGCGATTCCGGCCTCGCTCAACAACCTGACGTTGCTTACGAGCCTCAAGCTCAACGGCAACGCGCTGAGCGGAGCCATCAGCGACGGGGTTGTCACCGCGTGGTCCAACCTGCAGGCAGGTCCCGACTACACCCGTCTCTGCGGGAACGCCGGGCTCACCGGCTCGGCGACGGTGGACACGTTCCTGTCGGGGCTCGACGCCAACTGGGACGGCCCCTGCTCCTGAGGTGACGAAGACGGAAGACGCGCCGGGCATCTCGCCCGGCGCGTCTTCGCGTCCGGGTAGCGTGATGCTCGATGGAAGACGATCGCCTGGTCACGGTTGGCGTCTACCTCACCCGCGGTGACGCCGAGGTGGGTCATGCCGTGCTCGCCGCCGCCGGGATCCGGTCGGCGGTCCGGGCCGACGACGAAGGCGGCCTCAACCCCGGATTCTTCGCCTCCTACCGGGTCCGCCTCGAAGTCCCTGCCGGCAGGGTCGGGGAGGCACGCACCGTGCTCGGCGAGCCCGAGAGCGTGCTCGTCGCCCGCGACGTCACCCGGATCGTCCTCGAGCATGCCCGTCGCTGCCTGCCCGAGGAGGCGTGCGGGCTCCTCTCCGGCAACGCGGCCGGGACCGTGCTGGCCGCCCACCCCGCCGAGAACGTGCAGCATTCACCCTCCCGCTTCACCGTCGATCCCGTGGCCCACCACGCCATCTGGCGCCGGGCCGAGGCGGCCGGGCAGCGCCTTCTCGGAGTCTTCCACTCGCACCCGGTGTCACCGGCGGTCCCCTCGGAAGAGGACGTCGCCGGCGCCCTCGACCCCGAATGGCTCTACCTCATCGTGGGGCCAGTGGTGGGCAGGCCGGAGCTGCGTGCCTTCCGGATCCGAGACGGGAAGGTGCGCGAGGTCCCCGTGACCACCGGTAGGGTCCCCCAATGGACCTGACGGTGCTCGGCTGCTCGGCCGCCTGCCCGGTGGCCGGCAACCCGGCCTCCGGGTACCTGCTGCACCACGAGGGGACGCGGATCTGGTGTGATGCCGGGAGCGGCACGTTCCTGGCCCTGCTCGACGCGGTCGACCCGGACGATCTCGACGCGGTCGTGATCAGCCACATCCACACCGATCACTGCATCGACCTGTTCGCCCTCTACGGCTACCTGGAGCACGGACCCGGGAGCGGCGGTCCGGTCCCGGTGTTCGTGCCGGAGCGGGCAGCCGAGCACCTGGCGGCGTTCGCCCGCGCCGGTGCCGATCACCGTTTTCGTCAGGTACTCGCCTTCAGCGAGGTCGGTGACGGGGCCACGGCACGGATCGGATCGATCGAGATGCGATTCGCCACCGCGGCCCATCCGGTGCCCGCCCTTACGATCCGCTTCGAGGCCGGGGGGCGCTCCCTCGTCTACAGCGGCGACACCGGGCCCGGCGGCGGCCTGGAGGCGCTGTCGGTCGGCGCCGATGTGCTGCTCTGCGAGGCCACCCTGCAGGGTCCCGGCGCCGACCGTGACTACCCCTACCATCTGACGGCGGACGAGGCCGGCGAGATCGCGGCCGGCGCCGCCGCCGACCGTCTGATCCTGACCCACATCGGGCCTACGCTTGACACCCGGCGGTCGGTGGCCGAGGCGGCCGGCAGCTACGGCCGGGTGCCGGAGCTGGCCCTCCCCGGCGCCGTGTTCACGATCTGAGGCAAGTGAGGAGAGGCGGAGGTATGCGAGAAGGGCGGCGTCCCGACGAGTTGCGCCCGGTGGTGTTGCACCGTGGTTACACCGAGATGACCCCGGGCTCGGTGCTGATCGAGGTGGGGCGCACCCGCGTCCTCTGCACCGTGTCCCTCGATCTCGACGTGCCGCCGTGGCTCCGCAACGGCGACCGGGGCTGGGTGACAGCCGAATACGCCATGCTGCCCGGCTCCGGGAACGAGCGGATCCCGCGCCGCTCGATCAGCGGGGGGCGCACCAAGGAGATCCAGCGGCTCATCGGCAGGTCGCTGCGAGCGGCGGTCGATCTCTCCGCCATGTCCCAGATCACGGCCCGGGTCGACTGCGACGTGCTGCAGGCCGACGGGGGAACCCGCACCGCAGCCATCACCGGGGCCTGGGTCGCTCTCGCCGACGCCTGCGACGTGCTGGTCGAGCGCGGGACGCTCGACCGCAGCCCGATCGTCGACCACGTGGCGGCGGTGTCCGTCGGCTTGCTCGGGGGGGATGCCCTGCTCGATCTGGACTACGCCGAGGACGTCGCCGCCGACGTCGACTGCAACGTGGTCATGACCGGCTCGGGGAAGCTGATCGAGGTGCAGGGAACGGCCGAGGGCGCCGCCTTCGATCGGGGTCAGCTCGACCGCATGCTCGATCTCGCCACCGTGGGCGTCGCTTCGCTGGTGGAACGGCAGCGAGCCGCCCGGGAGGCGTGAACGTGGATCTGGCGCGGGTGGTGGTGGCCTCCAAGAACCCGGACAAGGTGCGCGAGGTGGAAGAGGTGCTGGCGGCGCTCGATCTCGGCATCGAGGTGGTGCGGGGGGTCGACTGGCCCGACGTGGCCGAGACCGAGGACACCCTGGAGGGGAACGCCCTCCTCAAGGCGCGGGCGGTGCGGGACTCCACCGGGCTGGCCGCCCTCGCCGACGACACCGGGCTCGAGGTCGACGCCCTCGGCGGCGCCCCGGGGGTGCGGGCCGCCCGGTTCGCCGGCCCGGACGCCAGCTACGAGCAGAACGTGACCAAGCTGCTGGGGATGATGGAGGGGGTGGCCGACCGCGGCGCCCGCTTCCGCACGGTCATCGCCGTGGTCGACGCCGCCGGCGCCGAGTTGACCGTCGAGGGGGTCCTGGAGGGATCGATCGGGCTGGAGCGGAAGGGGAGCGAGGGATTCGGCTACGACCCCGTCTTTGTCATCGGCGCCCGGACGCTCGCCGAGCATCCGCCCGGGGAGAAGAGCCGTATCAGCCACCGTGCCCTGGCTCTCGCCGCGCTGGCGGCCGAGCTGGCGAGCGAGGTGGGTCCTACCGACTGATCGGGCGGTGACGGCCGATCAATCGGCTCATGGCAGGTACTCCGGGCGCACTTCCCCAGGCTCGAGCGGCCGCATGCGGAGGTCGATGGCGGTCCACACGGTCTTCGAGAACGGGTAGCAGGCGAGGGGAACGACCACCCCGATCGTGGCCACGAGGGCGACCAGTCCCGCCACCGGGATCTCGGGCAGCGTGACGGCGACTCCGATCACCAGTGCCAGGCAGACCGCGAGGACGCCGACGATGGTGTTGAGACCGAGCGCCCCGGTGAAATGCCCGTCGATGCGCTCGAACCGGAGCCCCTACCGCGGGCAACGCTCCACCATGGTGAACCAGTGACGGAACAGGCCGCCCTGACCGCAAACCGGGCAGCGCAGGGTGAGACCGCGGAGCAGGAGTCGGCCCGTCGTCATGGCAGCAGCGTAGGTGGTGGCCGCCGTCCGGGTGTCTCCCCACAACGCATGATCCCGGCCTCCTCAGGCCGGGATCCTTGCGGCGCACGGTGTGAACTTGGTTCAGTCGCTCCAGCAGAACGTGGTGTGGGTGTCGTTGGCGGTGGGATTGTCGGCTGCGGTGAAGACCTCGGGAGTTGCGCCTGCTGCCGGCGAGGTCAGGCTGTCGGTTTGGATGCCATTCTCGAGCAGGGAGAACTGGGACTCGAGGTCAGAGATGATCTGGCGTTCGATCTCGACCCGACGCGCTTCGAGCCGGTCGAGGGCTGTCTGGAGGCGGTCGGAGTGCATCGGGTGCCTTTCGGTTCCTCCTCAATAGGTCGGCATCGGGCGTCGGATCATCGAGCATGGTTCAGCGGGATGCCACGAGCACTAGTCCCGCCGGTCGGGCGGCGCGGCCGGTCGGGACCGAACCCGAGGCGGCGTCTCCCGTCGGACCCCCGGGCGGCGCCTGCGGCGTGCATAGACTCGGGGAGACATGGCGGACGTGCTCCTCGATCATGTGGGGTTCCGGTACGGCGACTACGTCGTGCTCGACGACGTCTCCTTCGATCTGGCCGACGGCGAGCTGGTCACCGTCATCGGTCCGTCGGGGTCCGGCAAGACGACCCTGCTGCGGCTCCTTGCCGGCCTGGAGCGGCCCGAACGGGGGGCGATCGTGTTCGACGGGGAGGTCGTCAACGACGTCGAACCCCACGAGCGCAACGTCGCCATGGTGTTCCAGCAAGCGGTCCTCTACCCGCGCATGAACGTGAGCCGCAACGTCGGGTTCCCGCTGCGGATCCGCAAGATGGCGCCGGAGGAGATCAAGCGTCGGGTCGACGCCGAGGTGCGAGCCAGGTCCTTGCAGAGCGTGGAGACCGCCATGCCGCAGCAGCTCTCGGAGGGGCAGCGACACCTCGCCCAGATCGCCCGCTGCATGGTGCGGGTGCCGAGCCTGTTCCTGATGGACGAGCCGCTGGCGAACATCGAACCGTCCCACCGGGTCACGATGCGGCATGAGCTGAAGCTCATCCAGCAGGGCTACGGGGTCACCACGCTGTACGGCACCAACGATCCCGAGGAGGCGATGGCCCAGGGTGATCGCATGGTGGTGATCGGGGACGGCCGGGTGCAGCAGGTCGGGCCGCCGATGGAGGTCTACGACCACCCGGCCAATCGTTTCGTCGCCACCTTCGTCGGCTCGCCCCCCATGAATATGATCGAGCTGGCCGTCGAGCGCGGCGGCGGCGGGTTCTGGCTGCGGCGCGGGAGCCTGCGGGTGCGAGCCTGGATGCCGGACCTCGAGCGCCGTGTCGGAGGCACGGTCCTGGTGGGGGTGCGGCCGGAGGACATCGTCGTCGACGAGGGCTCGTCGACGATCGGTACCGTCTCGGGCGTCGAGGATCTGGGGGCGCATCGCTTGGTGACGATGGAGGTGGCAGGGGAGCAGGTGGTGATGCGGTCCAGGGCACCGGCCTCGGCCGTCGGGTCGCGGCTTGCCTTGGGTTTCGTCAGGGGCCACGTGTTTGGTGAAGACGGTGTCGCCCTTCCGGGGCAACTCGGCCGGTTTCCCTAGGAACCCGGCGTGAAGCAGCTGGCGGTGGCTCCGGCAGGCGGGATCGGCTTCACCGTCTCGGCCGGGGAGTCCTTGCGGATCGTCGACGTCGGGGGAGGTCAGGTGGCAGACCTGGTCGTCTTCGCCGCCGGGGATCACGGCGAGTGGTTCTCCGGTGGCCGCACCCTCGACTACAACGGGTCGCTGTGTCCGGCCCCCGGCCAGGCGCTGTACTCGAATCGCAGCAGGGCCATGCTGATGGTCGAATCCGACGACGTCGGTGTCCACGACATGCTGCACCCGGCCTGCAGCCGGGAGATGTACCGCATCCAGTACGGCTGGATGGACGCGCCCAACTGTCTCGACAACTTGGTGTCCTCGCTGGCTCCGTGGTCGATCGGGGCGGACGCCATACCGGCGCCCTTCAACGTCTTCATGCACGTGGTGATCGGTGACGAAGGCGACCTCGAGGTGCGGCCGCCGCCCTCTCAGCCGGGGGACGGGATCACCTTCCGCGCCGGCTTCGACCTGATTGCCGCGGTGTCGTCGTGCCCGGCGCCGTCGTGCCGCGGCGACGGTCGCATCGTCATCGAGGTGGGGTGAGGGGCAGACCCTCTCGTGGCGGGGCGCCCGGCGCGGGCGGTGGGGCTCGTCAACGTTGGCTGCACCCGCATCCTCTGCACCGATTCGAGCGATGTCGACGTGGCGCCGCCGCCGCTCGAGGTCTGGAACGTTCTTCTGCGTCCGATCTGCAGCGCGCCATGGCCCCCCGGTAGACTCGGTCTCTCAGCAGAAGGGGATGGCAGTGACACGGCGTCTTCTGGCTGTTGGGATGGCCCTCTGCCTGCTGCTTGGGGTAAGCGTGGCATTTGCCGCATCGCTTCCCCCCGGTGGATCGTTCGTCGACGACGACGGCAACGTTCACGAGGCGAGCATCGAGGCGATTGCCGAAGCGGGTGTCACCAGGGGCTGCAATCCTCCCGTCAATGACCGATTCTGTCCCGATGCATCCGTGAGCCGCGGCCAGATGGCGGCATTCCTGGTGCGGGCTCTGGGCCTGACCGACGATGGAGGCGGCAACTCGTTCGTCGACGACGACGCTTCGATCTTCGAAGAGGACATCGCCAGGCTGGCCGCCGCCGGGATCACCCTGGGCTGCAATCCGCCGGACAACGATCGATTCTGTCCCGAGGGTTATGTCACCCGGGGGCAGATGGCGGCGTTCCTACGCCGGGCTTTCGCCTATCCGGGTGCCGATACCGACTACTTCACGGACGACGATGCTTCGGTCTTCGAGGCGGACATCAACGCAATCGCCCAGGCCGGGGTCACGTTGGGATGCAACCCGCCCACGAACGACCTCTATTGTCCCGGCGATCTCGTCAAGCGGGATCAGATGGCGTCGTTCCTCACGAGGGCTCTGGGGCTGACGCCGATCACTCCGCCCCCGCCGGATGACACGACGACGACGACGACCACGCTGCCCGGGACGGATCACCCGCAGTCGGGGAGCGGCTGGGCGTTCCTCGGATGCTCCAGCTCGACGGGTACCTGTTCCTACCCGCAGGCGGCCGCCGAGGCCCAAGTCAGGATCGAGGCCTCTCTCCTGCCCCCCGACTACTGCATTCCCGATCCGATCGAGCCGTGGAAATGTCTCGTTGAGTACGAGCAGTGGCGCTTCCGCTGGTTCGATTCGGAGGGATCGCAGGTTCCCGGAACCTCGATCGATTATGAATACGACGGGATGTTCTTGACCGCGGTGACGCCCGCGATGCCCATCTCCGGGGCGGCGACGGGAGAGTATCACGGCGTATTGTGCCGTACCGTGGCCGCGAGTTCGGACTGCGAGGAGACGTTGCTCACGGTGTACTTCAACGTGACCGGATAGGGCTCGACGGGGACCGGGGCCACGAACGACCGGGGCTGAGAACCTTCTGCGGCGGCAATGGTGCGGGCGGTGGGACTCGAACCCACAAGGGCTTGCGCCCACCAGGACCTAAAC